>DASWPQ010000066.1:0-49306 GCA_036398375.1 Gryllotalpicola sp.
GGCTATCGCCTGCGCGAGGGTCGTCTTGCCCGTTCCCGGTGGTCCCCAGAGGATCACCGACACCGAGCCGCGCTCCCCCGTCTTGTCGTTCGCGAGGGCGACGAGGGGCGAGCCCGGCTTCAGCAGCTGGCGCTGCCCCGCCACCTCGTCGAGGCTCTTGGGCCGCATGCGCACGGCAAGCGGGGTCGCGCCCTGGCGCAGCCCCACCCGCGTGTCCGTCATAGAACAAGTGTACGAGGAAGGCGGACATTCGCCCCGCGACGCTCGCATCGCGGGCGGATTTCGGCGCGCATAACCGCAGCGGATAAAGTTCGAGCCGACGCCTCTGAAAGGACCCGCCGCGTGGCCCCCTCCAAGAACGACCGCGAAGCCCGCATCGCTCGGGAACGACTCCGTGCCTATCAGGCCCGGCAGACCGTGCACGAGACGGGGCGGAAGCGCCGCAGGCGCGACAACTGGATCGCCGGCATCGCGATCGTCGTGGTCGCCGCGGCCGCCGTCGGCCTGCAGCTGACGTATTTCGGCGCCGGCCCCGGGAAGCCTGTCGCGAAGCCCTCGGCCACCGCCACCGCGACGCCCACCGCCAGCGCGACCCCCACGCCGACGCCCAGCGGGGCGAACTCGGGCGACGTGCCGTCCAAGTCCCTCGCCGCGGGCCGGAACTGGACGGGGACGCTGACCCTGAACAAGGACATCCCGCTCGGCGTGACGCTCGACGGCAAGGCCGCGCCGCAGGCGGTGTCCTCGACGATCAGCCTCATCAAGAAGAGCTTCTACACGGGCACGGTCTGCCACCGCCTCACCACGGGCTCGGGCTTCGACGTGCTCCAGTGCGGCGGTGCGAAGACGCTCGCGGCCGGGCCGACGGGCGGCCCCGGCTACAGCTACGGCCCGATCGAGAACGCCCCGAAGGACAACGTCTACAAGAAGGGCGTCATCGCGATGGCCCGTCAGGGCGGCAACGCCTACAGCAACGGCAGCCAGTTCTTCATCGTCTACGGCGACACGACGATCCCCTCCGACGCCGCCGGCGGTTACACCGTGATCGGCCAGGTGACGAGCGGGCTGGACAAACTCATCTCGAGCGTCACCTCGAAGGGCACGAGCGACGGCTCTCAGGACGGTGCGCCCAAGGTCGCCACGACCATCACGGGCTTCACGATCAAGTAGCTCGGCGCGCCACCCCTCCGGTGCAATAGGCTGACGGACGAGTGTCAGCATCGGCCTGTCCTTCGGCCGATCCGTGAGCAAGGTGGAGCATCTTGTCCAGTTCCGAACAGCAGCCCTGGGGTCGTGTGGCCGAGGACGGCACCGTCTACGTGCGCGAAGGCGACGGTGAGCGCGCCGTCGGCGAGTTCCCCGGCGCGACGCCGGAGGAGGCGCTCGCGTACTACGAGCGCAAGTACGCCGACCTCGCCGGTCAGGTGTCGATCCTCGAGCAGCGTGCACGCAGCGGCGCGCCCGCCGGAGACATCGCGAAGTCGGTGACGACGCTGAAGTCGAGCATCGTCGGCGCGAGCGCCGTGGGCGACCTCGAGTCCCTCGTGACGCGCCTGGACCGGCTCGGCGGTGCCGTCGAGGAACTGACCGAGCAGCAGTCGGCCGAGGCGCAGGCCGCTCTCGCCGAGGCGATCGCGGTGCGCGAGCAGATCGTCGTCGAGGTCGAGACCCTCGCCGCGGAGGACCCGGCCAAGACGCAGTGGAAGCGCGCGAGCGCCGACCTCGACGAGCTGTTCAGCCGCTGGCAGCAGCATCAGAAGGACGGCCCGCGCCTGCCGAAGAACGAGGCCAACGAGCTGTGGAAGCGGTTCCGCGCGGCCCGCTCGACCCTGGAGCGCAACCGCAAGGCCTTCTTCGCCGAGCTCGACGCGCAGCACCGCGGCGCCCGGGTCGCGAAGACCGAGCTGATCGAGCGCGCAGAGGCCCTCGTGCCCCTCGGCACCGGTGGCATCCCTCAGTACCGGGATCTGCTGGAGGACTGGAAGCGCGCCGGGCGCGCGGGGAAGCGCGACGACGACGCGCTGTGGGCGCGGTTCAAGGCCGCCGGCGATCAGATCTACGCGGCCAAGGCGCAGGCCGACGCTGTCGAGAACGAGGAGTACTCGGGCAACCTCGACGCGAAGCTCGCCCTGCTCGACGAGGCCGAACCGATCGTGAACGAGACCGACCGGGACATCGCGAAGTCGCGGCTCGCCGACATCCAGCGGCGCTGGGACGAGATCGGCCGTGTGCCGCGCGAACAGGTGCGCGTCATCGAGGACCGGCTGCGCCGCGTCGAGACGGCGGTGCGCAAGCTGGACGAAGAGCACTGGCGCGCGAACAACCCGGAGAAGCAGGCGCGCAGCGCCGGTCTCGCCGCCCAGCTCGCCGAGGCCATCGAGCGGCTCGAGGGCGAGCTGGCCGACGCGCAGGCGGCCGGTGACCCCAAGGCGATCGCCGAGGCGCAGGAGGCCATCGACGCCCGCCGGGCGTGGCTGAACGCGCTGCGCTGAATTTATCGTCGCGCTCGTCCTTGCCGGGCGCGGGTCGCTGCGCGAAGCGGCGAGCACGTAGCCGCTTCGCTGTGGCTGGGTGATCACGTTCGTCGCGACTTATCCACAGCTGCGCCGGGAGCGCGCGGTGCCGGGATGCTGCTGCAAGACTTTCGGCATGCGCCTGCCCGCCGTGCTCACGCGTCTCGAGCTGCCCGTCGCCGAGCTGTCGGCGCTGCGACTCGACGGCGAGGCCTTCGCGCTTGACGACGCGGTCATCGCCGTCGACGAGCCCGAGCTCGCTCAGAACCGGGCGCGCGCCCTCGCCGGGCTGTTCGACGAGCGGATGACCGCCGAGCTCGACACCGCGCTGTGGGTGTACGGATGCCTGGACCGCCCGCCCCGCGTGCACACCGCCGCGATCCGCCGGGAGGCGCGGGGCAGGCTGCTGCCGACCGCGCGGATCTCGCTGCGTGAGACGACCGTCCCCGAGGAGGAGATCGTCGAGCTCGGCGGTGTCCGGGTCACGAGCCGGGCGCGCACCGTCGTGGATGTGGCTCTGCAGGCATCCGTCTGCCCACCGCGGCGCGAGGCGGTCCGGCTGCTGTGCCGCTCCCCGGCGACCATCGCCGAGGCGATCACCGTCGCCGTGCAGCTCGGGCGCACCCCCGGCAAGCTGCGTGCGCTGGACCGCATCCGGAGATGGGGACGCGAGGTGCGCGTTTAGCCGGCCATCAGCAGAGCGGCTACGTGCTCGCCGCGACTAACACCAGTGCGACTAGCCGGCGCTGACCCGGTACACGTCATAGACCGTGTCGATGCGCCGTACGGCGTTCAGCACCCGGTCGAGGTGCGTCGTGTCGCCCATCTCGAAGACGTAGCGCGACAGCGCCAGCCGGTCCTGCGAGGTCGAGACCGTCGCGGAGAGGATGTTGACGTGGTGCTCGGAGAGCACGCGGGTGATGTCCGAGAGCAGGCCGGAGCGGTCGAGCGCCTCGACCTGGATCTGTACCAGGAAGATCCCCTTGTTCTCCTCCGCCCACTCGACCTCGATCATGCGGTCCGGCTCGTCCATCAGGCTCTTGACGTTGTGGCAGTCCGCCTGGTGGACCGAGACGCCCGAACCACGGGTGATGAAGCCTACGATCTTGTCGCCGGGCACCGGGGTGCAGCACTTCGCGAGCTTGACGAGGATGTCGGGCGCCCCGCGCACGAGCACGCCGGAGTCGCTCGAGGTGCGCGGTCGCCGGCCGCGGACGGTGGGCGGCACCTCGCTGACGGGGCTCTCGGTCTCGACCTGCAGTCCGGCGACGAGCTTCTCGAGCACCGACTGGGTCGACACGTGGCCCTCGCCGACGGCGGCGTAGAGGGCCTCGACGCCCTCGAGGTGCAGCGTGGTCGCGACCTCCGTGAGCGAATCGGGGCTCATCAGGCGCGTCAGCGGCAGGTTCTGCTTGCGCATCGACCGCGCGATCGCATCCTTGCCCTGCTCGATCGCCTCGTCGCGGCGCTCCTTCGTGAACCACTGCTTGATCTTGCTGCGCGCGCGGGGGCTCTTGACGAAGTTCAGCCAGTCCTGGCTGTGGCCGGCGTCCGGGTTCTTCGAGGTGAACACCTCGACGACGTCGCCCGTGGCGAGCTCCGAGTCGAGGGGGACGAGCCGGCCGTTGACCTTGGCGCCCATCGTGCGGTGGCCGACCTCGGTGTGTACGGCGTAGGCGAAGTCCACGGGCGTCGCGTCCTGCGGCAGACCGATGACCTTGCCCTTCGGCGTGAAGACGTAGACCTCCTTCGCGCCGATCTCGTAGCGCAGCGAGTCGAGGAACTCGCTCGGGTCCTCGGTCTCGGCCTGCCAGTCGGTGATGTGCGCGAGCCAGGTGAAGTCGGCGTCGACGTTGGAGCCGGAATCCTTGCCGCCGTTCACCCGCTCCTTGTACTTGAAGTGCGCCGCGACGCCGTACTCGGCGCGCTGGTGCATCTCCTCGGTGCGGATCTGGATCTCGACCGCGCGGCCGGCCGGCCCGATCACGGTCGTGTGCAGCGACTGATACAGGTTGTACTTGGGCGTCGCGATGTAGTCCTTGAAGCGGCCGGGCATCGGCGTCCAGCGCGCATGGATCTGGCCGAGCACGGCATAGCAGTCGCGCACGGTGTTCACGAGCACGCGGATGCCGATCAGGTCGTAGATCTCGTCGAACTCGCGCCCCCGCACGACCATCTTCTGGTAGATCGAGTAGAACTGCTTCGGCCGGCCGACGACCTTGCCGCGGATGCGCGCGGAGCGCAGATCCTCGTCGATCATGTCGATGACCTGCTGCACGACCCGTTCCCGCTCGGGCGAGCGCTGCTTGACGAGGTTCTCGATCTCGATGTAGAGCTTCGGCTGCAGCACGGCGAAGCTCAGGTCCTCGAGCTCGGACTTGATGGTCTGGATGCCGAGGCGATGCGCGAGCGGCGCGTAGATCTCGAGGGTCTCCTTGGCCTTCCGCTCGGCGTTCGCGGTCGGCATGAAGCCCCAGGTGCGCGCATTGTGCAGTCGGTCGGCGAGCTTGATGACGAGCACGCGGATGTCCTTGGACATCGCGATGATCATCTTGCGCACCGTCTCGGCCTGGGCGCTGTCGCCGTACTTGACCTTGTCGAGCTTCGTCACCCCGTCGACGAGCATGGCGATCTCGCTGCCGAAGTCCGTCGTGAGCTGGTCGAGCGCGTAGTCCGTGTCCTCCACGGTGTCGTGCAGGAGCGCCGCGGCGATGGTCTTCGAGCCGATGCCGAGGTCCGCGAGGATCTGGGCGACCGCGAGCGGATGCGTGATGTACGGCTCGCCGCTACGACGCTTCTGCCCCTGGTGGGCTTTCTCCGCGGTCGCGTACGCCCGCTCGATCAGGGCGATGTCGGCACGTGGATGATGCTGCCGCACCGTCTTCAGGAGGGTGTCGAGCGCACCGTTCTGCTGCGCACGGGAGAACAGCCGGGGCACAAGACGGCGCAGTGAGGCGGTCTGATTGCCTGTCGTCGTATCGACCATGCGCACCGCCTCCTTACTCCATTATCGCGTGGCGGCGACGCTCTCCGTGTCGACGGGGGCTTTGGCGCGGGCCGCGAGGACCCGGCGGTCGTGCTTTCCGATCTCCGGCTCCCCCTGTCGCATCCACGCGTACAGCGGCGCGGCGACGAACACGGTGGAGTACGTGCCGATCAGGATGCCGACGAACAGCGACAGCGAGATGTCCTCGAGGGTCGCCGCGCCGAGCACGAAGGAGCCGATGAAGAGGATGCCTGCGACCGGCAGCGCCGCGATGACGGCGGTGTTGATGGAGCGCACCAGGGTCTGGTTGACGGCCAGGTTGACCGACTCGCCGAAGGTGCGGCTGAGCTTGTCCCGATCCTCGGTCGTGTTCTCGCGGACCTTGTCGAAGACGACGACCGTGTCATAGAGCGAGTAGCCGAGGATCGTCAGGAAGCCGATGACCGTCGCGGGGGTGATTTCGAAGCCCGTCGCGGCATACACCCCCGCCGTGAAGACGAGGTCGTGGAACAGGGTGATGATCGCGGAGAGCGACATCTTCCAGGTGCGGAAGTACAGCGCCATGCCGATGAAGGCCAGGATCAGGAACACGCCGAGACCCTGCAGGGCCTTCCGCGAGACATCCGCTCCCCAGGCCGGGCCGATGAAGGAGGAGGTGATCTCGCTCTGCTCCACCCTGTAGCCGCTGGCGAGCCGCTGCGTGATCTCGCTGGTCTGGCTCGAGCTGAGCTGGTCGGTGGTGACGCGCACGCCGTCCCCGTTCACGACGGAGACCTGCACGATGGCATCCGGCTTGACCTCGTGCACGGCCTTGGTCGCGATGGCCTGGCTCGTCGAGGAGGTGTGCGCGACCTGGAACTGCGAGCCGCCGCGGAAGTCGATGCCCCAGTTGAAGCCGCCACGGGCGACGGGGATGACGATGCAGATGATGATCAGCACGGCGGAGATGCTGAGCCAGAGCCGGCGGCGGCCGACGAACTCGACCGAGCGCGCGCCCGTGAAGAGGTCGTTGCCGAATTGCTGGAACCGGGAGGCCATCAGTCGTCCTTTCCGTCACGACGGGTGCCGGCGGCGGTGAGCTCGGCGGCCTTGCGTTCGGCGATGGTCTGCCGCTTGGCGGCCTCGCGGCTGGAGGAGGCGAGCTTCGTCGCGCTCACGGCGACCGCGGGGCGGAACTGGCCCGCACCGCGGTAGACCGCGCCGAGCGCGCTCGGATCGAGCCCGGAGAGTGGATGCCCGGAGGCGAAGAAGGAGGTGCGGGCGAAGAGCAGCAGCACCGGGTGGGTGAACATCACCACGACGATGATGTCGATGATCGTCGTGAGGCCCAGGGTGAAGGCGAAGCCCTGGACGTTGCCGACCGCGAGGAAGTACAGCACGATCGCGGAGAGCATGTTGGTGCTCTTCGCGGCGTAGATCGTGCGGCGGGCACGCTTCCACCCCGCATCGACCGCGGACTCGAGGCCGCGGCCCTCGCGCAGCTCGTCCCTGATGCGTTCGAAGTAGACGATGAAGGAGTCGGCGGTGAAGCCGATCGCGACGATCAGGCCGGCGACGCCCGCGAGCGAGAGCCGGTAGCCGATCTGCCAGGACAGCAGGTCGATCGTCACATAGCTGAGCACCGCGGCGATCACGAGCGAGAAGATCGTGACGAAGCCGAGCGTGCGGTACTGGAACAGTGTGTAGGCGAAGACGAGCAGCAGGCCGATCGCGCCGGCGATCAGACCGGACAGCAACTGCGTGGAGCCGAGCGTCGAGGAGATCGTGTTGGAGCTCTGCAGCTTGAAGCTCACCGGCAGGGCGCCGAACTTCAGCTGGTCGGCGAGGCTCTGCGCACTCGTCTGCGTGAAGTTTCCGGTGATCTGCGAGGAGTTGCCCGTGATGACGCCCTGCATCTGCGGCGCCTCGAGCACCTTGCCGTCGAGCACGAAGGCGAACTGGGCACGGGGGTCCTGCTGGCCGGTCGACTGCATGTCTGCGTAGAACTTGTTGAGGCGGACGCTGACCGCGTCGAAGGCCTTGGCGCCCTTCGAGTTGAAGGTCAGGTTGACCGCCCACTGGCCGGTGTTGACGCCCTGCTGGCTCGTCACCATGCCGGCGGTCGCGTTGGTGATGGTGTTGCCCTCCACCTCGACCGGGCCGAGCAGGTACTTCGTGGACCCCGTGCTGTCACAGGTGACGAGCGGCTGGGCGGCCGGAGCGATGTTTGTCGCCGCGCTCTTCAGCGTGGAGCAGTCGAAGGCGTTGTACTGGGCCTGCAGGTAGGGCGTGACGTAGCTGAGGTCGCTGGGATCGGTCGGCTTGGCCGTCGGCGTGTTCGCGAGGGTCGGCGCCGGCGTGGGGTACGGCGTCGTCTTGCCGTCCGCTCCGGTGAATGAGGTGCTCGCGGGGCTCGTCTCGAGCAGGACCGGCCGCAGCTCCATCTTGGAGGAGGCGCTGATGCGGTCCTGGGTGGCCTTGTCGATCTTGCCGGGCACATCGACCACGATGTTCGAGCTGCCCTGCTTGGAGACGGTGGACTCCGAGACGCCCGAGGCGTCGACGCGCTGGCGTATGATCGACACCGCCTGGTCGAGCTCGTCGTTCGTGACGTGCTTCCCCTTCTCGAGCGCCGGGGTCAGGATGACCTCCGTGCCGCCCTGCAGATCGAGGCCGAGCTTCGGCGCCACGGTGGCGCCTCCCCAGATCACGCCGCTGGCCAGGGCCGCGATGAGGGCGACGATGAGAACGCCCAGCCAGATCAGGGAACGGGATGCGTGCCGGGCGGGTGACGTCTTGGCCACGGGCGGAACTCAGCTTTCTGCCGGGGCGCTCCTCGGGTGCGCCCTACGGCTGGGATTCGGGAGGGGCTAGTCGTCGTTCTTGGAGGTGGGGGTGATCCGCTCGCCGAACTCGGGTTGGTCGGTGTTCGTGGCCTTCGGAGCTCCTCCTGCGGCGTCGGCCGCGGCCTTTGCGGCCGCGTTCGCCTCGTCGATCGAGCTCGCCGACGTCGAGGGGTTCGCGGCATCCACCGGCGCGTCCGCGTCGGACTCGGCGGCGGGACCGTCGATGCGGGCGATGGTCTGGCGGTGCACCGTCATGAAGGTACCGGGACTGACCTCGAGCACGACCTTGTTGTTCTCGAGGTCGAGCGACTGAACGGTCCCGAACAGCCCGAAATTGGTCATGACCTCGGCGCCGGCGACGAGCTTCGAGGTCTTCTCCGCCTCATCGCGCTGACGCTTGCGGTTGTTCCGCCAGGTCCAGAAGAAGAAGAACCCGATGATGACGACCATCACGATGATCAGGTAGTTGTTGCCCATGAGAAGGGGGGAAGTCCTTTCGGTGTGAGGGAAGCATTCACCTCACGTGCGGGTGTTGCCGGGCCGAGTGGCCTCCCGAAGGATTATAGGTTATCGGTGAAAAGCGGCTGCTGAGCGCCGCCTTCCGGTCGGCTGGGCTCCAGCCCGAAGTGGCGCCACGCCCGCGACGTCGCGACGCGCCCGCGCGGAGTACGCGAGATGAGCCCGATGCGCACGAGGAACGGCTCGACGACCGACTCGATCGTCTCCGCCTCCTCCCCCACGGAGACCGCGAGCGTCGACAGGCCGACGGGGCCGCCGCCGAAGCGGATGAGGATCGTCTCCATCACGGCGCGGTCGAGCCGGTCGAGGCCGAGCTCGTCGACGTCGTACAGCTCCAGTGCGGCGCGCACGGCGCCCATGTCGGCGCGCCCGGTGTGCACGAGCGCGTAGTCGCGCACGCGGCGCAGCAGGCGGTTGGCGATGCGCGGGGTGCCGCGGCTGCGACCGGAGATCTCGGCGAGTGCTTCGCGATCGACGTCGAGCTCGAGCATGCGCGCGGCGCGGTCGAGCACCTGTTCGAGCTCCGTGTCCGAGTAGAACTCGAGATGCGCCGTGAAGCCGAAGCGGTCGCGCAGGGGGTTCGGCAGCAGTCCGGAGCGGGTCGTCGCGCCGACCAGGGTGAAGGGCGCGAGGTCGAGCGGGATGCTCGTGGCGCCGGCGCCCTTGCCGACCATGATGTCGATGCGGAAGTCCTCCATCGCGAGGTACAGCATCTCCTCCGCGCTGCGGGCCATGCGGTGGATCTCGTCGATGAAGAGCACCTCGCCGGGCACGAGCGAGGACAGCACGGCGGCGAGGTCCCCCGCGTGCTGGATGGCCGGCCCGCTCGACATGCGCAGTGGCCGGTCGCTCTCCGTGGCGACGATCATCGCGAGCGTCGTCTTGCCGAGTCCGGGCGGGCCGGCGAGCAGGATGTGGTCGGCCGTGCGCTCCTGCAGCCGCGCGGCGGTCAGCAGCAGCTGCAGCTGCCCGCGGACCTTCGTCTGCCCGACGAACTCGGTCAGGCTCTTGGGGCGCAGCGCGCCCTCGAAGGCGAGCTCGGCCTCGTTCTGGGCGCCGGGCGTCGTCGGGTCGTCGCTCATCGCGCCGCCCCTGCGGGGTGGTGGGCGGGCTGGTGGGCCGCGGCCGGCCCGAGCAGGGCGAGCGCGCGGCGCAGCAGGGCGGGCACGGATGCCTGCGTGGCCTCGGCCGCGGCATCCCCGAGCTCGGCCATCACCTCGGCCACCGCCTCGGCTGCGGCCTTCTCGGCCCAGCCGAGCCCCACGAGGGCGACGCGCACGTCGTCGCCGACGGTCGTCGCCGGTTTCGCGGCCGGTGCCGCGGCGGCCTTCATGGTCACGTGCAGCTTGCCGGAGAGCGAGAGGACGATGAGCTTGGCGGTCTTCGGGCCGATGCCGCTGACCTTGCGGAAGGCCCCGTCGTCATCGGCCTGGACGGCGGAGGCGATCTGATCGGGGGTGAGCGCGGCCAGGACGCCGAGCGCCGACTTGGGGCCGACGCCGTTCACGCCGAGCAGGAGGTCGAACACGCCGAGCTTCTCGACGTCCTCGAAGCCATAGAGCGACAGCGCGTCCTCTCGGACGATCAGCGTGGTGTGCACGAGCGTCTCCTCGCCCAGGCGCAGCGACAGCGCGTGCTCGGGCGTCACGTTCACCAGGTAGCCGACGCCCGCGACCTCGAGCACGAGCTCGGAGCCGGAGGCGCGCAGGACCATGCCGCGCAGAGAGCTGATCATGGCCCCAGATTATGCGCCCGCTCCGGCACCGCGGCTCAGCGACACTCGAACAAAGGTTCAGTGGGCCCGCGCCGCGAGGATCTGCTCCGAGCGCCCCCGGAGATCGCCGGAGCCGCTCAGAACTGCTTCCGCGTCGACTTCTCTGCCGCGAGCCAGGCCTGCTGCGCCGGCGTCAGCGCCCCGGTGACGCCCGCGCCCGCGGGGGCGACGGCGCGCGCGCTCCCGCTCGGGATGCCCCGCGCCACGCGCCACGAGGCGGCGATCGCGAGGGCGAGGGCATCCGCGGCATCCGCCGGCTTCGGCACCGCCGTCAGGCGCAGGATGCGACGCACCATCTCCCCCACCTGCGCCTTCTCGGCGCCGCCGTAGCCCGTGATGGCGCTCTTCACCTCGCTCGGCGTGAACAGCTCGAGCGGCATCCCCCGGCTCGCCGCCTCATGGATGACGAGCCCGGAGACCTGCGCGACGCCCATCACGGTGTTGCGCTGGTTGTTCGCGAAGACCCGCTCGAGCGCGATCGCGTCGGGCGCCGTGTCCGCGATCACCTCGCGCAGCCCGGTCAGGATCCGCACGAGCCGCTGCCCGTGCTCGAGATCCGCCGGAGTGCGCACGACGCCGACCCGCACCAGCTTCGGCGCGCGGTCGGCGTCGATCACCCCGTAGCCGCAGCGCGTGAGCCCTGGGTCGACCCCGAGCACCCGCAGCGTCACCGGGGATCAGTCCTCGTCGGCCTCGAGCTCGGCCTGGACCTCGGGCGAGATGTCGAGGTTGGTGTAGACGTTCTGCACGTCGTCGCTGTCCTCGAGGGAGTCGATGAGACGGAACACCTTGCGGGCCGTCTCGGCGTCGGCCTCGACCTTGACGGATGCCACGAACTCCACGTCCGCGGAGTCGTAGTCGATCCCCGCCTCCTGCAGGGCCGTGCGGGTCGCGACGAGCTCGCCCGCGTCGGTGAGCACCTCGAAGCTGTCGCCCTGGGCGTTGACCTCCTCGGCACCGGCCTCGAGCACCGCGGCGAGCACATCGTCCTCCGTCGTGCCCTCCTGCGGCACGAGGATGACGCCCTTGCGGCTGAAGTTGTAGGCCACGGAGCCGGGATCGGCGAGCGTGCCGCCGTTGCGCGTCATCGCGGTGCGGACCTCGGCCGCCGCGCGGTTCTTGTTGTCGGTGAGGCACTCGACCAGCAGCGCGATGCCGCCGGAGGCGTAGCCCTCGTACATGATCGTCGCGTAGTCGATGCTCTCGCCGGTCAGACCCGCACCCCGCTTGATGGCGCGGTCGATGTTGTCGTTGGGCACAGAGGTCTTCTTCGCCTTCTGCACCGCATCGGCAAGGGTCGGGTTGCCGTTGATGTCGGCGCCGCCGATCTTCGCGGCGACCTCGATGTTCTTGATCAGCTTGGCGAACGACTTGGCACGACGCTGGTCGATGACAGCCTTCTTGTGCTTCGTGGTCGCCCACTTGGAATGCCCGGACATACGTCTCCTGGTTGAGAATGCGTTCGTTCAATTCTACGGTCACCGGCGGATACGCTTTCGGACATGCCGATTTCCCTCTCGACGCGCCTCGGGCGCCTCGGGGTGAGGGTCGAGGACGGGCCCGATCAGGTCGCCGTGCTCTGGCACGGCTTCTTCGTCGACTCGCACAGCTGGGACCGCGTGCTGCCCGTGCTGAAGCGGGTGCGAACGATCGTGCTCATCGACGGCCCGTCCTTCGGCGCGAGCGAGCCGCTCAGCCGCCCGGCCATGATCGACGACTGCGCGCTCGCGGCCTTCGAGGTGCTCGACGCGCTCGGCATCGAGCGGGCCGACTGGGTCGGCAACGGCTGGGGCGGCCAGGTCGGCATCGTCGCCGGGGTGGCGGCGCCGCGACGCATCCGCTCGCTCGTCGCCCTCAGCGCGCCCACACGGCCGCTCGCCGGGCGGGAGCGCCGGAAGCTGCGCAACGCGCTCCCGCTCATCCGCGCCGTCGGCTTCCCTCCGTTCGTCGCCCGCCGCGTGCTGCGCTCGATCTTGACCGAGCGCACGATCGCCGTCGACGAGGAGGCGGTGCGCGTGGCGGCGAACGGATTCCTGCACGTCGACCGCCGCGGCTTCGTCCAGGCTGCCCGCTCCTTCGTGCTGGACCGGCCCTCCCTCGAGCCGGTCGCGCTCCGGCTGGAGGCGCCGACCGTGTTCGTCGCGGGCGACGCGCGCGAGGGCTGGGGTCCGGACGAGGTGCAGGCGGTCGCCGAGCGGATGCCGAACGCACGCACCCGCACGCTGTACGGGGTGCGCAACATCGCCCCGCTCGAGGACCCCGACGCCGTCGCCGGCATCGTGCGGGAGCACTGGGCCGCGACCGAGCATCGCTGAGCCCCGGAGGACCCGGTCAATCCGGAGAACGCGCATCCGCCGCTGTTATGGTCGGGCCGATGACGTTGGAACTGACCACGGCTCGGGGCTCGGTGGTCTACGAGCGCGAGACCGAGCGGACTGTCTTCTCGAGCGGCGTGCAGGCGTCGAGCACCCGCATTCCCGCGCTGCTGGCGTGTGCCGACGGCTCCCTCCTGGCGTTCGCCGAGCTCCGGGCCGAACCCGGCGACGCCGGCTACATCACGATCGGGCTGCGTCGTTCGAGTGACGGCGGCGCGAGCTGGGGGCCAACGGTCGTCGTATGCGACGACGGGGTGAACACGTGCGGCAATCCCGTGCCCGTGCAGCTCCCCGGCGGCCGCCTCCTGCTCGTGAGCACGTGGAACCTCGCCGGTGACACCGAGCAGGCGATCCTCGACGGCAGCGCGGAGGACACCCGGCGGGTCTACGTCCAGCGCAGCGACGACCTCGGGCGCAGCTGGAGCGACCCCGTCGAGATCACGGAGCAGGTCAAGCGGCCGAGCTGGCGCTGGTACGCGACCGGGCCGGGCTCCGTCGAGGTGCTCCCCGGCGGCAGAATCCTCATTCCCGCGAACCACTCCGACCCGGCGTACCGCGGCGATGCGCCGTATCGCTCGCACGCGTTCTACTCCGACGACGGCGGCGTGAACTGGGCGATCGGCGGCGTCGTCGGCGTGACGGGTACGAACGAGGCCCAGCACGCCCCGCTCGACGACGGTCGGGTCGTGCTCTACATGCGGGACCAGCTGCGCGGCGGCAAGTGGCTCGCGGTGAGCGGCGACGGCGGGCGGGTGTTCGGCCAGTCCTGGCGGATGCCGTTCCCCGGGCCGGCGTGCTACGGCGGGATCCTGCACCTCGGCGGCGACGCGCTGCTCGTGGCGCATCACGCGCATCGCAGCGCCCGCAGGGGCCTCACGCTGCGCCCCTCCTTCGATGGCGGCGCGACGTGGGGGCGGGGTGCCGTCGTCCGCGAGACGTCCTCGGCGTACGCCGACCTGGCGATGCTGCCCGACGGTCAGGCCGGCATCCTGTTCGAGGCCGCCGGCGACATCGTCTTCGGCCGCGTGCGGGTCGCGCTGCCGTAGCGGCGGTCAGAGCAGCTTCCGCAGCGTGCGGAGGTTCCTGTTCGTCGTCGTGCGCGTGAAGCGGGTCTTCGCCGTGAGCTTCGCGAAGGGGCTGTTGGTGCTGCCGACGGCGATGCGCAGATGCCAGTACAGGACCCCGTCCCCTGCGACGACGACCTCGTCGGCGGGGTCGAGGGCGCCGGCGGCCGCCTGCAGCTCGGCCAGCTGCGCGGCATCCGACCCGAGCAGCACGTAGGGATGCCACCCCTCCCGCTCCGCGTCGAAGGGGAACGCCGCCACGAGCTCCGCGAGCTTCGCCCGCGTGACGAGCACGATCCGCGCCTCATAGCCGAAGCGCTCGGCCAGAGCCGACTCGATGCGGCGTGCGAGCGCGGCGGCATCCGTCTCACCGGTCTCGTCCGCCCCGTGCGTCCCGTCCGCGGACTCGAACGCGACGTTGCCGCTCGCCAGCACGGTGCGCACAGCGGTGAAGCCGAGCGAGCGGAACAGCTCCGCGAGCGCGGCGGACCGGACCGTGACGCCACCGACGTTGACACCGCGCAGCAGGGCGACGTAGGCGGTCATGGGCTCAAACTATGCCGCGCGCACCTTCGAGAGGAAGTACTCGTGGAAGCGGTAGTCGCCGGTGACCTCTGGGTGGAACGAGGTGCCGAGCAGATTTCCCTGCTCGACGGCGACGACGCGTCCGTCGGCGAGCGTCCCGATCGGGGTCGCCCCCTCCCCCACCGCCTCGACGACCGGCGCGCGGATGAACACCGCGTGCACCTCGGGATCACCGAGCACGGGCATCGGCAGCTCCGTCTCGAAGCTGTCCGCCTGGGAGCCGAAGGCGTTGCGCCGCACCGTCACGTCCAGGCCGCCGAGCGTCTGCTGGCCGTCGATCGCGTCGAGCACCCGGTCGGCGAGCATGATGAGGCCCGCGCAGGTGCCGTAGACCGGCAGTCCGGCCCTGACGGCGGCGACGATCGGCTCGCGCAGTCCGAAGGCGCGTGACAGCTTGTCCATCACGGTCGACTCGCCCCCCGGGATGATGAGGCCGGAGACGGATGCCAGCTCCCCCGGCCGACGCACGGGGACGGCCTCCGCCCCCAGCGCGTCGAGCACGGCGAGGTGCTCGCGGAAGTCGCCCTGGAGCGCGAGCACCCCGACCCTGGGGGAAACCACTACCAGCCGCGCTCGGCCAGGCGGTGCGGGGCGGGCAGATCGGAGACGTTGATGCCGACCATGGCCTCGCCGAGCCCGCGGCTGACCTCGGCGATCGTCTGCGGGTCGTCGTACATGGTCGTGGCCTTCACGATGGCGGCCGCGCGCTTGGCGGGGTCGCCGGACTTGAAGATGCCGGAGCCCACGAAGACGCCGTCGGCCCCGAGCTGCATCATCATCGCCGCGTCCGCCGGGGTGGCGACGCCACCCGCGGTGAACAGCACGACGGGCAGCTTGCCGGTGGCGGCGATCTCGGCGACGAGCTCGTAGGGGGCCTGCAGATCCTTGGCGGCGACGTACAGCTCGTCCTTGGTCATGGACGTGAGGTGGTTGATCTCGCTCGTGATCTTGCGGATGTGCTTGGTCGCCTCCGACACGTCGCCGGTGCCGGCCTCGCCCTTGGAGCGGATCATCGCCGCGCCCTCGTTGATGCGGCGCAGCGCCTCGCCCAGGTTGGTGGCGCCGCACACGAACGGCACGGTGAACTTCCACTTGTCGATGTGGTTGACGTAGTCCGCGGGGCTGAGCACCTCGGACTCGTCGATGTAGTCGACGCCGAGCGCCTGCAGCACCTGTGCCTCGACGAAGTGGCCGATGCGGGCCTTCGCCATGACCGGGATCGACACGGAGGAGATGATCTGGTCGATCAGGTCGGGGTCGCTCATGCGCGCGACGCCGCCCTGCGAGCGGATGTCGGCGGGGACGCGCTCCAGCGCCATGACGGCGACGGCGCCCGCGTCCTCGGCGATGCGGGCCTGCTCGGGGGTGACGACGTCCATGATGACGCCGCCCTTCAGCATCTCGGCGAGTCCGCGCTTGACGCGGCTCGAGCCGATCTCTCCATTGGTCATAGTGCCCACGATTCTACCGTGGCCGGGTGCCGGGGCCCGTCACGCGAACCGGGCCCGCCGCGTGCGTCCGGGCCCGGATCGGAGAGATGGGAGGATCGAATGATGAAGATCCTCTCGATCCAGTCGGCCGTCGCATACGGGCACGTGGGCAACTCCGCCGCGGTGTTCCCCCTGCAGCGCATCGGCGTCGAGGTGCTGCCCGTCTACACGGTGAACTTCTCGAACCACACGGGCTACGGGGCCTGGCGCGGTCCGATGATCGCGCCCGAGGACGTGCGCGAGGTGATCGCCGGCATCGAGGAGCGGGGCGTCTTCGGCGAGATCGACGTGGTCCTGTCCGGCTACCAGGGCGGGGAGGGCATCGCGGACGTCATCGTCGAGACGGTCGCCCGGGTGAAGGCCGCGAACCCCGATGCGATCTACGCGTGCGACCCCGTCATGGGCAACGCACGGTCGGGCTGTTTCGTCGCCCCCACGATCCCGGTGCTGCTGCGCGACCGGGTCGTGCCCGCGGCGGACCTCATCACCCCGAACCAGTTCGAGCTCGGCTACCTCACCGGGACCGAGCCGCACGACCTCGCCTCCACGCTCGAGTCGGTCGACCGGGCCCGAGAGCTGGGCCCGCGCACGGTGCTCGTCACGAGCGTGGAGCGGCCGGATCGCGCGGGCGGCACGCTCGAGATGCTCGTCGCCGACGATGAGGGCGTCTGGATCGTCACGACCCCGCAGCTGGCGTTCACGGCGAACGGATCGGGGGACGTCACGGCCGCGCTGTTCACCGCGCACTACCGCGCGACGCGCTCAGCGGCCGACGCGCTGGCCCGCACCGCCTCCAGCGTGTTCGGCCTGCTGGAGCAGACCCTCGCCGCAGGGAGCCGCGAGCTGCTGCTGGTCGAGTCGCAGGAGCACTACGCCCACCCCCGCATGGAGTTCGAGCCCCGCAGGATCCGCTGACGGGCCTCCGGCCCTATCGGGGCCAGGCGCCGGCGATCGTCGCGCGCACCTCGCCGAGCAGCTGGGGCAGCGCCTTGGTCTTCGCGATGATCGGCAGGAAGTTCGCATCGGCCCCCCACCGCGGCACGATGTGCTGGTGCAGATGGCTCGCGATGCCCGCCCCGGCGATCGTGCCCTGGTTCATGCCGAGGTTGAAGCCGTCGTTGCGGGACACCTGGCGGATGACCCGCATCGCGGTCTGCGTGATGGCGCCGATCTCGGCGACCTCGACGGTCGTGGCCTCATCGTAGAGCGAGATATGCCGGTAGGGGCATACGAGCAGGTGGCCGCTGTTGTAGGGGAACAGGTTCAGCAGCGCGTAGGCCGTCTGGCCCCGGTGCACGATGAGCGACTCCTCGTCCGGCAGCGTCGGTGCGACGCAGAACGGGCAGTCGTCGCCGTGCGGCCGCTGCTGGCCCTGCTGGATGTAGACCATGCGGTGCGGCGTCCAGAGCCGCTGGAACTCATCGGGGACGCCGACCAGGTGCGCGGGGTCGTCGATCTGCACGGATGCCTGCGGCTCCGCGCTCTCCTCGGGATCGTCGTAGTCCCCGAGTGTGAGCCGCGCCATCCGCTATTCCGCCTCCGCCGTCCCCGTTGCTTCCGCTGCCGCTGCCGCAGGCGCCTCCGCCGGCGCCCAAGCCGTGTTGACGAGCTCGTGCGTCGCGATCGCGTTCAGGATGCGCTGCACCGCCTCCTCGACCGGCACGCCGTTCAGCTGGCTGCCGTCGCGGAAGCGGAAGCTCACGGTGCCGTGCGAGCGGTCCTCGTCGCCGGCGATGAGCTGGAAGGGCACCTTCGCCTTGGTGTGGGTGCGGATCTTCTTCTGCATGCGGTCGGCGGAGTGGTCGACCTCGGCACGCACGCCCTGAGCGCTGAGCTGCGCGACGATCCCGTCGAGGTAGGGCGCGTACTCGTCGGCGACCGGGATGCCGACCACCTGCACCGGGGACAGCCACGCCGGGAAGGCCCCGGCGTAGTGCTCAAGCAGGATCGCGAAGAAGCGCTCGATCGAGCCGAACAGGGCGCGATGGATCATGATCGGCCGCTGCTTGGAGCCGTCGGGCGCCGTGTACTCGAGGTCGAAGCGCTCGGGCAGGTTGAAGTCCACCTGCACGGTCGACAGCTGCCAGCTGCGGCCGAGTGCGTCGGTCGTCTTGAGGTCGATCTTCGGGCCGTAGAACGCGGCCTCGCCGGGCTCCTCCGTGAGGTGCAGGCCGGAGGCCAGCGCGACCCGACGCAGCGCATCGGTCGCTTCGGCCCAGTGCTGCTCGTCGCCGATCCACTTCGACTTCTCGTCGTCGCGCATCGACAGCTCGAGCGTGAAGTCGGTGAGCCCGAAGTCCTGCAGCAGCGACAGCACGAACTCGAGCACCTTCGTCGCCTCGACCTCGAGCTGGTCGCGGGCGACGAAGAGGTGTGCGTCGTCCTGGGTGAAGCCGCGGACGCGGGTGAGTCCGTGCAGCGCGCCGGAGAGCTCGTTGCGGTACACCGTGCCGTTCTCCGAGAGCCGCAGGGGGAGGTCACGGTAGCTGCGCGCGCGCTCCTTGTAGATCAGGATGTGCATCGGGCAGTTCATGGGCTTGAGGTAGTAGTCCGAGCCCTGCTTCGTGACGTTGCCCTTGGCGTCCCGCTCCTCGTCCATGCGGATCGGCGGCCAGATGCCGTCCGCGTAGGTCTGCAGGTGGCCGGAGATGGCGAACAGGTCCGACTTCGCCAGGTGGGGCGTGTAGACGACCGAGTAGCCCTGCGCGAGGTGGCGCTTGCGGGCGTGCTGCTCCATCTCATAGCGGACGATGCCGCCGTGGGGATGCCACACCGACAGCCCCGAGCCGATCTCGTCCGGGAAGGAGAACAGGTCGAGCTCCTTGCCGAGCTTGCGGTGATCGCGGCGCTCGGCCTCCGCCAGGCGGTCCTGGTAGGCCCGCAGCTCGTCCTTGCTCGGCCAGGCGGTGCCGTAGATGCGCTGCAGCTGTGGGTTCTTCTCGCTGCCGCGCCAGTAGGCGGCGGCCACGCGGGTCAGGGCGAAGCCATTGCCGATGAGCTTGGTGTCTGGCAGGTGCGGGCCGCGGCAGAGGTCCTTCCAGACGGTGTCGCCGCTCTTGGCGTCGACGTTGTCGTAGATCGTCAACTCGCCCGCGCCGACCTCGACGTTCTCGTTGTCGGCGGACTTGCCCGTGCCGCCCTTGAGCCCGATCAGCTCGAGCTTGTATGGCTGGAACTCGAGCTCCGCGCGTGCCTCGTCCTCGGTGACGGGACGGCGCACGAAGCGCTGCCCCTGGTTGACGATGCGCTGCATCGTCTTCTCGAGGTCCTTGAGCTGCTCGGGGGTGAAGGGCTCGGCGACGTCGAAGTCGTAGTAGAAGCCGTCGGTGATGGGCGGCCCGATGCCGAGCTTCGCATCCGGGTTCACCTGCTGCACCGCCTGCGCGAGCACGTGCGCGGCCGAGTGGCGCAGGATGCTCAGGCCGTCGGGTGAGTCGATGGCGACGGGCTCGACCACGTCGCCGGTGGTCGTCGTGGTGGCCTTGTCCTTCAGCTCGCCGTTGACGCGAATCGCGACAACGCTCCGATCGGGGAAGAGCTCGAAGCCATCAGGCACCTGGATCACTCCTGTTGAGAGGCGGAAAAGGAATCCCCTCAACTCTAGCCTCGGGCGGCGGATGCCTCGGGGCCCCGGGATTCGCGAGAATCCGTCACCTGCCGTTCAACTCCCGCTACTCGGGTTGCGGAGAGTGAACCCATAACGTCCGAAGGAGGTCTGCTTTCTTCGTGACCGCAACCCGCACGCACACACCACCAACTCTGGAGGTGGGCATTAATGCCCTCTGCTCTCTCACGGCGCCTCACCATCGCCGCTGTCGCCGCTTCCGCGGCCTGCCTGCTCGGCGCAGGCCTCTCCACACCTGCGCTCGCCAATCCGGCCGGCACCGACGTCGTCATCGATGAGGTCTACGGCGGCGGCGGCAACTCGGGCGCGCCGGTCACCAACGACTACATCGAGCTGTACAACCCCACGGACGCGCCGATCTCGCTGTCCGGCTGGTCGGTCACCTACTACAGCAAGGCCGGCAACTCCGGCGGCAGCACGACGCTCGCCAGCTCGATCCCTGCGCACGGCTATTACCTGGTCGGTGAGTCCGCCGGCTCCAACGCCTCCGCCAGCCCGCTGCCGACGCCCGACGCGTCCGGCAGCATCGCGATGTCGGCGACCGACGGATCGGTCGTCCTGAAGAACGCGGGCGGCACCACTGCCGATGCGGTCGCGTTCGGCGCCGGTGTCAACGGCGAGGGCACCGCGATGGCGGCCCTCTCCAACTCGAAGGCCGGCGCCCGCAAGGTCGTCGGTGCGGACACCGACGACAACAGCGCCGACTTCGGCCTCGTCACGCCCGCCCCGAAGAACTCCTCGGTGACCGAGGGCGGCGGCACCAGCACCCCCCTCGCGATCGCCGCCCTCGGCGACCGTTCGGCCACCGTCGGCACCGCGTTCGACGCCAAGCCGAGCGCCACCGGCGGCTCCGCGCCGTACGCCTGGTCCGCCAGCGGGCTCCCCGGCTGGGCGAGCGTCGACGCGAGCACCGGTGAGATCACCGGCACGCCCGACGCCGTCGGCTCCGCGTCGATCACACTGACCGTGACCGATGCCGCGAACACCACAGCCACCGGCTCGTTCACCCTCACGACCGCGGAGGCGGGCAGCACCCCCACCGGCCACGCGCTCATCAGCCAGGTCTGGGGCGACGGCGGCTACAGCGGTGCGCCGCTCACGAGCGACTACATCGAGCTGTACAACCCGACCGACGCGGCGATCAGCCTCGACGGCGACTCGATCGCCTACGGCGTGTACAACCGCGCGGCGGGCAGCGCGCTGAGCGACTTCCCGATCAGCGGCTCGATCCCGGCGCACGGGCACTTCCTCATCGCGGGGAGCTCCGGCAGCGCCGGCGCCGATCTGCCCACCCCGGACGCGACGATCTCGCTCGACCTGAACTACCTCGGCTCCTTCGTGGCGCTGCTGGATTCGACCACAGCGCCGAGCCTGCCGACCGGTGACATCGCCGGCACCCCGGGCATCATCGACGCGCTCGGCTACGGCGACGGCAACACCTTCGAGGGCCAGGGCCAGGGCACCGACCTCGGCACCAACATCGCCGCGATCCGCACCCCCGAGGGCCAGGACACCGACAACAACCACAACGACTTCACCACCGGTGCGCCAGCCCCGGTGAACTCGGCGGGTTCCACCGGTGGCAACCCCGGTGACGGCGGCGATGCCGGTGACGTGACCATCGCCCAGATCCAGGGCACCGACACCGACACCTCCCCGCTCAACGGGCAGAGCGTCACCACCACCGGTGTCGTCACCGCCGTGTACGCGACGGGCGGCTTCAACGGCTTCTTCCTGGAGACCGGCGGCGCCGGCGGCACCGCCGCCGACGACGCGACCCCGGGCGCCTCGGACGCCGTGTTCGTCTACGGCTCCATCTCGGCCAGCCAGGTGACGGTCGGTGAGAGCGTGTCGGTCTCCGGCACCGTCCAGGAGTACTTCGGCGAGACCGAGATCAGCTTCCCGACCGTGACCGAGCTCGCCACGGCGCTTCCGGCCGTCGTGCCGGACAAGCTGGCCTGGAACGAGCTCGACACGGACGCCAAGAAGGAAGCCCACGAGGGCGAGCTGATGGCCCCGCAGGGCGACTTCACGGTCGACGAGAACTACGAGACCAACTTCTACGGCGAGGTCGAGCTCGCGGCGGGCGACCAGCTCCTGCGACAGCCCACCGACGTCGGCACCGCCGGCAGCCAGGCCGCACAGGACCAGGCTGCCTACAACACCGCGCACCAGATCACCCTCGACGACGGCTCGAGCACCGTCTACTACCCGGACAGCTCGGCCGCCAGCAGCCCGCTGCCGTGGCTGACCGCGGACAACACGGTCAGCATCGGCGCCAAGGCGACGTTCAACGAGCCCGTGATCCTCGACTACCGCAATGACCTGTGGAAGTTCCAGCCGGAGCATGTCGTGAACGGCGCAGGCACCGACGTCGTTTCCTTCAGCGAGGTGCGCAGCCAGCGCGCCGTCCCGGACCAGGTCGGCGGCCAGATCAAGCTCTCGACGTTCAACGTGGAGAACTACTTCACTGAGACCGGTGACATCTACGGCGGTTGCAGCTACTACGACGACCGCGCGGGCAACCACATCGCGGTCGACGACTGCGGTGCGACCGGCCCCCGTGGCGCCGCCAACGCCACGAGCCTCGCCCGTCAGCAGGAGAAGATCGTGACCGGCATCAACGGCCTCGACGCGAGCATCGTCTCGCTCGAGGAGGTCGAGAACTCGGTCAAGTTCGGCAGGGACCGCGACCAGGCGCTCTCGACCCTGGTGGACGCGCTCAACGCGGCCGCGGGCTCGACGGTCTGGGCGTACGTGCCCTCGCCGGCGGCCGCGGACCTGCCGGCCACGGCCGACCAGGACGTCATCCGCACGGCGTTCATCTACAAGCCGGCCGCGGTCAGCCCGGTGGGCGCCTCGCACGTGCTCAACAACCTCTCGGGCGCGGGGCAGGACTTCTCGATCGCTCGTGAGCCGCTCGCCCAGGGCTTCAAGGCGGCCGGCGCCGCTGACACGGACGCGTTCCTCGTCGTCGCCAACCACCTGAAGTCGAAGTCGAACGACGCCACCGGCCTCTACCCGGGCGACGAGGAGAACACCGACCCGGCCAGCGACCAGGGCGCCTACAACGTGACCCGCACCCACCAGGCGCAGGACATGCTGGCGTTCGCCCGGGACCAGGCCGCGGCGCTGAACACCGACAAGGTCTTCCTGGTCGGCGACTTCAACGCCTACACCCACGAGGACCCGATGGAGTACCTGTACTCGCAGGGCTACACCGACCTCGGATCGACGTACGACACGAGCCACTGGTCGTACACCTTCGACGGCCTCCAGGGCTCGATGGACCACGTCCTGGCCAGCCCGGCCGCAGCCAAGATGGTGACCAGCGCGACGGTATGGCAGATCAACGCCCAGGAGTCGGTCGGCTACGCCTACAGCCGCTACAACTACAACGTCACGCCGCTGTTCAACGCGAGCGACCCGTTCGCGGCCTCCGATCACGACCCGGTGATCGTCGGCCTGAACCCGGCGGTGACGCCGACGGCCCCGACGCTGAGCTTCACGGCGCCGACCGACGCGGCGACCGTGAGCGGCACCGTGCCGGTCTCGGTGGAGCTGGGCGGCACGGAGCTGCAGGCCTACAACCTACGGATCGACTCGACCGGCCTGCAGTACGCGTACCAGCCGAAGGCCGGCACGCAGACCTTCCAGCTGGACACGACGACGCTGAGCAACGGTGTGCACACGTTGCTCGCCACGGCGAGCAACGCGGTCGGCGCGAAGGTCACGATCACCCGGAAGATCACCGTGAGCAACACGCCGGGCGTGCCCGTGTGGAGCGCGTCGGCGGTGTACAACGCCGGTGACGAGGCCAGCTACGACGGCTCCGTGTGGGTCTCGCAGTGGTGGACGCAGAACCAGAAGCCCGGCGACGTGAACGGACCGTGGGAGCAGATCGCCTCCGCGCCCGACGGCACGGCGCTGTGGACCGCGAGCCGGGTCTTCCAGGCAGGTGACGTGGCCGAGTACAACGGCGTGAAGTACGTCGCCCAGTGGTGGACTCGGAACCAGGCGCCCGGTGACCCCTACGGTCCCTGGAAGCCGCAGAGCTGACGTCAGCTAGCCGACGAGGGGCCCCGGGGGCGTCAGCTCCCCGGGGCCCCTTCTGCGTCCGTAGCGCACGCAAGCGAAGCGACCGCAGCGGGATGGCCGCAGGAACGAAGAAAGCCCCCGGAGATCCGGGGGCTTCGTCTTGTGCGCGATACTGGGATCGAACCAGTGACCTCTTCCGTGTCAGGGAAGCGCGCTACCGCTGCGCCAATCGCGCCCATTCCTCACCACACTAGCGGGCTAGAGCGGAAGGCGGGAAATAAGCGTGGAGGTGGCGACGGGATTCGAACCCGTGTATACGGCTTTGCAGGCCGCTGCCTCGCCTCTCGGCCACGCCACCAGGCCTGCAGGGTTCGCCGAAGCCGCCCCACATTTTGAGTGAAGTATGTCACTCGAGCGGATGACGAGACTCGAACTCGCGACCCTCACCTTGGCAAGGTGATGCGCTACCAACTGCGCTACATCCGCATTGTCATTCCGTTCCGGCCCTGGGGCTGTTCCGGCGACTGGTCAACCATAACCCACCATTCGCGTCGAGTTCAAATCGACGCGGCGGCCCTCGTCGATTCGTGAAACGGGTCGCGGGTCGGCTAACATCGAGAGGCACCGTTGCGGGCGATTGGCGCAGTTGGTAGCGCGCTTCCTTCACACGGAAGAGGTCGTCGGTTCGAGTCCGGCATCGCCCACCGCAAAGAAAAGCCCCGCTCAGCGGGGCTTTTCCCGTATTCGGTGAGCAGGCCCTATGGTCGAGCCATGCCTCTCTTCGCCCCGGTGCTCGGGAACTCGGTCGTCCGCCTCGAACCGTTGACCGTCGTCCATGCCGACGCCATGCGCGCGGCGGTCGCGGAGGTGCCGCGGGACAGCTTCGGCTACACGCGTGTCCCGACGCCGGGGACCGTCGAGGAGTACATCGCGGAGCGGCTCGCGGATGCCGCCGGCGGTGCGCACGTGCCGTTCGCGCAGTTCGACGCGGCATCCGATCGGCTGCTCGGCCACACCTCGTACCTGAACGCCCGGTTCTGGCCGGACGGCCGGGTGCTGGCGGTCGAGGTGGGTCACACCTGGCTCGTGCCCTCCGCCCAGGGACGGGCGGTCAACTCGGCGTCGAAGCTGCTGCTGTTCGGCTATGCCTTCGAGACCTTGGGCGTCGCGCGGGTCGACCTCAAGTCGGATGCGCGCAATGCCCGCTCCCGCGCCGGGATCGCCGCGGTCGGCGCGAGGTTCGAGGGGGTGCTGCGGAGCTGGCAGCCCTCGAGCGCGCCCGGCGAGGACGGCCTGACCCGCGACACGGCGATGTTCTCGATCACGGCGGCGGAGTGGCCGGACACGCGGACGGCGCTCGAGGAGCGCCTCGCGGCGAAGCTCGGCTAGCCGGGGCGGGCGCCCTCACACGAAGGGGTCGGTCAGCAGCAGCTCGGTGTTGCGGTCGGTCGGGGTGCCCTCGTGCCCCGGCGCACGGTGCGGATCGTTGAAGGCCAGCTCGCGATAGAGCGAGGCGAGCGCCGTCTGCGCGCCGTCGTCGTACGCCGCGCGGTACGGGGCGTCCGACTCGATGAGCGTGGTGAAGAGCGACAGCGTGCCCCGGCCGCTGCGGGCCAGCTCGATGATGCGGGCGTGCTGCGGGAAGTCGACGTGGCTGGCCGTGTTGATCTCCCAGAAGGAGTGCCGCGCGTCGGGGCCGCGGCGCGGCCGGATGCGGTTGGCGTGCGTGTGGCCGTTGACCCAGGCGACGAGCTGCGGATGCCGGTGCAGCAGCGCCGTGACCTCCGCGCCGAGGTGCCGCGGCTCCTCCGGGCGGTCGGGGTCGGGCAGCTCGCTGTCCATGGAGCCGCTCGGGTGGTGGCTGAACAGGATCGTGTACTCGTCGGGGTGCGCGGCGAGCGTCGCCTCGAGCCAGCGGAACTGCCGGTCGGAGAGCGAGCCGTGGGACAGCCCGGCGGGGTTCGTCGAGTCGAGCGAGATGCCGAGCACACCCGGCGCGAGCGGGAAGGAGTAGTACGTGCGTCCGGCCGCGAGGTCGTCCGCGTGGAAGCCGTGGCCGAGCGGCCCGGGCCCGGTGTGCGCCGGATCGAGGTGACGGGCGAGGTAGTCGGCGCGGGTGAAGGGTCGGCGGCGGGCGTCCGCCGTGACGGACCAGTCGTCCGCGAGGGCGGGCAGCGTTGCGAACTCGCGCACCGCCGCGCGGGCGGCGGGGCTCGTGGCGGCGCGCACCCACAGCTCGCGCATGGCCGTGTTCGCGGCATCCGCTCGGAACCCGGTGAACTTCACGGTGCCGGTGTAGACCTCGTCCCATGCGCCGTGCAGGTTCGGCAGCGAACCCGTCACGGAGTCGTCGTGGTTGCCGAACACCGCGTACCACGGGGTGTGCAGACCCTCGCTCGTGTGCGGTGCGGTGAGCCGGTCGAAGTAGCGTGGCAGCTCGGGGAAGCCCGCCTTCGTGAAGCGGTCGGCACCGGGCAGCTCGGGGTTGTACCAGTCGCTGCGGCCCGAGTTCTGCACCCCCTCCCAGTGCGCCTGCGCACCGGAGTCCGCGACGATCCGCCCGCCGCTGAGCGCGGCGAGGTACCAGTCCAGCTCGAGCGTCTCGCCGTTGTCGGTGTTGTCGCCCGTGGAGACGACGGCGTCGAAGGCGCGGCCGGTGTGCGGTCCGCCCGGCAGGGAGTTGACGCGGGCGATGAGCCGTGCGGCGCCGTGCGTGCCGAGCGCCTCGTGCGGGCGGAACGCGGAGCCGTTCTCGGAGGCGAACATCTCGAATCGGGCGGGCGACTGGGCGTCCAGGATGTGCAGATCTGTCAGCTGCACGAAGGCGGCGAGCGGGGTCAGCGCGGTCGTGGCGGATGCTCGTGCCGCGAGCTCCTGTCGCAGCCGGGGCGTGTAGGCGGGCCCGGAGCCCAGGCGCCGGTACCCGCCCCTCCCCTGCGGTGCTGCCGCCTCGGCGAGCGTCGTGCCCTCGACGTACCGCGGCTCCTGCGCGGTGCCCGCGGCCCGCGCTGTCACGAACTCCCCCGTGCCGAAGGCCAGCGCCAGCGCGCCCGCTCCGCCGATCAGAACCGCCCGTCGAGTGAGCTTCTGCACGCTGGCAGGTTCGCGAGCGCGGGTGGACCGTCAGTGACGTGGGCGTTGGTGTCGGGTGAACATCGGGAGCGGCATCCGTTGCAGTCGGTTAACGGAAAGGGCCGCCGGACGGATCCGGCGGCCCAGACGGGGGTGCGTTCGGCTAGATCGCCGGATCGAGTGCGTAGCTCTCTTCGCCGTGGACGACGGTGTCGACGCCCGCGACTTCGTCTTCGGTCGTGATGCGGAAGCCGATCGTCTTCTGGATCGCCGTGCCGAGCAGCCAGGCGATGCCGAAGGACCAGATGGACACCGCGAGCGCGCCGGCGAACTGGACGACGAGCTGGTAGATGTTGCCGGTCATGAACAGGCCGATGCCGTTGCCGAAGAAGCCGATGAACAGCGTGCCGATCCAGCCGCCGACGAAGTGGACGCCCACGACGTCGAGCGAGTCGTCGAAGCCGAGGCGGAACTTCAGGTCGATGGCGTAGGCGCACACGAAGCCGGTGATGATGCCGAGCACCATGCCCCAGAACGGCGTGAGGATATTACAGGCCGGGGTGATCGCGACGAGGCCGGAGACCGCGCCGGACGCCGCACCGATGGAGGTCGGTTTGCCGTCCTTGATCTTCTCGGCGATGAGCCAGCCGAGCGTCGCCGCGGCCGGGGCGGCCAGGGTGTTGATCCAGGCGAGGGCGGCGATGCCGTCGACACCGGCCTCCGAGCCGGCGTTGAAGCCGAACCAGCCGAACCAGAGCAGCGAGGCGCCGATGAGCGTCAGCGGCACGTTGTGCGGTGCGGCCATGCCCTTCTTGAAGCCGACGCGCTTGCCGAGCACGAGGGCGAGGGCGAGGCCCGCCGCACCGGCGTTGATGTGCACGGCGGTGCCGCCGGCGAAGTCGTTCACGCCGAGGCCCTGCACGATCCAGCCGCCGTCCGAATAGCCGTGGCCGCCGAAGTGGAAGCCGAGGTCGCTCTTGCCGCCGGCGGTGAAGTTGAACACCCAGCTCGCGACCGGGAAGTAGACGACCGTCGCCCAGATGCCGGCGAAGATCATCCACGAGCCGAACTTGGCGCGGTCGGCGATGGCGCCGGAGATCAGCGCGACGGTGATGATCGCGAAGGTCGCCTGGAAGCCGGCGAAGGCGAGCGCGTTCAGGTCGGGCCCGCCGTCGGACGCCGTGAGCTGCGGGATCAGCGCGGGCGAGGCGAATGGGTTGCCGAGGACGTGCGGGATCAGCCAGTCGCTCCCGGAGGAGAACGACATCGAGTAGCCGTAGAGGACCCAGAGCACGCCGATCAGCGCGATCGCGCCGAAGCTCATCATCATCATCGAGATGACGCTCTTGGCGCGGACCATGCCGCCGTAGAAGAAGGCGACGCCGGGGGTCATGAGCAGGACGAGTGCGGCGGCGACGAGTAGCCACAGCGAGTTGACACTCGTTGTGATGGCGTCCGTCGTTGCGTCAGCGAGAACCATGAGAGATGGCCACCTCTTTCTTGTTTGCAGGGACCGTGACAGTCTCGCGAGGTGACGTTTCGCTCGTTAGGGGAATGTGTTTCGTGCTGGTTACGACGAAAAGCCGAATGTAAACATCGTGTTTCCGGCCACCCTGAAACGGGTGGCAATCCTCGGGCTACTCGCTGGGTGCGGCGGCCGTGAGGGCGATCATTCGGGACACCGAGCGCAGGTACTTCTTCCGGAAGCCGCCGTTCAGCATCGGCTCGTCGAAGACCTCGGAGAGCGGGACGCCGGAGGCCACGATCGGCAGCTCGGCGTCGTAGGCCCGGTCGATGAAGGCGACGAGGCGGAGCGCCTGCATCTGGTCGTGCAGCTCGACGACGTCGTCGAGGGCGACGAGGTCGATCCCCTCGACCATCCGGATGTACCGGGAGGGATGCACCTTCGCGAGATGGTCGACGAAGGTGAGGAAGTCGTCCTGCGTGGCGACGCCGCCACGGGCGCGGACCGCCTCGACGGCTGCGGCGGCGGCCGCGGCATCCGTCACGATCGCCTGACCGGTCGTGGCACGACGGCGGTAGTCCAGGCCGTCGATGCGGATCGTCTCGAAGTTGCCCGACATGGCGTGGATCTCGCGCAGGAAGTCGCTCGCGGCGAAGCGGCCCTCCCCCAGCGCGTTCGGCGGGGTGTTGCTCGTCGCGGCGAAGCGCGTGCCGCCCGCGACGAGGTCGCCGATGAGCCGCGTCATCATCATGGTGTCGCCCGGGTCGTCGAGCTCGAACTCGTCGATGCAGATCAGGGAGCTGCCGGTCAGCAGCTCGACCGTCTTCGCGTAGCCGAGCGCGCCGACGAGCGCCGTGTACTCGATGAAGGTGCCGAAATACTTCCGGCCGGATGCCGCATGCCACAGCGCCGCGAGCAGGTGGGTCTTGCCGACGCCGAAGCCGCCGTCGAGGTACACGCCCGGTTTCATGCCGCCGTCCGCCGGCCTCTTCCTCCGGCCGAAGCCGAGGAAGCCGCCCGACTTCACGACGGGAGCGTTGCCGGCGGCCGAGAAGGCCCGCAGGAGCTCGACCGCCTGCTGCTGCGAGGGGTAGTCGACGTCGGGGCGGTAGTTGTCGAAAGTCGCGTGCGTGAACTGCGCGGGGGGTGTGAGGCTCGCGGCGATCTGCTCGCCCGTGATGCTCGGATTCAGCTGGGTCAGGCTGGTCAGCGGCGAGGTGCCGAGGGCGTCTGTCGTCATGCGCTCTTCACGTGTGGTTGCGAATGTGTCGAAGTCTTACCCGGCGCCGGCGAGGGAGGGGTGCGGAAGGATGTGCGCACGCCTAGCGTTGCCACCGGAGTCAGTACAGCCAGCCTAATCAAGGAGCGCAGCATGACCGTCGCCGTCGACGACAACGAGAAGTTCGCCGCCTACGCCCACCCCGAGCGCCTCGTCTCGACCGAGTGGCTCGCGGAGCATCTCGGCGAACCGGGGCTGAAGGTCGTGGAGTCCGACGAGGACGTGCTGCTCTACCACACCGGCCACATCCCCGGCGCGGTGAAGATCGACTGGCACACCGACCTCAACGACCCGATCGTGCGCGACTACATCGACGGGGAGCGCTTCGCGCAAGTCCTGTCAGCCAAGGGCATCTCGCGCGACGACACCGTGGTCATCTACGGCGACCGGAGCAACTGGTGGGCCGCCTATGCGCTGTGGGTGTTCACCCTGTTCGGCCACGAGGACGTGCGGCTGCTCGACGGCGGCCGCGACAAGTGGATCGCGGAGGGCCGCGAGCTCACGACCGACGAGCCGGCGGTCGAGCCCGCGCAGTACCCGGTCGTGGTCAGGGACGACGCCGCGATCCGCGCCTTCCGCGAAGACGTCCTCGCCCACCTCGGGCACGGCCCGCTCATCGACGTGCGCAGCCCGGAGGAGTACTCGGGCGAGCGCACCGAGATCCCCGGCTACCCCACGGAGGGCGCGCTGCGGCCCGGCCACATCCCCTCCGCCGCCTCCGTGCCGTGGGCCCGCGCCGCCGCGCCCGACCAGACCTTCAAGCCCCGCGCGGAGCTCGAGGCCGTGTACCTGGGGGATGCCGGACTGAAGCCCGGTGACGACGTCATCGCGTACTGCCGCATCGGTGAGCGTTCCAGCCACACCTGGTTCGTACTCACGCACCTGCTCGGCTTCGAGAACGTGAGGAACTACGACGGCTCTTGGACGGAGTGGGGCTCGGCCGTGCGGGTGCCGATCGCCACGGGCAGCGAGCCCGGGACGGTGCCCGTCGCGGGATAATGGCTCTGTGACGGATGCAGTGCTTCCCGCGGCCCTCGCCGAGATCCGGGACGAGTTCCTCGCCGTGGAGATGGGCGAGCGCCTGCAGCTCCTGCTCGAGTTCTCGAACGAGCTGCCGGAGCTGCCGGAGCGGTACCGGGACCACCCCGACCTGTTCGAGCGGGTGGCGGAGTGCCAGAGCCCGGTCTTTATGTTCGTCGAGGTCGATGAGGCGGACGTCGTGCAGCTCTTCGTGACGGCGCCGCGCGAGTCCCCGACGACGAGGGGCTTCGCGTCGATCCTGGTGCAGGGCCTGAGCGGGCTGAGCGCCGAAGAGGTGCTCGCCGTGCCCGACGACTTCCCCGCGACCCTCGGCATCACCCAGGCGGTCTCGCCACTGCGGCTGCGGGGCATGGCGGCGCTGCTCGGCCGCACGAAGCATCAGGTGACGCTCAAGCGCCGGACGGGCTCGAGCACCGGGTGACGCTCACACCTCGGGCGGCGTCGGTGTCCCGTCGCCGACCTCGAGCTGCTCCAGCCACCTGCTGATCGCCTTCGTCCACTTCTTCTGGTCGAAGTTCCACAGCTTGGTGTGACGCGCGCGGGTGAAGCGCACGAAGGTGACGATGTCGGGCCGGCGGGCCGCGAGGGCCCGTGAGGCGTAGGCGGGCACGTAGCCGTCGTCGTCGCTGTGCATCAGCAGGATCGGCTTCGTCAGGACGTCCGCCCGCTGCACGAAGTCGAGCTCCGGCAACCCGATCGGCGCGGCCTGCCCGGTGAGCCGGCCGCCCCACGGCGCGTCGAGGAGCTTGAGCGCGCTCTCGGTGATCGGGTCGGGCAGGTGCATCTCCCCCGCCTGATAGCGCAGGGTGTCGACCCAGTCGATGACGGGCGAGTCCAGCACGATGCCGCGGATCAGCTCGGCGTGCACCGAGCGGGTCGCCGCCTGCAGCGAGATCGCGCCGCCCATCGACCAGCCCATCAGCACGATGTCCGTCGCGCCGTGGTCGACGGCATACTCGATCGCCGCCTCGACGTCGCGCCATTCCGTGGAGCCGAGGCCGTAGCGCCCGTCGTCGCTGCGCGGGCCGTCGCCGTCGTTGCGGTAGGAGATGACGAGGCTCGTCCAGCCGTGCTCGCGGAACACCGGGATCGCCCGCAGGCACTCTTGACGCTGAGTGCCTCGGCCGTGCACGTGGATCGCCCACTTGCCGCTACGCAGCCCGTCGTCGCCCTTGGGGGCGTTGAAGCGCCAGGCGGGCGCCACTCCCCCGTCGGTGTCGATGCCGATCGACTTGACCGGCAGGCCGAGCTCCTCGGGGCGCACGTACCACCAGCCGCTGATGCGGCCGCGCCGCGCGCGGGTGAGATCGCCGAAGCTGACCCGCTCCACCCGGCGGGTCACGGTGACGCCGCTGCGCGACAGGATCATGCCGAGACGGGCGTGTCCCGCGTCCTGGTCGAACCAGAAGCTGTACTCGCCGCGCAGGAGCGTGTCCGGCGTCGCCGACAGCGTGATCACGGAGGAGTCGGGGGCGACAGCCTTGACGACGACGTTCTCGTCGCGCCGGCGCGGTGGGGTGAGGACGACGCGTGCCATCAGCACCGCCGATGCGGCCGAGACGGCGGCGAAGGTGAGGGCGCCGAGGCCGGCGAAGGCGAGCGGGACTCCGATGCGCCGACGCCATCCCGCCATCTGGACCCCCTTCGCGCGCCTTCACGCGGCGTGCCTGTTCGCGGACTCTCACCTAGAACTCTAATGTTCATGCTGTGTCGTCCACACCGTCCGGGCCCGCGGCGTCTCGGGAGTTCACCACCGCGTTGGATTCCATCAAGAGTGCCGTCATCCGCCCCGAGCTCGTCCTGACGACGATCAGCGCGCCCGGGCAGCTTGCGCCGGAGTCCTTCGCCCTGGCCGCCGACGTCACGCCGTTGCGGCACGGCATCGACTCCGACCTCGGCACCGGGCGCTTCGTGCTGCTGCACGACCCGGCCGAGCCCGAGGAGTGGGGCGGCCGCTTCCGGGTGGTCTGCTTCGCCCAGGCCCCGCTCGAGACCGACATCGGGCTCGACCCCTTCCTCGCGGATGTGACGTGGTCCTGGCTCATCGATGCGCTCGATTCGCGGGAGGCCGGCTACACGGCCGCATCAGGGACCGCCACGAAGATCATCTCGACGGGCTTCGGCGAGCTCGCCAAGCAGGGCGACGGGGCGCAGATCGAGCTGCGCGCCTCCTGGACGCCGGCGGATGCCGATCTGGGTGTGCACGTCGAGGCGTGGGGCGACCTGGTCTGCATGCTCGCAGGCATCCCTCCGACGGCCGAAGGTGTGAGCGTACTCTCAATGCGGAGGCCCAAGACCAAGCGTGCCTGAATCAGAGAGCCCAGTGACGTCAGAGAGTCCTGAGAAGAACAGCGAGACCACCCCGTACCAGGTGACCGCCACCGCTGAGGAGTATGCGGTCGCGGTCGCGGCCCTCGCGGGCGGCACCGGACCCGTCGCCGTCGACGCCGAGCGGGCCAGCGGGTTCCGCTACTCCCAGCGGGCGTATCTCATCCAGATCTTCCGCCGCGGGGCCGGTGTGTTCCTCCTCGACCCCATCGCCCTCGCCGCGCAGATCGGTCCGGAGTTCACCGAGCTGCAGCAGGCGATCGTCGATGAGGAATGGGTGCTGCACGCCGCCAGCCAGGACCTCGCCTGCCTGCGCGAGGTCGGCCTCGACCCGCGGCGCATCTTCGACACCGAGCTCGCGGCGCGTCTGCTCGGCCTGCCCCGCGTCGGCCTCGGCGCCGTGGTCGAGAGCCTGCTCGGTGTGCACCTGGCGAAGGAGCACTCGGCCGCCGACTGGTCCAGCCGGCCGCTGCCCCAGTCCTGGCTCGTCTACGCCGCGCTCGACGTCGAGCTGCTCGTCGACCTGCGCGACGAGGTGCAGAAGCTGCTCGAGGAGCAGGGCAAGACCGAGATCGCGCGGCAGGAGTTCCACGGCGAGCTCGTCAAGGAGGCGAAGGTGCCTCGGGCCGATCCGTGGCGGCGGCTCTCGGGCATCCACGCGGTGCGCGGGCTGCGCAATCTCGCCGTCGCACGCGAGCTGTGGCTGGCCAGGGACGCGCTGGCCCGCGAGCGGGACGTCGCCCCGGGGCGACTGGTGCCGGATGCCGCGCTCACGGCGGTCGCGAAAGCACTGCCCGCGTCCAAGCGCGATCTCGCCGGCCTGAAGGAGTTCACCGGTCGGGCGAGCCGCAGTGAGATCGATCGCTGGTGGAACGCCGTCGAGGCGGGTCGCACCACGGACGCACTGCCCGCCCCGCGTGCCTCGGGCGAGAGCATCCCGCCCGTGCGCGCCTGGGCGGAGCGCAATCCGAGTGCGGACGCGCGATACCGGCTCGCCCGCGAACGGGTGGCCGCCTACGCCGAAGAGCACCAGATCCCCCTCGAGAACGTCCTGACGCCCGAGCTGCTGCGCCGGACGGCGTGGACCCCGCCCGCCGTCGTCACCGTGGAGTCCGTGCGCGACGCGCTCGTCGCGGGCGGGGCCCGGCCGTGGCAGATCGAGGCGACGGCGGAGCTGATCGCCGCGGCCTTTGTGGAGGCCGAACAGCCGGCCGCCGAAGAGAGCGAGAGCGCTTCGTAGGTTCCGACAGTCGATTCGCGCGACGCTGCGGACGGCTTCCTAGGATCGACCCCGAGTCCACGAAGATGGGGAAAGGCAGTGTGGCCATGACATCCGAGGTGTATTTCGTCGACGGGACCCGGACGCCGTTCGGGCGTGCGGGCGAAAAGGGAATGTACTGGGGCACCCGGGCGGACGATCTGGCCGTGAAGGCCATGGTGGGACTGCTCGAGCGCAACCCGAGCCTGCCGAAGGACGCCATCGACGACGTGGCGGTCGCCGCGACCACGCAGCAGGGCGACCAGGGGCTCACCCTCGGCCGCACCGCGGCGATCCTCGCGGGCCTGCCCACGTCGGTCCCGGGCTTCGCGATCGACCGCATGTGCGCGGGCGGGATGACGAGCGTCACGACGATGGCCTCCGCGATCGCCTTCGGCGCCTACGACGTCGCACTCGCCGGCGGCGTCGAGCACATGGGCCGGCATCCGATGGGCCTGGACGCCGACCCGAACCCGCGCTTCCTCACAGAGAAGCTGGTCGGCGAGGACGCCTTGTTCATGGGCCGGACGGCCGAACGGCTGCACGATCGCTTCCCCGAGCTGACCAAGGAGCGCAGCGACCGCTACGGCATGCGCAGCCAGCAGAAGGTCGAGGCGGCCTACCGGGCCGGCGAGATCCAGCCTGACCTCGTCTCCGTGGCGATCCGCAGCGAGGCGGGATGGGGCCTCGCCACCGAGGACGAGGGGCGCCGCCCGGAGACCACCATGGAGGTGCTGGCGGCCCTCAAGACCCCGTTCCGCCCCCACGGGCGGGTCACGGCGGGCAACTCCTCGCCGCTGACCGACGGCGCGACGATGTCGCTCCTCGCCGGCTCGGACGCCGTGAAGCAGTACGGTCTGACGCCGAAGATGCGCTTGGTCACCTTCGCCTTCGCGGGCGTCGAGCCCGAGGTCATGGGCCTCGGCCCCGTGCCGAGCACCGAGAAGGCGCTGCGCAAGGCCGGTCTGAGGATCGAGGACATCGGCCTGTTCGAGCTGAACGAGGCGTTCAGCGTGCAGGTGCTGTCCTTCCTCGACCACTTCGGCCTCGACGACGATGACCCGCGGGTGAACCCGTGGGGCGGCGCGATCGCGGTCGGGCATCCGCTCGCGGCATCCGGCCCCCGCCTCATGATGCAGCTGGCGCGGCAGTTCGCCGACCATCCGGAGGTGCGCTACGGCCTGACCGCGATGTGCGTCGGCCTCGGCCAGGGCGGCTCCGTCATCTGGGAGAACCCGAATTGGAACGGCCGTCAGGCATGACGCACACACACGGAAAGGCGCGAGTTCGATGACGAACGACCCGACGACGCAGTACCGCGGCCTCGACTTCACCCCGCTGCTGGAGCTCAGCACGGACGAGGTGGTGACGCACTCCTATGTGAAGGACATCGCACTGCCGAGCGGCAGGCGGCTCGCCCTCATCACCCTCGACAACGGGCGCGACCACACCCGGCCGAGCACCCTCGGCCCGGCCACGCTCGTGGAGCTGGCCGCCGTGCTCGACGAGCTGGCGCAGCGGGCATCCGCTCACGAGATCGACGCCGTCGGCATCACCGGCAAGCCGTTCATCCTCGCGGCCGGCGCCGACCTCAGCAAGGTGAACGACATCCCGAGCGCGGCGGCCGCCAAGCTGCTCGCCCAGCTCGGCCACTCGACCCTCGGCCGGCTCGGCGTGCTCGGCGTGCCCTCCTTCGCCTTCGTCAACGGCCTCGCGCTCGGCGGCGGCGTCGAGATCGGGCTCAACTCGACGTATCGCACGGTCGACTCCTCGGCGGCGGCGATCGCCCTGCCCGAGGTGTTCCTCGGAATCATCCCCGGCTGGGGCGGCGCGACCCTGCTGCCGAACCTCATCGGCATCGAGAACGCGCTCAAGGTCGTGCTCGAGAACCCGCTGAAGATGAACCGGATGCTGAGCGCCACGGATGCCTTCGAGCTCGGCATGTTCGACGCGAAGTTCGACCACGTCAACTTCCTGGAGGACTCCCTGAGGTGGGCCGACGGTGTGCTCGGGGGCTCGGTCACAGTCGAGCGCCCGCATCAGCCCGGTCGCATCGAGCGCACGGTGAAGTGGCCCATGGCGATCAAGATCGCGACCGACACGGTGCGCAGCCGCATCGGAAGCGTGCCGAAGTCGCCGTACCGTGCCCTCGACCTCCTGGCCAAGGCCAAGGACGGCGACATCGCGGCCGGCTTCGCCCGCGAGGACGAGGCGCTCGCCGAGCTCATCTCCGGCGACCAGTTCGCGGCATCCATCTACGCCTTCAACCTCGTGCAGCACCGCGCCAAGCGCCCCGTCGGCGCGCCGGACAGCTCGCTCGCGCGGAAGGTCGGCAAGGTCGGCGTCATCGGCGCGGGCCTGATGGCCAGCCAGTTCGCCCTGCTCTTCCTGCGCCGCCTCGAGGTGCCCGTGGTCATCACCGACCTCGACCAGGCGCGGGTGGACAAGGGGCTCGCCTACATCCGCGGCGAGCTGCAGAAGCTCGCCGACAGGGGCCGGCTGAGCCCCGACCAGCTGGGCCGGCTGAAGGCGCTGCTGCACGGCACGACCGACCGCTCCGAGTTCGCCGACTGCGACTGGGTCATCGAGGCGGTCTTCGAGGAGCTGTCGGTGAAGCAGGACGTCTTCGCGGACTTCGAGAAGATCGTCTCGCCCGAGACGGTGTTCGCGACGAACACCTCCTCGCTCTCGGTCAACGCCATCGGCGCCGAGCTCGAGCACCCCGAACGGCTCGTCGGCTTCCACTTCTTCAACCCGGTCGCGGTCATGCCGCTCATCGAGGTCGTGAACGCCCCGAAGACGAACGAGACGACCCTCGCCACGGCGATGGCGGTCGCGAAGAACCTGAGGAAGACCGCGATCGTCACGACGGACTCCACGGGCTTCGTCGTGAACCGCGTGCTGGCGAAGGTGCTCGGCGAGGCGATGCGCGCCGTCGACGACGGCACCTCCTTCGAGACGGTCGACGAGGCGCTCGCGCCGCTCGGCCTGCCGATGCCGCCCTCGGAGCTGCTCGATCTGGTCGGGCTCAAGGTCGGCGCGCACGTGCTCGACACCCACCACGCGGCGTGGCCGGAGCGCTTCTACCGCTCGGAGAACCTGCACCGCCTCGCCGAGCTCGGGTCCCTGCGGGAGAAGGACTCCAAGGGCAAGGCGAAGGGCATCAGCAAGGACGCCGAACGCCTCGTGCGGGCGAACCTCACCCCAGGCGGCCGGCCGCACAGCACGGCGGAGGTGCTGCAGGCCGTGCAGGACGGCTTCGCCGACGAGGTGCATCGGATGCTTGAGGAGGGCGTCGTCTCGGCGCCGGAGGACATCGACCTCGCGCTCATCCTCGGCGCGGGCTATCCCTTCCAGATGGGCGGCCTCACGCCGTACCTCGACCGTGTCGGCGCGAGCCGACGCGTGTTCGGCGGCACCTTCCACACCCCGGTGATCCTCGGGGCGGCGAATCGGGCGCAGCAGCAGGAGCTCGTCGGGTAGTCCGCGCCCGTTCAGCTCCGGATCTGCGGCAGGGGACGCGTGTCGGACGGCTCGCCGGCCTCGCCGCGGGCCCGGGGCACCTTGGCCCCCAGCACCTGCTCGACGACATCGCGGGCGATGCGCTGGGCCGTGAGCCCCGCATCCTCCAGGATCTCGTCGCGGGTGCCGTGGGTGATGAACTCGTCAGGCAGCCCCAGCTCGTCGACGGCGGTGTCGATGCCCGCGGCGCGCAGATCCTGCCGCAGCCGGGTCCCGATGCCGCCGACGCGAATGCCGTCCTCCAGGCTGATCACGATCCGGTAGTCCGCCGACAGCTCCACGATGCTGCGCGGGATCGGCACGACCCAACGCGGGTCGACCACGGTCGCCCCGATGCCCTGGGCCTCGAGCAGCTCGGCGGCGCGCAGCGCGATCCGCGCGAACGGCCCGACCGCCATGAACAGCACGTCCTTCCGCGCGGACTCGCGCAGCACGTCCACGCCGTCGTCGAGGCGTCGCAGCGCGGGGATGTCCTCCCCCACGTTCCCCTTCGGGAAGCGGACGGCCGTCGGGCCGTCGTCGACCTGCACGGCCTCGCCGAGCTCCTCGCGCAGGCGGCTCGCGTCGCGCGGGGCGGCAAGGCGGATGCCGGGGATGATCTGCAGCAGCGCGAGATCCCACATACCGTGGTGGCTCGGCCCGTCCGGCCCGGTGACCCCGGCGCTCGGCAGCACGAAGGTGACGCCGGCGCGGTGCAGCGCGACGTCCATCAGCGCCTGGTCGAAGGCGCGGTTCATGAAGGTCGCGTACAGCGCCACGACGGGGTGCAGCCCGCCGTAGGCGAGCCCGGCCGCCGAGGCGACCGCGTGCTGCTCGGCGATGCCGACATCGTGCACCCGGTCCGGGTACTTGCGGGCGAGCTGGTGCAGGCCGACCGAGCGCTCCATCGCGGCCGTGATGCCGACGATCCGCGGGTTGCGCTCGGCGAGCTCCAGCAGCTCGTCCGCGAACACCGAGGGCCATGACGGGCTGCTGGAGGCGGCCGCCAGCGGCGTGCCGGTCTCCGGGTCGATCTGGCCGACGGCGTGGAACTGGTCGGCCTCGTCGTCGAGCGCCGGCTGGTAGCCGCGGCCCTTCTGCGTGATCGCGTGCACGATGACGGGCGCGCCGTAGCTCTTCGCCTGGCGCAGCGCCTCCTCCATCGCGGCGATGTCGTGACCGTTGACCGGCCCGATGTACTTGATGTCGAGGTTCGAGTAGAGCTGCTCGTTGTTGGTGACCCGCGACAGGAATCCATGCATCGCACCGCGCACGCCGCGGTACAGCGCCTGGCTCGGCGGCCCGAAGCGGGCGGCGGCGCTGCGCGACTTGAGGTAGAGGTCGCGGTACGTCTTCTGCGTGCGCACGCCGTTGAGGAAGCGCGCCATGCCGCCGATCGTCGGTGCGTAGCTGCGGCCGTTGTCGTTGACGACGATCACGAGGTTGCGATCGTTGTCGTCGGTGATGTTGTTTAGCGCCTCCCAGGTCATGCCGCCCGTGAGGGCGCCGTCGCCGACGACGGCGACGACGTGGCGGCCGGTCTGCCCGGTGACGGCGAAGGCCCGGCTGATGCCGTCGGCCCAGGACAGCGAGCTCGAGGCATGCGAGGACTCCACGATGTCATGGATCGACTCCGCGCGCTGCGGGTACCCGGCGAGCCCGCCGCGCTGCCGCAGCCGCTCGAAGTCCTGGCGGCCCGTCAGCAGCTTGTGCACGTAGGCCTGATGCCCGGTGTCGAAGACGATCGGGTCCGTGGGGCTCTCGAACACGCGGTGGATCGCGATCGTGAGCTCGACGACGCCGAGGTTCGGGCCGAGGTGCCCACCGGTCTTCGACACGTTCGCGATGAGGAACTCGCGGACCTCCGCGGCGAGCTGCACGAGCTGCTCGTCGGTCAGTCCGTCGAGATCGCGCGGTCCGCGGATCTGGTCGAGCAGAGACATGGCGAAAAGCCTACGCCCGGGCATCCGAGAGCGTGGCGGATGCCCGGGCGTGTGGCTTCTTCCTAGACCAGGCTCCGCAGCACGTACTGCAGGATGCCGCCGTTGCGGTAGTAGTCGGCCTCACCGGGGGTGTCGATGCGGACGACCGCGTCGAACTCCACGGTCTGCTTGCCCTCCGGCGACTGCGCGCTCGGCGCCGCCGTGACGTGCACCGTCTTCGGCGTCGTGCCCTCGTTGAGCGCCGTGAGGCCCGAGATCGAGACGACCTCGGTGCCGTCGAGGCCGAGCGACTCGGCCGACTCGCCCGCCGGGAACTGCAGCGGGACGACGCCCATGCCGATGAGGTTCGAGCGGTGGATGCGCTCGAAGCTCTCAGTGATGACCGCCTTGACGCCGAGCAGGTTCGTGCCCTTGGCCGCCCAGTCGCGGCTCGAGCCCGAGCCGTACTCCTTGCCGCCGAAGATGACGAGGGGGATGCCTGCGGCCTGATAGTTCTGCGAGGCGTCGTAGATGAACGACTGCGGGCCGTCGGCCTGCGTGAAGTCGCGGGTGTAGCCGCCCTCGACGCCGTCCAGCAGCTGGTTCTTCAGACGGATGTTCGCGAAGGTGCCGCGGATCATCACCTCGTGGTTGCCGCGGCGCGAGCCGTAGGAGTTGAAGTCCTTGAACGCGATGCCGTGCTCCGACAGGTACCGACCGGCCGGCGAGTCCGCCTTGATCGAGCCGGCGGGGCTGATGTGGTCGGTCGTGACCGAGTCGCCGAGCTTCGCGAGAACACGGGCGCCCGAGATGTCCGCGACGGGGGACGTCTCGAGCGTCATGCCCTCGAAGTACGGGGGCTTGCGCACGTAGGTCGACTCGTCGCTCCACTCGAAGATGGCGCCGGTGGGCGTCGGGAGGTTCTTCCAGCGATCGTCGCCCTCGAACACGCTCTCGTACTCGTGCGTGAACATGTCCTTGTTGATCGACTCGTCGATCGTCTTCTGGACCTCGGCGGCGGCGGGCCAGATGTCCTTCAGGAAGACGTCGTTGCCGTCGGCATCCGTGCCCAGCGCGTCGTTCTCGAAGTCGAAGTCCATCGAGCCGGCCAGCGCGTACGCGATGACGAGGGGCGGCGACGCGAGGTAGTTCATCTTCACGTCGGGGTTGATACGGCCCTCGAAGTTGCGGTTGCCGGAGAGCACCGCGGTGACGGCGAGGTCGTTGTCATTGACCGCCTTCGACACCTCGTCGATGAGCGGGCCCGAATTGCCGATGCAGGTGGTGCAGCCGTAGCCGACGGTGTAGAACCCGAGCGCCTCGAGGTCGGTCGTGAGGCCGGCCTTCTCGTAGTAGTCGGTGACGACCTTCGAGCCGGGGGCCAGCGTGGTCTTCACCCACGGCTTCGCCGTGAGGCCCTTCTTGACCGCGTTGCGGGCCAGGAGGCCGGCGGCGAGCATCACCGAGGGGTTCGAGGTGTTGGTGCACGAGGTGATGGCGGCGATCGTCACGGCGCCGTGATCGAGCGTGTAGCTCGTGCCGTCGGCGAGGGTGACGACCGAGGGCTTCGACACCACGGCGGGTGCGTTGCTGACGTGGTGGTGCACGGCCTCGCCGTTGTGCGCGTGCGCGCCCACGGCGATCGGGTCGGAGGCCGGGAAGGTCTCGCCGATGGCCTCGTCGACCTCGGTCTCGTCGACGACGTCGGCGTAGTTGAGCAGGTCCTTCTCGAACTGCTCTTTCGCCTGGTCGAGGATGATGCGGTCCTGCGGGCGCTTCGGGCCGGCGATCGACGGCACGACCGTGCTGAGGTCGAGCTCGAGGTACTCGCTGAAGACGGGCTCGTGGGCCGGGTCGTGCCAGAGGTGCTGCGTCTTCGCGTACGCCTCGACGAGGGCGACCTGCTCCTCCGGACGACCGGTCAGGCGCAGGTAGTCGAGCGTGACGTCGTCGATCGGGAAGATCGCGGCGGTCGAGCCGAACTCGGGACTCATGTTGCCGATCGTGGCGCGGTTGGCGAGCGGCACGGATGCCACGCCCTCGCCGTAGAACTCGACGAACTTGCCGACGACGCCGTGCTTGCGGAGCAGGTCGGTGATCGTGAGCACGACGTCGGTCGCGGTCACGCCCGTGGGGATCGAGCCGGTCAGCTTGAAGCCGACGACGCGCGGGATGAGCATCGAGACCGGTTGGCCGAGCATGGCCGCCTCGGCCTCGATGCCGCCGACGCCCCAGCCCAGCACGCCGAGGCCGTTGACCATCGTGGTGTGGGAGTCGGTGCCGACGAGCGTGTCCGGGTAGGCCTGCAGCACGCCGTCGACGACGCGCGTGAAGGCGACGCGGGCCAGGTACTCGATGTTGACCTGGTGCACGATGCCGGTGCCCGGCGGCACGACCTTGAAGTCGTCGAAGGCCGTCTGGCCCCAGCGCAGGAACTGGTACCGCTCGCCGTTGCGCTCATACTCGATCTCGACGTTGCGCTCGAAGGAGTCCGCGCGGCCGAACAGGTCGGCGATGACGGAGTGGTCGATGACCATCTCGGCAGGGGCGAGCGGGTTGATCTTCTTCGGGTCGCCGCCGAGCGCGGCGACGGCCTCGCGCATGGTGGCGAGGTCGACGATGCAGGGCACTCCGGTGAAGTCCTGCATGACCACGCGGGCCGGGGTGAACTGGATCTCGGTGTCGGGCTCCGCCGAGGGGACCCAGCCGCCGAGGGCGCGGATCTGGTCGGCGGTGACGTTCGCTCCGTCCTCGGTGCGCAGCAGGTTCTCGAGCAGGACCTTGAGGCTGAACGGCAGTCTCTCGTACCCGGGGACGCTCTCGACACGGAAGATCTCGTAGTCGGTACCACCGACCGTCAGTGTCGATTTCGCGCCGAAGCTGTTGACTGCTGACACGGTGTCGGCCTCCTTGGCGATGTAGTGAATTTATCTTGACGTCAAGATAACTCTAGCGCCTGCGCTAGCCCTCCGACGACGTCCGATCGGAGGGGGTGTCCTCATTTTTGCGAGCGTACACGCTGCGCACCAACAGCCAGGTGACGAGCAGCACGGGCACATAGAGCGGAATGCCCATGACCAGGTGCGCGATTCCCAGGGCCGGGATGTTGTTCGCCAGGTACATCGGCACCTGCACGACGAGGCGGGCGGCGAAGAGGGCGACCCAGAGCAGCGTCGCGAGGACCGCCACCCGATAGGTGGCCCGGTGCTTGCGCCAGGCCGTGCCCTCCCCGTAGAGGTACCCGACGGCGATGCCGATGAGTGGCCAGCGCACGAGCACCGAGATCAGGAAGGCGAGGCCGTAGGCGAGGTCGATGCCGAGCCCGAGCAGGAAGTTGTTCGACGGCTTGTTGGTGACGATCGCGAGGATCGCGCTCGCACCGACGCCGATGAGCCCCGCGACCGCCTGGGTGACGTTCTCCCGCGCCGCGAGGCGCCAGATCGTGAAGACGAGCGCGATGAGCACGGACGCTCCGAGCGCGATCGGCACGGCGGCGGCCGGCAGCGGCGCGATGAGCGCCGTGTACAGCCCGATGAAGGCGACGCCCGGCAGCACCGACTCGCACAGCCCGCGCACGCCGCCCATCGCGGCGAGCAGAGCGGTGCCGTTCGGCGCCTGCTCCCCCGCGACGGCGCCGAGGCCGGTGTTCTTGGCCGCGGCGGCGGCGAGCGCCTCGCTCAGGCCGGCGGATGCCGGGGCGTCCGGCTTCTCGTCGCGTTCCTCGCTCATCAGGCCGGGGGCGCCGCGGGCGTCGGCGGCATCTTGAGCGGAATGAGGTCGCGCGGCGGCATCGGCACGCCGCCGCGCACGACGACGATGCTGCGGAACAGGTCCTCGACCTGCTCCGCAGCCTCCGGCTTGATCGCGGCGTCGCCGGCGATCACGCCGCGGAGGAACCAACGGGGCCCGTCCACCCCGATGAAGCGGGCGATGCGGGTCTCCCCCGGCACTCCGCCCGCGACGGGGATCTCGGCGACGAGCTCGGGGCCGAACACGCCGTCGCGCTCCGTCACGCGGCCGCCCTGTGCTTCGACCTGTTCGCCGATCTGGCCGCGGATCTCGTGCCACAGGCCGCTCGAGCGCGGAGCGGCGAAGGGCTGCACCTGCAGCGTGGAGCTTGCGTAGTCGAGCCCGACGGCGACGACGCGCTGCGTCTCCTCCTCGACCTCGAGGCGCAGGTGCAGGCCCTCGCGGGGCAGGATCTTCACGCCCCCGAGGTCGATGTACGGGCGGACGGGGTTGGCCTCGCTGTCGTCGAGCGGGCCCTCCGTCTCGCGGTCCTCCGGCGCCGACTTCTCGTAGTCGACGGGCGCGTTGTCGCTCACGCCTGCCCTCCTGTCGTCCTCGCGCCCCCATCGGCACGATGCTCGCCCGCGCCGGGCTCGTCCGCGTAGCCGGTCGACCCGAATCCGCCGGTGCCGCGCACGCTCTCGGGCAGCGCGTCGACCGGGAGGAACGAGGCACGGGCGACCGGCACCAGCACGAGCTGCGCGATCCGGTCGCCGACGGCGACGTCGTAGGGCTCGGTCGCATCGGTGTTGAGCAGCGTGACCCGGAGCTCGCCGCGATAGCCCGCGTCGACCGCACCGGGGGCGTTCACGATCGTGATGCCGTGCCGGGCGGCGAGGCCGCTGCGCGGCACGACGAAGCCCACGTAGCCCTCCGGCAGGGCGACGGCGACGCCGGTGCCAACGGTCGCGCGCTGCCCGGGCTCGAGGCGCACGGCCTCCGCCGAGCGCAGGTCCGCTCCCGCATCACCGGGATGGGCGTAGACGGGGACGGCGGGCGAGACGATCGGCACGTCCACGGTTTCGGTCACGAAAGACGAGGCTACCGTGTTCGCCGGAGCGGGCCACCCAGGGCGCCATGATGAGATAAGGGTCATGACGCTGTTCCGCGAGCGGCTCTACGCCGCCCCTTGGCTGTATGTCGCATGTGCGCTGGTGTTCCCGGCCGTGCTCGCGGTGTTCTGGCCGATCAACCCCACCGTCGGCATCGTCCTGGGCGTAGTGATCTACGCGCTCATCGTCGGCGCGCTGATCGGCTTCTCCCCGGTGCTCACGGTGACCGAAGCCGAGTTCACGGCGGGGCGGGCGAACGTCGAGCGCGAGTACATCGGTCGCGTCGAGTCCTTCACGGGCGAGGAGGCGATGCTCGAGCGCGGGCGCCGGCTGGATGCGCGGGCATGGCTGCTGCTGCGCGGCTCGCTGCCGATCGTCAAGGTGCCCATCACGGATGCCGCGGACCCGGTGCCGTACTGGATCGTCTCCACCCGCCGCCCCAACGAGCTGGCATCCGTTCTCAACGGGGAGACCCGGGTCGACGGGGAGACCCGTCCGTAAAACAGAAGAAGGGCCGCGGCACTCGGTGCCGGCAGCCCTCTGTCTGTTGGTCGTGATCCTCTTACGCAGCGCACTCCATGCAGATCGGACCGAGCTTGGTCTCGTGATCCAGCTGGGAGCGGTGCTTCACGAGGAAGCAGCTGACGCAGGTGAACTCGTCAGCCTGCGGCGGGAGGACGACGACGTCCAGGTCCATGTCGGACAGGTCCGCGCCCTGGAGCTCGAAACTGCCCGGGTTGTCCGGGTCTTCGTCGATGACCGCGGAGGTCTTGTCAGGGACCCGCTCCTTCAGCGCCTCGATTGATTCTGATTCGTCGTCGTTCTTTCTCGGCGCGTCGTAATCGGTTGCCATGCCCATCCACTTCTGAAATTGCGCACCGATCAGCATGATCGGCGGCGATAGTATGCATCACCCACCGGGGATTATCAAACCGATTCGAGTCGTCCCTCGGCGCTCACGGGGAAACTCGCGGCACGCCCGCGTTATTCCCGCGCTGACGGCGTTTTGCGTGGCATCCTGACGACGTTCCCGGACGGTTCGGAAGGCGAAGTTCATCATGCAGGAATTGAAGGTCATCGGAGTCGAGGACGGCGCCCTTCTCGCTGCGAGCGACGACGGCGAGCGGTACCGCGTCGCAATCGATGAAGTCGCGCTGACGAAGCTGCGCCGGCTCAAGCCGGAGTCGCAGGAGTCCGGCGTGCGCATCTCGCCGCGCGAGGTCCAGGCGCACATCCGCGGCGGCCTGTCCGCGGAGGACGTGGCGCAGCTCACCGGCGCCGCCCTCGAGTACGTGCAGCGCTTCGAGCGGCCGATCCTCGCTGAGCGTGAGCACATTGTCGCGCAGGCGCTCGCGGTGCCGGTGCGGATGCCCGTCGACGTCGACGTGCTCGGCGAGAACGCGACCTTCGGCGCCGTGATCCGCGAGCGGCTGTCCGCGCTGGGGGCCGGCAACGAGCGCTGGGCGAGCTGGCGCGAAGAGGAGGGCGGCTGGATCGTCAAGCTCTCCTTCACCGTCGACGAGATCGACCACGACGCGCGGTGGAGCTACGAGCCGCGCAAGGCCCACCTGGCGCCGGCCAACGCCGAGGCCACGACCCTCTCGCAGCAGGGCGAGCTGCCGCAGACCGGGCTGATCCCGCGGCTGCGCGCCGTGACGCCGCTGGTCCCGGACGAGTCGCGCTTCGACTCCGGTCAGTTCGAGTTCGTCGAGCGCGGCCAGTCGGATCGGGACCAGCCGGAGGGCGGGCAGTCGGAGCACGGCTCGGCCACCCCCGCCCCCGAGTCCGGGCCGACGTCCGGCCCGATGCCCGTGCCGTGGGCCTCCGTGCCCGCCCAGATCCCCGTCGGCGCGATCAAGCGCGCCGAGGAGGAGACCCCCAAGGACGTGCACAACACCGCCGACCTGCTGGAGGCCCTGCGTCGCCGCCGAGGCGAGCGGGAAGCCGCCAACCTGCGCGACTCGCAGCCCATCGAGCTCGACCTCGGGCTTCCCGAGAAGCGGGACGACGAGACGGATGCCGGCGAGCCGGCGCCGGCGCCCGGCCCGATCGCCGTGCCCGCGGGCGGCTATGTCTCCCGCGACTCCGGCCCCCTCGGGACCCGCGGCTCCGCCAAGCGCGGCCGCGCATCGATGCCCAGCTGGGACGAGATCGTCTTCGGTGCCCGCGGCGACGACGACGGTGGGAACCTGGCGTAGTCCTCGGGACCCGCCGAGGGCCCGCCGCCGCGACCGCGACGGCGGGCGCTCTCCGTATCTCCTCCGTTACTTGGCGGTGAGGAACTCGTTCAGGCCCAGAGGGCGCGTGACGATGCGGGTGTCACCGATGCTGCCGTGGAAGACGATGTCGATGGCGCCGGCGTACTCGTGGCCGCCCAGCAGCCAGGGCAGTCCGAGCGAGGTGAGGCCGTTGGAGATGCGGTTCGGGTCGTCCGCGACGGGCGAGCTGTCGACGTACAGCTTCGTGTACCGTCCGTCGTTGACCACCGCGAGGTGCCACCAGCGGAGCTCGACCAGGCCGTGGCCCCAGTTGGTCGTCGGGTAGGTGTCGTTCAGCGGGTAGTGGTTGAACTGCGGCTCGCGGCCGTTGTTCGAGATGGAGAGCGTGGCCACGGGCTCGCCCGGGTCGGTGTTCTTCCCGTGCTTGCCGGCGTCCGAGGCCGAGCCGCGCCGGCTGAGGACCGCCGCCCAGCCGTTGTTGCCCGCGTCCCAGTCCAGCGGCATCATCACGAAGGTCTCGATCGTGTAACCGGACGTGAACGTCTCGCCGTTCAGCGGCGCCTTGGCGCCGGTCGTCAGGTAGGAGCCGTGGAGGGGGTTCCTCCCGCCGGCGAACGTCAGGCTGGCGTGCCCGGGCTGGTCGGGGTGGTGCTCGTCCGACCAGGTCAGCGCGTCGGCGGCGGTCCCCGGCAGGGTGACCACCGTCAGATCGTTGCGGTTGCCGGAGAGGTCCTTGACCGTCGTGCCCGCGGTGAGCGCGGTGCCGGGGGCGCCCAGCCCGTCGAAGCGCCAGTAGGCCCGTGTGCCCCGCACCAGCTCCCGGGCGGCGGGCCGCGCGGGTCGGGGCGCCACGGGGGCGAAGCCGGAGAAGCGCTCGTCGAAATCGATCGCCATCGAGAAGTCGTCGACCGGCCCGGTGATGCGGGCGTGCTCGGCCGCCAGCTCGCTGCGGGACGCGGGGTCCTGCGCGAGGATCCACGGGTTGAGCGTCTCGACGTCGATCGTGTTGCGGGCCAGATCGAAGTGGTACAGCCTCAGCATGGCGCCGCCGCCGAAGAAGATGTTCTGGTAGTTCGTGATGTGCAGGTGCACGTCGTTGCCCGCGGCGTTCTGCCTGGTCACGCGTCCGGACGGCCAGTAGTGGCCGCCGACGGCCAGGAAGACCTGATCGTTGTCGTTGATCAGCTTGTCCCACATGTTCTGGCCGTTGCCCTGGAGCGAGGCGTTGTTCTCCGGGTCGCCCGACTCGTACGGGAACACGTTGTCGCCGTAGGTGGGGGCGACGACGTCGTGCGAGGTGACGATCGCCGGCACCTTCGGGTGCGCCTTGATCACGCTGTTGGCCCAGGCGTAGCCCTGGTCGGTGGTCCGCCAGTCCAGCGCGAGCACGAGCCATGAGCGCCCAGCCGCGTGGAAGATGTGCGCGGTGTTGTAGCCGGTCGCGTCCGCGCCGACAAAGGTCTTCGAGCGGCGGAACCGCTGCGGGCCCATGGTCTGCAGGTAGGGCGTGGTGCCGCGGGAGTCGTCGCCGCTCACGTCGTGGTTGCCCGCGAGCACGCTGTAGTCGACGCCATGAGAGTCCAGCGTCGTGAACGCCTTGCCGACCGCTTGGAACGACGTCGGGTCGGCGTCCTCCGTCAGATCGCCGAGGTGCGCCATGAAGACGATGTTGTTGTCCGGGGTCCCGCTGTTGTTGATGATGTAGCGGAACGAGGCCTGCTGCGGCTCGGGGTTGACGCTGTCCTGACTCCCCCAGTACATGAACTGGGTGTCCGGCATGACGGCCAGGGTGAACTGCAGGGCGGTCGCGTCCGGGCGCCAGGTGCCGGTCGCACCGCTGCCGCTGTGGGAGCCCTGGCTGTTGTGGTTCTCCGTGGCGAGGGCGGGCGTGGCGGAGCCGGCGACTCCCACGGCCGCGGCTCCCGCGGCGGCCAGCGCCGTGGTGGTCAGGAATCCTCGTCGGCTGGGGCCGGCGGGGCCGGCCGTCGGCTGCGGCTGGGCATCGGTGTTGTTGCTCAAGGTAGGGCCCTTCGATCGGAAAGTTCGAGCGGAACTGACCCTAGAAAGAGGGACATACGACCGGGCATACGTCAGGTGTCCGGTGATGATCGCGTGTCCGTCCGGAAGGCAAAGCAGCCCGAGAGCGCCGCTCGAACCCGAGGCGGCCGTTCGGAGACCCCGGAACTACTCGGTGAACGCTCCGAAGCCGATGAGCGGGACCCTGACCTCATCGGGGCTGAAGCCGCCGTGCTGCCCCACCATCGCGACGGCGCCCTCGCTCGCGGTGCGGCCGTCGTAATAGGCGATCTGCGCGCGCGCCGACACGAGCACGTCGCCGATGCGCGGCAGTACCTCGGCATCGACGCCGTGTGGCCCGAACCACTCAGCCGCGATCGCCTGGGCACGGGTGGCGACCCAGGCGCGGTGGCCCTCGGCGGCCTCCCACGCGGCGGCCAGGCGCGCGGCATCCGTCTCGCTCGCGCCCGGCTCGAGGTGCAGCTGAAGCGTGCGGAAGTCGCCGGCGACGTGCCGCACCCCCGCGACCAGCTCGGGCACCCCGTCGAACAGCACCCGACCGGAGGGAGG
>DASWPQ010000067.1:0-5363 GCA_036398375.1 Gryllotalpicola sp.
GCCCGCTTCTACGCCTCAGAGACCGAACGCCGCAACGCGCTTCCCGGCTGGATCCACTTCTACAACCACCACCGGCGACACTCCGCGATCGGTGGGACGCCGATCAGCAGGCTCAACAACCTGCCTGGACATCACACCTAGCGGAAGTTCACGAACTGCAGGTCGACGTCGAGGTCCGTGCCCTTGAGCAGGGCGATCGTCGCCTGCAGGTCGTCGCGGCTCTTCGATGAGACGCGCAGCTCGTCGCCCTGGATCTGGCTCTTGATCGACTTCGGCGCCTCGTCGCGGATGATCTTCGAGATCTTCTTCGCGGCGTCCTGGTCGATGCCGTTCTTGAGCTTCGCCTCGATGCGGTACTCCTTGCCACTCGCGAACGGCTCGCCCGCGTCCAGCGACTTGAGCGAGATACCGCGCTTGATGAGCTTGGACTGCAGCACGTCGAGCACCGCCGTCACGCGCTCCTCCGAGCTGGCCTTGAGGAGCAGCTCGTCGCCGGACCACTCGACCGAGGCGCCGACGCCCTTGAAGTCGTAGCGCTGCTCCAGCTCCTTGCGGGCCTGGTTGACCGCGTTGTCGGCCTCCATCCGATCGACCTTCGACACGACGTCAAACGAGGAATCTGCCATGCGTGACAGTCTAGGCAGCCCTGCTCACCTCGATTTCGCCGCAACGCAACGCCCGGGTAACATTGGGGGGCGCCTTCGATCGGGTGAATACACGCGGTAGAAGGCGTCCAAGGCGAGTTACCCAAGCGGCCAAAGGGATCTGACTGTAAATCAGCCGGCGTAGCCTTCGGGGGTTCGAATCCCTCACTCGCCACCCTCGTTAAAGCCCCGGTCAGGACTGATTCCTGCCGGGGTTTTCGCATGCCTGGGGTGGTCCGGTTTGGCGCCGGCGGGGGCGGGCCCGCTATAAAGGTTCCGGGGGCCCTATGAGAGGGCAGTGAAATTCATTGGGGGAAAACGAATGCGAAAGCGTATTGCCGCGGTGCTCGCGGCCGGCCTGGTCCTGACCGCTCTTTCGGGCTGTGCATCCGGCGGCCACGCCAGCGGCGCCGCGCCGAAGCAGCAGACCAAGGCTCAGGCCTGCACGGCGATCGACGGCGACATGAAGTCGGTCGCCTCGGATCTGGAGTCCCAGGTCTCGAAGCTCGCCACCGATCCGAAGGCCGCCACGACGGAACTGCAGGGCATCGACGCCACGCTCAAGACGTCCATCTCCAAGGTGACGAATCCGGAGGTCAAGGAGCAGGCCACGTCCTTCGAGAAGTCTTTCGGCGTGCTGGTGACGCAGCTAAGCAGCTACGCGTCGAACCCGGAGTCCGCCGACACCTCTCAGCTGGAGGACGCGGTCACCCAGGTCGAGGACCAGGGCAAGAAGATGACCACGCTCTGCGGCTAGCGCCGATCGGAGTGTCGTGGCGCCCCGTCCTCCAGAGGGAGGCGGGGCGCCACGCGTTTTACCCGGGTCCGGCGCTGTGGCGCGGAACCGCCCCCGCTATGTCGCAGGCGTGGGCGCGTCCTCGCCGTCCGTGTCACCGGCCCCGTCCGTGTCGGCTGTGCCGTCCGGGGCACCGCCCGAGGCGGTGTCGGCGTTCTCGGGGGAGCGGGAGCCGTGCGGCAGCTTCCGCGTGTACTCCTTCTCCTCGGCGCTGACGTTCGTCGAGCCGTCCTTGGCCATGGCCATCACCTCCTGTGGCGAAGTTACGCCGTGGCGGGCTTCGCCATGACCCCCTTGACGGATGCCGCGACCACGGTGCATTCCGGCGCAGTCTGCCGCGCAGCCCGGTCCACGCGAGACGACCCGTGTGCGGGAAACGGTGAACCGTTCCCGAACACGGGTCGTCTCCACGAGCGGGCGCCGGCGGGCCCGATGCCCTGCGGCCGGCGCGAGGGGCCTACCTCACGTCGTAGCGTGCACCCTCCGGGCGGGTCGCGCCCGCCCACCACACGATCACGATGATCCAGCCGACGATCGGGATCAGGTAGATGAGGACCCACCAGCCGGAGCGGTTGGTGTCGTGCAGGCGCCGTGCGCTGAGCGCGAGGAACGGCACGATGATCGCAAGGTTCCACAGGCCGGCGAGGCCGCTGAACGTGGCCGAGAGCCCCGTCAGGCTGCCCTCGGACGTCCGGTGGCCCGTGAAGAAGCTCAAGACGACCTCGATGATGACGTAGAGCAGCGTCCACCACCAGAACTCGGAGCGGCTCGCGCGCCCGCTGAACACCGCGTACTTCGTGAAGAAGCGGCGCACCGCGGCGCCGAACGGCGCACCGTAGAACGGCTGGTCGAGCGGCGGCTCGCCGGCCCCGGGCGGCGTCGGGCCGTAGCCGGGCGGCGGGGTGGGCGGCAGCGGCGGCTGACCGCCGAACGGCGGGACGGGCGGGCCCGGTGGGACGGGCGGCGGTGGGACGTTGGACATGAGAACCTCCAGCAGCGATTCCCCCGATAGCGGGGAGGATTCGTCGCCCAGATTAGGGGACGACACGCCGTCAGCGACAGGGGCACGCGGCATCCGGGTCACGAGCCGTCACGGGCAGGCATCCGCCCGGCATGTCGAAAACGGCCGAGGAAACGGCCGAGAGGATGCCGGACGACGGCGTTAAAGAACGGCGGGCCCACTGAGTCGCACATCTCAGGGGCCCGCCCGCTATGGAGGAACGCCGGTCACGCACACCGGCATCGAGAGCTACTGTGCGGGCCGCACCTGGCAGCGGCATTGCGTCGACTTATGAATCCGGTGAGCGTCGGGGGATCCGTTGCTCCGCCTAGGCTCGGAGGGTGACAGTCGCTCTCATCGAACTGCTCGAGATCGCCCGCTCCGCCGCCATCACCGCCGGCGAGCTGGTACGGAAGAAGCGTCGGATCGGCGTCGAGGTGGCCGGGCTCAAGTCCTCGCCTGTCGACGTCGTCACCGAGGCGGACAAGGAGTCGGAGGCGCTGATCCGCTCTCTGCTCGCCCACGCGCGCCCCGGGGACGGGTTCTTCGGTGAGGAGTCCGGCATCGGGGATGCCTCGACCACGGGCGTCACCTGGGTCGTCGACCCGATCGACGGCACCGTCAACTACCTCTACGACCTGCCGGCCTGGGCGATCTCGATCGCCGCGGTCGAGGGCGGCACGGACCCCGCCGAGTGGACCGCCCTCGTCGGCGTTGTGGTGAACCCTGTGCTCGGCGAGGTGTACACGGCCACCCGCGGGGGCGGCGCCTTCCTCGGCACGCAGCGGCTGCAGGTCTCCGGCGGCGTCGAGCTGTCGCGCGCCCTCGTCGCCACGGGCTTCGGCTACACGAGCGAGCGCCGTGCCCAGCAGGCATCCGTCGTCGCCCGACTGCTGCCGCGGGTGCGCGACATCCGTCGCATCGGCTCGGCCGCGCTCGACCTGTGCTCGGTCGCGGCGGGTCGGGTCGACGCGTACTACGAGCGCGGGACCAACCCGTGGGATCACGCCGCCGGCGCCCTCATCGCCGCCGAGGCCGGCGCGCGGGTCGGCGGCCTCGGCGGGGCCCCGGTGAGCGATCGGCTCGCGCTGGCGGCCGAGCCCGGGCTGTACGCGCAGCTCGAGCCGCTGCTGGCGGAGTTCGGGGTGGCCGACTGAGGCAGAGCCCGAGCCCTCCGCCCGAGCCCTCCGCCCGAGCCGTGAGCTCCCTGCATGGCCTGCGGGATGCCCCGATTGTCACGGTAGGGTAACGGGGACGGCGACCCGGTTCCGCCCCGGCGCGACGGGCCGCCGCAACCCCGCCTCTCTCGCAAGCCCTGAACGAAGCCGATTCCCCGTGCCCGAACCCGCTACGCCGCCGCAGACGCGGCGTGCCCTGCGCGAGCTCGAGCGTGCACGGACGACGCGCCGGAAGCGGGGACAGGGGCGTCGTGCCGCCACGGGGCGAGCGGGGCAGACGGATGCCGCGCGCCCGGCCCCGGCCCCGGCCGCACGCATCGAGCGCCGGAGCACCGTCCGCGCGAGCCGCACCGTCCGTGTCGACCGTGCCGACGGGGCCGCCCGCTCGAGCCGCCCGCTCACGGTCGCCGCGTTCCTCTTCGCGGTCGGGCTCGCGGCGACGAGCGCGGTGCCGATGCTCGCGCTCGGCCAGTCGGCGACCGCGGCCGCGGTGACAGCCGCGAGCGTGCAGAGCCCCGAGCGGGTGCAGGCGTGGAAGGTCTCGATGTCCTCGGTGCTGCCGCAGGCCAGCCGGGACGCCTACACCGCGGAGCTTGCCCAGCCGAGCCCGGCCTTCGCCGGCGCCGCGCACGCCCCGACCTTCTCCAACGACCTGAACGGGACCATCCAATGGCCGTTCCCCTTCGGCGTGCCGATCGCCTCGCCCTTCGGGCCGCGCATCGCGCCGACGGAGGGCGCCTCCACCTTCCACGAGGGCGTGGACTTCGACCCGGGCGCGGGCACCCCGATCCAGATCATCATGGCCGGTGTCGTCGAGACGGTCGTCACGAACCCGCACGACCCGCTCGGGGTGCACGTCGTGGTGGACCATGGCACGATCGACGGCCAGCACATCGAGTCGGTGTACGCCGAGATGGCTCCGGGCTCGGTGCGGGTCGCCGCAGGGCAGAAGGTCTCGGTCGGCGATCTCGTGGGCCTCGTGGGCATCTCCGGCATCTCGACGGGCGCGCACCTGCACTTCGAGCTGCACCTGGACGGCACCCCGGTCGACCCGCTCGCCTGGCTGCGCGGTCACGCGAACTGAGCCGCGCAGGGGCCCGATCCGTCGTCTCGGGGCCCCGATTTCGACGATTCGGCACCCCGCGCGGCGGCCGGCCGGGCCGCGGCAGAGTTCACCTGCAGGCCACACCGAGTCCTTACGCCCGTAACACCTCGCGCTGTACGGTCTAATCTTGGCCACGGGCCAGGGGGCGCAGGTCACGAGCCGGGCGCTCTCGTGTCAGCTCGAGGAGCACCGTGCGATCGTCGAAGTGGGGGACCCTGCGCTCGCCGGTGGCGTATCTCTTCGTGCTGCCCGCGCTGCTGATCTTCCTCGTCTTCTCCATCGGCCCGACGGTCTACACCTTCGCGCTCAGCTTCTTCAAGTGGAACAAGTTCAACCCCGCGCTGTCGAAGCTGATCGGGTTCCAGAACTACGAGACGATCTTCACGGGCACCGGAACGCCGAGCTTCTGGGCCACCCTCGGCACGAGCCTCTACTTCGTGGCGGGCATGGTGATCGGCGGCACGGCGATCGGGCTGGCGATCGCGCTGCTGCTCGCCCGCGGCGGCCGGCTGCTGGCATCCGCCCGCACCATGGTGTTCCTGCCGCACGTGACGCCGGTCGTCGCCACCTCGCTCGTCTGGGTGTGGATCTTCAACCCCCAGTACGGCCTCGCCAACCTCGTGGTGCACGCCACCGGGCA
>DASWPQ010000068.1:0-39290 GCA_036398375.1 Gryllotalpicola sp.
CCGCCGGGTGCGGCGACCCGGCCGCGTCGGGGGCCGAACGTAGTCTGAGCGCATGGCCCGGCCGGTGAACGCGTACGCGTGCAACGAGTGCGGCTGGACCGGCGCCAAGTGGTACGGCCGCTGCCCGGAATGCCAGGTCTGGGGCTCCGTCATCGAACGCGGGATGCCGACCACCGCCGTCGCGGCCGTCGCCCCCACCGAGGCCCGCACCGCGCGCCCGATCACCCAGTTCGGCACGGAATCCGGTGCCCACTGGCCCAGCGGCATCCCGGAGTTCTACCGCGTGCTCGGCGGCGGCATCGTGCCCGGCGCGGCGATCCTGCTCAGCGGGGAGCCGGGGGTGGGCAAGTCGACCCTGCTGCTGGAGGTCGCGGCGCGGGCGGCGCAGCGCGGCATGCGGGTCCTCTACGTCAGCGCCGAGGAGTCCGCGAGCCAGGTGCGGCTGCGCGCCGAGCGCACCGGCGCGCTGCACGGCAATCTGTACCTCGCGGCCGAGACGGACCTCGGTGCGATCATCGGGCAGCTCGACGCGGTGAAGCCCGGGCTCGTCATCGTCGACTCGGTGCAGACGGTCTCGAGCGCGAACGTCGACGGCCTGGCGGGCGGCCCTGCTCAGGTGCGCGAGGTCGCGGTGACGCTCATCCGCGTCGCGAAGGAGCGGAACATCCCGGTGCTGATCGTCGGCCATGTCACGAAGGACGGCAGCATCGCCGGCCCGCGGCTGCTCGAGCATCTCGTCGACGTGGTGTGCCAGTTCGAGGGCGACCGGCAGACGCCGCTGCGCTTCGTGCGGGCGCTCAAGAACCGCTTCGGCCCGACCGATGAGGTGGGGTGCTTCGAGATGACCGGCGACGGCATCGCCGAGGTGCCCGATCCGAGCGGGCTGTTCCTGTCCCGCTCGGTGATCCCCGTCTCGGGCACCTGCGTGACGATCGCGATGGAGGGGCGGCGTCCCCTGCCCGTCGAGGTGCAGGCACTCGTTGTGCCGACCGAGTCGCCGAGCCCGCGCCGCATCACGAGCGGTGTGGATCCCGCACGCGTCGCGATGCTCATCGCCGTGCTCGACCGGCGCGCCCGACTGGACGTGCTGCGCAAGAGCGACGTCTACGTCTCGACCGTCGGCGGCGTCCGCGTCGTCGAGCCGGCCGCCGACCTCGCCATCGCCCTTGCCATCGCGAGCGCCGTGACCGGCGGCACGGTGGCCAACGAGACCGCGGCGTTCGGCGAGATCAGCCTTGCGGGCGACATCCGGCCGGCCCCCGCGTCCAAACAGCGCACGAGCGAGGCCCAGCGCATGGGCTTCACGACCCTGATCGACTCCGGCGCCCTGCACGTCAGCTTCGCCGTGTCGAAGGCCATCGTCCGCGACGACGACGAGCGCGGGCCGCGGCAGGTGCCAGCGTTCTAGGCACGGGCGCTATTCTGGGCACGGGTGTTATTATCGTTATTGTGTTCTATTAATTTGTTCATAATCGCTTGATAAGACTAGAACATATGATAGGCTGAGCACCAGCTTGAGGCTTGAAAGCCTGGACCTACTTCGCGATCGCGTTTCCTTCGTTTCATCGTGTCATAAGGGGTTCGGGCCATGGCCGTCACCGGTTCTGCTGCGTCGGGCGCGCTGTCGCGCCTGGCCGGCCTACTGCCGGTGGAGGTGTGCGGGCTCTCGGATCAGCAGCTGGTGAGCTTCGCCGGTCAGCTCTCTGCGGCCAGGCGGCAGGTGGAGTCCCTCGAGCTGGCCGTGGCCGCGGAATTCGGCCGGCGCTCGAACGGGGCCGCGCGCGGGGAATCGCTGGCCAATCGGCTGGGCGTCAGGACCGCGGCGCAGGCGGTCGAGGCCGTCACGGGGTCCTCGGCGAGCGCGGCGCAGCGGCTCGTGAAGGACGCGGAGGTGTTCGCCACGCTCCCGGCCGTCGAAGAGGCGGTGCTCGCGGGGCGCATCGGGCGCGAGTCCGCCCAGGCGATCGCGGGCGAGCTCATGAAGACCACCTCCTCGGTGGATGCCGCGCAGCTGGCGCAGGCCGGGCGGGAGCTCGTGGCCCTGGCGCAGACCCAGAGCGTGGACCGCGTGCGCGAAGAAGCGCAGAGGAAGACCGCCGCCCTCACGCCCCAGTTCGTGGAAGACCGGGCGAAGACGGCCATGGCGGATCGGTTCCTGTGGATCGGACCGGTCAGGAACGGCGCCGCGAAGGTCTCCGGCCTTCTGCCGGCTGGGCACGCCGCCGTCATCACCGGCCTGTTCGACGCCTACGCCAACCCGCGCGCCACGGTGCGGTTCGCCTCCTCCGACGAGGACGACGAACAGCCGCGGGACGCCCGCAGCGCCGGACAGAAGCGCGCCGACCTGTTCCGCGACGTCTGCGCGGCGCAGGCCCGCAGCGCGCACGCACCGGAGCTGGGCGGCGACCACCCCACGGTGTGGGTCTCCACCACCGCACGGGAGCTCTCCACCGGCGCCGGCATGGCGTTCTACGCGGGTGTCTCGGAACCCGTCCCCGTCACGGACGCCGAGCAGGCCGCATGCACCGGCGGCATTCAGACCGTGGTCTTCGACGACGACGGCCGGGTCCTCCGGCTCGGCCGTCGGGCGCGCGGCTTCACGCGGCGGCAACGCCGTGCCATCGCCCTGCGCGACGGCGGCTCCTGCCTCATCCCGGGCTGCACCACCCCGGCCCAGTGGTGCGAGACGCACCACGTCACTCCGTGGAGCGGCGGTGGGGAGACCGACGTCGACAACGGCACAAGGTGTAAATCAGTCCGTTTGTGCCGAAGAGGAGTCGCGCATGGTCGGGCACGCGTGCAGTCGTCGCCGCTAGCCTTGAGGTATGACCGCCACTCATGCCACGCCCGAGTCGCTGGACTTGCGCGAGTTGCTGCATGCGCACCGTGACCAGTTGCAGGCGGTCCTCGACGAGTACCGGGCAGTCAATCCTCGCGTGTTCGGGTCAGTTGCGCGTGGTGAGGCGGGGCCAGACAGCGACATCGACCTGCTCGTCGATCTGCTTCCGGACGACAGGCACAGCGATTTGATCCGCGTCGGTGGTCTTCGCGCAGGCTTCCGCCGGGTTCTTGATCAAGACGTCGACGTTGTCGCGTCCCAGTTGTTGAAGGCCCGGGTCTCCGCAACCGCGTTGAAGGACGCCGTGCCCCTATGAGCCGTTCGGCCGACGACCTCATCTCGGACATCCTGGACGCGATCGAGCGCTGTACGCGGTACCGCGAGAGGTTCGAAGACAACGACCCCGAGGTCGTGGAGATGGCATTCGGTGCTGCCATCCGTTACATCGGCGTCATCGGCGAGGCGGCGAATCATCTGCCACCGTCGATCACGGATCAGCACCCGGAGATTCCGTGGGCGGCGATCGTGGAGATGCGCAACATCGTCGTCCACGAATACTTCGGCGTGGACACCAGCATCGTGACCTCGACGCTCGATCGCGACCTGAAGCCCTTGGCCGCAGCACTCGGCCAGCACCTTCGCCAGGCCTCCGAACCAAACTGAGGCATTGACGGAACACCTCAACACAGCTCCGCTCGTCCACCCACGCGATCGGAATGACCAAGGCAACGTCGACAACGGCGTCAACCTCTGCTGGTTTCACCACCACGAGATCGATACCGGGCCGTGGCGGGTCCGGATGCGTGATGGCCGCCCGGAAGCGCGCCACCGCTGGGCGGGCCGCGACAGCGGGTGGCGGCCTCCCGAGGATCACGGCGGAGGAGCGTTCGCGGGGCTCCGGGACGCGGGGCGAGAACCGAGCGCCCCTGCACCGCGAGGGACAAGCAGCCCACGCGTGGCAACGGCGCCGCGACGCCACGTGGTACCAGAGCAGGAACCCGCCCGACCCCAAAGCAGGAACCTCGCGCGTCAGCAAAGCGACGACTCCGCGCCCCACCGGAACAGTGGCCTCGCACAACACCGGAACAGCGCGTCGGGCCCATAGGGTTCCTGCAGGACGCGTGCCCGCTGGAAGCATCCGACGGAGATCCCGCTGAGCATCACCGCGCTGGTCTTTCTCATCGCCTACTCGTGGCAGGTCGTCGCACAGCCGCACGCTGCGTCGCAGACGATCTCGAACGTCGTGATCTGGTTCACCTGGGCCGCCTTCGCCGTCGACTATGCGGTGAACCTCACGATCGCACGCCCACGCTGGCGCTGGTTCTCCACCCACCTCCTCGACCTCGCGATCGTTGTGCTGCCGATTCTGCGTCCACTCCGGCTGCTCCGGCTGCTCGTTGTGCTCAACCTCTTCCAACGATCCGCCGGCGCCGCTTTTCGCGGCAGAGTCGTGCTCTACGCCGCCGGCGGCGCGACGCTGCTCGTCTACGTCGCGGCCCTCGCCGAGCTCGACGCGGAACGGGGCCATGGCGGTTCGATCCAGGACTTCGGCGAAGTGCTCTGGTGGGCCCTCGTCACGATGACCACCGTCGGCTACGGCGACTTCGATCCGGTCACCGTCGAGGGGCGCATCATCGCCGTGTTCGTTATGGTCGGCGGCATCAGCCTGCTGGGCGTCATCACCGCGACGATCGCCTCGTGGGTCGTCGAACGCGTCGCCCGCGAAGAGGAGCGCGAGGAAGAGCGCAGCGAGACGGCGACCGCAGCACACGTCGACCGTGTGCTCGCCGAACTCGCCGAGCTGCGCACCGAGATCCACGGCCTTCGCACCGAGCCCGAACAGCATGGGGACTTCTCCCCACGCAGAGCGATCCCCCGTTCGGGCTACGATTCATAACGTGCCCGCCGGGAGGGGATCGGCGGGCAGAGCCAGTTGGGAAGATCGGTCATCGGGGGTGCGGATGCCACGGGGGATCGCCGTCAGCGCGCACAGCGCGACCGGCCGCGTCCGCGCGCTCAACGAAGACTCGTACCTCGCGGTCGATCCCGTCTTCTTCGTCGCCGACGGCATGGGGGGTCACGCCTTCGGCGATCGGGCGAGTCAGGCCGCCGTCGCCACCCTCGCCGAGCTGATCCCGGCCGGCAGCGAGCCCACCCCGGCGGAGGTGCTCGCGGCCGTCGCCGCCGCCAACACCGCGGTGCGCGCGCTCTCATCACCGGGCGACACCGGCCCCGCCGTCGCCGGCACGACCCTCAGCGGAGTGGTCCGCGTCGCGACAGAGAACGGACCGCGCTGGATGGTCGTCAACGTCGGCGACTCACGCGTCTACAGCTGGAACGGCCGCACGCTCCAGCAGCTCACCGTCGACCATTCCGCCGTGCAAGAGCTCATCGACACGGGCCTCCTCACCGCCGCCGAAGCGGTCGGCCACCCCGAGCGCAACGTCATCACACGGGCGCTCGGCGCCGACACCCACGCCGAGCCCGACGTCTGGATCCTGCCGCTCGACGCCGTGCACACCTTCCTCATCTGCTCCGACGGCCTCACCAAGGAGCTTCCCGAGGAGCTCATCGCCGGCATCCTGAGCGGCGACGTCGTCCTCGGATCCGCCCCAGAGGGAACAATCGCCCAGCACCTCGTGGAAGCCGCCGATGCCGCTGGTGGCCACGACAACATCACCGCGGTCGTGATTGAATCGCACCCGGAAGAAGCGTGTGAGGACGTCGACGAGACCCGGGACCGACCGGGGACCGGCGTCCTGGAAGAAACCAGGCCGAGGGGGTAAGGCCGTGTTGTACATCCGCGCGACCGCTCCCGGGGGGTGGTTGGCCGTGACGGTGCCCGGAGCGGTGCTATTCGTCGAGGGCGCATCCGTCGACCCGGTCACGCTGCTCGGCGCGCTGAGGCGACCGGAGCCGATCCCGGCCGCGCTCGAGCTGCTCACCGCCGGCGGCTTCGGCGCCCTGCCGGCATTCGCCCTGCTCGAGCACCGCGGGCAGAGCGCCCACTACGTCGTACGCGGGGGCATCGAGCTCTCCTTCTTCGGCCCGGAGGGCGAGCGGACGGCCAGCGGAGCCGGCATCACGACATGGACCGAACAGTTGATCTCCGGCGTCGACGGCTTCACGATCGCCGCGGAGGGGACGTCGTACAGCGCAGCGCACGATGGCGCCCTCCCCCTCGTCGAAGGCGCGCTGTGGGGCGATCGCATCGAGTGGCGTCCGGCCACGGACGACGATGACGCCGCGGGGCGCCGCATAACGCGGGCGGAGCCGGCGCGGAGCGCAGAGCGGGTGGAGAATACGGAGCGGGCAGCGAGCACAGAGCACGTGCGGGGCACAGGGGCGGATGCCGCAGACACGGCGGCCCCTGCCACGAGCCCGGTGCCGGCGGCTCCCGGCCCCGCCGGCGACGTCTCGCAGGAGACCCTGCTGCCACCGACACTCGACGGGAGCACGCTCAGCGAGCACTCGATCCCGCCGATGCCCGGCTTCGTCGAGGACTCGCTGCCCGTGCCGGAGGGCACGACCGGTTATGACCACCTGTTCGGCGTCACGGTGATGAAGAACGTCGAGTCGGCGGCCGTGCGGCCTCCGGGCGAGGACGAGGACGTGGACAAGCCGACGCAGACACAGGCACCAGCAGCAGCGCCGGCACCAGCACCAGCACCGGCTCAGCCCACCGCAGCCGGTGACCACGACGGCCTGACGATGATGTCCGGCGACATCGCCGAGCTGCGGCGGCGTGCGGCACAGGCCGGAGCCCCGGAACCGGGGGCAGCACCGGCGGCGACGCCGAAGGCCGCGACAGCCACCCCCATCGAAGCGCAGTTCCGCCTCGAGCTGCCCGACGGCACGCACGAGACGCTCGACCGGCCGACCATCGTGGGCCGCTCCCCCAGCGCCAGCCGGGTCAGCGGCGGCGAGCTCCCCCGCCTGCTCACGGTCGGCGGCACCGATCCGGACATCTCCCGCAACCACGTGCGCTTCACCGTGGAAGGCGGCACCGTCGTGATCACCGATCTGCATTCACGCAACGGCACGGTCATCTCGCTGCCCGGCCGTCCGCCGCAGAAACTGCGCGAAGGCGAGCCCACCAGCGCCCTGGCCGGCACGGTCGTGGATCTGGGCGGCGGCATCCGCATCACCGTCGCCGAAGTGGGATCGGCGGCGGGGAACTGATGCGGCGCGCCGTCACCACGCCGCCGCAGCTGCCGGGGTTCGAGTACGAGAAGCTGCTCGGCTCCGGCGGATTCGCCGACGTCTTCCTCTATAGGCAGCGTCTGCCGCGCCGCGATGTCGCCGTGAAGGTGCTGCTCGTCGACGAGATCGACTCCGCGGCGCGCTCCCGCTTCACCGCCGAGGCGAACGTCATGGCCCAGCTGTCGACGCACCCGTACATCGTCACGATCTACCACGCCGACATCGCCGAGGACACGCGCCCCTACTTCGTCATGGAGTACTGCCCGGGGCCGAGCCTGGCCGAGCGGTACAAGACGCGGGTGCTGGACGTGCCGGATGCCGTGCGCACCGGCATCCGCGTCGGCAGTGCCGTCGCCGCCGCGCATGCCCAGGGCATCCTGCACCGCGACATCAAGCCGGCCAATGTGCTCACGAATGCCTTCGGCTGGCCCGCCCTCACCGACTTCGGCATCGCCTCGACCCTCGAGGGCGAGGTGCCCACGCACACGACATCGATGAGCCCACGCTCGGGCGAGAGCACGGCGTCGGTCGGCCTCTCCGTGCCATGGTCGCCGCCCGAGATGTTCCACGACGACCCGGACCCGGACGTGCGCAGCGATGTGTTCTCGCTCGCCGCCACACTGCACACCGTGCTCGCGGGGCGGACGCCCTTCGAGGTGCCGGGCAAGGGCAACGGCACGCTCGACATCATCGGCCGCATCGAGCGCGGCGTGATCACGCCGATCGGTCGAGCGGACGTGCCCCGTTCGCTCGTCGCCGTGCTCAGCCGGGGAATGTCGCCTCGGCGCGCGGACCGCTACGCGACCGCTGTCGACTTCGTGCGCGCACTGCAGCGCATCGAGCTCGAGCTGGGATATTCCCCGACCGGCATGGATCTGCCGAGCTTCGGTTCCGAGGCGATCCTGCGTCCGGAGGATGACGGCGGCGATGAGACCCGCTTCCGCCCGATCGCGACCGTGGAGGCGCAGACGTCCACCCCCGCCGCGGCGCCGCGCGCGCCGTCCGGGCCACCCGCAGCACTCGCAACACCCGCACCATCCTCCGGCGATCCGACGCGTGTCCGCGGCATCGTCCCCGTGGCGCAGCAGGCAGCGCCCGCGGCCACCACGGCACCCGGCGGCGGACAGACGGTGTTGCGCCCCCGCACCCTCGCGGCGCAGCAGGCCACGACGCCCGCCCGCGCAGCGGCGGACGAGGCGAACGGTGCGGCGGCCGCGACCGCGCGCGCAGCGACGCCCCGGAGGCGTGGCCTCATCATCGGCATCGCGGCGGCCGTCGCGGTGCTCGCCGCCGCCGCGATCGTCCTGGGCGTCGTGGCGAGCCCGCCGGCCAAGCCGGCTCCGCACGCCGCCCCCGGCGCGGAGGGCGGCGGCCCCATCGTGCAGCAGGTGCCGGATCCGAAGGAGGGCAACGTCACGCGCTCCGGCACGACGGTCACCTTCACCTGGAAGAACCCAGCGCCGCAGAAGGGCGACCGGTACGTCTGGGTACGGCAGGCGACGAACCCGAGCAGCGACACGGTCGCCGCCACGACAGCGGTCGTGACCGGCGTGGACCCAGCGAGCCAGGTATGCGTCGAGGTGCGCATCCTCCGCGCCGGCAAGACATCGTCCAACCCGCTCACGGAGTGCACGAAGTGAGCGGACTGCGGGTGGAATACATCGGCGAGTGGTATGAGGTCGACGAGGAGACGCCGTTCTCGATCGGCCGGGAGGCCGACCTGTCCATTGACGACAACCCGTACCTGCACCGCCACTTCTTGAGCCTGTATTCCGAGCACGGCATGTGGTGGGTCGCGAACGTGGGCGCCCTGCTGACGGCGACCGTGACGGATGCCACCGGCACGGTGCAGGCCTGGCTCGCCCCCGGCGCGCGCCTGCCGATCGTGTTCCAGAAGATGCACGTCATGTTCAGCGCGGGCTCCACGACCTACGACTTCACGGTCCACAGCGAAGGCAACGTGTACGAGACCTCCTCCGTCGTCATCCGCGAGACGGGGTCGACCACCGTGCTGCCGGTGACGCTCACGAACACCCAGAAGCTGCTCATCCTCGCGCTGGCCGAGAACGTCCTCACCGAGCGCATCCCCGGCCGCGGCGCCGTGCCGAGCTCCGCCCAGGCCGCCGGACGACTCGGATGGAGCATGACCAGGTTCAACCGCAAGCTCGACAACGTCTGCGACAAGCTCGACAAGCTCGGGGTCGCCGGGCTGCGCGGCGGCCCCGGACGGCTCGCCACGGGGCGACGCGCACGGCTCGTCGAGTACGCCGTCGCGACCCACCTCGTGGGGCCCGAGGACCTCGCCCTGCTCGACGCCCCGCGGGAGCTCGGCGCACCCCAGGATCCGGACGGAGACCGATGATGGCCGGTGGGTTCCTGAGCGGGTTGAAGCAGCACAAGACCATCGCCTCGATCGCCGCGATCGCGGTCGTGGCCGGTGTGCCCACGACCGTCGCGGTGCTGCACAAGGGCTTCCCCGTGTCCGACGTGAAGCTGAACGCGGCGGATGTGTGGGTCACCAACGGCGCGGATCTGCTCGGCGGCCGGCTCAACCATCAGATCGACGAGCTCGACGCCTCGGTGAGCGGCTCGTCGACCGATCTGGACGTGCTGCAGAACGGCGCCGCCTACTTCCTCACCGACGTGGACCACGGCTCGGTGCAGCGCATCGACCCGGCGTATGTGAGCCTCACGGACCAGATCACGGTCCCCGACGACTCCTGGGTCGGCTACGGCGGCAACACCCTCGCGATCCTGTCGCCCGATGGCAGGCTCTGGTCGATCGACGCGAGCAACCAGCTCGCCTTCGACGCGACCAAGACGAAACCGGCCGCACGCCTCGGGAAGAACGCCGCCGCCGTGGTCGACTCCGGCGGCGCCGTGTTCGCGACCTCCCCGGCCGCGGACGCGCTCGTCACCGTCGATCGGCCGGGCGATACGGCGAGCAGGACCAAGCTCACGATCGACGGCGACCCGCAGATCACCGCCGTCGGCTCCACCCCGGTCGTCCTCGACAAGGGCGGCCAGCGGCTGCGCACCTCCGACGCGGAGCTCACGCTGCCCGCGGCCGGCCTGCGACTGCAGCAGCCGAGCGCCGCCTCCCAGGACGTCCTTGTTTCGGCATCCGATCGCCTCTATCGGGTGCCCCTCGACGGCGGCGACGCCACCAGCATCCCCGCGGGCGGGACGGCCCCCGCTGCCGTGTCCGCGGCCGCGGTGTCGGCCCCCGTGCAGCTGCGCGGCTGCGACTACGCCGCCTGGGCGGCGAGTGGACGCTACCTGTATTCCTGCGCGGGAGCGAAGCCCGTCTCGCAGCAGATCAACGAGCCGGTCACCGGCGCCGATCTGCGGTTCCGCGTCAACGGGAACGTGATCGCGCTGAACAACGTGCAGAACGGCGACGCCTGGATCGTGTCGCAGAACATGAAGCTCGTCCGCAACTGGGAGATGCTGCAGCCCAGCGACACGCAGAAGAAGAAGTCGAACACGGGCCAGGAGCAGCCCGTGATGCAGTCCTACCAGCAGACGCTCGCCAGGCGCACGCCGCAGAACCATCGCCCGGATGCCGCAGACGATCGCTTCGGGGTACGGCCGGGCCGCACGACGACGCTGCCGGTGCTCGACAACGACCAGGACCCGGACGGCGACGTGCTCACGATCAAGAGCCCCGACCCCGTGGCGAAGTCGGCCGGGGTGCTGAACGTGATCGACGGCGGTCGTGCGCTGCAGTTCACGCCCGCACCGGGCGCCTCGAGCGCCGCGTTCAAGTACACCGTGACCGATGGGCGCCCCGGCGGTGAGGACAGCGCCAATGTGCAGGTGCGGGTTCACCCGCCCACCGAGGATGCCGCGCCGACGGCGCAGCGGACGAGCTCCGTCGACCTCGAGGCGGGGCAGTCCATCACCTACAACGTGCTGCAGGACTGGCTGGACCCCGACGGCGACGGCATCTTCCTCGAGAACGCGGCGCCGACGAGCCAGGACCGGGTGTCCTTCACCCCCGACGGCGGCATCACCTTCGACAACGTCTCCGGCCAGGTGGGCACGAAGGTCGTGCAGTTCACCGTCTCGGACGGCACGAAGCACGCCAGCGGCAAGCTCGAGGTGAACGTGAAGGCGAAGGGCACGCTGCCGCAGGTCGCGGTGCCGGACTTCGCGCAGGCGACGCTCGGACGCCCGACCGTGATCGACCCGCTGACGAACGACCTCTCCCCCTCGGGCGACGCGCTCGAGCTGGACGGAGCGGAGTCGAAGGACCCCTCGCTCCGCCTCGACGTCGACCAGGGCCGGGGCACGCTCTCCGTGACCGGCGAGGCCACGGGAACCTACTACCTCGGCTACGAGCTCGGTGCGGGGGCGAAGAAGCCGGTCCAGGGCCTGATCCGCGTCGACGTCGTGGCGGCGGAGGACACGAACGCCGCACCGCTCGCCGTCGGCGACATCGCCTACGTGCATCCCGGGCAGACGACCACCGTCACCCCGCTCGACAACGACGTCTCGCCCTCCGGGCGCGTGCTGGCGGTGCAGGAGGTCACGGGCGGAGCCGACGCGGGTGCGCTCAACGTGCAGCTGCTCGACAACACGGTCGTCAAGATCACCTCGCCCGGCGTGCTGCCGAAGCAGGTCCAGCTGGACTACGTCGTCAGTGACGGCCTCAAGACCGCCGTGGGCACGATCACGGTCGTCCCGGTCGCCCCGCTCGTGAACTACCAGCCGCCCGTCGCCGTCGGCGACGCCGTGAACGTGCGCGCCGGCGACATCGCGACGGTCGATGTGCTCGGCAACGACTACTCGCCCGACGACCAGCCGTTCACCCTCGACCCCGTGCTGGTGTCGACCGCGCGCGCGGCGGGCGCGACGACGTTCGTCAGCGGTCAGACGGTCCGCTTCCAGGCGCCGTCGAAGCCGGGCCAGTACGCGGTCACCTACGGGATCTCGGACGAGCACCGGCAGTCCGCCCGGGCCGACGTCGTCTTCAACGTGCTGCCGGCCGGCAGCGATCGGGCGCCCCAGCCGCAGACCATCACCGGCCGCGCCTTCGCGGACAGCGCGGTCCCGATCGACATCCCCCTGAACGGCATCGACCCCGACGGGGACTCGGTGTACTTCGACTCCGTCACCGACCAGCCGCGACTCGGCACGGTCACGGGCACGACCGCGACGGGCTTCATCTATCAGGCGGCCGGCTCCTCGGCGGGCACCGATGAGTTCCACTACCAGGTCGAGGACGCGCAGGGGAAGACCGCCACCGGCCTCATCCGCATCGCCGTCATCCCCCGCCCGACGAGCCTGCAGCCGCCCACCGCGGTCAACGACAAGGTCGAGGTCAAGCCGGGCAAGACCGGCGCGGTGCAGGTGCTCGCGAACGACTCGGACCCGAACGGCTACCCGCTCGCGCTCGACACGAAGCTCGACCAGGTCGACGCGCAGCTCAGCGACGTCTCCGTGGACGGCTCCTCTGTGCTCTTCACGGCGCCGAAGACGGAGGGCGTCTACACGCTGCACTACACGGTCGACAACGGCCACGGCGGTCAGGCCGGCGCCTACGTCCAGGTGACCGTCTCGAAGGACGCCAAGCCGCGCTACCCGACGGCGATCGACCACAACCTGACCGCCGCGCAGGTGAAGGACCGGTCCACGGTCGCGGTCGACGCCCTCGACGGCGCGACCAATCCCTCCGGCGCGGTCGCGAGGCTGTCCGTGCAGCTCACCGGCGCGAACGCGAGGTTCGCGAAGGTCGGCGCGGGCGGGCAGGTCACGGTCCGACCGCAGCCCACACGCACCGTGATCGCCTACCAGGTCATCGATCCGGCGACGAAGCTCAGCGGAAAGGCCTTCATCGTCGTGCCGCCGAAGGTGGCGAAGCCGCCGCAGCCGAGGCAGAGCACACCGCCGCCCGCCGCGCAGGACCAGAGCCAGCCCCAGAACGCGGTGAAGCGCAAGGTCACGGATCCGCCGCGCCTCAAGCCCGGCCTCGGCCAGCAGCTCGTCGAGATGAACGGCTCGAAGAGCTTCAGCCTGGGGCAGATCCTCGACGTGCCGTCCGGGCGACCGGTCTCGCTCGCCGGCACACCCACCGTCGACCACGGCACGGTCTCGGGCTCCGGCTCCTCCTTCACCTTCACGCCCGCGAAGGACTTCCGCGGGTCCGCGACGGTCACCTTCCGCGTCGACGACGGCAAGGAGGACGGGGCGACGGCCGACCGCATCACCGCGCTCAGCCTGCCGGTGACCGTCGGCGCCAAAGACCAGTCCGACGTCCCCCCGACCTTCACCCCGCCGAAGGTGCAGATCGAGCCGGGCGAGGCGATCAAGAAGGTCGACCTGCGCGGCGCCAGCTACCACCCCAACCAGCAGATCCTGAACGGCCTGCGGTACGAGGACCTGAAGAGCTCGACCGTGAACGGCGTGAAGGCGACGCTCAGCGGCTCGACCCTTTCGGTCTCGGCGCCCGTGACGCAGAAGCCGAACACGACCGCCGTGTTCACCTTCACCGTGAAGTCCGCGAACTTCTCGGTGCCGGGCGAGGTCGACGTGACCGTGACGAGCTCGACGCGGCCTCTCGCGCAGCAGAAGGACCCGCCGCAGAAGCTCGCCATGCAGCGCGGCTCGTCGCTCACGCTGACGGATGCCGTGGGGCCGGACTACTGGGTGAACCCGTTCCCCGACACCCCGCTGACGATCACGGATGCCACGGTCGTGAGCGCCCCGGCCGGTGTGAGCGTCACGCACGCCGCGGACTCCCTCACCATCGACGCCTCCAGCGGCGCAGCGGTCGGCGACGTGAACGTGAGCTATCACGTGCAGGACGCGACGAAGGATCCGGCCCGCACCGCGCAGGTCATCGGGCAGCTGCAGGTGACGATCCACGACGTGCCGGCGCAGCCCGCCGCGCCGAGCGACGTCGCGGACCGCGAGGACGAGCAGACGACCCTGACCATCACCGAGCCGACGAACAACGGCCTGCCGATCGACCAGTACCGGGTGACCGACAACCACGGCGGCACCTGGAACACCCCGAGTGCCGGCCTGCTGAACATCACGGGGCTGCAGAACGGCACGAGCTACAGCTTCACGGTGCAGGCGCACAACTCGGACGGCTGGTCGCAGCCCTCGCCGCCGAGCGCGACCATCACGCCGTACGGCGCACCTGCCGAACCGGCATCCGCCACGCTCTCGCAGAACGGGCCGTACGCGAAGACGGACTTCACCCAGTCCTGGGCCCCGGTGACGGACACGGGCGGCGGCAGCATCCACTACGAGTGGCAGTTCGACGGCAACAGCGGCACGACGACGGCCATCTCGCGCACGACGGGGCAGAAGGACGTGGGCAGCTACTCCTTCCAGGTGCGCGCCGTGAGCGACGCGACCGGCCGCGCCTCGGCGTGGAGGGGGTCCAACACGGTGTCGATCAGCGCCCCGCCGCCCCCGCCGCCCGAGTTCTCGGTGGCCACCTCCGGGACGAAGCACAACATCGACGGCGACTGCGGCACGGGCGGCTGCTACTTCTACCGGGTCACGCTCGACCACTACGCGGGGGGCTCGAGTCACAGCATCGCCTACTACTGCGGCGGCGACGTGCTCGGAGCGACGCTGCAGCTCACCGTCGACGGCAACGGCCACGGCGTGCAGGACACCTCGACGCTCGGCCGCTACGACAAGCACTGCGGCCTCCAGAACTCCTACGTTCTCGTCGACGGGAAGAAGAGCAATGTCGTGGACTTCAGCAAATGACCAGGAGACAACTATGCCCGTAAGCCAGGAACAAGCCGACTGGTTCGCCGACGCGGTCGTCCAGCTGATCGCGAACCTCGACCGGGCGATCCTCGGCAAGCACGAGGTGATCAAGCTCGTGGTCGCGAGTCTGCTGACCGGCGGCCACGTGCTGCTCGAGGACGTCCCGGGCACGGGCAAGACCGTGCTCGCGAAGTCGCTCGCGAACAGCATCGAGGGCACCCAGTCGCGCATCCAGTTCACGCCCGATCTGCTCCCCTCCGATGTGACGGGCGTCACGATCTACGACCAGACCTCCGGCGCCTTCCAGTTCCACCCGGGCCCCGTCTTCGCCTCGGTCGTGCTCGCCGACGAGATCAACCGCGCGAGCCCCAAGACGCAGTCCGCGCTGCTCGAGGTGATGGAGGAGGGCATCGTCACGGTCGACGGCACCCCGCACCCCGTCGGGGCGCCGTTTATGGTCATCGCGACGCAGAACCCCGTCGAGCAGGCCGGCACCTACTCGCTGCCCGAGGCGCAGCTCGACCGCTTCCTGGTGAAGACGAGCCTCGGCTACCCCGACCGGGACACGACCGTGAACCTGCTGCTGGATGCCGGCAACCGCACCCGCTCCGACGCGGTGAAGCCGATCATCCAGGCATCCGTCATCGCCTCGATGGTCCAGCTCGCGGCGGAGGTGCACACGGACGCCGCCGTGATGGCCTACCTCAGCGACCTCGTCGACCACACCCGCAACGACGCGGACGCCGCGCTCGGCGTGAGCATCCGCGGCGCCCTCGCGCTCGCCCGCGCCGCGAAGGTGTGGGCGCTGATCGACCGCCGCAGCTACGTCACTCCCGACGACGTCCAGGAGCTCGCCGTGCCGGTGCTCGCGCACCGCATCATCCTTGATCCGGAGGCGGAGTTCACGGGCGTGACGGCGCAGAGCATCGTCGAGCGCGCGCTCTCCGCCGTCGCGCCGCCGACCACCCGGCTGGCATGACCTGGCTGACCCTGTCGACGCGCTCCGCGCGGCTCGTCGAGCCCGTCACGCGCGCCGCCGTGCCCGTCCTGCGCGTGGGGCGCGCGGCCGCCGCGGCGGTCCCCGTGCCCGGCCGCATCGTGATCGGCGCCGGCATCGGATGCCTCGTCCTCGGCTTCGTCTTGAACTGGTCCGAGCTGATCTTCGCGGGCCTCACCCTGGTGGCGGCCCTCGCGATCGCCGCCGCCTTCGCGATCGGCCGCACCACCTACGCGGTCACGGTCGAACTGAACCCGCGTCGTGTGGTCGTCGGCGGCCGCGCCCTCGGCCGCATCGCCGTGCGGAACTCCGGCCAGCGGACCGTGCTGCCCAGCCGGATGGAGCTGCCGGTGGGCACCGCGCAGGCGGAGTTCCAGCTGCCCCGTCTCGCCCCCGGGCAGGAGCACGAGGAGCTGTTCGCGGTCCCCACCCACCGGCGGGCGCTCATCCTCGCGGGGCCCGCGACCTCCGTGCGCGGCGACCAGCTGGGCCTGCTGCGCCGCTCGCAGACCTGGACGGACCGCATCGAGCTGTTCGTCCATCCGCTGACCACCCGGCTGAAGGCGTCCGCCCAGGGGCTCGTGCGCGACCTCGAGGGTCAGGCCACGAAGACGATCACCAACAGTGATCTCGCCTTCCATGCGCTGCGCCCCTACGAGCGGGGCGACTCGATGCGCAACGTGCACTGGCGCACCTCCGCGCGCACGGGGCAGCTGATGGTGCGGCAGTACCAGGAGACGCGGCGTTCGCAGCTGCTGCTCGTGATGGGGGCGGATGCCTCCCACTACGCTGACGAGGAGGAGTTCGAGCTCGCCGTCTCGCTGCTCGCCTCGATCGGCGTCCACGTGATCGGGGAGGAGAACGAGGTCGTGGCCGGCTGGGATGGTGGTGCGCTGCGCGCCCGTTCCGCCGTGTCGCTGCTCGACGACTCCTGCCGTATCGAAGCGGTGCAGAAGGGCGCGGAGAAGCTGCGCACGGTGGCCCGTTCGGTCGCGAGCAGGCGGGCGCAGCCGAGCGTGGTGCTGCTCGTCGTCGGCTCGCAGACGCCCGCGGCGGACATCCGTGCCGTCTCGACCCTGTTCACGCCCGACACGGTGTTCACGGCGCTGAAGGCCGACCGCGCCGGTGAGCCCGCACTGCGCCGCAGCGGCGCCGTCACCGTCGCCACCGTCACGACGCTGCGCGAGCTGCCGCACATGCTCGGCCGACTGGGAACGCAGCAGTGACCCGCCGCCTCTGGACCGATCTCGGCGTGCTCGCCGCGCTGGGCGCGCTCGCAGCCCTCGGCTTCCAGCCGCTCTACGGCGGCGGCGTCTTCGCGCTGCCGGCCCTCGGCGGCCTCGCGGTCGGGTTCGGCGCGGTCCTGCTCGGGCGGGTCCTGCGGCTGCCGCTGCTCGCGACCGTCGCCCTCGCCCTCGCCGCCTACCTGCTGCTGGGCAGCGCCCTGGCGATGCCCGCCACCGCGACCTTCGGGGTGCTCCCGAACGCCGCGACCCTGTCGGGGCTCGTGCGCGGCGCGGTGTTCGGCTGGTCGGATGCGGTGACGCTGACCGCTCCGCTGCAGGCGCCGCCGTACATCACCGTGGTCGCGTACGCCGCCTGCTGGGCGTGCGCGGTGATCTCTGCGGCGATCGTCGCGTACGGGGCTCCGCGCACCGGGGTCGGCTCGCCGCTGCGGCGCGCCGTGGCCGTCGCCGCGCCCCTCGCGCTGCTCGTCGCGACGATCCTGCTCGGCACCCACCAGTCCTTCGTCGCCGGTGTGCGCGGCGTCCTGTTCACCGCGGTCGCCCTGAGCTGGGTCTGCTGGCGCTCGACGACGGATGCCACGGCGAACGTCTCGACGAGCGCCGCGGCGACCCGTCGCAAGCTCGTCGGCGCCGGCACCGTCGTGCTCGGGGCGCTCATCATCGGCGGGCTCGTCGGCGCCGCCGTGCAGCCGGCCGCCGCGGAGCGCTTCGTCGCACGCGACGAGATCGTGCCGCCCTTCGACCCGCTCGACTACCCGAGCCCCCTGGCGGCGTTCCGCAAGTACGTCAACGACGACAACACGAAGGTGCTGTTCTCGGTCGACGGGCTCGCCCCGGGCTCTTACGTGCGCCTGGCGACCATGGACAGCTGGGACGGCGTGGTGTGGAACGTCGCACGCGACGCCGGCACCGCGAACGGCTCCGGCGCGTTCCGGCTGCTCGGCCACGACCTGAAGCGGCCGGCGTTGTTCACGGCCGGTGCGACGACGCACGCCCGGATCACGATCGGGGACTACTCGGGCGTCTGGCTGCCCGTGGCGAGCTATCCGACCGGCCTGCGACTGAACGGGCCGGATGCCTCCAAGCTGTCCCAGGACGTGCGTGTCAACACCGACACCGGGACGGTCGCGCTGACCTCCGGTGTGCACACGGGGCTGAGCTACTCCCTCGACGTGACCGCGCTCAAGGTGCCGAGCGAGAAGGCGCTCGCCGGCATCCCGACCGCACCGACCGACCCCGCACCGCTCGCGCCCGTGCCCGATGTGGTCGCGAGCACCGCGAAGCAGTACGCCGGCGGCGCGACCACCGCCCTGCAGACCATGCAGAACCTGCAGAAGTCGCTCGTGAACTTCGGCTATCTCAGCCACGGGCGTGCGAGCGACCCCGTACCGTCCCGCGCGGGCGAGGGCGCCGACCGCGTGGTCCAGCTGCTCACCCAGACGCCCATGGTCGGCGACGAGGAGCAGTACGCCACCGCCTTCGCGCTCATGGCCCATTCGCTGGGCTACCCGGTGCGCGTGGTGCTCGGCGCGAAGGTCCCGAAGAAGGCCGGTGACGTGCCCATCACGGGCAACGACGTGACCGCCTGGGACGAGGTCGCCTTCGACGGTGTGGGCTGGGTGCCGTTCTTCCCGACGCCGACGAAGACGGATGCGCCGAAGGAGCAGACCGTCAAGCCGAAGGTCATCCCGCAGCCGCAGGTGCGGCAGCCGCCCCGAGACCACCCGAAGGACGACCAGCTGCTCACCCCGGTGCAGATCAAGGATCAGAACCGGAAGAAGCATCCGGACCCGTTCCGGGTGCCGGCCTGGGTGTGGGCCTCCGGCGGCGGGCTGCTCCTCCTGCTGCTGATCGTCTTCGTGCCGATGCTGGTCGTCGCGCTGCTGCGCCTGGCACGGCGCCGCCGCCGCCGCGCGGGTCCGGTGGATCGGCGCGCGGCCGGAGCCTGGGCCGAGCTCTCGAGCGGGTTCACCGAGCTCGGGATCGCCCGGCCGGAGCAGGCCGCCACCCGGCGGCAGCTCGTGCGCCATTACGAGTCCTCGTCCGAGGCATCCGGGGTGCCCGTCCCGCAGGGGGCCCTCGACCCGATCGCGCGGCAGGTGGACCATGCCGTCTTCTCCGCCGGGCAGCTCGCCGATGACACCGCGGACGCCCTGTGGCACGACGTCGAGGGTGTGCTGCAGCACGCTCGGCGCGGCACGACGTGGCGCCGCCGCCGCCTCTCCGCCTACCGATACAGCCGCCTATAGAGTGGGCCCCGTGGCAGGACAGGACGGCTACATCACTCCGCCTCCCGGGCTGCTTCCGCCCCCGCGGATGCCCGAGGGTGTGCCCGAGCGCGAGCAGATCCGGGCGGTTCCCGGCGGTCTGCCGTTGTTCAGCGGACTTCCGCAGCCGAGCACACCGCCGGTTCCGGCTGCGCCGGCTCCGGCATCCGCACCGCCGCAGCGCAGCTGGTCGCTCCTGCTCGCCGACGGCAGCCGTCTGGCCCTCGACGGGGCGAGCTACGTCGGCCGCAACCCCGTCGTCGCCGACGCCGCCCCGCGGGCGGCGCTTCTGCCGCTCTCCGACCCGCAGAAGTCGCTCTCCAAGACCCATGCGCTGCTCGTGCCGCAACTCGAGTACCTCATGGTGACGGATCTGCACTCGACGAACGGCGTCGCCGCGGTCGCGCCGGACGGCTCGGTGACCGTACTGGAGCCGGGGCGCACCGCCGCCGTGCTGCCGGGCTCGACGCTGCAGCTCGGCAGCTTCGCGGTCCGGGTCCTGCTGGACTAGCGCGGCGCCGTCAAGCCAGGAGCGGCCGGGAGCCGCCGTGCGAGCACGCCGCAGACGAAGAACGGGACCGGCCGATGGCCGATCCCGTTCCGCACAGCGCGTCGAACTAGCCGCCGATGCCCTGAGCGAGCTGCTGGTCGACGTTCTGCAGCGCGTCAGCAGCCTTGGTCAGGAACTGCGACATCCCGTCGAGGCCGGAGACCGCCTGCGTGGTGCCCTTGGTGAACTCCTCGTAAGAGGAGTGGAAGGCGCCCGAGGCGGAGTCGGTGACGAAGCCGCCGCTGACGAGGTTGTTGACCAACGCCTGCAGCTCGTGCAGCTTCGCGGTGATGTCGTCCTTGCCGGCGGTCAGGCGCTGCGCAGCGCTCGTCATGTCGGCGTAGGTGACGTTCATGTTTGCCATGAGTGTGTTACTCCCCTTGTCTCGTCGGCAGGCGCTCGCCCGCCAGTCCTTCTACGGAAGGCCCCCCAGCGGCCGACCTGCACACCAAGTTATCGAGAAAACGCCGTATGCGGGAACGGGGAGCACTCCCCATCTCCGCTCACGCGCCCGCGACGACCTCCGGCAGCTGCCCATCGACCGCGACGAGCCGCAGTCGGCGCCAGCCCACACGCAGCCGGCGGACGCCGAGCACGGCGAACGCGGCGGCGAAGAGCACCACCACGCCGATCGCGAAGGGATTGTGCAGCGGCCACCTGACCGCATAGATCAGCAGGTACTGGACGTAGCCGAACCATGCGAGGCCCAGGTACCAGGAACCGTCGAGAAGCCAGGCGCGCACGTTGAGCCGCGTCGCCCAACGGCTGTAGGCCGTGTGCCTGCGCGGCAGCAGGGAGATCGCCATGCCGCCCGGGCTCAGACCGGCTGCGTCCCCACGCAGCACGCTGCCGGTGAGCCTCTCGTTCCGATAGCTCGGCCGCAGCGATCGTGCGAAGGCGAGTGCCGCGAGCAGCAGCGGGCCCGCGGCCATGAGCACAAGCATGTGCACGAGGCCCCAGACGAAGGGCAGCAATCCGAACAGCAGCACGATGCCCGCGATCAGGTTCTTCGGGTCCTGCAGATCCTCGGTCAGGTGCTGATGGCTCAGCTCCCCCGGCGGCACCACCCAGAAGCAGAAGGCGAGCGCCACCGTGATCGCGAAGATCGCGAACCAGACGACGGTGACGCCGAGATAGCCGAACGGGCGCAGGAAGACGCTCACCGCGCCGAGCCCTGCGCGGCGTCCTCCTGCGGCCCGGGCTGCGAGCCGGGCTGCGGTCCGGCCGAGGCCGCCCACACGAGCGAGCCCAGGACCGAGTCGAACAGCTCGGTGAACGGTTCGGGGTCTGGTGCGATGGGCAGCGAGACGTTCGTGGCCAGCACCCGGGCGCCGTCCGGCGCGGGAACCCAGTAGTCGAGGTCGAGCGAAGGCGTCGAGCTCGTCGTGTAGCGCTGCGTTCCCGGCGTCGCGCGGCGCACGATGGGACCGAACGGGGTGGCGAGCGGTGTGGAGCCGGGATAGCCGGCGGCCAGGCGCCGCGCCACGTCGTCGCCGTCGCCCGCGGCGGCCGGCCACGGCTCGAACACCGAGATCATGGCGCCGGAGACGGGGATGCCGGGGAAGAGCTCGAGGGCGATCGAGAAGGCCACGGCGCCGGCATCCGCCGCCTGCCGCGCTGACTTCGCGAGCTCCTCGCGGAACTGCCGCCGGCGACTCGCGAGCCGGTCGTTGGTGCCGAACTGCCGCTTCACGAGCGCGGAGATGCGCGCGGCGCGCGCGGTCTCGTCGGCGAGCGGGATGGACGCCCAGGAGCCGGGCAGGATGAGCGCGAACTGCCCGTCGTCGGACCGCGCCTGTCTGACCTCGCCCATCACTTCTCCAGCTCGACGGTGAGCGTCGAGACCCAGTGCGCGGTGACCGACACGATGTCGTCGAAGCCGTCGAGGTCCGTCGTGGTGAAGACGAACTCGAACATCTGCGAGCAGTCCTCGGGGAACACGCCGAACAGGGTCCGCGCCTCGGTGCGCGGCTCCTCCCGGAGGAGATCGGTGTAGGTGATCACGTTGTAGGCGCCGACCGTCGGGCCGGCACCGCCGTCGTTCGCCCAGGTCTCCACGACCTCGTATCGCTCGCCGGGCTCACGGCGCCCCTCGTCGGCGGCGAGATGCGCCTGGTAGGCGGCGGGGCCGCCCTCGAACGACGGCCCGAGGCGCATCGAGAGGATGCAGCGCACGTGATCAGGAGCGGTCGTCGGAATCCAGACGAGCGACCGGGCCGCGCCGTCGCCCAGGCCGAGCTCTCTGACGCGGCCCGCGAGCGAGGTCAGCTGCGACACGAGCGCATCCCGCGCCGCCGCCCCCTGGGCCCCCGCCGAGTCCGCGATCCGGGCCGGCCAGCTCGCGTCGTCCGGGTTGACGCCGAACCAGCCCTCCTCGAGATCGAAGTTGAAGTCTGCGACCGGCCGCAGCCGCTTCTTTCCGAAGATCATTCGGACCCCTCCGTCGCGCTCAGCCGTTGTTCTTCCACTCGAGACTACGGATATCGGAGACGATCGAGGAGGTCGCCCCGGCTCCATCACCGCCGAGGCTCAGGGCGAGCTGCCCCGGGCCCTGCCGGCCGGCATCCGCATAGCCCGTGATCGCGTTGAATGTCTGATCGGCCTGGTAGACCGAGGTCCCGATGAGGGGCACCGCGATCTCGGCCTGCTTCGCGAGCGCGGGGTTCATCGCGAGGAGGCGCAGGGCCTTCAGGTAGTCGCCGTCGATCTTGAGCATCTTGATCGGGTTCGGGATGACGCCCTCCTCGAAGGCCTTCGCGAACACGTCCCTCAGCGACGACGGCTTGAGCTTCGCGATCTCACTCATCGCCAGCTTCGGGTGGAAGGGCTTCAGCGCGTCCGTGAACATGTCCTTGGCCACGTCGCGCCAGCCGGTCTGGCTCGTGACCTTCCTGGCGGCGGAGATCATGCTGTTGAGCGAGGCCTCCTCGCCCATGATCGACTTCACGTCGCGCACGGCCGCGAAGTCGGCGACTCCGCCCTTGTTCAGCGCGGGCGCGACGACCTTGAGGAACGAGGCATCCTTCAGCCCCTTCGCAAGACGGGCGAAGGCGGCACCGCCGACGAAGGTGAGCGCGACGCCCACCACGGCCATCACGAGGTCGAAGATGCTGCCGTTCCCCGCGATCGTCGCGATGACCGCATCGATCAGGTCGATCACGGCGCCCACCGCCGCGAGCACCAGCAGGATCTGGCCGAGGATCGGCACCCAGCCGAGGAAGATCGACAGGACGCCCGCCCACGTGCACACCTGTTTGATGATGTCGTAGAGCTTCGACCCCCAGTTGTCCCACCAGCTGTCCTTCAGCCCGTGGTTGTTCGTGCCGTTGACGACGCTGTCGATGGCGGCGGCGGCCGTATGCGCGGCGCTGTTCTTGCGCTCCAGGGCCGCGGTCCAGAGCCCGTGCGCCGCGCTCAGGGCGCGCTGGGCATCGTCGGCGGCGTCCTGCGCCTGCTGCGCGGCGCGCTGCGCATCGGCCTGCTGGTCGGCGCCGGCGGCGTCGGCATCCTGCTGCGCGGTCGCCGCGGAGTGGTGTGCCGCCTCGGCATCGGACTGCCGCTGCTCGATGGCGATGATCGCCTTCTCCGCGTCGTCCTGCGCGGCGCGCAGCTCGACGGCGTATGCGGCGAGCGCCTGCGCGGTCGTGTCGTAGCGGTCGTAGGCCTTGGTGATGTCGTCCGCGACGTCGCCGGAGCTGTCCTTCAGCTTGTCGATCGCCTGGCTCGTCATCTGCTCGCCCTGGATCTTCGTCAGGGTCTGCACCGAGCGGGCGATCTCGACGGCCACGGCCGCGTAGTGCGCCGCCTTGGCGGCCAGGAACTCCGGCCTGCCGCTGAGCCGCTGGTATTCGACGTCCGCCATCGCGCTCAGTCCTTCGCCTTCGGGGCGGGCGCGGGACCGGCGGCGGCCTCCTGCAGCGCCTGCGCGAGTCCGTCGTCGACCTGCGTGAACCCGTCGGAGACCGACGCGATCTGGTCGCGCAGGTTCTTCACGCTCTCGGTCATCTTGGCGCGCTTGTCGTTCCACGCATGGGCGAAGTCGTGCACCTTGCCCCGCAGCTCGTCGTTGCCGGTCGCCTCGGCGATGTCGTCGCTCAGCTTGTCGGCGCCCTCGAACTCACTGACGACCCCGTCGAGGTCCTGAGAGAGCTCGTGGAGCCGGCCGAGGTCGAGTTGCAGATCCCGTCCCATCACGCCCCCTGTGTTGTCCCGCGGCCCCGTCCCCCAGGGCCGCCACCACACTATGAGCCAGGCACGGGGCGCCGGAACGGGGAGCACTCCCCATGCCGCCCAGCTCAGCTCTGTGCTGCTCCGCTCTGCACCGCTCAGCCCGGCAGCGGCAGTTGGAGGCGCACGTGCTGGCCACGGCTCACGTAGACGGCGCGGCCGGGCGGGAACTCGCTGCGGGACATGCGCGGCAGCGGCGTCTTGAGCAGGATGTCGCCCTCGATGGAATCCGGCTGCAGCAGGATGCCGCGACGCCCGTTCTTGACCTCGCCGAACAGCGGCCAGGAGGAGCCCCACGCGCTCGTCTCGCCCTCCGCCACGAGCAGGTGATCGCTGCGGCGGATCGCCTTGATGAGCTCCACGAGCGGACCGTCGGCCGGCGTCTGCAGGAAGTCCGCGATGGTCTCGACGAACACGGCGATGCGGCCCTCCGTGTCGGGGTCCGTCACCGCGGCGGCGAGGTCGCGGACGAGCGCGGCCGCGTCCTCCGGGGTCGTGGCCGTCTCCGACCACAGCTCCAGCCGGGCGAGCATCGAGCGCGCGTTGCCCACGTAGTACAGCCGGGTGCCGGGCGCACCCGGCTCGGCGCGGGCGAGCGCCGTGGCGATCGTCTGCAGCGCCGTCGTGCGGCCGCTGGCCGGCGGTCCGGCGAGCAGCAGCGTGCCGCTCGGGTCGAAGGCGTAGGGGCCGAGGTCCACGTCGCTCACGCCGAGCACCGGCTGCCCGGCGACGGCGGCGGGCAGTGCGCTCTGCGGGTACTCCTTCGGCATCGCGCCGACGGCCGGGGCGGGGCTGACGCCCGCGCGCTCCATCGCCTCGGCGAGCCTGCCGAGCGCCTGCCCCTGCTCGGAGACGGAGGGGGTGCCGCCGAGGATCGCGATCTGCGTCTCGAAGCCGTCGACGATCGCACGCCCCGGGGGCGAGGCGGGCCCCAGCACGTCGTTCGGCACGCCGAGCGCGCCGTAGCCGTCGTCCGCCAGCCGCAGCACGACGCGGCGCTGGATCGACGCGGCGATCGAGGTCGGCACCGCTCCGGCGCGGTCGGCGGTGAGAGCCACGTGAATGCCGAGCCGACGGCCGTCGGCCAGCACGTCACGGAACACGTCGTACCACTGGGCGCGACCCGCGGCGACCTCGAAGTCGTCGCGGAAGTTCGTGAAGTTGTCGATCAGCACCAGCAGGCGCGGCTCGCGCGCGTTGCCGGAGAGCTGCCGGTACTCGGCGATGCTCGACGCGTTCATCTCCGCCCAGGCGGCTGCCCGCCGCTCGAGCTCGGCCTGCAGCATCCGGAACAGGCGGACGATCCGCTCCACGTCCTCGCCCGCGATGATCGCGCCGACGTGCGGCAGCCGTTCCAGGATGCGCAGGCTGCCCGCGCCGTAGTCCAGCCCGTACACCTGCACGGGTCCGCCGCGCGGCGTGATCGCCGCGGCGCTCGCGAGGGTGCGCAGCACGGTGGTCTTGCCCGAGCCGCTCGTGCCGAAGATCGCGAGGTGCCCGTCGATGTCGGGGTGGAAGTACTGCGTCGTCTGCTCCTGACGCTCGGGCACGTCGGCGACCCCGAGCAGCAGCTCGGCATCCGTGCGCTGGCGCAGCTTCGACAGGTCGTAGACGGGCGCGAGCTCGTCCAGCCAGGGACGACGCGGGTCGGGAATGGTGGCGAGCGCGTGGGCGCCGCGCATGGCCGCCACCAGTCGCTGCTGGTCGTTGGGGCCGAGATCGCGCTGCTGGCCGGCTGCCACCGATGCCGGTGCCGAGGTGTCCTCCCAGCGGTTCTCGCCGCCGAAGCGCAGCTCGGCCACCTGGATGTCCGACAGCTCGGGCTCGCGCGTCGTCCACCCGCCCGCGTAGGCGCTCTGGAAGGCGGCGAGGCGCCCCGGCCCCGTCTTGGCGAAGCCGCGGCCGGGCATCGAGGGGTCGATGTGCGCGGAGTCCTTGACCCCGATGACGTCCTGCGAGTCCGCCTCGTCCGCCATACGCAGGGCGACGCGCAGGTTCGTGTTCGCGCGCAGGTTGTCCTTGATCACACCGGCCGGGCGCTGCGTGGCCATGATCAGATGGATGCCGAGCGAGCGGCCGCGCTGGGCGATGTCCACCACGCCGTCGACGAATTCGGGCACCTCCCCGGCGAGCGCCGCGAACTCGTCGATCACGAGGACGAGCGCGGGCGGGCTGTCGGGGTCGCCGCGCTTCTCGAGCTCGAGCAGGTCCTTCGCCTTCTTCCGGTTGAAGAGGTGCTCGCGATAATGCAGCTCGGCGCGCAGGCTCGTGAGCGCGCGCCGCACGAGGTGCGGCGAGAGGTCCGTGACGAGGCCGACGCAGTGCGGCAGACTCACGCAGTCGGCGAAGGCCGAGCCGCCCTTGTAGTCGACGAAGAGGAAGGTGACCCGGTCCGGCGAGTATTCGGCAGCCATGCCGAGCACCCAGGCCTGCAGGAACTCGGACTTCCCCGAGCCCGTCGTGCCGCCGACGAGGGCGTGCGGTCCGTGGGTGCGCAGGTCGAGGTGCATGGGGTCGTGGCCGGCCGAGCCGACAATGGCACGCAGGCGGCCCGCACGGCGGACGGCGGGCTGGGCGCCGGAGCGATCGTGGATCGAGTTGTTCTGCTTCCACCGGTCGAGGACCGACGCCGAGGACTCGGCGAGGTCGTGACCGAGCAGCGTGACGAGCGAGATGCTGCGCGGCAGGTCGCTGGAGTCGGCGATCGCGGCGCCCGCATCCACGACGGGGGCCATGAGGTGCGCATAGGCGATGGCGCGCGGCCCGTCGACCCACTCCGCGGCCACGTCCGGGACGACCTCGCCGAGGCGCACGAAGCCGACCTGGGCGACGCCGTCCTGATCGAAGGCGAGGAAGGTGCGGCACACGGCCGGCAGCGCGTCGACCTCGGGGGCGACCCAGATCGGGAACACGCCCGCGTCGGCCGCGGCCTCCGCCAGCTGGATGAGCCGTCCGCGGTCCACCGGTGCGTCGTCGGAGACGATGACCACCACGGCCGGGATCGGCGAGGGCGTGCCCGCGGCCGCGTCGCTCTCGGCGACGTTCGCGCCGCGCTCGATCGCGCCGTTCCCCTGGGCGACCGCACCGCGCCGCTGCGCCGCGCGCCGCGCCGCGAGCCGTTCGGCGACGAGCCCTTCGAGGGTCGAGAGCAGGGTGCCCGCACTCGACTCGCTGTCGGCCAGGTGGGTGCCCGTGATCGGGCTGTGCGGGCTCGAGGAGTGCGGCATCCACTTCAGCCACTCGACCTCGCGCGACCAGCGCGAGCTCACGATCGCGGCGACCGCGAGCTCCGCGGGCGAGTGCAGGGCGGTCAGCTGCACGAGCAGGGCGTTGAGCGCGCCCACCGTGTGGCGCGGATCGCCCGCGACGCCGATCGCACCGGCGTCGTACAGGTTCTCGGTGATGGGCACGCCGGGCACGGTGCGGTTCGCCTCGACGACGGCGTCCAGCCGCTCCTGGAACTCGACGAGCAGGTTCGGCCGGGAGGCGACGTCGATCGTGTTGCGCGAGGTCATCGCGCCCATGCCGAAGCGCACGTTGAGGAAGGACCAGTGCTCGGGACGCCGCGTCCACAGCATCCGCGTCCGCCGGATCGCGGCCTCGTAGGCGTCCTCGGTCGACGGCGCCTCGCGGATGCGCTGCGCGATCTCCTTCTCACGCTCGCCCCCCATCGCGACGGTGAGCCCCTCCAGCCCCTCGTCGAAGCGCGCGATCGACCGCTTCAGCCGGTTCGTGCGCTGGCTGCGGCCCATCCACCAGTTGCCGACCACCATGACCGGGGACATCAGCGCGAACAGCATGGACGTCGGCTGCCGCGTGATCATGAACATCGCACCGGCCAGGAGCAGCGGAGTGGCGAGCGCGATGATCGGCATCGGCTGGCTCTCGGCCTCCTGTGGCACCTCCGGCACCTCGAACTCGGCGCCGACGTAGCGGCTCTCGACCTTCGGGGAGCGGTTGAAGAGGACCGGGCCGGCCGTGGTCATCGGCGCGTCGGCCGGGGATGCCGGCTGCTCCGGCTGCAGCACCGGGATGAGCTCCAGCTCGGTGTCGCCGATCAGCACGCGCACCGGGGCGCGCACGGGCAGGCGGTCGACGATCCCGCCGTCGACGACGAGGCCGTTGGCCGAGCCGAGGTCCACGAGCTCGAGGCCGGCGGTCGCCTGGATGCGGGCGTGGCGCCCGGACACGAAGGGGTCGTCGATCACGATGTCGCAGTCCAGGTCGCGGCCGATGATCGTCGTCGAGCCGGCCAGGATGCGATGCTCCTGGCCGATCGCCGGACCGGTCATGATGCGCAGCCGGGCGACGAGCTGCGCCGCGTGCTGCTGCGGCGCGCTGTAGCTCGTGCCGTCGGTCAGGAGCACCGTCGCGCCGTCGCCGATCCGGGCCTCGCCGATGGGGATGTCGGGCGAGAGCACCTCGGGCCGCTGCTGCCCCGGCATCGCCACGGCGAGCGTGAGCACCCGGCCCTCACCGCCCGCGGACCACTCCGGCCCGCGGGGGTCGAGGCGACGGACGGCCGCCGCGACGTCGGAGACCGTGGCGACGGCATCCGTCGTCACGACGATGTCGTCGGACTGGCCGGATTGCCGGGCCAGCGTCAGCTTCAGACGCAACTCAGGACTCCTCCATCACCCACTGCGCCCCCACGACGATGTTGTCGTAGAGCCGCGACAGCGCGCCCCGTTCGTCGACGTGCGGACTCGCGAAGCAATATTGCACGAGACCGCGGCCGTCGGGGAAGGCGAGCCAGTAGTCGGTGACGAGCAGCGGCCGATCGGATGCCGCCAGGTCGGCGGCTCCCCGGCGCACCCGGGTGTGCCTGACGAACGGCCCCGCGGCGGTCTCGGCGCCGAGGAGCTCGTCGTCGGGGCCGAGGCCGCCGCGCAGCTGCGCCGTCATCCGCTCCAGGTGGCTGACATCGCCGATCGCGGGGCCGAGCTCATGCCAGTACAGGGTCAGGTTGATCGCCGCCGCGCCGGCGTCGCTGTGGCGGATCATGAACGCGAGGAACCGGCCGCCCGCGCCGACGGCGAGCTCGGAGAGACGCGTGAACCAGCCCTCGAGGTCCGTCCGCAGCCGGCGATTGACGAGGCCGCCGAGCTGCCGGTCGAGCAGCTGACGCACCTGCCCGCTGCGCTTCTGCGCGTCGGTGACGTCGACGACGGCCCAGTCCGTGCTGAGCGGGGTGTCGATCGCGACGGCACGGGCACCGGGGGACAGAGTCTGCGCGGCGTCCCCCGCGGCGGCCCGGGCGACGGGCTGCGCCGTGGCCCAGGCGACGTCGTCGTCGAGCAGCCGTGGCTCAAGCGACCGCAGCACGTCCTCGACGCGCGCGCTCATCGCGTGCGGACCAGCCGGGTCGAAGTGCACGCGATGAAGCACGCCCGCGTGCTCGTTCAGGAAGGAGACGAGGCCGGGTCCGCGCACCAGCGCGAAGAGCCGGGTCTCATCGTCGCGCAGGAACAGCTCCAATGTCTGGGTGGACGAGAACAGCGCAAGCGCCCACGGTTTCTCGCCCGTGGGGTCGTTCGAGGGGAACACGCGATTCTGGGTCTCGCCCCCGGGGGTCACGAACAGCGGCAGCACGACGTAGTCGTGGCGCAGCGCCTGGCCCAGCGCGACCACATCACCCGCCGCGAGCGCCGCAGCCAAGCGCTCGGAGCCGACGTCGGGGGCCGACTCGACGAAGATGCGATCATCGTTCTCGTTCACTGCGCCCTCCACGGTCCTTGTTCGGATTGTCCGGCATCCCTCGGCCTCACGGTGATGACGCGGTACGGCTCGATCTCGCGCCCGAGGACCCGCCGCCGTACGGCCGCGGGCTCGCCCTGGGTGCGGAACAGTTCGACGTCGACCGGTCCGGCGGTCGGGTCGGGATGGTCGGCGTCGAAGGGGTGCAGGAAGTAGCCGCGCTGCGACCAGCGGGCCGGCCAGCCCCCGGGCGCGGTCAGGACCGGAAGCCCGGCGTGCCCTGCCGTGTCGAGCTCGACCGGAACCGTCTCGCCGTCGATCAGAGCCAGGAGCGGAACGGTCGGCGCCTTCGGCTTCGACGCAGCCCAGCCGGCAGGGGCGACGGGTTCGTCCGGACGCTCCAGCGCGAGCTCGAACTGGCCGATCAGCCGGAGCTCCGGGCGGTGCGCCCGGCGCGGCTCGGCCTGGGTGTCGGGGGCGGCCTCCGACACCCAGGCCCGGCCCCACCACCGGCTCGGACGGCTCGCCTCGATCGCCGTGTCCACGTAGATGTGCACGTACTCGACCTCCGAGTCGGCGGGCGCCACGACACGCGCCCACGTCACGTATGCGGCGTCGCCGCCCCCGGGAAGATCGGTGCGGACTTCGATCACGCTGCTGCTCGGTCCCCGTTGGAGATAGAGCGGATGCCGGTAGTCGAGTCCCGAGAGGCGAGGCGTCACGGCAGCGTGAACTCCCCGTCCCGGATGATGGTGAGCCCCTTCTCCGGCAGGTAGTCGCCCAGTTCCGTGCTGTACTTGCCGAGGAAGATGTACTCGGAGGCGCCGCCCGGCTGGCCACTGTACGGCAGGCCCCGGCGCGCCATCGCGAGCCGGCTGGCGTCGGTGACCTCCACCTCGACCAGCCTGTCGGCCGTGTTGGTGTTCGGCAGGCCGAACGCCGCGCGCGGGTTGAGAAGGCCCCCCGGGTCATCGGCGGTGAACGAGGCGCCGTCGATCGCCGATCCCTCCGGGTCGCTGCTGTAGAGGCGGAACAGCCGCGTGCCGTTCTGGACCTCCGGGATGTCGCGCTGATAGAGCCGCATCACCTCGTCGAACTCCTCGCGGTCCATGTTCCGCAGCTGGTCCGCGGTGACCGTGTCGAATTCGGTCCCCGCACGCTTCGGCGCCTCCTCCGAGAGCCTGTTGATCCGGGCGGCGGCCGCCTCGTACTCGTCGAGGTCCCGGGCGGCCGTCGTCGCGGTCCGCGTGACCGCCAGGCCCTCCTTGCCCGCGGTCGCCAGGACGCGCAGCGGGCCGCCGAGCCCGATGCATGCGAGTGCGGCGCCCACGATGCTGATGATCGCGGTCGTCCAGCTGCGGTCGCCGGTGGCCGCGAGGATCGTGTTGCCGATCGCGTCGACGAGGGCGGCGGCCGCGGTGATCACCAGCAGCGCCGCGGCGAGCGCCTGACCCACGACGGGGATCCAGGCCACGACGAGCGCGAGCATGCCCGCGATGCTCGCCACGATCCCCGCGATGTCGGTGATCTTCTCGAGCAGCGACTTGCCCCAGTTGTCCCACCAGGAGTCCTTGAGGCCGTCGTGGTCGGTGATCTCGCGGATCTGCGAGATCGCGGACTCGGCGGCGCGGTCACGGGTCGAGGCGGCGGCGTCGATCTGCTGCTTGGCCGCGGAGAGGGTGCCGGAGGCATCCGTCGCATCGCCCTCGGCCTGCTGGGCGAGGTTCGTGTATCGCAGAGCGGATGCCGGGTCGGTCTCGCTCTGCGCGAGGGAGAGGTAGCGCTGGTGGTCCGCGCTGGCCGTATCGGATGCCTGCACGGCCGCGTGCGCGCGGTACAGCGCCGTCGCCGAGTCCTGCTGCGCGCCGCTCAGCACGGGCGCGTACGCCACCAGCGCCTGACCGGCTGCCCGATAGCGCGCCTCGGCCTTGCCGATGTCGTCGGCGACCTTGCCCTTCGCGTCCATCAGCGCGTCGACCGCCTGGGAGATCTGCCCGTCGAGATCGATCGTGTCGAGGCGAGACTTGGCTCCGCGGATGGCGTCGGCGACGTCGAGGTAGTCCCGCCCGCCGACGGCGACCACGTCGGGGTCGCCCGGAACCGGATCGCCCGCGTAGCCGACGGCCTGCCAGAGCTCTGCCGCGGGTCTCACTGCCCGCTCACCGCATCGCTCAGCTGCTGGTCGGTCTGACCGAATGCGTCACCGATCTCCGTGGCCGCCTTGGCCAGCTTCTGGATGTCCTCGACCATCGCCTTGCGCTTGTCGTCCCAGCTGTGGGCGAAGTCGTGCACCGTGTCGGCCAGCCCCGAGTGGCCCACGGCCGCCGCGATGGTGTCGCTGTTGGTGTTCGCGTCGCTGAACTCACTCCCGATCCGCGAGAGCTCGGCCCCCAGGTCCGAGAACAGTGCGACGTCGATGCGCAGATCTGGCACCCCGGTCCCCCTTGCATTCCCCTTGTGCTCCCCTTGTGCTCTCGAGACTAACCGTGGTGCCGAGCGACGAGCGATGGGGAGCGCTACCCGTTCAGCAGGAACTGCTTCGTCGCCTTCGCCGGGATGCCGTCGATCGAGACGGCGAGGTGGTACGACGCCCCGCCCGCGGGCACCGGGGGCCGCTGCTTCCCGCACGTCGCCTTCGCCGAGCGGGTGCGATCCCACGGGATCGGCGTTGTGGTGAGCGTGGTGCTCGGCTCCAGCTTGACGACGGTGTGCACGGGGTTCGTCTGGCAGTCGGTCGAGGTCCAATACTGATCGTGACCGCTCGAGATCGTGAAGACCATGGTCGCGGTGCCCGCGTCGATCGTGCACATCTGCGCGCCGGTGTTGGTGAGGGACAGCGACAGCAGCGGACGGGCACCGGCACCGTAGCTCGCGGCATCCGTGATGGCCTCGACGTCGACGTTCTGGGGCGCGCAGGGCTGCCCGGCCTGGGGAGCGGCGGGCGTCGGGCTGGGCGCGGGGACGGAGCTCGTCGCGGGGTGCGCCACGGGTGTCGAGCGGGGCGTGGAGCCCGAGGTCGACTTCGCACCCGGATGCGCCGACGACGGATGCGCCGACGTGCTCGCCGCCGCACCGGCCTTCGCCGAGCCGCCCGAGCCTGGGCGCAGGATGATCAGCAGCACGACCGCGACGATCGCCGCCAGGACGAGGAGCACCATGATCCGCCGTCGCCGGTACACGGCGGCGGAGCGGCGGCCGACGGGGCGCTTGATCGTCGACATGGCACTGAGGTTAACTCCGCGCCGCGACGCCGCTCCCGAGGCGCGCCGCCGCCCCGCCCCGTCTCGGCGCGTCGCGGCGCGTCTCGGCGCGTCTCGGCGCGCTACTCTCCCCGACACGCGCCACCGACGGGCGAGTCGCGCGCGTATGCCGGAGTAGCGCGACCGGATGCGAGGGCGGGAGCGAGGGCAGGGGAAGCGGGACGGGTCAGGCGGGCGGATGCCGTGCTATCGTGCAGCCATGCGCACGTGCCTCGGCCTGAACTGGTGGCCCGCCTCCTAGGCGGACCGACGCGCGCACCCATCCGACGACGACCGCCTTCCCGGGCGGTCGTTTCGCGCAAGCGGGGTGGTCTCCCGGTGTCAGAACCGAAGAGGACCACCATGAACCACCCCCTGCTCGCCCGCATCGGCGCCTCCGACGGCGCGCTGCCCTTCGCCGTGCTGCGCCGCGGCTCCCGCACCGAGGTCGAGGTGCTGAGCGGCGACGTCGTCGACGTGGACGAGCTCGCCGGCATCCCGCTCGACGGTGCCCCCGTGCTCGCCGCGGTGCCGTACCGCCAGCTGCGCGAGCGCGGTTTCGCGGTGCACGACGACGGTGCGCCGCTGCGCTGCCTCATCGTGCGGGAGCGCGAGACCGTGCCGCTCGACGAGGTGCTCGCGCTGCTGCCGCCGACGCCCGCGCCCGTCTCGCCGCAGGGCTTCGACGTGCCCGACGAGGAATACGCCGCGATCGTGCGCCGCGTCATCGATGAGGAGATCGGGCGGGGCGAGGGCGCGAACTTCGTGATCGCCCGCTCCTTCCTCGGGCGCACGGACGCCCCGGCCGTACCCGCCCTGCTGTCGTGGTTCCGCGCGCTGCTCGCGGAGGAGTCCGGCGCGTACTGGACCTTCGCGGTGCATCTGCCGCGCCGGCCGGCCGGCTCTCGGCCCATCGGCTCCCCCGACGGCTCGGCACCGGCCGGGGCATCCGTCTCGATGGTCGGGGCGACGCCCGAGCGTCACCTCTCCGTCCGTGACGGCGTCGCGATGATGAACCCCATCAGCGGCACGTACCGGCATCCGGCGACCGGCCCCAGCCGGGAGGGCGTGCTGCGCTTCCTCGCCGACGTCAAGGAGAGCGAGGAGCTCTTTATGGTCGTCGACGAGGAGATGAAGATGATGAGCGCCGTCTGCCCGGACGGCGGGCGCATCCTCGGCCCGTACCTCACGCAGATGTCGCGGCTCAGCCACACCGAGTACCTGCTCGAAGGGCGCACGGCGCTCGACCCGCGCGAGGCGCTGCGGCTGACCATGTTCGCGCCGACCGTCACGGGTTCGCCCATCCAGAACGCCTGCACCGTGATCGCCCGGCACGAGCCGAAGCCGCGCGGCTACTACGCGGGAGTACTCGCGCTCTTCGAGCCCCGGCCGAGCGGCTACGCCCTCGATGCGCCGATCCTGATCCGCACCGCCTACCTGGGCGCGGACGGCCGGCTGTCGGTGCCGGCGGGAGCGACGCTCGTGCGGCACTCGACGCCCGAGGGCGAGGTCGCCGAGACCCGCGCGAAGGCATCCGGTGTGCTCGCCGCGCTGGGGCTGCTGCCGCGCCGGACCGCCGCCGATGCGCCGGATCTCAGCGCTGAACCCGGCGTCGCCGCGGCGCTGGCGGCGCGCAACGAGCGCCTCGCGGCCTTCTGGGTGCGGCCGCAGGGCGAGGATGCGACGGGGCAGGATGCCGCGATCCGGGATGCGGTGGCTCAGGATGCCGCACCGCCGGCCCTGCGCGGTCGAACGGCGCTCGTCGTCGACAACGAGGACCAGTTCACGACGATGCTCGCCCACCAGCTGCGCCGCCTCGGCATGTCCGTGCGCGTCGCGCCCTGGGGCGCCGTCGAATCGGTGCTCGAGGACGAGCTCGTCGTCTTCGGCCCCGGTCCGGGCGACCCGCGGGACCTGTCCGAGCGGAGGATCGCCCGGCTGCGCGCCTTCCTGCTCGAACGGCTGCGCGCCGGCCTTCCGCTGCTCGCGGTGTGCCTCAGCCACCAGGTGCTCGCGCAGCTCGCGGGACTCGCGGTCGACGCACTGCCGGAGCCACGCCAGGGCGTGCGGCTCGAGGTGGACGTGTTCGGCGAGTCCGCGGCGATCGGCTTCTACAACACCTTCGGGGCGCGGATGCCTGCCGCCGGCTTCACGGAGCCGGGCTGGGAGGCATCCGTCGACCCCGAGGGCGTGGTGACGGCGCTGCGCGGACCGTGCGTCGCATCGATCCAGGGACATCTGGAGTCGGTGCTCTCCTCCGACGGCTACGCAACGCTGCGCCGCCTCACGGAGCACGCCCTGGCGCCGGCCGTCGTGACCGCGAGGTGACGCGGAGGGCGACGCGGGTGGACCGAGGTGGGATCGACCGCGCCCGATGCGCGGTGTCACTCCGAAGCGGCGAAGCCCTCCACGTGGGCGAGCGCGACGCGCAGCGCCGGTTCGAGGTAGTCGAGCCGGCCGACCGCCTTGTCGAGGACCGCGCCCCCCTGCAGCACCGCGGAGAACAGCGCGGCGAGGGCGCCGGCGTCGGCGCCGGCCCGCAGCTCTCCGCTGCGCTGCATCGCGCGGATGCCGGCGGCGAAGTGGCGGTTCCAGCTCTGCATCGTGTCACCGAGGACGGCCCGGTCCTCCGGTTCCGGGTCGAGCACGCGCGCGGCCATCGCAGCGACCTCGCAGGCGTCCTCCTGCGTCTGGGTGCGGTGCAGCCGGATCGTCCGCTCCACCCAGGTGCGCCAGGCGTCGAGCGTGTCGAGCGGGGCGGTGAGCTCTCCGGCGATCCGCTGCACCTGCCGCTGGGTGGCCGCGTGGATGAGCTCCCGCTTCCCGCCCGGGAAGTAGTGGAAGAGCTGGCTCTTGCTCGTGCGGGTGCTCGCGAGGATGCCGTCCAGGTTCAGCGCCTCACGCCCGTTGTGGATCAGGACCCCCACGGCCGCATCGAGGATGCGCTCCCGGGTGGCGAGCCCTTTCGTCGTCGGCATCCCGCCATCGTACTCGTTCTGGACTTGACAGTCCATTCCGAGATGATGAGGATTGGACGCAACAGTCCAATAACGACGGAAGGCACACCACGATGTCATTGACGGGGAAGACGGCTTTCGTGACGGGAGCGAGCAGCGGAATCGGGAAGGCGATCGCCCTCGCGTTCGGGAAGGCCGGCGCGGAGGTCGTGGTGCACGGGCGCGATGCGGAGCGCGCGAACGCGGTCGTGGAGCGGATCGTCGCCGCCGGAAGGTCCGCCCGCGCCGCGACCGCCGATCTGGCCGCCGGTCCGGCGTCCGTCCGGAAGCTGGCGGAGGACGTCACGCGCGAGACGGGCGGCGTCGACATCCTCGTCAACAACGCCGCCGCACTCGTGCCCGGCCAGGCGATGACGAACGTCACCGACGCCCAGATCGAGGCCGCACTGGCCGTGAACGTGGCCGCCCCGATCGTCCTCTCCGCCGCACTCGTGCCCGGCATGAAGGAGCGCGGCGGCGGCGTCATCATCAACATGGGCTCCAACGCCGGCACCCAGGGCATGGCCCTCGCCGGCCTCTACGGCGCGAGCAAGGCCGCGCTGCACTCGCTCACCCGCTCCTGGGCCGACGAGCTGGCCTCGGCGGGCATCCGCGTGAACGCCATCGCACCCGGCCCGACCGTTACCGAGGACAACGTGGGCTTCGAAGAGCATCTGGCCGTTCTCGCCCGGCAGCACCCCGACCGACGCCCGGGGACCGCGGACGAGGTGGCGCGTCTCGCGCTCTTCCTCGCCGGCCCCGACGCCGGTCACATCCACGGGGCCGTGATCCCCATCGACGGCGGATCGACCGCGGTATGACGCCCCCGCAGCGCTCGACGGGTGAGCGCCCCGCGCCCGAGCACGAGCCGGTCTGGAACCCGCACGCCGTGCCGCGCGCCGAGGGAGGGACGTTCGTGGTCACCGGCGGGAACGCCGGCATCGGCTACTTCATCAGCGAACAGCTCGCCTCGGCCGGGGCCACGGTCGTGTTGGCCTCCCGCAGCGAGGCGAAGGCCGAGCTCGCGATGCGGGCCATCCGGGTGCGGGTGCCGGCCGCCCGGCTGCGGTACCACCCGCTCGACATCTCCGAGCTGGCCGGCGCACGGCGCAGCGGGGAGGCGCTGCACGGTCACGGCCGCATCGACGGGATCGTTCTCAACGCAGCCGTCCTGCGTCAACGGCGACGCCTGCAGACGCCGGATGGTCACGAGCTCGTGTTCGGCACCAACTACTACGGCAATGTGCGGTTTGTCGCCGCGGCGCTGCCGTAGCTGCTCCGCGCCGACGGCGCCCGGATCGTAACGATGGGAAGCGTCGCCCAGCGCATCGGCCGCCTCGACCCCGACGACCCTGAGCAGGCGAACGGGATCGAGTGGCCCGTCTAGCGGTGGCGCGGGACGCCGCCGGGTCGAGGGACGGCAGGCCGCGGGAACGGCCTACAGCCGCTTGATCATGCGCGTGTTGCCGAGCGTGTTCGGCTTGACGCGGGCGAGATCGAGGAACTCCGCAACCCCCTCGTCGTTGCTGCGCAGCAGCTCGGCGTAGACGGCCGGGTCGACGGTCTCGTCGCCCATGTCGACGAAGCCGTGGCGGCCGAAGAACCCGGTCTCGAAGGTGAGGCAGAACAGCCGGGAGAGCCCGAGCTCGCGAGCGTCCGTCTCGAGCTGCTCGAGCATCGCGTGCCCGACGCCGCGCCCGCGCCACTCGGATGCCGCGGCGAGCGTGCGCACCTCGCCGAGGTCCTCCCACAGCACGTGCAGCGCGCCGCAGCCGACGAGCCGGCCGCCCTCGTCCTCGGCGACGCGGAACTCCTGAACGGCCTCGTACAGCGTCACGAGCTCCTTGCCGAGCAGGATGCGCTGGTCGACGAGGGGCGCGATGAGCTCACGGATGCCGTGCACATCGCCCGTGCGGGCACGCCGCACCGTGATGGATCCCATCCCCTCACCGTACCGGCCCCGGGCCGGCTCCGCCGCGACTGCCTTGCGCTGCTCGGGACACGTGTGCGCTGCTCGGTCCGGTGCAGCGCAACCGGACCGAGCAGCGCAACCGATCGACGAGTGGCCGGGCGGGCGAGCGGACGAGCGGACGAGAAACCCGGGGGCGGACGACGACGAAGGGCCCCTCCCGCCAATGCGGAAGGGGCCCTTCGTGCGACCGATGCTAGTCCGAGGTGATGGCCAGGTCCGGGGTGACCGCCCCGGCGACGTGCGAGCCGCCGGAGGCGATGCTGCCGACCTTCTCACCGCGCGAAGCGATGCCGAACTCGAACGAGCCGTTCTGGAAGTCGACCGTGACGTGGTCGCCCGCGTTGAGCTCGCCGGCGAGGATCTTCTCCGAGAGCCGGTCCTCGACCTCGCGCTGCACGGCGCGGCGCAATGGCCGGGCGCCGAGCGACGGGTCGAAGCCGATCTCGATGAGGCGGTCCTTCGCGGCATCCGTGATCTCGATCGTCAGGTCGCGGTCGAGCATGCGGGTGCCGAGGCGCTTGATGAACAGCGACACGATCTGACGCAGCTCCGGCTTGGACAGCTGCGGGAACACGATGATGTCGTCGACGCGGTTCAGGAACTCGGGCTTGAAGTTCTTCTTCAGCTCCTCCATCACCTTGCCGCGCATCCGGTCGTACTCGCTCGTCGCGCCCTGCTCGCCCTCCGCCTGGAAGCCGACCGGGCCGCCCGAGATCGCCGCGGTGCCGAGGTTGGTCGTCATGATGATGACCGTGTTCTTGAAGTCGACCACACGCCCCTGACCGTCGGTCAGGCGTCCCTCTTCGAGGATCTGCAGCAGCGAGTTGAAGATGTCCGGGTGGGCCTTCTCGATCTCGTCGAACAGCACCACGCTGAACGGCTTGCGGCGCACCTTCTCGGTCAGCTGCCCGCCCTCTTCGAAGCCGACGAAGCCGGGAGGCGCACCGAACAGGCGCGACACCGTGTGCTTCTCGCCGAACTCCGACATGTCGAGCGAGATCATGGCGTCCTCGTCGTCGAACAGGAACTCGGCGAGCGCCTTGGCCAGCTCGGTCTTGCCCACGCCGGTGGGGCCGGCGAAGATGAACGAGCCGGAGGGACGCTTCGGGTCCTTCAGGCCGGCGCGCTGGCGACGGATCGTCTTGGCGAGGGCCGCGATGGCCTCCTCCTGACCGATGACGCGCTGGTGCAGCGCCTTCTCCATGAAGACGAGCCGCGAGGACTCCTCCTCCGTCAGCTTGAACACCGGGATGCCGGTGGCGGCGGCGAGGACCTCGGCGATCACGCCTTCGTCCACGGTTCCGGTCGAACCGGCCTCT
>DASWPQ010000069.1:0-1624 GCA_036398375.1 Gryllotalpicola sp.
GTCGTGCTGCCGTCGCAGCTGTCGAACTTGGCCCCGGAGAAGTCCATCTTGGCGCGGGCGTCGTAGCGCTTGGAGAGCGGGATGCCGTTCTCCAGCGCCGCGGCCGCCGTGAAGGCCTTGAAGGTCGACCCGGCCTGGAAACCCTGGGCGCCGCCCATCTCGCGCGACGCCGAGTAGTCCCAGTAGGTCTGGCCCTTCTTGGCGTTCGAGCCCATCACCGGGCGGCTCTGCGCCATCGCCACGATCTTGCCCGTGCCCGGCTCGATCATGTCCATCACCGAGATGACCGGGTCCTTGGCGTCGACGGCGGCGCTGACCTTCTTCTGCACGCTGTCCTGCGTCTTCGGGTCGAGGACCGTCCGGATGGTCAGGCCGCCCTGCATGAGCGCCTTCTCGCGCTCCGCGGCGGTCTTGCCCAGGCTCGGCATCTGCAGCACGGAGCGCTCCACGTAGGCGCAGACGAAGGGGTAGTCGGTGCTCTGGCAGCCGCTCGCGAGGTTCTCGACCTGCTTGGTGCTGAACTTCAGCTTCTTCGCCCTGGCGACGTCGGTCGTGCTCGCGGTGCCCAGCTCGGCCATCCGGTCCAGCACGACGTTGCGCCGCGCGATGCCGGCGCCCGGGTGGGCCACGGGGTCGAAGCCGGTGGGGTTCTGGACCAGGCCGGCCAGCATCGCCGCCTGGGGCAGGGTCAGCTTCTTCGCGCTAGTGCCGAAGTAGTGCTCGGAGGCGGCCTCGATGCCGTACGCCCCGTCGCCGAAGTAGGCGATGTTCAGGTAGCGCTCGAGGATCTGGTCCTTGCTCATCGTGTTCTCGACGGACACGGCGTAGCGCAGCTCGCGGAGCTTGCGCTGATAGCTGCTGTCGGTGGCGGCGGCGACGGCGGCCTTGTTCCCGCTCAGCGCGGCCGCGTTGACCTGGACCTGCTTCACGTACTGCTGGGTGAGGGTCGACCCGCCCTGCGTGACGCCACCGGCGAAGAAGTTCTTGACGAACGCGCGCAGCGTGCCCTGGGCGTCGAGCGGACCGTGCTCGTAGAAGCGGTGGTCCTCGATCGAGACGATCGCCGTCCGCATCACGGGAGCGATGTCGGCGAGCTTCACGTACGACCGGTTCTGGTCGAAGAAGTAGGCGATGACGTGCCCGTCGGCGTCGAGGACGCGCGAGCGCTGCGCCTGGGCCGGTGTGTCGAAGGCCAGGGGCAGGCTCGTCATCCCGTCGCGCGCCGTCTTGGCGCTCCACGCCGCACCGCCCACGAACGGCAGGGCCGCCGCTGTCACCAGCAGGCCGCACACCACGCTCACGAGGACGAACAGGAAGCCGGTCCGCAGCAGGAGGCGGGGCCGGCGGGCATGGGCGAGCGTCGGAGAAGTCATCGCGAGGACAACGTTCCGCGGGGGGCCGAGGTTTCCCGCTCCGGCTGTGATCCTGGTCGCGGCGGGTGGGCGAGGGCTGGGAGGATGCTGCCCGTGGCCGAGCGCGTGACGTTCCCGAGCACGAGCGGACCGCTGCTGGCGGGGATCGTCGACCTCCCGGAGGGGCCGGTGCGCGGCTGGGCGGTGCTGTCCCACGGTTTCACCCTCGGCAAGGACTCGCCCGCGGCCAGCCGGATCGCCAAGCAGCTGGC
>DASWPQ010000070.1:0-119972 GCA_036398375.1 Gryllotalpicola sp.
CCGGTGCGCGCGGCGCTGCAGCCGATCGTCGCCGGCCTCGCCGACGTCGAGCCGGTCGAGCTGCGGCTCGGGCAGCGCGGCCTCGACCTGAACGTGATCGTCGAGCGGCTCGTCACCCTCGCCTACAGCCGCGTCGACCTCGTCACCCGTCGCGGGGAGTTCGCCGTGCGCGGCGGCATCCTCGACGTCTTCTCGCCGATCGGCGAGCACCCGGTGCGCATCGACTTCTTCGGCGACGAGGTCGACGGCATCCGCGGCTTCTCGGTCGCCGACCAGCGCACGCTCGAGGTGCCGATCGACCACGTCGAGCTGGTCCCGGCGCGCGAGCTGCTGCTCACCGAGTCGGTGCAGCAGCGGGCCCGCGAGCTGCAGCACGAGTTCCCGAACCTCGCCCAGATGCTGGCGAAGGTCGCCGAGGGCATCCCGGTGGAGGGCATGGAGTCGCTCGCTCCGGTCCTCGCCGACGGCCTCATCCCGATCACCGAGTACCTGCCGGCGGGCGCCGCCGTCTGCGTGCTCTCGCCCGAGCGGGTCGCGAGCCGCGCGGTGAGCCTCGCGGACACGAACAAGGAGTTCCTGCACGCCGCGTGGAGCGCCGCGACGGCGGGTGCGCAGGCGCCGATCGACCTCGAGTCCGGCGACTTCCTCACCGTCAACCGGCTGCGCGAGTCCGTGCCGGACGGCACCTGGTGGACGATCAGCAGCTTCGAGTCGCAGCCCGATGGCGCCGAGTCGGTCGCCGAGCTCGACCCCGCGAAAGCCGCCGCGCTGCTGGCCGACTCCGCCGAGTACCTCCGGGTGAAGGGCGGCGCGACCCCGGTCACGCCCGGCAAGCCCGCCGAGCTGCTCGACCACATCGCCTCCCGCCTCCGCCACGGCTGGTCGACCGTCGTCACCTCCGCCGGCAAGGGCCTCGTCGAGCGGGCACGCGACGTGCTCGCCGAGCGCGGTGCCGCGGCCCGCATCGTCGAGCAGCTGCCGGACGAGCTCGAGCCCGGCGTCGCCTACGTGCTCATCGGGGACCTCGAGACCGGGTTCGAGCAGCCCGAGATCTCGCTCGCCGTCGTCAGCGAGCGCGAGTTCTACGGCCGCACCGCGACCATGGACAACCGCGGCCCGAAGAAGCTCGCCTCCCGCCGCAAGAACGTCGTCGACCCGCTGCAGCTGAAGGCCGGCGATCACGTCGTGCACGCGACCCACGGCATCGGCAGGTTCGTCGAGCTGGTCCGCCGCGAGATCGCACCCGTGCAGAAGACCGGGCCGCGCCGCATCGGGGACAAGGCGCCGGAGAAGGTCGTGCGCGAGTTCCTGCTCATCGAGTACGCGCCCTCGAAGCGCGGCTACCCGGGCGACAAGCTCTACGTGCCGACCGATCAGCTCGACCTGCTGACCCGCTACGTCGGCGGCGAGGAGCCCGCCCTGTCGAAGATGGGCGGCAGCGACTGGTCCCAGGCCAAGTCGAAGGCGCGCAAGGCCGTGCGCGACATCGCGGTGGAGCTCGTCAAGCTGTACTCGGCGCGTATGGCGGCCAAGGGCTTCGCCTTCCCGCCCGACACCCCCTGGCAGCAGGAGCTCGAGGACGCGTTCCCCTTCGTCGAGACCCCCGACCAGCTGCAGACCATCGAAGAGGTCAAGAGCGACATGGAGCGGCCCATCCCGATGGACCGCCTCGTCTCGGGCGACGTGGGCTTCGGCAAGACGGAGATTGCGGTGCGCGCCGCCTTCAAAGCGGTGCAGGGCGGCAAGCAGGTCGCCGTGCTCGTGCCGACCACGCTGCTCGTCAAGCAGCACTTCGAGACGTTCTCGGAGCGCTTCGCCGGATTCCCGATCCATCTGCGGCAGCTCAGCCGCTTCCAGACCGACAAGGAGGCGAAGGAGGTCGTCGACGGGCTCGCCGACGGCACCGTCGACGTCGTCATCGGCACGCACCGCCTGCTGTCGGGCTCGATCGTGTTCAAGGATCTCGGCCTGGTCATCGTCGACGAGGAGCAGCGCTTCGGCGTCGAGCACAAGGACCAGCTCAAGAAGCTCAAGACCAATGTGGACGTGCTCGCCATGAGCGCGACGCCCATCCCGCGCACGCTCGAGATGGCGGTCACCGGCATCCGTGAGATGTCGACCCTGCAGACGGCGCCGGAGGACCGGCATCCGATCCTGACCTTCGTCGGTCCATACAGCGACCGGCAGGTGAGCGCGGCGATCCGGCGCGAGCTGCTGCGCGAGGGGCAGGTGTTCTTCGTGCACAACCGGGTGTCGTCGATCAACCGGGTCGCCTCCCAGCTCGCCGAGCTGGTCCCTGAGGCGCGCATCGCCGTCGCCCACGGTCAGCTTCCCGAGCACGTTCTCGAGCAGATCGTCGTCGACTTCTGGGAGCGGAAGTTCGACGTGCTCGTGTCGACCACGATCATCGAGACCGGCCTCGACATCGCGAACGCGAACACGATCATCATCGACCGCGCCGACAAGTACGGCCTCTCACAGCTGCACCAGCTGCGCGGGCGCGTCGGCCGGGGCCGGGAGCGCGCCTACGCGTACTTCCTGTGGGACGAGAACCGGCCGCTGTCCGAGACGGCGCATGATCGGCTCTCGACGCTGGCCGCCAACAACGAGCTCGGCTCGGGCATGCAGATCGCGCTCAAGGACCTCGAGATCCGCGGCGCGGGCAACCTGCTCGGCGGCGAGCAGTCCGGCCACATCGCGGGCGTCGGTTTCGACCTGTACCTCCGGATGATCGGCGAGGCCGTCGGCCAGTTCCGCGGCGAGGTCGCGGAGGGCCAGACCGAGCTGCGGCTCGAGCTGCCCGTCGACGCGCACATCCCCGAGGACTACGTCGACTCCGAGCGGCTGCGCCTGGAGGCGTACCAGAAGCTGTCCGCTGCATCCGGTCCGGCCGCGCGCGATGATGCGATCGACCTCGTCGTCGAGGAACTCACGGACCGGTACGGCGAGCTGCCCGACCCGGTCGCGAACCTCATCGCCGTCGCCCGGCTGCGGCGGCACGCCCAGCTCGCCGGGCTCTCCGAGCTGGTCACGATGGGCTCGAACCTCCGCATCGCGCCGGCGGAGCTCGCCGACTCGAAGCAGGTGCGCCTGCAGCGCATGTACCCGGGCTCGAAGCATTTCGCGCAGCAACGGGCCATCTCGGTGCCGCTCAAGGTCGTCGACGGCCACCCGCTGTCGGACACCGAGCTGATCGCCTGGGTGGGCGAGCTGTTGAACGCGATCTTCCCTCTGCCGGAAAAGGTCACGGCGTAGCCCTCGCGCGTTGCGCTACTCACCCCGACACGCGCTGCTGCCGGCGCGGGCGCGCCCGTCCGCCGGAGTAGCGCGATCGGGACCGTCGGATGATCCCGGCGGTCAGCCCAGGTAGTCGCGCGGGAGGCGGGGGTCGAGGCGGGTGTGCAGCTCCTCGCCGATCGTGCCGATCGCCTCGGCCCAGGCCGTCGCCGTGATCGAGCCGGCTGAGCCGTCGCCGAACACGACGACGTCGTCCCCGGCGGCGAACGGGATGCCGACGAGCCCGATGCCGGCGGCATCCAGCACCGCGTGCTCCGGGGCGATGCGCAGCACCGGCAGGGCGACGCCCCGCACGGCCACCGTGACCCTTCCCGCCGCGTTCGAGGGCAGCCCGTGCCAGGAGCCGACCGGGATCACGGCTGTTCCCGCCCCGACCGCGGTCACCGTTGTGTGCAGCGCGGCGATCGGGGTGAGGCCGAGCTCGTCGGCGTACGGGCCGCCCGCCGGCGCGATGCCGGAGGGGAACGCGCCCATGCGCACGAGGTCGTAGTCGAACTCCGGTCGCAGCGTGCCGGCGGCGCTCGCCGCGAGGTGGCGCAGCCGGGGGGCGAGACCCGCCGCGCGGGCCTGCTCGACCGCCCCCTCGAAGCGGGCCCGGGCGAGGTCGTCCTCGGCGTCGGAGGCCTCGGAGATGTGGCTCCAGACACCGTGCACGGCGATGCGTCCCTGCGTCTCGAGCGCGGCGGCGCGCGCGACGAAGCCGGGCCAGTCCTCACGGCGCACGCCGTTGCGGTTGAGCCCCGTGTCGATCTTGAGGTGAACGCGCGCCGTCGCGCCGAGCGCCTCCGCCGTCGCGGCGACCGCCTCGAGCACAATGAGGCTGCCGATGCCCAGATCGATGTCCGAGCGGATGCCTGCGGCCAGCTCGTCGTCGGGGGACAGCAGCCACGCGAGCAGGCGCGGCCCGGGGCCGGCGAAGGCACGCACCCGCTGCGCGGTGCCGAGATCGAGGCATCCGATCCACCCGACGCCGCGCGCGAGGGCACGGGCCACGAGAGGCTCGAGCCCCTGCCCGTACGCGTCGTTCTTGACGACGAACATCAGATCGGCCGGGGCGACTCGGGCGCGCAGGGCGTCGAGGTTGCGGTCGAAGGCGGAGAGGTCGACGACGAGCCGAGTCAGGGCGGGCTGGGTCGGGGCGGGCCGCTGGGTCGGATCGGGCGGGGTCCGGTCGGGGTGCGGCCCGAAGACGGTCACGCGAGGTACCTCTTCTCGAAGCGGGTCGCGACGCCGACGAGGAGCTCGGCGGGCTCGAGGCCCGTCGCCGCGGCCCAGTCGGCGAGCGTCGGCTCGCCCGGCCCGGCGCCGAGGTAGACGACCTCATCCCCGATGGCGGCGGGGGTGTCGTCGAGGTCGACGACGCAGACGTCCATCGCGACGCGGCCGACGATCGGCCGGCGACGCCCGTTGAGCGCGACGTCGGCGCGGTTGCCGAGCGCGCGCACGACCCCCTGGGCATAGCCGCCCGTCACGAGGGCGAGCCGCCCGTCGGCGGGGGCGCGGTGGATGTAGCCGTAGGAGACGCCCTCGCCCGCGCGCACCGGCTTGACGTTCACGACCCGGCCGAGCGCGCGCAGCACCGGTTCGCCGCCGCTGCCCGGCAGGCCGTAGAGGGACGCTCCGGCGACGGCGAACCCCGCCGGATCGGCGTCGAGGCCGTCTGCGCTGACGCCCGCGGCGACGACCGGCGCGCCCGCGGCGAGCTCGCGCGCGGCATCCGCCTCACCGGCCGAGACCAGCAGGCCGGTCGCCCCCGCATCGAGGGCGACGGCGGCGACCCGGTCGAGTCCGTGACCCCACGCGTTGTGCCGCACATCCGCGAGCACGGGCAGACCGGACGCCTCGACGGCCGCGGCGGTGTTGCGCGCGGCGGCGGCGAGGTCGACGAGGGCGAGTGGCGAGGTGACGATGGCCTCAGCCTATCCGCGGGGCGTCGGGCCCGACCGGCGGCGACGGCTCTCTATAATCGGGCTACCCGCCCACCCCTGATATCCGAGGAGACCTCCCGTGAGCCCACGCTCCGGCGTCGCATCCCGCGTCGACCTGATCCTGAACCGTGCTCGACGCATCGACGTCGGCTCGCTCGTGCACCGTGCGCGCGCCGTCGCCCAGCAGCACCACAAGACGACGGCCGGTGTGCTCGCCGACATGCTCTTCTACGCGGGCTTCCGCGAGACGGCGTTCCAGGACTACGTCGACTGGGACTTCGCGATGCTGAGCCGGGCCGAGCGGAAGACGTACATGACCCACCCGCTCTCGCAGCGGCTCGCCGAGCGGTTCGACGCGGTCACGGGGCGGCCGATCTTCCACGACAAGATCGCCTTCGACGAGAAGTTCGACGAGTTCCTCGGGCGGGAGTGGCTCAAGGTCGAGTCGGCCTCGGTCGACGAGCTGCGCGACTTCGTCACCCGTCACGGCCGGGTCATGGGCAAGGTGCCGTTCAGCAACTCCGGCCACGGTGTGGAGCGGCATGAGGCGGCGGACGTCCAGGACTGGGAGGCGTTCCGCGCCATGCTCATCGCGAAGGGCCAGACCCTGCTCGAAGAGCTCATCGTGCAGCATCCGGTGCTCGCCGCGGTCTGCCCGGGCACGGTCAACACGACCCGCGTGACGGCGTTCTTCGACGGGCAGAAGGCGCAGATCCTGTCGATGGCGCAGAAGTTCGGCCGCGGCGCCGCGAGCGACCAGCAGACCTTCGGCGGCTTCTACACGATGCTCGACCTGAAGGACGGCTCGGCGAAGGGCCCCGGCTATGACTCGCACGACGGCGTGCACCGCGTGCACCCCGAGTCGGGCGTGTCCATCCCCGACTTCACCCTGCCCCTGTTCGAGACGGTGCAGCCCTTTATGGACCGGGTCGCGGCCGTGGTGCCCTCCGTGCGCTACGTCGGCTGGGACGTGGTGATCGGCCCGACCGGCCCCGTGCTCGTCGAGGGCAACTGGGCCGTCGGCGTCTACGACAACAAGCCCAGTGTCACGGGCATCCGCACCGGCAGCCGCCCCCGCTTCGAGCAGGCGATGGGGTTCTGAGCCTTCGCGCCCCTCTGCAATTGATGCTGCAATTGATGGTCGCGCCCGTCCTCGCTGGGCGCGAGTCGCCGAGCACGTCGCCGGCTCGCTACGGCTGGGTGAGCGGCCGGGGTGCGGTTGCGACCGCGCTCGTCCGGCCGGGTGCGCGTCGCTGTGCGTGTACCGATTCGGCGGAGACGGGCCGATAGGGCGGATGCTTCCAGCGCCCCGCTCCGTCGAACCGACCTCTTTCCGCTAAAACGGCCCAGGCAACTCAGCTCGGTCGCGGTGGATGCCTCGCGAGCCGGCCGTGTGCCGCTGGCGCGGCCGGATTCCCGTGCCGGCGCGAACGGCTCCGCGCCCCGCGCGACGAGTGCTGGCTCGAAGAGAAGGCGCCCGGGTCAGCCGGCGACGCTCGTGCCGAGCAGAGCGCCGATCGCGAAGGTCACTCCCAGCGCGACCGCCCCGCCGATCACGACGCGGACCGCCGCGCGCAGCGGGGGCGCGTCGCCGAAGCGCGCTCCGAGCCAGCCGGTGAGGGCGAGCGCGAGCAGGACGGCGCCGAAGGTCACGGGCACGCGCGGGGGCACCGGCACCAGCACCGCGCACAGGAATGGCAGCAGTCCGCCGCACAGGAAGGACACGAAGGAGGCGAGCGCCGCGTTCGTGGGGCTTGCGCTGTCGGGGTCCTCGACGCTCTCGCCGCGGGCGGCGCGCGCCTTCAGCGCATCACGCTGCGAGCTCACCGACACGTACTCGCCGAGGGCCATCGAGAGCGCTCCGCCGACGAGCGCCGCGACGCCGGCCAGCAGGAGCGGCTCGACCCGTGTGGTGGCCCCGGCGACACCGATGACGACCGCGGCGACCGAGACGATGCCGTCGTTCGCGCCGAGCACGCCCGCACGCAGCCAGTTCAGGCGCGAGGCGAGGCTCTGCGCCACCTCGTCGGTGCGGGGAGAGGCCTGCCGCGGGGAGGCCCCCGTGATGATGCGAAGTGGTGCGGCGAGGCTCGGCATAGCTCTATCTGAGCACGTCTCCGCCGGCCTCGCCAGCAAGGTGAGGCATGCCTAAACACCTGGTCACACGGCGAGTTTCAGTCTCGGTTAGCTGAGCCTTGCCTATACCGGTAGCGGCGCGATCGCAGCGTCACGAGCACGGCGGAAACGACGATCGCGACCCCCGAGCCTGCCAGCACGGCGAGGGTTCCCTCATCGGCGACGGCCGGATTCCCGCGGAAGGCCAACTCGTTCATGAGCAGCGCGACGGTGAAGCCGATCCCGCCGAGGCATCCGATCATCACGAGGTCGCCCGGACTGCGTGTGACCCCGCCGTGCGCCCGCGTCGCCGTGCCGCCCAGCCAGCCGGCGACGACGATGCCGACGAACTTCCCGAGCGGCAGCGCGATCAGCACGGCGGGGAAGACGGGACTGAGGCCGCCGGAGAGCGAGGGGATGGCGACGGATGCTGCGGCGAACGCGAACAGCGGCAGGATGAGGCCGTTGCTCAGGGGTTCCAGGAGGTGCGTCATCCGCCCGCCCGGCTGCCGCGCGATCGTGAAGCCGAGCACCACGCCCGCGATCGTCGCGTGGATGCCGCTGCGCAGCACGAAGTACCAGGTCAGGATCGCGAGCACCCACATCGCCGCCGCGATCGGCCAGGCGGGGCGCCGGGCCAGCAGGTAGGGGGAGCGAGGTTTCAGCATCCGGCTCAGCCCCGCGAACACGAGCACGCACGCGGCGGCCGCGCCGAGCCAGGGCAGTCGAACCTCGCTCGTGAAGAAGAAGGCGATGATCAGGATGCCGACCAGATCGTCGAGCACGGCGAGGGCGAGCAGGAACACCTTGACATGGTTCGGGATGAAGCGGCCGAACAGCGAGAGCACCCCGAGCGCGAAGGCGATGTCGGTCGCCGTGGGGATCGGCCAGCCGTCGGCGAGCCCCGCCCGCGAACCCGCGATCACCACGTAGAGCACCGCCGGGACGACGACGCCGCCGAGTGCCGCGATCGCCGGCAGCGCGGCTTTCGACACCGAGTTGAGCTCGCCGACGGACAGCTCGCGGCGCAGCTCGACGGCGACGATGAAGAAGAACACGACGAGTAGCCCGTCGCTGACCCAGTGGCCGGGGGAGAGGTCGAGGCCCGGCACGATCGCGTGCGGATGCGCGTTCTTGAGGGCGAGCAGGGCCGGACCGATGCCGGGCAGGTTGGCCAGCAGCAGCCCGAGCACCGCCGCCGCGAGCAGCAGGCCGGCGGCGAAGCGCTCCGAGCGGAGCATGCGGAGCAGTGTGAGAGGGGTCATGCGATCCTCCAGGCAGCGTGAACGAGCGCCGACCAGACTTCCCGGCTCACCGGGGCCAGGCTACCGCCCCGCGCGTCTCTTCTCGCCTGGTCTCGCCATGCCTGGTCTCAACTCTTCGGCGTGCGCTGCTCGGAATCAGCGTGCGCCACTCGGTTCCGTGCAGCGCACGCTGGCCGCGAGCAGCGCACGCGGAACAGCCGAGCGCGCCCGCGACCTAGGATGCGAGCATGACCGCCAGCGAGCTCGACGCCTTCGCCGCCGCCATGTCCGAGGTGCTCGACCGTTGCGTGTGGAGCCAGCGCGAGACGCACGAGAGCCTCGTGCCGTATCTCATCGAAGAGAGCTACGAGCTCGTCGAGGCGATCGAGACGGGCACGCGCGACGACCTGCTCGAAGAGCTCGGCGACGTGCTGTGGCAGGTCGTCTTCCACGCCGAGATCGCCCGCCGCACCCCCGCGGAGGGTTTCGACGTGCAGGACGTGGCGGCGAAGGTGCGCGCCAAGATGGTCCGCCGGCATCCGCACGTGTTCGGGGACGAGGTCGCCGAGACCCCCGAGGACGTCGTGCGGCTGTGGACGGCGGCCAAGAAGGCCGAGAAGCACGACCGCACGAGCGTGCTCGACGGCATCCCTCGCGCCCTGCCGGCCCTGGCGCTGGCTGACAAGACGATCGGGCGCGCCGCCTCGGTCGGTGTCGAGACGGATGCTTTGGGGCCGGCCTTCGCCGATGAGGACGAGCTCGGCGCGCTTCTGCTCGGCATCGTCACCGCGGCGCGCGCCCAGGGCCTGGACGCCGAGCGGGCCCTGCGCGCCCGCCTGCGCGTGCTCGCCGCCGAGGTGCAGGCGGCGGAGCGCTCCGCGGGCTGAGGCGCGGCGCGGGTTCGTCGCGCGGGTTCGTCGCGCCGGCGTGCGCAAAACTCCGGAGAAAATGGCTGTCGGCCCGACGGGGCCGCGGAAATTCGGCCGTCGACGGGCGCGGGCGCGGAATTGTTCCGGAGTTTTGCGCACCCGCCCCGCGCACCCGCACCCCGCGCGCGCCTCGGTGCGAGGACGCGCGCGAGGAGGACGGCCTCAGGCCGCCATCGCCTCCGTCGCGTCCGCGGCCTCGACCTGCCCGCCACGCCGGTGCGCGGGCAGAAAGAAGACCGCGATCAGCAGCACGAGCGCGACCACCAGGATCGCGAGGAACACGAGGTGCATGGCGGCGGAGAGCCCCGCGCCCTCCGGCACCCCGGCGGCGTTGAGCGTCACCCGTGAGTTCACGACCGCGCCGAAGATCGCGACGCCGACGGCCGAGCCCATCGAACGCGCGAACATGTTGGTGCCGGTCACCGCGCCGCGCTCGTGCCACCCGGCCGAGGTCTGCGCCGCGATGAGCGTCGGGACGGCGGTGAGGCCCATGCCACAGCCGATGACGAAGCAGAACAGGGCGACGAGCCAGATCGAGGAGTGCTCCCCGAGCATGAGGGTGAGCGCCGCGCCGAGCACCACGAGCAGCGAGCCGATCACCGAGGTGACGCGGAAGCCCCACCTGAGGTAGATGCGCCCTGCCTGCGACGCCGACAGCGGCCAGCCCAGGGTGAGCGCCGCGAGCGCGAGGCCAGCGATCAGTGCGCCGAAGCCCAGCACGTCCTGTGCGTAGATCGGCACGTAGGTCGACAGGCCGAGCACGACGACGCCGATCATGAGCGAGGCGACGGTCGAGGCGGCCACCACCCGGCGCTTCAGCAGGCCGAGGTCGAAGATCGGATGCGCGATCCGCAGCTCCACGAAGACGAAGGCCACGAGCAGCGCGGCCGAGGCGACGAAGATGCCGATCGAGATGGCGCTGCCCCATGACCAGGTCGTGCCGCCCTCGAGCAGGCCGAGCAGGAGCGCCGTTGTGCCGCCGGAGAGCAGCACGGCGCCGAGGTAGTCGATCGGCTCGCGCTGCGTCTCGCGCTTCTTCTCGTGGTAGGACCGCCACAGCATGAGCATCGCGACGGCTCCGAGCGGGATGTTGATCCAGAAGATCCACCGCCAGATGCCGAGCTGGGCGAAGACGCCGCCGAGCGTGGGCCCGACGACCGAGGCGATCGCCCAGACTGATGCCAGGTAGCCCTGTACCTTCGCGCGCTCCTCGAGCGTGTAGAGGTCGCTCGTGATCGTCATCGAGATGGGCAGCACCGCGCCGGCGCCGAGGCCCTGGATGACCCGGGCGCCGATGAGCACCGGCATGGACCAGGCGGCACCGCACAGGATCGAGCCGAGCACGAAGAGCCCGATGCCGAACAGGAGCGTGTTCTTCCGCCCGAGCACGTCGGCGAGGCGGCCGTAGATGGGGACGGAGACGGCCTGCGCAAGCAGGTACACCGAGAACAGCCAGGGGAGCTGATGGAAGTGCCCGAGATCCTTGGCGATGGACGACGACGCCGTGGCGATGATCGTGGAGTCGAGTGCGACGAGACCCGTCGCGAGCATCTGGGAGAGCAGGACGGGGCCGCGCTCCGAGCGCAGCCCCACCCCGGAGGATCGTTCAGGCATGTGAACTACAAGTGCCGTTCGGTCTCTGCTTATTCCCAGCTAATCCCAACCGTTCTCGGCCGGCCGCGGAGGACTGTCGCGCGGGCGCACGAAGCGCAGGGCGCACAAGCCGGAGGACGGAAGGGCTCTGCCAGTATTGAGCTATGCCCTCTGATGTGAATCCTCCTCGTGGCATGCGCGATTTCCTGCCGGCGGAGAAGGCGAAACGGGAGCAGCTGCTCTCCGTCATCCGCACGCAGTTCGCCGCCCGGGGCTTCGACGAGATCGAGACGCCGGTCATGGAGGATGCGGCGCGGCTGCACTCGGGGCTCGGCGGCGACAACGAGAAGCTCGCCTTCGGCGTCCTGAAGCGCGGGCTCGACCCGGACGAGGTCACGCGGGCGGCGGCATCCGGCGATCTGACGGCGCTCACCGACCTGGGCCTGCGCTTCGACCTGACGGTCCCGCTCGCCCGCTTCTACGCGACCAACCGGGCGAAGCTGCCCGGCGTGTTCAAGTCCATCCAGATCGCGCCGGTGTGGCGTGCCGAGCGGCCGCAGCGGGGCCGCTACCGCCAGTTCGTGCAGTGCGACATCGACATCATCGGCGAGGCGGGCATCCTCGCCGAGGTCGAGCTCATCACGGCGACCGCGGCGACGCTCACGGCGCTCGGGCTCGCCGGCTGCCGCATCCGCATCAACCACCGGGCGATCCTGCGCCACCTGATCGCCTCGTGGGAGGTCGCGGCCACGAACACCGATCGTGCTCTCATCACGATCGACAAGGAGGACAAGATCGGCGTCGACGGGGTCGTCGCCGAGCTCGTCGCGCTCGAGCTGCTCGACGAGGCCGTCGCGGACCGGGCCCGCGCCGATCTCCGCGAGCTGCCCGACGACGGCTGGGCGCTCGACGAGACCGCGGCGCCGCCCGCCTGGCTCGACCTCGCGGCCTACGCCGAGCTCACGCAGATCCGCGCAGCGGTCAAGGCGGCGGCGCCCGAGGTGCCGCTGATCTTCTCGCACAACCTCGTGCGCGGCATGGGCTACTACACGGGTGCGATCTTCGAGATCCAGCACCCTGAGTTCGGGTATTCCCTGGGAGGCGGCGGACGGTACGACGGCATGATCGGGCGCTTCCTGGGCACGGATGTCCCGGCCGCCGGCTTCTCGATCGGATTCGAGCGCATCGTCGACCTGCTTCCCGACGACGCCGTCGACACGCCCGAGGCGGTCGTACTGCTGCACGACAAGGACGTGCCGCCCGCCACGCTCATCGCGCTGCAGGCCGAGCTCGTGGCCTCCGGCAAGCGGGTGCGGCTCGAGAAGCGCACGAAGAACGTCAAGGCGCTGCTCGCCCGTGCCGTGGAGTCCGGCTACGACACGGTCGCGAACGTCGGCGCCGAGACGGCCTCGGTCGCTGGGCTGGAGTTCCGTCCTCTGTCCTGAGCGGAGGGGATTCGCGCCAGGAGAGGCCAGAATCCCGCCAAAGCGGCTCTCTTCGCGACGAAGTCCTCTCTCCGGCCCAGGCGCTCTCACTAGAGTTGGAGCGGGCCGGGAAACCCGGCTCGCACGCCCCGAAGAAGGAGAGAAACCGTGGCTGCAATCGAGGCCGTTGGCGCTCGCGAGATCCTGGACTCCCGCGGCAACCCGACCGTCGAGGTCGAGGTGCTGCTCGACGACGGGACCGTGTCCCGCGCCGCCGTTCCGTCCGGCGCCTCCACCGGCGCGTTCGAGGCCTATGAGCTGCGCGACGGAGACCCGGAGCGCTACCAGGGCAAGGGCGTCGAGAAGGCCGTCGACGCCGTGCTCGACGTGCTCGGCCCCGCCGTCGAGGGCATCGAGGCGACCGAGCAGCGCATCATCGACCAGACCCTGATCGAGGCCGACGGCAGCGACAACAAGGCGAACCTCGGCGCGAACGCCATTCTCGGCGTCTCGCTGGCCGCCGCTCGCGCCGCGGCCGACTCGGTCGACCTGCCGCTGTACCAGTACCTCGGCGGCCCCAACGCCCACGTGCTGCCCGTGCCGATGATGAACGTCATCAACGGCGGAGCGCACGCCGACACCGGCGTGGACATCCAGGAGTTCATGATCCTGCCGTTCGGCGCCGAGACCTTCGCGGAGGCGCTGCGCTGGGGCACGGAGACGTATCACGCGCTGAAGAGCCTGCTCAAGAAGAAGGGCCTTTCCACGGGCCTCGGCGACGAGGGCGGATTCGCTCCCGACCTGCCGAACAACCGCGAGGCGCTCGACCTGCTCGTCGAGGCGATCACGGCCGCCGGCTTCACCCCGGGCGAGCAGATCGTGCTGGGCCTGGACGTCGCGAGCACCGAGTTCTTCGCGGACGGGAAGTACACCTTCGAGGGCCAGGAGCGCAGCGCCGAGGAGATGTCGGCGTACTACGACGAACTGCTCGCCGCCTACCCGCTGGCCACCATCGAGGACCCGCTCGCCGAGGACGACTGGGACGGCTGGGCCCACCTCACGCAGCACATCGGCAGCAAGGTGCAGATCGTGGGCGACGACCTGTTCGTCACGAACCCGAAGCGCCTCGCGCAGGGGATCGAGAAGGACGTCGCCAACTCGCTGCTCGTGAAGGTCAACCAGATCGGCACCCTCACAGAGACGCTCGACGCCGTCGCCCTCGCCCAGCGCTCGGGCTACACGACGATCCTGTCCCACCGCTCCGGCGAGACCGAGGACACCACGATCGCCGACCTCGCGGTCGCCGTGAACTCGGGCCAGATCAAGACCGGCGCCCCGGCCCGCAGCGAGCGCGTCGCGAAGTACAACCAGCTCCTGCGCATCGAGGAGGAGCTCGGCGACGCCGCCGTCTACGCCGGCACGAAGGCCTTCCCCCGCTTCGGCAAGTAAGCCGCCACTGGCAGGAACCTTTCAGGAGGCGCGCCGTCCCGCTGGGCCGGCGCGCCTCGTCGTCTCGCCTACGCTCACGAATATGTCGAGCGCTACCCGCAGCACCGTGAATGCGCGGGGCTGGCTGCGCGGCATCCGGTTCTCGTGGTTCGCGTTCGTGATGCTCGGTGTGATCGTCCTCGCGGTGATCGTGCTCGCACCGACGATCCGGCTCTACACGACCCAGCAGCAGCAGATCTCGAAGCTGCAGCACCAGAACGACGCGCAGAAGGCGCAGATCGACAAGCTCGACCAGCAGATCACGGCCTGGGACGACCCGGCGTACATCAAGGCGCAGGCACGCGACCGGCTGCTGTACGTCATGCCGGGGGAGACGAGCTACCTCGTCATCGACGACCTGCCGAAGGCACCGGCCGCGGCGCCGAAGAAGGTCAGCACGAGCGTGCAGGAGCAGCGCGGCGACTGGGCGAGCACCCTGCTGCGCTCGATGCTCGCCAAGCCCGCCGCTGACGCGCAGAAGCAGGCCCAGGAACAGGCCAAGAAGGATGCCGCCCAGAAGGCGGCGCAGAAGCAGGCCGCGCAGAAGCAGGCTGCCCAGAAAACGGCGAGCAAGCACTGAGAGAATGGGCGGATGACCACCCCGCCCTTCGAGCCCGCGAGCGAACGCGACATCGCGGTCGTCTCGGCCCAGCTTGGGCGGCCCGCCCGCGGTGTGGTCGGCATCGCCGCGCGCTGCGTGTGCGGCAACCCGACCGTGGTCGCCACCGCCCCGCGGCTGCCGGGATCGGGCGCCCCCTTCCCGACGCTGTACTACCTGAGCCACCCGGCCGCAACGGCCGCCATGTCCCGGCTCGAGGCGGGTCACGTCATGGCCGAGCTGCAGGAGCTGTTGGGGGCGGATGCCGGGATCGCGGACGCCTACGCGGCGGCGCACGAGTCCTATCTGCGGGACCGCGAGTCGATCGAGACCGTTGCGGAGATCCGCGGATTCTCGGCCGGCGGCATGCCGAGCCGGGTGAAGTGCCTGCACGCTCTCGCCGCCCATGCGCTGGCCGCGGGGCCGGGCGTCAACCCCATCGGGGATCTCGCGCTCGAACGTGGGAATTGGTCCCCGAGGCTCTGCGAATGCGCCGATTACGGGGTCTGAAAACCCACCTGTAGGCTAAAGGGACACCTGTCCTTCGAGGAGACGCTGAACTGTGCCCAAGATCCTGATTGTCGGCGGTGGCTACGCCGGTTTTTATACGGCGTGGAAGCTGGAGAAATCGCTTCGCAAGGGGGAAGCCGAGGTCACGATGGTCGACCCGCTTCCCTACATGACGTACCAGCCGTTCCTTCCGGAAGTTGCCGCAGGATCCATCGACCCGCGCTACGCGGTCGTCAACCATCGTCGTCATCTGAAGACGACCAAGCTCGTCTCCGGTCGTGCGACCTACATCAACCATGCCGAGAAGAAGGTCACGGTCACCCCGGTCGCGGGCGAGCCCTTCGACCTCGAGTACGACCAGGTCATCGTCACGGCCGGTGCCGTCAGCCGCACCTTCCCGATCCCGGGCGTCGCCGACCAGGCGTTCGGCCTCAAGAACATCGAAGAGGCCGTCGCCGTGCGCGACCGCCTCATCACCAACTTCGATAAGGCCGCGGTGCTGCCGAAGGGCGACGCGCGACGCGAGCGCCTGCTGACGGTCACGGTCATCGGCGGCGGCTTCGCCGGCATCGAGGCCTACGGCGAGCTGCGCTCGGCTGCCTCGGCGCTGCTGAAGACCTACCCCGAGATCGACTTCGACGAGATCAAGTTCCACCTGGTCGAGGCGATGGGGCGCATCATGCCCGAGGTGTCGCTCGAGACGAGCCACTGGGTCGTCAACCGGCTCGCCGAGCGCGGCGCCCCGATCCACCTCGACACCCAGTTGCAGAGCGCGGTCGACGGGAAGATCGAGCTGTCGAACGGTGACAGCTTCGAGTCCGACCTGATCGTCTGGACCGCCGGCGTGATGGCGAACCCCGTCGTCACCCGCAACACCGATCTCAACATCGAGGCCCGCGGCCGTGTGACGACCAACGCCTCGCTGCGCGTCATCGACGCGAACGAGGAGGTCGTCGAGGGCGCCTGGGCCGCCGGTGACGTCGCGGCCGTCCCCGACCTGACCGGCAAGGGCGTCGGCGGCTTCTGTGTGCCCAACGCGCAGCACGCCGTGCGCCAGGCCAAGCGCCTCGCGAAGAACCTCATCGCGGTGCTGCGCGGCGAGACGCCCGTGGACTACGTCCACAAGAGCCTCGGCGCGGTCGCGGGTCTCGGCCTCTACGACGGCGTCTTCCAGTCGGGCAACCTCGCGCTCAAGGGTTTCATCGCCTGGCTCGCGCACCGCGGCTACCACGGTCTCGCGATGCCGTCGTGGGAGCGCAAGTGGCGCGTGATCTTCGGCTGGCTCGGCAACTTCTTCCTGGGCCGCGACTTCGTGACCCTCGCCGCCGTGGAGACGCCGCGCGCCGCGTTCGAGGAGTTCGCCTCGCGTCCGAAGCCGCCGGCCCCGGCCGTCGAGGCGCCGGCCGCCCCAGCGGCTGCGGCCCCCGCAGCCGCTGCGGCGCCCGCCGCGACAGCGGAGGGGAGCAAGCCGGCCGCCCCGCGCACCCGGGCGCCGCGCAAGACCGCCGCGCAGAAGGCCGCAGAGGCCGAGTCCGCTGCCGAGTCGGACGCTTCGGCCGAGGCCGAGCAGGGCGACAAGAGCGAGGCGGCGGCGGAGTAGGCAACCGACCACTGCGTGATCAGGGGTTCGTCCTTCGGGGCGGGCCCCTGATCCTGTTTAGGCTGATGCCGGCAGGATGCTCGCCCCCGTAGCCCAATTGGCAGAGGCAACCGACTTAAAATCGGTCGAGTGCCGGTTCGAACCCGGCCGGGGGCACCCCGCGCACGTGGATCGACTCCTGACCCAAGCGGGCACGGGTTAGCGTCCGGCTTGAGGATCGGCCCGATTCCTGAGCGAGTCTTGCGGCTGAGGCGTCGGGCTCCTTGAGCTTGCCTGTGCACCCTGGGGGGAGGCCGCAATGCTGCGGCAGCTCTCAACCCGAATCATTGCGAGCGCGCTCACCCCCTCCCCTCACCCCGAGCGCGCTCGCATGAGAGCTTTCCGTCGCCCCGCAGAGCTCAGCCCAGGCGCCGACGGGTTTCGACGGTCGCACCGGATGCCTCGCTGGTGCCGGCGGCAGCGCTCGTACGGTGGCCGTGCTCGTACGGTGGCAGCGATCGCACCGGCTGCATCGGACTCGTCGGCGACGCCGGGCGCCGAGCAGGTCTCCGCCGCGGGCGGGTCCCGGGCGGAACATCCCGGTGTCGGCACGCGTACGCGAGCGGAGACGGCAGAGCCGGGGCGGAGAAGAACTCCACCCCGGCTCCGTGCTGCGCCTTGCGACGCAGCCCGATGGGCTACGGCCTACTTGTGGCCGTGACCGGAACTCGGCTTCTGGCTGTGACCCGGCTTCTGGCTGTGACCCGGCTTCTGGCCCGGCCACGGCTTGTCCCGGGCAGGGCCGTCGCCGTTCCAACCCCAGTGGGACGAGATGCTGGTCGCGGTGAGCTTGACCGACTCGGTGCGATCGGCGGTGTTCGTCCGGAAGACGAGCGACCCCGTGGAGGTGACGTTCGCCTTGCCGGGGGTGTAGTGCACCGTGACGACGCAGCTCGTGCCCGGGGCCACGGTGCGGTGGGTGCACACGTCCTTCGCGATCGTGAAGTCACGCGAGCGGCCGTTGTTCGTGACCGCGACGGAGGAGATCGCGAGCGGCTTCGTGCCGGTGTTGGTGACCGTCACGTTCTGCACCTGACCGTGGGTGCCCACGGGCTGGGCGGTGAACACGGGCGTCTCGGCGGAGAAGACCGGCGCGTCCGAGGAGGGCACGACCTGGATGGTCTTCGACGTCGTGATCGGCGCCAGCGAGCTGGCGTCGGTGTACGCGCGCATCGAATCGTTGGTCACCGAGACCGTGACGCTGCCCTGACGCAGACCCGTCAGCGCCCGCGTCTGCGGGTCGAGGATCGCCGTCTTGCCCTCTTTGCGGGCCTGGGCGATGGCAGCGGTGCCGCTGCCGATCGCCAGGTTGCGCGATCCGCTCCACTGCACGGACATCGGGTACTGCAGCGGGACGACGCGCGTTCCGGCGGAGACGCCCTCGGGCTGCACGATGCTGCCGGACAGCTGCGCGGCGGTGTTCACCTCGAGCGTGTCGGGCGTGTTGAGCGTGATCGACTGGGCGAAGGCACGGACGTCCGCTTCGAGCCACTGCTGGTCGGCCGAGCGGTGCGGGTCGACGGACCAGTTGACCCAGCCGGTGAAGCCACCGCGGTCCGGAGTGCCGTAGGGGTCCTTGCCGGAGGATGGCAGGACCGTGTAGGGGACGCCCTCCACGCGCTCGACGTGGGCGACCTGAGCGTGGGAGCCGACCATCGCCGCGCCCTTGCCCGTCTGGTTGCGGAAGTCGGTCAGCTGCTTCTCGATGAGGGAGACCTCATCGCGGTCACCGAGCTGGCTGGCCTTGGTCTCGCTCGGGTCGTCCACCGGGTGGTGGGCAAAGACCATGACGTTGTCGACGGACCTGTCCTTGGTGGCGTCGGTCAGAGCCTTCTGCAGCATCGGCAGCTGGTCCCAGTCGGTGCCGTGCAGGCTGCCCAGCGAGCTGGCCAGCAGGATGAACCGCGTGCCCTTGTGGTCGAAGGTCCGGTACGGCTGGCCGAACTCGTTGGTGAAGTTCGTCAGGTCCTGCTGGACGTTGTTGAGACCGTAGGACTCGTGGTTGCCGGGCACGTAGTAGCAGGGCACCGTACCGCTCTTCGGGTTCGGCGTGCTGTACTCCGCGGGCTCCTGACCCACCGGGATCAGGTCGCAGCCGGCATCGGTGAGCACCTGGCGCGCGAGCGCCAGGTCCTGCGGCAGGCCGCGGTCGGTGACGTCGCCGTTGAGGACGATCAGGTCGGGGTTGGTCTTGCGGATGCGCTGGATGGCAGCCGTGGCGACCTGGGCGAGATCGGGGTTGTCCGCGGTGAACTGGATGTCCGAGAGCGTCGCGAAGTTCCAGTCGCCGGGGCCGGACAGCAGCGAGCCGTCGTCGGAGATCAGCGGGTCGGACTGCAGCGGCGGCTCGGCGGGCAGATCGATCGACGTCGGGACGTCGGCCTCGATGCGGTCCAGGACGAAGGTGCCCGCCTTCTGCTGCGCGACGTTCGTGTTGATGCCCTGGAAGGTCGAGATCGAGATCGGGAACACCGTGTTGGCCGGCATGGTGAAGGTGGCGTACTGGTAGTCAGGGCTCGCCGTCAGCGCTGTCCCGTAGACGCCGTTGCTCTTGCCGTTCCCGTCGTAGTAGCCGATGTAGGTCAGGCCGCTCGGCACGTCGATGCTCGACTTGATCCGCACGCGCACGCGCAGCGGCTGGCCGGGGACGGTGACCCGCTGGGCCGCCGAGGCGGCCGAGATGCCGACGTTGCGCATGGCGTTGAAGTCGATGCGCAGACCGTCGGGGTCGGTGGAGAACGTGGTGGCGGCGGTGCTGTTGTTGTGCCAGCGGGCCAGAACGTCGTCGTCGAAGTCGTAGACGGTCTGGGCCTGGACGCCGATCGTGATCGGGAGCTGCACGGACTTCCCGCCGGCCGTGACCGTGAGGATGGTCCCGGCGGCGGTCAGCGGGGTGATCTTGAGCTGACCGTCCACGGACTGGATGCTGACGACGCTGTGGTCGTAGTCGAGCGTGAGGTCCTGCGGGTCGATCGGTGCGGTGTAGCCCTGGTCGTCACGACCGGTGACCGCGATGCTGACCGCGTCGGCGGGCGTCGCGTCGGCGATCGAGAGCCGCTCCGAGGAGAGCTCGACGTTGTTGATCGGGTCGAGGACGGTGACCTTCGTGCTGGTCGACACGTTCTTGACCGTCGCCTTCACGGTGATCGGGTCCGTGGCGCGGCTCGGCGCCGTGAGGGTGCCGTTCGCGATCTGTGCGCCGGAGGCGGACCAGCGCACGGTGTTCGGAGCCACGGTCACGGCGGTGTCGTTGCTGTCGACGCCCTTGGCCGTCAGGACGCGGTGCAGGCCCGGAAAGACCTTCACCCCGCCGTCCGCGGCGGCCTGACCGGCCGTCGGCTTGATCAGGAGCTGGTGGAGCCGGCCGTCGCCCTTGGCGACGAACACGCCCACGCCGTTCGGGTCATCGCGCTCCTGGCCGTCCGAGGGGACGTTGCGGACCGTCGTCGAGTCCTCGCCGAGGGCGCGGGCGACCATGGTCGTCGAGCCGCCGCCGTCGAGGTTGACGGCGGTCTGGACGCCGAGCGCCGCGAGGTCGTGCGCCTCCTTGTCGATGCCGACGCCGCCCTTGCCGGTGCCGCCTGCACCGTCCCAGGTCGCCAGCACGAGCGTGTGGCCGCCGTTCGCGAAGCCGAGGGCGGTGCGCGGGGCGATGGACGTGTCCAGACCGGCGAGGGGCTGGCCGTTCTGCACGATGGTGCCGCCGTCGCCGATCGCGAACTTCATGGTCTTGGCGACCTGGTCGGCCAGGTCGTAGTCGAGGGAGACCGCGTCGCCGGGCTGCAGCGCGCGGATGGCGGTGGCGGCGGTGCCGCGACCGACCAGGTAGAAGCCGTCGTCGGGGATCGTGCCGGCGTCCGCGGGGCCTGTCGCGGTCACGGAGACGACCTTGTCGTTCTCCACCAGGACCTCGGCGATGTCGCTGTTCGCGACGCCCGTGAGGCCGCGGTTGCGGCTGTAGTCGCCCCAGCCCGGCGTGAACGCGATCATCGTGTCGGCGGGCACGCCGCTCGGGTCGGCGGCGTTGATCGAGGCCACCTTGTGCTCCGCGCCGGCGAAGGTCGCCGTGGCGTTCACCGTCATGTCGACCAGCTGGGCGATGCCGTCGTTGCTGACGCCGACGTGGGGGCGGCCGCTGATGTCCTGGGTCTTGAGCAGCTTGCCGCTCTGGACTTCGGCGCCCTCGGCGGCGTTGCTGTTGCCGATGTCGAAGAACTCGCCGTTGACGCCGGCCACCGCGCCGGCCTTGTCGGCGGCGGCGCTCAGCGGGCCGCCGGAGGCAACCGGCCCGGAGGTGAGCAGGTTGGTGCTGGCCGCCTTGTCGGACAGATCGACGGTCAGGTACTGCGCGTCGTACCAGCCGCTCTGGTCCAGCGCCTTGACGTGCTGCAGATCGATCCCGGGGCCGATCTTCTCGAGCGTGTTGGTCAGGGGGATGCCGCCGGTGACCGGAGCGGGAGTGGCCTCGGCGGCGTGGGCGGCGGACGGGATGCCCGTCAGCACGCCTGCCAGCACGGCGGCGGCCGCTGCTGTTGCCAGCAACGGCGCGGGGCGCAGATGGTCGGAAACCATCGGTCTCATGGATGCCTCTTACTCAGGGGTTGGTGGAGAGTCGGGGGCGCAGGCGCCCCCGTCAGCGACCACCCATTTGGGTCGCAACTCAGGAGCCTGAGGGAGTCCTGAGAAAGTTGCATCACGCAGATATGAGCGGTGGTTGAACTCTTGCGGAACGAAGCCTGTGGACGCCCAGACGGTTGCTGCGCCCCCGTGTCCACGGCAGGCTGGGAGCACACGCACTGCGTCGTGTCGAGCGGCGAAAGGCACGGAGGGCATGCGAGTTCTGACGGTGTGGATCCTGGCCGTGCTCGGTGTCCTCGTGCTCGTGTTCGGTCTCGTCGGCCTCCCGCTCTACGTGTTCCCGCACTCCGACCGGCCGGCTCATGCCGACGCCGTGGTCATCCTGGGGCCGCCGTTCGCCGACCGTCGAAGCGACGCACAGCGGCTCGTGGCACAGGGCCTCGCCGGCCACGTCTACATCTCGGTGCCGAGCGATCAGCTGGCGCACACGTACTGCCTCGACGCCGATGTCACCTGCTTCCACCCCACGCCCTTCACGACGCGGGGCGAGGCGCTGTTCACCCACCGCCAGGCGCAGAAGCACGGCTGGAAGCGTGTGCTCGTGATCACCGCCCAGTACCACACGACACGGGCGCGCTACATCTTCGACCAGTGCGTGCCCGGCACGCAGACGCGGCTCGTCGCATCGCACGAGCGGCTCTCGCCCCGCAACTGGGTGTATCAGTACCTCTACCAGACCGCCGCCTTCGGCAAGGCGGTACTGCTCGGCTGCGCCGACTGACGCGCGGCGCCGACTGGCGCACGGTGCCGGCCGCCACAACGCCAAGGGTTCCGCTGCGGGCGGGCGAGGCGGTAGCCTCTGCAGAAACTTGGACGATCGTCCCAGTCGAGAGCCCCGGGAGGCATCCGTGCCCCACATCCCCGCCGCAGAGCGCCGTGAGGCGCTCATCGCGGCCGCGCTGCGCATCGTCGCGCGCGACGGCGTCGCGGCGGCGACCACTCGCGCCGTCGTCGCCGAGGCGGGGATGCCGCTCGCGAGCTTCCACTATGTCTTCGGCTCGCACGACGAGCTGATGACGGAGCTCATTCAGCACGCGATCACCGAGGAATACCGCTCGATCGCGCCGCTGCTCGGCAGCGAGGTGACGGAGGCGACGATCGGCGAGCTCGTCTACCAGGGGCTGGTGCGCTACCTCGACTCGGTCAAGGCCGACCCCGAGCGCGAGCGGGGGATGCTCGAGCTCACCCAGTACGCCCTGCGGGACCCGGGCACCGCGCACCTCGCCCGCACGCAGTACGAGCGCTACACCGAGCTCGTGCAGATGGCGTTGGAGGCGGCCGCCGGGCGCACCGGGTGGCGCTGGCGGGTGCCCGTCGTCGAGGTCGCCCGCATGGTGGTGGCGATCGCGGACGGCATGACGGTGTCCTGGCTCGTGCGCGGAGACGATGCGGAGTCGCTCGCGCTCGCCCGCTCCGCCGCCCGCGCCGTGGAGGCGCACGCCGCGCGCGTCGCGCCCGCGAGCGAGCCAGCCGGGGAGGAGGAGCGATGACGGGCGAGCCGCTCACCGCGCGGACCGCCCCGCGCACGGAACCCGCCGTTCCCGTCGCCGGACGGTGGGTCGCGCTGTTCGCGACGGCGTGGCTCGGCGTGTGGATGGCGCAGCTGACGCCGATCCAGCTGCTGCTGCCCGCGCAGATCGAGACGCTGCTGAACAGCGGCTACTGGGTCGACAACGTGCTCTGGTTCGGCGTCGTCTCCGGCGTCTCGGGCGTCTGCGCGATCGTCGCGTACCCGCTCACGGGCGCGCTCAGCGACCGCACCACGAGCCGCTTCGGCCGGCGCCGGCCCTGGGTCGCCGGCGGCGCCCTGCTGTTCGCCCTGGCCCTGCTCGTCCTCGGCATGCAGACGACGATGGTCGGCGTCGCGATCTGCTGGAGCCTGGCGCTGACCGGCTTCTGCGTGCTGACCGCCGCGCTCACGGCGATGATCTCCGATCAGGTGCCCGTGGGGCAGCGCGGTTACGTCTCCGGCTGGATGAGCGCCCCGCAGGCCATCGGCGTCATCCTCGGGCTCGTGCTCGTGGTGATCCTGGGGCTCGGCACCTTCGGCGGCTATGCGCTCGCGGCCGTCGCCGTGGCCGCGCTCGTCGCCCCGTTCCTGCTCGCTGTGCCCGATCCGCGGCACCGCGCCCACGGCCTGCCGCCGCTCACGGCGCGCAACATCGCGGCCGAGCTGTGGATCCCCCTGCGGGCGCACCCCGACTTCGGCTGGACCCTGCTCTCCCGCGTGCTCGTCAACCTCAGCAACGCCTTCGGCACCTCGCTGCTGCTGTACTTCCTCGAGTTCGGGTTGCACGACGCGCACGCCGAGGACGATCTCATCCCGGTCGTCCTCGTCTACATGGTCTTCGTCATCGTCGCCTCGCTCGCCTTCGGAGGCCTCTCCGACCGGCTCGCCCGCCGCAAGCGCTTCGTGTTCGTCGCGAGCGCCGTGCAGGCCCTCGCCGCCCTGCTGCTCGCCGCCTTCCCGTCGATGTCCATGGTCTTCGTCGGCAGCGCTCTGCTCGGCCTCGGCTACGGCTGCTTCCTCTCCGTCGACCAGGCGCTCGCCACGCAGGTGCTCCCCGACCCGGAGACGCGCGGCAAGGACCTCGGCATCATGAACATCGCCTGGGCCATCCCGCAGGCGTTCGGCCCGCTGCTCGGCGGCGTGGTCGTGTTCTGGGCGGGCGGTTTCACCGGCCTGTTCCTGCTCTCCGGCCTCGCCGCCCTGTGCGGCGCCCTGGCCGTCTCTCGTGTGAGGAGTGTGAAGTGATCGATCTCGCCGCGCCGCCCGTCGCGCAGCCGTGGAACGACCCGGCCGCGTATTGGCCGGGGCTGACGGATGCCACGCGTGAGCTCGACCCGCCGTGCGGGGTCATCCACCTCGGCGCCCTCGCCCACAACACGCACGACATGCTGCGGCGGGCGGGCGGCAAGCCGATCCGGGTGGCGTCGAAGTCGGTGCGGGTGCGCGAGGTCCTCGACGCGGTGCTCGCGCTGCCCGGCTACGCGGGTGTGCTCGCCTACACGCTCAGCGAGGCGCTGTGGCTGGCGACGGATGCCTCGCCGGCGCATCCCGCGATCGAGGACGTCGTCGTCGGCTACCCGACCGCCGAGCGGGCCGCGATCGCGCGGCTCGCGGCCGATGCCGCGCTCGCCGCGCGCGTGACGCTGATGGTCGACTCCGTCGCGCAGCTCGACCTGATCGATGCGGTCGTGGCGCCGGGACGGCGCGAGCCGATCCGCGTCGCGATCGAGCTCGACGCCTCCTGGGACGGCCCGGCCGGGCACATCGGCGTGTGGCGATCGCCCGTGCACACGCCCGCCGCCGCGCGGACCCTCGCGGAGCACATCGTCGGCCGCCCGGGCTTCCGGCTGGTCGGCATGATGTCCTACGAGGCCCAGATCGCCGGTCAGGGGGACGAGCCCGCCGGCAAGCCCGCCTTCGGCGCCACGGTGCGTTGGATGCAGGGCCGCTCCAAGGGGGAGCTGCGCGAGCGCCGGGCCGCGGCCGTGGCATCCGTTCGTGCGCTCGCCGAGCTCGAGTTCGTCAACGGCGGCGGCACGGGCTCGCTCGAGTTCACCTCGGACGACCCGTCGTGCTCCGAGATCGCCGCCGGCAGCGGGCTGTTCGGCGGCCACCTCTTCGACAACTACCGCTCCTTCTCCCCGGCGCCTGCGACAGCCTTCGCGCTCGCCGTGGTGCGCCGGCCGAAGAAGAACACGGCGACGGTGCTGGGCGGCGGCTGGATCGCCTCCGGACCGCCCGGACCCGACCGGCTGCCGCGCCCGGTGTGGCCGGAGGGTCTGCAGATGGCGCCGCGCGAGATGGCCGGCGAGGTCCAGACACCGCTGTCCGGCCCCGCCGCCGACGCGCTGCGGCCGGGGGACCGGGTGTGGCTCAGACACACGAAGTCCGGCGAGCTGTCGGAGCACCTGAACGAGTTCGCGCTCGTGGACGGTACCGCCGTCGTCGGCACCGTGCCCACCTACCGTGGTGAGGGGAAGGCCTTCCTGTGACGGGGGCTTCGGCGGCAGGCGGTGCGCGCGCCGGCGCGCGCCCGAACTCTCTGCGCGCCGTCGAGTGGCGCAACTGGTCCCGCGCGGAGTCGGTGCGCCCCATCCGCGTCGAAGTGCCGCCGACGGTCGACGCGGCGCAGCGCGCCGTGCTCGCCGCGGCCCGCCAGGGGCTCACGATCAAGGCGATCGGAGCGGGGCACTCCTTCACCGGCATCGCCGTCGCGGAGGGCGTGCAGCTGCTGCTGGACCGGCTCTCCGGCGTCATCGCCGTGGACGAGGCATCCGGCCGGGTCACGCTCGGCGCCGGAACGCGGCTGTGGCAGCTGCCCCGACTGCTCGCCCCCTACGGCCTCGCACTGCAGAACATGGGCGACATCGACCGGCAGACGATCGCCGGGGCGACGAGCACGGGCACGCACGGCACGGGCGGCGGCTTCGGGGGCCTGGCCGCCCAGCTGGTCGGACTCACCTTCGTCACCGCCGACGGCGGCCTGCTGCACATCGACGAGACCGAGAACGCCGAGCTGCTGCCCGCCGCACGCGTCGGTCTGGGGGCGCTCGGCATCCTCGTGGATGTCACGGTGCGGTGCGTGCCCGCGTTCACGATGCACGCGCAGGAGCGGCCGGAGCCGCTGGAGGAGGTGCTCGACGCCTACCTGGAGCGCAGCGCCTCGGCCGACCACTTCGAGTTCTATTGGTTCCCGCACACCCGGACAGCGCTCACGAAGACCAACACCCGGCTGCCGGCCGACGCGGAGCGGCATCCGCTGAACCCGCTCGGCCGCTTCGTGGACGACGAGCTGATCGCCAACGGCGTCTACCGTGCGCTCTGCGCCCTCGGCACGGCCTTCCCGCGCATGATCCCGCCCGTCAACCGGGCGGCCGGCCGGCTGACGGGCGACCGGGACTTCACGGATGCCTCCCACCGGGTCTTCGTCACGAACCGCACCGTGCGCTTCCGCGAGATGGAGTACGCCCTGCCGCGGGCGGCCGTTCCCGAGGCGGTACGGGAGATCGGTCGGCTCATCGACTCCCGCGGATGGCGCATCTCCTTCCCCATCGAGGTCCGCTCGGCCGCCGCCGACCCGAACTGGCTCTCGACCGCATACGAGCGCGAGTCGGGCTACGTCGCCGTGCACCGCTACTACCGCGAGACGCGCCCCGAGCAGCTCGACTACTTCGCGGAGGTGGAGAAGGTCTTCATCGCGGCCGGGGGCCGCCCGCACTGGGGCAAGCTGCACACCCGTGACGCGGCCTACCTCGCCGGGGTCTACCCGCGCTTCGCGGACTTCGTCGCGCTGCGCGACCGGCTCGACCCCGGGCACCTGTTCGGGAACCCCTACCTCGCCCGCGTGCTGGGCTGAGGCGGGGGAGCCACCGGAAGAGATCCCGTCCGACACGCCGGGCCCGAGAGGCGGCACGCCGCCTCGGCGGCGTGATCTCTTCCCTCCGTAGCGCAGGTGGGGGCGCTACAGCCGACCGATCCAGTCGAGGTGGAGGATCGCCGCGCCGGCCTCCTGGGAGGCGGTCAGGTCGACCGTGGCACGCAGGCGCCAGTCATGGTCGCCCGCCGGGTCCTCGACCGTCTGCTCGACCTTCCACTCGCGCGGCCCCTCGGCCACCGAGAACAGCGCGGCCGAGCGGGCGGCCGGCCCGGTGAGGATCTCCTCGTGCTCGTCGTAGTAGGCGTCGAGGAAGGCGCCCCAGTCGACGTCCGGGTCGAGCGCGGTGAGATCCTCGTCCCGTTCCAGCGCCGCCAGCTGCACGCGGCGGAACAGCTCGTTGCGCACGAGGATCGTGAAGGCGCGCTTGTTGGTGAGGATGCTGGGCGGAGCGGGCGGCACGATCGGCGTGCTCTCGGTCACGGTCGGGTTGATCAGCTCGCTCCACTCGTCCATGAGCGAGGAGTCGACCTGGCGCACGAGCTCGCCGAGCCATTCGATGAGATCGCGCAGCTCCTCGGTCTTCGCCTCGTCCGGGACGGTCTGCCGGATCGCCCGGTACGCGTCAGAGAGGTAGCGCAGCACGAGGCCCTCCGAGCGGGCGAGCTGGTAGTGGTTCACGTACTCGGCGAAGGACATCGCCCGCTCGAACATGTCGCGGACGACCGACTTGGGGGAGAGCGCGAAGTCACGCACCCAGGGCTGGCTCGACGCGAAGGTCTCATAGGCCTGGTCCAGCAGTTCCTCGAGCGGCTTGGGCCAGGTGACCTGCTCCAGCAGCTCCATCCGCTCCTCGTACTCGATGCCCTCGCGCTTCATCGCCGCGACCGCCTCGCCGCGGGCGGCGAACTGCTGCTGCGAGAGGATGACGCGCGGATCGTCGAGCGTCGCCTCGATCACGCTGACCACGTCGAGGGCGTAGTGGCCGGTGCCGGGTTCGGCGCTGAGCGACGACGACCCGGTGGGCCGTCGTACGCCGGCCCCCGAGCGAGCTGCGCCCGCGAGGCCCGCACCCGCGTCCGCCGCCGGGTCCTGTGCCACCGACCTGGTCTCCTCCGGGTCCAGCAGCTCGATCGCCGCGAGCGCGAACGGCGACAGCGGCTGGTTCAGCGCGAAGTTCGGCTGCAGCTCGACCGTCAAGGACACCCGCCCCGCGGCATCCGATCGCACGATCCCGGCCACGACCAGCGTGCGGTAGATGCCCAGCGCCCGGCGTGCGAGCTCGTACTGCCGGGCGCGCGGCTGATGGTTCTCGAAGACCAGGTGGCGCATGTCCGCGAGGGCGTCGTCGCCGCGCGCCACGACGTTGATGATCATCGCCGCCGTGACCTCGAAGTGCGGGGTGAGCGGCTCGGGATCGGCCGCGACGAGCCGCTCGAAGGAGCCCTTGCCCCACGTCACGAAACCCGTCGGCGGCTTCTTGCGCACGATCTTCTTGAGCTTCTTCGGGTCGTCGCCGGCCTTGCGCAGCGCGGCGGCGTTCTCGACCTCGTGCTCCGGCGCCTCGACCACGACCGTGCCCGCCGTGTCGTAGCCGGCGCGGCCCGCCCGGCCCGCGATCTGATGGAACTCGCGGGCGGTCAGTTGCCGCATGCGGGTGCCGTCGAACTTCGACAGCCCGGTGAGCAGCACGGAGCGGATCGGCACGTTGATGCCCACGCCGAGCGTGTCGGTGCCGCAGATCACGGGCAGCAGGCCGCGCTGGGCGAGCGTCTCGACGAGCCGGCGGTAGCGCGGCAGCATCCCCGCGTGGTGCACGCCGATGCCGGCCCGGACGAGCCGGGACAGGGTCGTGCCGAACACGGTCGTGAAGCGGAAGCCGCCGATCGCCTCCGCGATCTCGTCGCGCCGCTCCCGGCTCGCGATGTGCATGCTGGACAGCGCCTGGGCGAGCTCGAGCGCCGCCGCCTGCGAGAAGTGCACGACGTAGACGGGCGCCTCGCGGTCCTCCAGCAGCCGCTCCACGGTCTCGTGCACGGGGGTGTCGACGTAGGAGAACGACAGCGGGACCGGCCGCTCGACACCCGTCACCTGTGCGACATCGCGCCCCGTGCGGCGTTCCAGGTCAGCGGCGATCGTCGTCACGTCCCCGAGCGTCGCGGACATCAGCACGAACTGCGCCCGCGGCAGCTCGAGCAGCGGCACCTGCCACGCCCAGCCGCGGTCGGGGTCCGCGTAGTAATGGAACTCGTCCATCACGACCTGGTCGACCGGCGCGTCGGCGCCCTGCCGCAGCGCGAGGTTCGCGAGGATCTCGGCCGTGCAGCACACGATCGGCGCGTCCGGGTTCACGGAGCTGTCACCGGTGACCATTCCGACGTTCTCCGCGCCGAAGATCTCCACCAGGGCGAAGAACTTCTCGCTGACCAGCGCTTTGATGGGGGCGGTGTAGTAGCTGCGCTTGCCATGGGCGACGGATGCCGCGTGCGCCGCGACCGCGACGAGGGACTTCCCGGTCCCGGTCGGCGTCGACAGCACGAGGTGCGAGCCGAGGAAGATCTCGACGGCCGCCTCCTCCTGCGCGGGGTAGAGGCTGATGCCGCGATCGGCCGCCCAGTCCACGAACGCCTCGTACATCGCATCCGGGTCGTAGGGCCGCGGGACGCGTTCGAGCAGGCTGAGAGGCATCCGGCCCAGTTTATTTGCGCGCCGCCGCCCCTGCGGTGCGCCCCTGTCGGCTTTCGCGGATCCAGCGTTCGGCGGCGAGCGGATCGCCACCCCGTGGAGCGGAGCGCCTCCCCGCCGACGCCGGCCCCGAGCCTCTCGCCAGACAAGCACGGCAGGATGCCGGCATGGCCCGTTCCCTCGCCCGACTCGAATCGCGCATCGACGAGGCGGCGAACCGGCTGCTCGGGGACGCGCCGCAGCGCGGCTGGCGGGCCGGGGCTGTCGAGTTCCTCGTCTTCGGTGCGAAGCAGGCATGGGCGTGCGTCTTCGGCTTTCTGATGCTCGCGCTGATCCTCACCGCGAAGCTCGCCTTCCCGGGTGGCATCGGGCCGCTCGCACACAACGACGCGGTGACGATCGGGGCGGTGCTGATCCAGATCGGCATGGTCGCCTTCGGGCTGGAGACGTTGCGCGAGCTGCGGGTGATCGTCCTGTTCCACGTCGTCGGCACCGTGATGGAGCTGTTCAAGACCGGCATCGGGGCGTGGGAGTACCCCGGCGCCGGCATCCTGCACCTGGGCGCCGTGCCGCTCTACTCCGGCTTCATGTACGCGGCCGTCGGCTCGTACATGGTGCGCGTCTACCGCCTGTTCGACCTGCGCTTCCGCCGCTACCCGTGGCGCTGGCTGACGGCCGTGCTCGCCGCCGCGATCTACGCCAACTTCTTCACCCACCACTGGATCGTCGACCTGCGCTGGGTTCTGCTCGGCGCGGTGCTGCTCGCCTTCGGGCCGTGCGTGATGCACTTCCGCTTCTTCCGGCGGACGTACCGGATGCCGCTCGTCGTGGCCTTCGGACTCGTGGCCGTCTTCATCTGGCTTGCGGAGAACCTCGCGACGCTCGGTGGTGCCTGGGCGTACCCCGACCAGATCCTCGGGTGGCACCTCGTGACGCCGGCGAAGATCGTCAGCTGGTTCCTGCTGATGATCATCTCGGTCGTGCTGGTGACATGGGTGTACCCGCCTACGGCGCCGGGTGCGGTCCCGGTCACGGGGCAGGAGTCGGGGTCGCGTGGACTTCTGCGTGCGCGGGCGCGGGCGCAGCTGTCCATCCCGCGTGCACGACGGTGAGGGATGCCGCGGCTCAGGGCAGCACGTCGCGGGAGTGGTGGGATTCCCACACGCCGTAGCGCTCCCGGCCCTTCGCACCGAGCAGCTCCAGCACGGGCGGCACGACGAGCTCGGTGAGCATCGTGGCCGCGACCAGGCTGTCGAACGGGGAGGGCGAGCGGATCGACACGGGCAGCACGACGTCGGCCGAGGCGGCGGCGGGGGAGAGGTGCTCGTCGGTGATCAGCACGACGGTCGCCCCGCGGCCGTGCACCTCCGCGGCGGCGTTGATGACGCTGCGCTGGTAGCGCGCGAAGTCGAAGAACACGTGCACGTCGCGCCGGCCGACGTCGAGCAGCTGGCCGAGATCGCGCCCGTACGGGTCGTTCAGCGCCCACACCCGCGTCCGCACCTGCTCGAGGTTGCTGCACAGGCTCTGTGCGACGACCGCGCTCGTGCGCCCGCCGGTCAGGAACACCCGGCGCCCGGTGTCGGCCAGAAGGGCGACGAAGGCGTCGAGCTCCGACTCCGGCAGCGTCGACAGCGAGGTGATCGCCTCCTCGGCGAGCCGCCTGGCCTGCTCGACGACGACCTGCATGGTCGGCCCCTGCGGTCCCGCCGGTGCGCCCATCCGGTGCATCGGCGCGTGCGCCTGCTCCGTGAGCTCGCGGCGCAGCGCCTCCTGCAGATCGGTGAAGCCGTCGAAGTCCAGCGCCTGCGCGAAGCGCAGCACCGAGGGGGTGCTCACGCCGGCGGCGGCGGCGAGCGCGGATGCCGTGCCGAGGGCCGCGCTCGGGTAGTCGGCGAGCAGCGCCCGCGCGACCTTCCGCTCCGAGGGGCGCAACGACTCCAGCAGACGCAGCGCCCGGGTCGAGACGCCGTCGGGCTGCTCGTCGGGTGACGGCGGGGCGGCGGACTCTGGGTCGGGGGAGGTGGGGCTCACTCCACGAAGTCTGGCACCACCGCGCGGGTGGTGACCGTCGCCCCGAGCCGGTCGATGCGGGTGACGGACTCCTCGGGCAACGGCTCCCAGCCCGTGGTCTCCAATCCGGAGGAGGCGACCGCCACGCTTCCGTCGGCGCCGTGCCGGATGCGCATCCGGTAGTAGCCGTCGAGGTGGCCGGCTGGCAGCGTCTCGGGGGTGAAGCCCGCGGCGAGCATGCCGGCGATGTCGGGCCGGGCCGCCGTGCTCGCGTGCACGGCGATCAGCTCGTCCGGCCCCAGGAGCAGCGCGTTCAGGCTTGCCCGCGGGTAGCGCGACCGCAGCTCCGCGACGGCGCGCAGAGTCGCGTCGAACGGGTCCAGTCCGTCGTGCAGATGGCCGCGGATCAGCCCGAAATAGCGCTCGCTGTCCGTCGTGCCGAGCACACCCGCGGCGGCGGATTCCGGTACGAGCAGATCCAGCTCGGCCGACGGCCCGATGTAACCGTTGTGCGCGAAGGCGAAGCCGTCCGCGAGGAAGGGGTGGGTGTTGGCGTCACGCGTCGCCATGTGCTCGCTGGCCCAGCGCAGGTGCGCGATCGCCGCGTCCGTGACGGTCGCGGCGGCGATCCGGGGGAAGCCGGGGTCGGCGAGCGCGGCATCCGTGTTGTGGTACGCGGCCAGACCGCCCTCCGCATGCCAGGCTGCGCCCCAGCCGTCGCAGTGCAGCCGGGACATGTCGCGGAACCGGTCCAGCTGATCGGCGCCCAGGGCCCCGGAGAAGGTCGCGGCGGTGTGGCTCACCAGACCCAGCAGACGGCACATGCTGACCTCGATTCCTGCGAACGGTGTGTGTTCGACGATCCGTTCCTTACTGTAACAGCGGGAACAGAATTTCCGAATCAGAGCACTCTTGTAACAGGAACGACATAAATGGGCGCAAAGATCGACTATGCCCATCGCGACGATCACCGAGACCGCTCCCGCCGACGTGAACCTGCTCGAGCAGCGACTCCGAGCCGCCGGCGTCACGGTCGTCGCCGGCTCCGTGGTCGACCTCGGCGGCGTCGCCCGGGCGAAGACCGCGCCCCTGCGCCGGCTGCGCAGCTTCGTCGACTCCGGCATGGGCGCCTCGCCGACCTGGAACGTCTTCTGCATCGACGACGCCATCGTCTTCACGGACACGCTCACCGTGGCGGGCGACCTGCGCCTGCACCTCGACCCCGCGGTGGTGAAGGTCCTCGGCGGAGGCATGGCGTGGGCGCCGGCCGAGTTCACCGAGCAGGACGGCACGGCCTCGCCGCTGAACACCCGCGGCCTGCTGCGCCGCGTCGCCTCGGGCTCGGCGCCGACGGCATCGACACCCTCGTCGGCTGCGAACTGGAGTTCACGCTCTTCGACGCCGACGGCACCATGGGCGGGCCCTGGTCCGCCTATGGGCTGGGGCCCGTGCTCGCCGACGCGGGAAGCGGGTTCCTCCGCGACCTCGCCACTCTCGCGGAGACGACCGGGCTCCCGCTCGACCAGGCGCACGCCGAGTACGGTACTCGACAGTTCGAGATCTCCCTCGGCCCCACAGACCCCCTCACCGCTGCCGACAACGTGGTGCTCGCCCGGATCCTGATCGGCCGCGCCGCCGAGCGGCACGGCTTCCGGCCGTCCTTCTCGCCCCTGTCCTCGACCGAGGCGAACGCCGCCAATGGCGCGCACCAGCACTTCTCGTTCACGCGCGACGGCGCGTCGCTGTTCTCCGGCGGCACCGGCCCGCACGGCATCCGTCCAGAGGGCGGCGCGGCGATCGCCGGCCTGCTCCGGCGGCTCCCCGAGTTCATCGGATTCCATGCCGGATCGCTCCTGTCGGGCGCGCGTCTGCTGCCCGGCCACTGGTCGGGCGCCCACGCCTGCTGGGGGCTCGAGAACCGCGAGGCGGCCGTGCGGTTCTGCGCCGCGACGGCCGGCAACCCGCACGGCGCGAGCGTGGAGCTCAAGGTCGTCGACGCCTCCGCCAATCCCTATCTGAGCATCGCCGCCATGCTCTGGGCCGCCCATGAGGGCATCCGCGACGAGCTGGCGCTGCCCGTCGAGGTGACCGGCGACCCCGCCGCGCTGCCCGCGGGCGCCGCGGTTCCGCTCCTGCCGAACGAGCAGTCGGAGGTCCTCGCCGTTCTCGGCGCGAGCACGGCCGCCGTCGACTTCGCCGGCGAGGACATCATGACGGCGCTGCTGGCGGTCCGCGGCCACGAGGTCGAGGTCTACGGCGCCGCCTCCGCCGCCGCGCTCGCCGAGCGCTTCCGCTTCACCTGGTCGATGTAGCACCCGAGCCGCGTCCCCGAACGCAACCGAACAGCATCACGGAGAGAAGGAGCACGACATGTCCGCGCCCGTCGCACAGAGGGCCCGCAAGGGCCTGCCGTTGTGGGCCATCCTGGCCCTGTCCCTGTCCATCGTCGGGCCGACGCTCGCCATGTCCGGAAACGGCCAGGGTCTGGTGCTCTCGGTCGGCAAGGGCGTGCCGCTCGTGCTCATCCTCGGCCTGATCTGCGTCGCGCTCGTCGCCTACGGCTTCGTGCGGCTCACGCGGCACATGAGCCACTCCGGCAGTGCCTACGCCCTCGTGGGCCGCACCGTCGGGCCCCGCAGCGGCTTCTTCAGCGGCTTCGCCATGATCGCCACCTATCTCGGCTTCGCGACCGGATGCGTCGGCCTGTTCGCCTCCTTCTTCAACTCCTTCCTCGCCGCCGCGCAGGGCAACCCGGCGCACCCCTTCCAGCTGCCCTGGATCGTCCCGGCGCTCATCGCGGTCGCCGCCGCGGTCGGCCTCACCTTCATCGACGCCAAGCGCGCACTCACCGTGCTGCTGTGGATCGAGGGCGTCGGCATCGTCGCCATGCTCGTGCTGACCTTCGTGATCTTCGCGCGGGGCGGCGCTGCGGGGGTGCGCGACGGCGCCCCCGGCATCGACTGGAGCGTCTTCACCCTCGGCCACGGTGTCAGCGCCTCCTCCGTGCTCGGCGGCATCGTGGTGGCCTTCCTGACCTGGGCCGGCTTCGAGGGCTGCGCGACCCTCGGCGAGGAATCCGACGACCCCACGCGCGCCATCCCGCGCGTGCTGATCGGCAGCGTCGCCATCACGGGCGTGCTGTTCACTCTCATCATGTTCGCCGAGACCGTCGGCTTCGGCACCGACGCGAAGGGGCTCGCCGCCTTCGGCGCCTCGGGCAACACGCTCGGCGAGCTCGGCTCCTCCTTCGTCGGGAACTGGTTCGGCCTGATCATCATCTTCACCGGCCTGATGTCGTCGTTCGCCTGTGTGATTGCCTCGGCCGCGACCTCGGGCCGCCTCGTCCAGGCGTTCGCCCGGGACGGATTCCTTCCCCAGCGCCTCGCGAAGATCGACGAGCGCACCGAGGCGCCGCGCAACGCCATCCTCGCGATCATCGCGGTGGCGCTCGTCATCAACGTCGTCAGCTTCCTCACCCGCTGGCCGAACAACGGCGGCGGCGCCGACGACAACCTCGCCATCGACGCCTACGGTCTGTACGCGACCGCCGGCGCCATCACGCTGATGATCGCCTACCTCATGGTGGAGATCGCCGCGATCTGGTTCGTCAACGCCAAGAAGTTTGCCGGGGTGACCCAGCTGAAGGGTCGGGTGGCCGGAACGATCCTGCCTGCCATCGGCGCGATCGCGATCGTGGTGGTGCTCGTCTTCAACGTCAAGGGCACCGTCGGCGACGACGGCGTGAGCTGGTCCTCACCGGTGTACATCGGACTCGCCTGGTGTCTCGTGGGCCTCGTCATCGCGGCGGCGGCGAGCCGGCTCACCGCGCGCATCGGCGAAGAGCTCGCCCGCTCGATCGATCTCGGCGAAGGCATCCACACCCGCGGCCCGGTCAGCGAGGCGGTCGACATCCTCGAGCACGCCGAGGCGCGGCTCGAGGCCGCGCACGAATCCGAGGACGCATGAGCGAGGCGGATCGGCGCACCGAGAACCTCACCGAGCGCGACGCGCGCGCCATCGCCGGCATCGAGAAGCTGCGCTTCTTCCCTCTCGAGGTCGTCAGCGGTCACGGCAGCACCCTCGTCGACCCCGCCGGGCGCGAGCTCATCGACCTCACGGCGACGTGGACGGCCACCGGGCTCGGGCACGGGCACCCGGCCGTCGTCGAAGCGGTGACCCGGTCGATCCGCAATCCGCCCGGGATGGGCGGACTCTCGGCGGTCCACCCGGATTCGGTCGGCCTCGCCGAGGACCTGCTGGCGCTGGTCCCCGGCACCACGGACGACCGCCGCGTCTACCTCGGCCATGCCGGGTCCGACGCCAACGACGTCGCCATCCGGGCCTGCCGGCACGCGACGGGGAAGCGGAAGGTGCTCTCCTTCGAGCACAGCTACCACGGCGGCGTCGGCGTCGCGATGGGCGTCTCCGGCGTGCACGTGGAGGGCGGGGCGGCCGAGGCCGACCCCGACTCCGCCTTCCTGCCCTACCCGAACCCGTACCGGCCGCGTGGCGGCACTCCGGAGGCCGACCTCGAGCACTGCCTCCGAGAGGTCGAGAAGGCGCTCGCCGCGGAGGACGCGGCGTGCCTGCTCGTCGAGCCGATCCTGTCCGACGGCGGCTTCATCGTGCCGCCGGACGGCTTTCTGGCCCGGCTCTCGGAGCTGACCACGCGGTACGGCGTCCTGCTGATCTGCGACGAGGTCAAAGTCGGTCTGGGTCGGCCGGGAACCCTGCATGCCTTCCAGCACGACGGCATCACCCCCGACATCGCCACCTTCGGCAAGACGCTCGGCGCGGGCCTGCCCATCTCCGCCGCCGTCGGACCGGCCTGGGTGCTCGACGGACCGGTCGGCTCGGCGCTGCTCACCACGGCGGGCAACCCGGTGTGCACGGCGGCGGCGCGGGCGGTGCTCGCGACCATCGTCGGCGAGGGACTCCCGCAGCAGGCCGCCGAGCGCGGCGCGCGCCTCCTCGCCGCGCTGCAGGCACTGGCATCCGTCGGCGGCGCACGCGGCGAGGTGCTCGCCCGGCACATCGGCGATCTGCGCGGACGCGGTCTCGGCATCGGTCTCGAGATCGTCAGCGACCCCGAGTCGAAGACGCGGGACGACGTGCTCGCGGAGAAGGCCGTCTACCGGCTCTGGCAGCTCGGCGCCGTGGTGTACCTGGTCGGCGGGAACGTGCTGGAGATCACTCCGCCGCTCGTCATCACCGACGCGGAGATCGACCGCGCGGCCGAGCTCATCGGGCAGGCGGTCTACGACGCCGCCGTCGGCGCGGTCGACGACGCGCTGGTCGCCCCGTTCGTGGCGGTGCGGGCGTGACCGAGTTCACCGACGCCGTCGCCTCCGCCCCGCTCGTCGACCATCACGTGCACGGCGCCCTGCGTCGCAGCCCAACGCGCGCCCGGTTCGAGGCGATGATCAATGAGGGCTTCCCCGGCACACCACTGGCGGGCATGAACCCCTTCGACTCGCAGCTGGGCTTCGCCCTGCGCCGTTGGTGCGCGCCGCTGCTCGGGCTCGAGCCGGGGGCGGACGCCGAGGACTACTGGGCCGCCCGCACGGCCGTGCCGGAACCCGAGCTCAACCGGCTGCTGCTGCCCTCCGCCGGCGTCTCCGACTGGCTGATCGACACGGGCTACCGAGGCGACGAGATCCTCGGCGTCGGCGAGATGGCGGACTTCGGCGGCCGCACCCGCGAGATCGTCCGCCTCGAGACCGTCGCCGAGACGCTCGCCTCGGGCGGCGCGGCCCCGCGCGACTATGCGGACGCCTACCGGCAGGCGGTGGCCGAGGCGACGGCCGGCCCGGGCGTCGTCGGCGTCAAGTCCATCATCGCCTACCGCTCCGGCTTCGACATCGACCTCTCCCGGCCCACCGACGCCGAGGTCGCCGCCGCGGCGGCGGTCTGGCTCGCCGAGCCGGGCGAGCATCCCCGCCTCGACGACCCCGTGCTGCTGCGCTTCGGCCTGTACACGGCCCTGGACCGTGGCCTGCCCATCCAGCTGCACGTCGGCTTCGGCGATCGGGATGCGGATCTGCTGCGCGTCAACCCGCTTCAGCTGCGTCCGTTCCTGTTCGCGGCCGAGGCGGCCGGGGTTCCCGTGCTGCTCCTGCACTGCTACCCCTACGAGCGGGAGGCCGGGGTGCTGGCGCAGTCCTTCGGCACCGTCTACCTCGACGTCGGCGAGGCCGTCAACTACGTCGGTGCGCGCTCGCCGGCGCTGATCGCCGCCGCGCTCGAGCTCGCGCCGTTCTCGCGCGTGCTCTACTCCTCCGACGCGTGGGGGCCGGCCGAGCTGCACCACCTCGGCGCCCGGCTGTGGCGGCGGGGCTTCACCGAGGTCGTCTCGCGCTGGATCGAGAACGGGGACTGGACGGAGCGCGACGCGATTCGCGTGCACGGGCTGATCGCCTCCGAGAACGCCCGCGCCGTCTACGGGCTGTGACGCCGGCGGCGCTGCCGGCGCTCGGCCCCAGGCATCCGTTCACCCGAACAAGCGCCCCGTGGCTGGCAGACTGGCAGCATGCCCTTCGAGTATTCCGCGTGGGGTCGCAGCCCGGTATGGGGCGAGACGCAGACCGCGGACAGGCCGCACGACCACGTGCTGCCGACCGAGATCGCGGTCGCCCTGTTCACGGCCGACCCGCCGCCGCCCTATCGCGGCGGGGTCCAGAAGCAGTACCCGAACCGCTTCTCCCGCGCGCTGATGCACTGGGACAACAAGCTGCTGCACCCCGATCAGGCGCGACGGGTCGCCGCGTGGCTGTACGCATGGGCGGACGCCGCGGCGGAGGACCTTCCCATGGGCTCCGCCATGCATGCCCGGACGACCGCGGCCTGGCTCGAGGCGGCGGCCGACGGCGGCTGGTTCCTCGACTGGTCGCAGTGGTGAGCGCGCGGAAGTCCGCGTGAGGGCGCCGGGGACCTTGGAGAGCGCCGACAACTGAGGGAGGTCTGGGCTGACGCCGATAGGATTCCGCTCATGTTGTTGAGTTGGCTCATCCCCGTGATCATCGTCGTGGTGATCCTTGTGATCATCGGCATCTGGTATTGGGCCACGTACAACTCGCTCATCACGCTGAATGTGCGGGTGGACGAGGCGTGGAGCGACATCACGGTCCAGCTCAAGCGGCGCGCCGACCTCATCCCGAACCTCATCGAGACGGTCAAGGGCTACGCCTCTCACGAGAAATCCGTCTTCGAGGACGTCACGAAGGCCCGTGCGGAGACGATCTCTGCGCAGACGCCCGGTGAGGCATCCGCCGCCGAAGGGCATTTCCAGTCCGCGCTGAAGAGCATCTTCGCCGTCGCCGAGGCGTACCCGCAGCTGCAGGCGAGCCAGAACTTCCTGCGTCTGCAGTCCGACCTCGTCGACACCGAGGACAAGATCCAGGCCGCTCGGCGCTTCTACAACGGCGGGGTGCGCGAGTACAACACGAAGATCAAGCAGTTCCCCTCGAACATCGTCGCCAAGAACCTGCACTACGCGGACCGCGAGTTCTTCGAGGTTCCCGACAGCGCGGCGATCTCCGAGCCGCCGCGCGTGCAGTTCTGAGCCAGGCGGGAGCGCTGACTCCTAAGCCATGTACCGCGCGATAGCCCGAAACAAGCGGAACACCGTCTTCTTCATCCTGTTCTTCCTGGTCCTCGTGGGCCTGGTCGCCTACGTCGTGAGCTACCTCATGGGCGGCAGCTGGACGATCGCGGTCGTCGCCGTCGTCATCGCCCTCGCCTACGCCGTGCTGCAATACTTCACGGCGGGCTCGCAGGCCGTCTCGATGGCCGGCGCGGTCGAGATCCAGAAGGCCGACAACCCCGTGCTGTGGCAGACGGTGGAGAACATCAGCATCTCGACCGGGATGCCGATGCCGAAGGTCTACATCGTCAACGACCCGGCGCCGAACGCCTTCGCGACCGGCCGCGACCCCGAGCACGCGGTCGTCGCCGCGACCACGGGGCTGCTCGAGATCATGAACCCCACCGAGCTCATGGCCGTCATGGCGCACGAGATGGGCCACGTGCGCAACTACGACATCCGCGTCTCCACCATCGTGTTCGGTCTCGTCGTCGCGATCGGGTTCATCGCCGACATCTTCACTCGCTTCGCCTTCTACGGCGCGGTGTTCGGCGGCGGCAACAACAACCGCCGGGACAACAACAACGGCGGAGGCGGGGGAGGCGGCAACCCGATCATGCTGATCCTCGGCCTGGTCGCGATCGTGCTCGCCCCCGTCATCGCCGCGCTCGTGCAGGCCGCGATCTCCCGGCAGCGCGAATACCTGGCGGATGCCACGAGCGCGGAGATCACGCGCTACCCGGAGGGCCTCGAGTCCGCCCTGGCGAAGCTCGACGATTACGCCCGCCCCATGCAGCGGCAGAACACCTCGATGGCCCACCTGTGGATCGCCGACCCGCTGCGCCCCTCGCTCACTGCACGCCTCTTCTCGACCCACCCGCCGATTCCGGAGCGCATCGCCCGATTGCAGAAGATCGGGCAGGGGTTCTGAATTTATTGTCGCGCCCGTCCCTGCCGGGCGCGAGTCGCTGCGCGAGGCGGCGAGCACGTAGCCGCCTCGCTGTGGCTGGGTGGGTGGGTGTGTTGCGGTGGGACTGTGTTGCTCCGGTCAGCGGCGCTCGGAGCTGAGCGCCGCGAGCGAACGCAGGGCCATCTCGGTCATGCCCGGATTCGTCGTGCGGTAGTACGGCAACGCCAGGACGGCCTGTGACAGCGCCCATCCGCGCCCGCGGCGCCAGGTGTCGTCGTCGACGCCGAGCCGCGCACGGAAGAGCTCCCGCGCTCCGGCCGGGAACACGTTCCATGCGGCCAGCAGCTCGCACGCCGGGTCCCCGACCCCCGCGGCCGCCCAGTCGAGCACGCCGCACAGCCGCCCCCGCCCGTCGACGAGCAGGTTGCTCGGCAGCAGATCGCTGTGCAGCCACACCGCCCCGTGGCGCCACGGGGCGGCCCCGAGGGCGTCGTCCCAGAGCGCGTGGAGCAGCTCGCTGTCGTACTCGCTCGCGAGCTGCTCGATCGCGGCGCGCACCTCCCCGTCCAGCGGGGCGAGCTCCCCGCCGCGCTGCGCCATGGGGGCGGCATCCGCCGGCACGCCCTGCAGCACCCGTAGAAAACCGCAGAGGTCGTCGACCAGGCCGGATGCCGCGCACAGCCGCTCCGGAACGGGCGCGTTGCCGGGCGTCCAGGACAGCACGGACCAGCGGTACGGGTAGTCCGCGTCGGGCTCGCCGAGCGCGAGCACCCGGGGGATGCGCACCGGCAGCGCACCGGCCAGACGCCGGAGCGTCTCGGCCTCGACGACCGGGTCGACGCCGTCGCCGGGGATGAACGGCAGCCGCACCACCTTGTCCGCGCCGAGGCGGAACATCGCGTTGGTCGTGCCCGCGGACGGCACCCGCACGATCGCCTCGGACGCCCAGCCCGGGAACTGCGCGCGCAGCAGCCGGCGTACGTCGCTTGCCCGCACCTCCAGCTGATGCGGATGCATGCGGGGGATGACCATGTCCGTCTCGGCAGCGCAACCCATCCCTCAAGTCTGCCTCGTCAATCCTGGGCCGTTCGTCAGCCCACCGCTTGCGCCTCCCCGCCCAGCGCCGCCGCGAGCTCTGCCGCGGCGTTCCCGCGGCCCGTGATCGAGACGTCGGTCAGACCCTGCCACTCCGCCGTCTGCCACAGCAACGGCGCGAGCCGTTCGGCGACGGCGCCGGGGTGGACCCCGTCCTCCACCCAGGCGGCCTGCACCCGCAGCACACCGGCCTGCCGGTCGCTCTTCAGGTCGAGGCGCCCCACGACCGCGTCGTCCACCAGCACCGGCAGCACGTAGTAGCCGAACACCCGCTTCGGCGCGGGCGTGTAGATCTCGATCCGGTAGTGCATGCCGAACATACGGCGCAGCCGCTCGCGCTCCCACGCGATCGGGTCGAAGGGGGAGAGCAGGGCGGTCGTGGAGATCGCGCGCGGCACCCGCACACCAACGGGGACGAACGCCGCGAGCGGTCGCCCGGAGGCCTCCCAGCCGCGCACGTGCACTCGCTCCACCTCGCCCGCGTCGGCGAGCTCGTGCAGGGCCTGCTTCGTCTCGGCCGTGTACAGCCGGTAGTAGTCGGCCACGTCGGAGAGCGTGCCGATGCCGAGCGCGTGCACCGCCTTCCGCACGAGGGTGCGCACCGCCTCCCCCTCGGGCACCTCCGCCTCGAGCACGGATGCCGGCAGCACCTGCTCCGCGAGCGCGTAGCGCCGCTCGAAGCGCGTGCGCCCCGCGGTCGCGAGCTCGCCGGAGCGGAACATGATCTCCAGCGCCTCCTTCACCTCGGACCAGCCCCACCACGGCCCCTGTCGCACGTTCGCGTCGTGCTCGATCTCACTCGCCGCGAGCGGCCCGCGCTCGGCCAGCTCACGGTGCAGCCAGGTGAGCGTGTCGCTGCTCGCCGCGAGCCCCCAGTCCGGCCGGCCGGCCCGACGCTTGGCGGCGAAGCGGCGCTGCTTGAAGCGGAACAGCGGATAGTCCACGACGGGGACGAACGCGGCCTCGTGCGCCCACACCTCGGTGTAGCCGGCCATCGACCGCGGCGTCGAGGGGGTGAAGGTGAGCCGGTCCAGCAGCGCTTTCTCGTAGCCGCCGAGCCGCGCGAACGCCGGAAGATAGTGGGAGCGCTCGAACACGTTCACCGAGTCGATCTGCAGCAGCCCCAGCCGTTCGAACAGCCCGTTCAACTGGCGCGTGCCGACCGAGGCCGGCCGGGGCCGACCGAAACCCTGGGCGGACAGCGCGATGCGCCGGGCCGCCGTGTCGCTGAGAGTCTGGACCATCTCCTCGAAGCTACCGCGGGGCACTGACATCCGGTTCGCCGGGGTTCCTAGACTGAGCCCATGAGCGCCCAACGGGCATCCGATCGCACCAAGGACTCGTTCCTCGCCCGCTTCGGTCGCGCGCCGCGCGGCTCCGCGAAGTCGGAGTCGCAGAAGATCGACGACGCGCTGCCCAAAGGCATCCTGCTCGCCTCATCATGGTCGTGGCGATTGCTGCTGATCGGCGGTGCGATCGCCGTGATGGTCGTGATCGTCTGGCAGCTCAAGCTCATCGTGATCCCGGTCATGCTCGCGGTGCTGCTGTCGGCGCTGCTCGTGCCGCTCAAGGAGCTGCTCGTGCGCATCCACGTGCCGAAGTGGATCGCGATCATCGTGTGCATGCTGCTCACCCTCGTCGTGGTCAGCGGGCTGCTGTATCTCGTCGGCCAGCAGGTGCGGGCGGAGGCCGGCCCGCTGCGCCACCAGACCATGTCCGCGATCAGCTCGGCGCGGCACTGGCTGACGGGGCCGCCGTTCAACCTCACCGACCGGCAGATCGGCGGCTACCTCGACACGATCACCGACGCCGTCCGCACCGACAGCAAGGTGCTCATCAGCGGGGCGCTGTCGCTCGGCTCGACGCTCGGCCACGTCCTCACCGGGATGCTGCTGATCCTGTTCAGCACGCTGTTCATCCTGATCGACGGCGCGGGCATCTGGCGCTGGGTCGTGAGCGTCTTCCCCAAGCGGGCGCGCGCCGCCGCCGACGGCGCCGGACGCGCCGGCTGGACGACCCTGCAGAGCTTCGTGCGCGTGCAGATCCTCGTGGCGTCGATCGACGCGGTCGGCATCGGCCTGGGCGCCTTCTTCCTCGGGCTGCCGCTCGCCGTGCCGATCGCGGTGATCGTCTTCATGGGCTCGTTCATCCCGATCGTCGGCGCGGTCATCACGGGCACGCTCGCCGTGTTCATCGCCCTCGTCTACAAGGGCATCTGGTTCGCGCTGATCATGCTCGCGATCGTGCTGTTCGTGCAGCAGCTCGAGGGCCACGTGCTGCAGCCGCTCATCATGGGCAGCGCCGTCAAGGTGCATCCGCTCGCCGTTGTGCTCGTGGTGGCCGCCGGCTCGCTCGTCGCCGGCATCGCGGGGGCGCTGTTCGCCGTGCCGTTCGCGGCCGTGCTGAACGTCATGATCGGCTACGTGTCGACGGAGGCGTGGAAGAACGAGCCGCCTCCCGTGCTGCACCGCTCCGACACCGTGCTGTGGCAGATCGTGCCCTCCGAGCGGGTGCGCCGCAACCGTGCGCTGTAGGCGACGGATGCCTCGGCCGCCCCGCCTAGACTGAGGAAATGAGCACCGCGTCCGAATCGCCCGCCGCTGTCTACGCCGGTCCGACGCTCGAGCAGATCGAGCAGGCGCGTGAGGTCGTCGCACAGGTGATTCAGCCGACGCCGATGGAGAAGAGCCGCCACCTGGAGCAGCTGCTCGGCGTGCCCGTCTGGCTCAAGGCCGAGAACCTGCAGCGCACCGGCTCGTACAAGATCCGCGGCGCCTACAACCGGCTGACCCGTCTGTCCGCGGAGGAGCGCGTCCGCGGCGTCGTGGCGGCCTCGGCGGGCAACCACGCGCAGGGCGTCGCGCTCGCCGCACAGCGCCTCGGCATCCGTGCCACGATCTTCATGCCGGCCGGCGTCGCGCTGCCCAAGCTGCAGGCCACGCGGGCCTACGGCGCCGAGACGGTGCTCGAGGGCACCACCTTCACCGAGACGCTCGCCGCCGCGCAGGAGTTCACCGCGTCCACGGGCGCCGTGTTCATCCCGCCCTACGACCACGAGGACGTGATCACGGGCCAGGCGACGCTCGGGCTCGAGATCGTCGAGCAGGTGCCCGACGTCGAGACGGTCATCGTCCCGATCGGCGGCGGCGGACTGGCCGCCGGCGTCGCGCGGGCCGTGAAGCTGAAGGCGGAGGCGCGCGGTCGAGGCATCCGCGTCATCGGGGTCCAGGCCGAGAACGCCGCCAGCTACCCGGCCTCGCTCGCCGCGGGGGAGCAGGTCACGATCCAGCTGGAGCCGACGATCGCCGACGGCATCGCCGTCGCGCGCCCCGGCGACCTCAACTTCGCGGTCATCCGCGAGCTGGTGGACGAGATCGTGACCGTCAGCGAGGACGACATCGCCCGCGCGCTGCTGGTGCTGCTCGAGCGCGCCAAGCTCGTCGTGGAGCCGGCCGGTGCGGCCGGCGTCGCCGCGATCCTCGCCGGAAAGGTGCAGGCCTCCGGGCCGACCGTGGCGATCCTCTCCGGCGGCAACATCGACCCGCTGCTCATGCAGCGGGTGATCGCGCACGGCCTCGAGGCATCCGCCCGCTACCTCACGGTCCGCATCATGCTGCCGGACCGTCCCGGGCAGCTCTCGACGATCGCGCAGATCCTCGCCGGGATCGGCGCGAACGTGGTCGAGGTGCTGCACACGCGGCACCACAACGGGCTGCAGATCAGCCAGGTCGCGATCGAGATCTCGGTCGAGACCCGCGGCGCCGACCACCGCGCAGAGGTCATCCGCGCACTGCGCGCGGAAGGCTACGACCCGGAGGTCGAGGTCGCCGAGTAGGCGAGGAGAAGGCCGAGAGGACTACTGCCCCGTCCAGGTCTGCACATCGGTGATCTCGACCGCGATCTCCTTGCCGTTCGGCGCGGTGTAGCTGGTCTTGTCGCCGATCTTGAGGCCGAGGATGGCCGCTCCGATGGGGCTCTGCTCGCTGTAGACCGAATACTCGGAGTCCTTCGCGATCTCGCGGTTGCCGACCACGAAGGTGTCCTCGCCGCCGGCGATGACCGCCGTGACCAGGGTGCCCGGCTCGACGACGCCGTTGCTCTCGGGGGCGGCGCCCACCTTGGAGGTCGCGAGCAGGTGCTTCAGAGTCACGATGCGTGCCTCCTGAACGCCCTGCTGGTCCCTGGCGGCGTGGTAGCTGCCGTTCTCCTTGAGGTCGCCTTCCTCGCGGGCCGCTTCGATGCGCTTGGCGATCTCCGTGCGACCCGTGGTCTCCAGGTAGTTCAGCTCTTCATTCAGGCGGTCGTACGCCTCCTGAGTGAGGAAGGTGACCGTGGTCTCCTGGGACATGATTGCTCCTTGCTTCGACGGCGAGTCGGGACGCCGTCTCGTTCGGGATAAGGTCACGCCCCGACGGGTAACCGTCGAGGCGTTATCGAGCAATCTTACGGCAACCAGCACTTATCTAGCGAGCCCGAGACCGCGGGTTCGTACGTGACCAGGGATTTCTCCACCGTCCGATGCGTCTCCGGGCTGGGCTTCAGATGCACAACCGCGTAGCCCACGACGGTGAAGTCGATGTTCTGCGCCTGGACTGCGCACGACACCGCCGTGTTCGCCGGGGCGTCCACCGCGAAGCTCACCGTGATGTGGTGCGCGTCGATCGGATTGTTCGCCGTGTCGGTGGACTGCAGCTTCGACGACGTCGAACCGAGCCCGGAGCCCCACACGGCCCACAGCCCCATGACGAGGGCGATGAACACGCCGAGCCCGATCAACAGCCAGCGGTTGCGGGTGCGACGCTGTGCGGTGTCGCCGTAGCGGGTCGCGACGACCGGGCTGCCAGCTGGCATGTCATTCCTCCGAAGTAGTCTGGTCAACACTACGGCTCGTTCCTGAGCCGAAACCTTCGAGACCCTTTCCCGAGAGGCGGCGTTCAGCTGTGCCCAGGCGGTTGATGGCGGTGCACGCCCACCCCGATGACGAGTCGAGCAAGGGCGCCGCGACCTATGCGCACTACCTTGCGGGCGGCGCGCAGGTGATGGTCGTCAGCTGCACGGGCGGGCAGCGCGGCGACATCCTCAACCCCGCTGTGGACGAGGTGCCGATGGCGCACTGGGATCTCGCCGGGCTGCGTCGGCGCGAGATGGCCGCCGCGCAGGCCGTGATCGGCTTCGAGCACCGCTGGCTCGGCTACTTCGACTCGGGGCTGCCGGGGGAGGGGGAGCCACTGCCGGCCAACTGCTTCGCCGTGATCCCGCTCGAGATCTCCGCCGAGCCGCTCGTGCGGCTCATCCGCGCGTTCCGCCCGCACGTCGTCACGAGCTATGACGAGAACGGCGGCTACCCCCACCCCGATCACATCCGCAGCCACGATGCGACCGTGTACGCCCTGCAGGCGGCAGCGGATGCCTCGCGCTTCCCCTCGGCCGGCGAGCCGTGGCAGGTCTCCAAGTACTACTACGACCGGCTGTTCAGCTGGCAGAAGGCCCGCGCCATCCACGATCGGCTCCGCGAGGTCGATCCCGACTCGCCACTGATCCTCGAGATGGAGAAGATGCGGCGCTGGGGCGAAGAGGCGCCGTTCCTCGCGACGACCCGGGTGGACGTCGGCGCCCACCTGGAGGCCAAGGATGCTGCGCTACGGTCTCATGCGAGCCAGGTCGCGCCCGACAGCCCGTTCTTCTTCTGGCCGAACGACGTCGTGCGCGAGGCCTGGCCCACCGACGACTACCAGCTCATCGAATCGAGAGTGCCCGCAGTGACCCCTGAGACCGACCTGTTCGCCGGAATCGACGAGGAGGCATCCGCGTGAGCGCGGCATCCGCCCTGTTCCTCCTCGCCGCGGCCGCACCGAGTCCGTCGCCGGGCCCGAGCATTCCGCCCGAGGACGCCACGACCCCCGGGCCGTGGGGCTTCGCCGCGATCTTCGCGGTCGGCGTCGTGGTGCTGCTGCTGATCATCGACATGACGCGGCGCATCCGCCGGGTGCGCTATCGCGCCGAGGTCAACGAGAAACTCGACGCCGAAGAAGCCGACCGGCGCGGGGAAGGCGACCCGCGGCTCTAGCAGGCCCTAGTAGGTTTGCTCTGTGAGCGAGCGGCGGCCTTCCCCCGGCAGAGGGGTGCTGTACGGGCTCTACCAGAAGCGGCTCCGCACCGACCTCGCCCGTGGGGGCGCCGAGGCATTGCCGCACCACGTCGCGATGATCATCGACGGCAACCGGCGCTGGGCGCGACAGCTCGGCTACGCGAGCGCCGAGCACGGCCACCGCGCCGGAGCGGCGAAGATGATCGAGTTCCTCGAGTGGTGCGACGAGCTCGGCATCCGGGTCGTCACGCTCTACCTGCTCTCCGCGGACAATCTCACGAACCGCGGCAGCCAGGAGCTCGACGCCTTGATGCGGATCATCGCGCAGCTCGCCCTCGACCTCTCCAACCACCGCGACTGGCGCGTGCAGCACGTCGGGTCGGTCACGGGCCTGCCCGGCGAGCTCGTCGAAGCGCTGCACACCGCGGAGCAGGCCAGCCGTGACAAGTCCGGTCTGCACGTGAACCTCGCCGTCGGCTACGGCGGCCGCACGGAGATCACCGACGCGATGCGCTCCATCGTCGCCGAGCACCACGCGGCGGGCCGCTCGCTCGAGGACCTCGCGGAGACGCTCACGCCCGAGCTCATCGGAGAGCACCTCTACACGGGCGGCCAGCCCGACCCGGACCTCGTGATCCGCACCTCGGGCGAGCAGCGACTGAGCGACTTCATGCTGTGGCAGAGCGCGCACAGCGAGTTCTACTTCGTCGAGGCGCTCGGCCCGGACCTGCGCGAGGTGGACTTCCTGCGCGCGCTGCGCGACTTCACGCGGCGGCAGCGGCGCTACGGGGGATAGGCCCGGCTCCGCCGAATCGGCGCGGCTACCGGCCGGGCGAGGACCGGCGCGACGGTCACACCGTCGTGTATCCGCCGTCGACGACGTGCTGGGTGCCGTTGATGAAGCTCGCCTTGTCGGAGAGCAGGAACAGCACGAGGTTCGCGACCTCTTCCGCGGTGCCGAGACGGCCGGCCGGATGCTTCGCGATCAGCGCCTGCTTGTACTCCGGCGGCATCGCAGCCAGCAGCGGCGTGTCGATGTAGCCCGGGTGCACGCTGTTGATGCGTATGCCCTGTGCGGCATATGCAGCGCCGGCCGCCTTCGTCATGCCGGCGACACCGTGCTTGGCGGTCGTGTACGGCACGGCGGTGGGCTCGGCGACCAGGCCGAGGATCGACGACATGTTCACGATGGCGCCCCCGCCCGCGGCGAGCAGCTCGGGGATCTCGTAGCGCATGCCGTAGTAGACCGAATGCAGGTTCACGCCCATGAGCTGGTGGTAGGCCGCGAAGCCGTCGGAGTCGTCGTAGTCGGCCAGCGGGCCCTGCGGGCCGCCGATGCCGGCGTTGTTGACCGCGAGCTGCAGCCCGCCGTAGCTGTCGATGGCGAAGGCGACGGATGCCTTGACCACGGCCGGATCGGAGACGTCGCCCGCGAAGGCGACGGCCGTGCCGCCTGCGGCGGTGATCTCGTCGACGACGGCTTGGGCGGCCTCCTGCCTGAGGTCGGTTACGACGACCTGGGCTCCCTCGGCGGCGAGCTGCTGGGCGACCGCCTTTCCGATGCCCGACGCGGCGCCCGTGATGAGGGCCGTCTTTCCTGTGAAGTACTCGTACATGCGTGAGATCCTTCCAACTTAGATACAAGACAGACTCTAAACCCTGGGGCTCGGTTAGGCCAGAGACCTGGGTCTCCGGCAGAATTGGGTGGGAGGTTCATGTGACGACGTTGGACGAGTTCAGGGCCGGGTTCCTGGAAGAGCCGGGTTATCTGGACTACGGGAGCGTCGGACCCATCTCGAAGACGGTGCAGCAGGAGCTCTACGCCCACGCCGAGCTCTTCGCCCGGGCCCGCTTCGGCTCGCTCGCGCAGCTCAAGCACGAGGACGAGCGCGTCCGCGCCGCGGCATCCGCCCTCACGGGCTTCCCGGCCGACCAGCTCGTGTTCCAGCCGAACGCGACACAGGGTCTGATGCACGCAATCTTCGGCATCACGGGCGAGCTGCTCGTCTCACCGGGGGAGTTCCCGAGCATGCCGTTCGCGGCCCAGCGCGCCGCCGAGGCGTTGCACGCGCTGCAGCCCGTGTGGCTCACCACCGACCACGGCAAGGTGACCCCCTCCGAGATCCGCGAGCAGCTCACGGACTCCATCACCGCCGTGGGCGTCTCGCTGGTCGACGCCCGCACCGGCTACGTCGCCGACCTCGACGGCATCCGTCAGGTGATCGGCGACCGGCTGCTCGTCGTGGACGCGATCCAGGGCTTCGGCGTGGTGGACGCGCCGTACGAGGTCGCCGACGTCGTCGCGACCGGCGGTCAGAAGTGGGTGCGCGCCGGCTGGGGCACGGGCTTCCTCGCTCTCTCCGAGCGGGCGCTCGGCCACATCACGCCCGTGTTCACCGGGTGGACGGGCACCGACCTCGTCGAGCCCTGGGACGCCGTCGTGCCGCCCGCGCACTCCGCCAAGGCCTTCACCGTCAGCAACCCCGACCGCGTGGCCCAGGCGTGCTTCGCCTCGGCGCTCGAGGAGATCGCGGACGTCGGCGTCGACCAGATCCACGGCGCGGTGGCCGACAACGCCGACCGGGTCATCGAGCTCGCCGACGAGTACAGCCTCTACGTCGCCTCCTCGCGCGCCGTGAACGAGCGCGCCGGCATGGTCATCCTCGAGCCCGAGCCCGAGTCGCTCACGAAGCTCACCGCCAGCCTGCACAACCACGGTGTGAGCACCACGAGCCGCGGTGGGAACGTGCGGATCAGCGTGCACGCCGGGACCACGGAGGAGACGCTCGCGATGCTGCGCGCGGCGCTGACCTCCTACGCCAGCGCTTATTAGTCACGTCTGTCCTCGCCGGGCACGAGGCGTTGCGTGCTTTGCCGTCACGCCGTCGGATCGCTGCGGTCGGCCTGACGAGGTCGGCTCGGCCCATGGCCGGCGCGCGTCGCCTCGCGACGGGCGTTAATCTCCGCGTAACAGGATCGTCGCGTGTCGGGGCTGGCGGAACGAATTACACCGACGTAACTTGATCCCCATCGGGCACGGCGCCTGATCGAAGTGGCCACATAAGTTCACTTCGTGACCCCTTGCGGCCACTTCGCGGAACAAAGTGAACCGTGCGCGCGAATCGCGCGCCGGACAGGAGTGGTTGTGGCTTCAGTTTCGACCAGACAGCCGGCATCGCACACAAAGGGGGATTTCGCCGAAGCAACGCGCCAGACCGAGAGGACCTTCGTCCTCGACACCTCGGTCCTGCTCTCCGATCCGCGAGCGATCTTCCGCTTCGCCGAGCATGCGGTGGTGATCCCCGTGGTGGTCATCTCCGAGCTCGAGGGGAAACGGAACGATCCGGAGATCGGGTACTTCGCCCGACAGGCGCTGCGGCACCTCGACGATCTGCGCATTGAGAACGGCAGGCTCGACTTCCCGGTTCCCGTCGGCGACGGCGGCAGCCTGAGGGTCGAGCTGAACCACTCGAACATGACCGTGCTGCCCTCGGGCATGCAGCTGGGCGACAACGACGCCCGCATCCTCGCCGTCGCCATGAATCTCTCGAACGACGGGCTCGACGTCACGGTGGTCTCGAAGGACCTGCCGATGCGCGTCAAGGCCTCCTCGATCGGCCTCTCCGCCGAGGAGTATCGGGCGGAGCTCGCGATCGACTCGGGCTACACGGGCCTCGCCGAGATCGATCTGTCGTCGATGCAGATGTCCGAGCTCTACGACAAGGAGTCGCTCGAGACCGCTACGGTCGACGAGCTTCCGGTCAACACAAGCCTCATCATCCACTCGGAGCGAGGTTCCGCGCTCGGCAGAGTCACCGGGGAAGGTGAACTCCGCCTCGTGCGCGGCGACCGCGACGTCTTCGGGCTGCATGGCCGCTCGGCCGAACAGCGCCTCGCGATCGACATGCTGCTCGACCCCGAGATCGGCATCCTCTCCCTCGGTGGCCGCGCCGGCACCGGCAAGAGCGCCCTCGCCCTGTGCGCGGGCCTCGAAGCCGTGCTCGAGCGGCAGCAGCACAAGAAGATCATGGTCTTCCGCCCGCTGTTCGCCGTCGGGGGCCAGGAGCTCGGCTACCTGCCGGGCGACCAGCAGGAGAAGATGAACCCCTGGGGCCAGGCGGTCTATGACACGCTCGGTGCCCTCGTCTCGGACAACGTGCTCGACGAGGTCGTGGACCGTGGCATCCTCGAGGTGCTGCCGCTCACGCACATCCGCGGGCGCTCGCTGCACGACGCCTTCGTGATCGTCGACGAGGCGCAGTCGCTGGAGCGCAACGTGCTGCTCACCGTGCTCAGCCGGGTCGGTCAGAACTCGCGGGTCGTGCTCACGCACGACGTCGCCCAGCGCGACAACCTGCGCGTCGGTCGGCACGACGGCGTGGCCTCCGTCATCGAGACGCTCAAGGGTCACCCGCTGTTCGGGCACATCACGCTCACGCGCTCCGAGCGCAGCGCCATCGCGGCGCTCGTGACCGAGCTGCTGGAGTAAGCGCGCGCCGAGCGAGCTGTGCTGGCAAGGAACGCCGAGGGCCTCGGGGAGCACCCCGGGGCCCTCGTGCACGCGCACGGAAGACGTAGCGAAGGGCACACGTTTCTTGTCCGAACGTGCGCCCTTCGCGCGGTCTTCCACTGCAGCCGGGCTACGGGTGCGTCATCGAGAGCACGTCGAGCTTCTCGTCGAGCTGCTCTTCCGTGAGCTCGCCGCGTTCCACATAGCCGAGCGCGACGACCGCCTCGCGGATCGTGACGCCCTGCGCCACCGCGTACTTGGCGATCTTCGCCGCCGCCTCGTAGCCGATGATCTTGTTGAGCGGCGTGACGATCGAGGGGGACGCCTCGGCGAGGTAGCGGGTGCGCTCCACGTCCGCCTCGAGCCCGTCGACGGCCTTGTCGGCGAGCACGCGGGTGACGTTCGCCACCAGGCGGATCGACTCGAGCAGCGTCGAGCCCATCACGGGGATCGCCACGTTGAGCTCGAAGGCGCCCGAGGCCCCGGACCAGGCGATGGTCGCATCGTTGCCGATCACGCGGCTCGCGACCATCAGCGTCGCCTCCGGGATGACCGGGTTGACCTTCCCCGGCATGATCGAAGAGCCCGGTTGCAGGTCGGGGATGTGCAGCTCGCCGAGGCCCGTGTTGGGGCCGGATCCCATCCAGCGCAGGTCGTTCGAGATCTTCGTGAGCGAGACCGCGATCGTGCGCAGCGCACCGGATGCCTCGACGAGGCCGTCACGGTTCGCCTGCGCCTCGAAGTGATCGCGCGCCTCGGTGATCGGCAGACCGGTCTCGCCGACGATGAGCTCGATGACCTTCTGCGGGAAGCCCGCCGGGGTGTTGATGCCGGTGCCGACGGCGGTGCCGCCGAGCGGCACCTCGGCCACGCGAGGCAGAGCCGCCCGCACGCGCTCGATGCCGTAGCGGATCTGCGCGGCATAGCCGCCGAACTCCTGCCCCAGGGTCACCGGGGTGGCGTCCATCAGGTGGGTACGCCCCGACTTCACGACGTCCTTCCAGGCCTCCGCCTTCGCCTCCAGGGCGACGGCGAGGTGGTCGAGCGCGGGGATGAGCTGGTTGATGAGCGCGCTCGTCACGGCGATGTGCACCGAGGTGGGGAACACGTCGTTGGACGACTGCGAGGCGTTGACGTGGTCGTTCGGGTGCACCGTGCTGCCCAGCTTGCGGGAGGCGAGCGTCGCGAGCACCTCGTTCATGTTCATGTTCGACGAGGTGCCCGAGCCGGTCTGGTAGGTGTCGATCGGGAACTGGTCGTCGTAGCCGCCGGTGATGACCTCGTCGGCGGCCCACGCGATCGCGTCGGCGATGCCGCCGTCGAGCGTGCCGAGCTCCTTGTTCGCGAGGGCGGCGGCCTTCTTGATGCGGGCGAGTGCGGCGATCTGGGCCGGCTCGAGTCCCGTGCCGCTGATCGGGAAGTTCTCGACGGCGCGCTGCGTCTGCGCCGCGTACAGCGCGTCCCGCGGAACCCTCACCTCGCCCATGGTGTCGTGCTCGATGCGGTATTCGGTGTCGGCTTCGATGGTCACTTCACTGTGTTCTTTCTCGAGTTCCTTCGATGGTGGGTGCTTCAGCCCCGTGCGTTCACGACAACCCGATGAGGACATCGGGGATCGCGGTCCCCTCGTGCAGACGGTAGTTGGCCCCCACGATGCCGAGGGAGCCGTCCACCACCCTGCGGCTGATCAGCTCGCTGCCGGTCAGCAGGTCGGTGACGGTGTCGCGCAGGTGCTCCTTGCCGACCTCGCCCGCGTCGATGCGGCCGATGTCGAGCGGGCCCTCGCCACGCGCCCGTGCCACGCGGCGGACGGCCGGTACGATCGGGGCGATGAGGTTCTGCACGTTCTGACTGAGCGGCTCGGCATCCGCCGCCTGCGCGTCGATCGCGGTGCGCACCGCGCCGCACTCGTCGTGGCCGAGCACGAGGATCAGCGAGACGCCGAGAGCGCCGACCGCGTATTCGAGCGAGCCGAGCACCGAGTCGGACGCCACCTGCCCGGCGTTCCGCACGACGAAGGCATCGCCGAGCCCGAGGTCGAAGATGATCTCGGCTGCCAGCCGCGAGTCGCTGCAGCCGAAGATCGCGACGATCGGGTGCTGGCCGTCGGCGGCGAGGTCCTCGCGCAGCTCGACGTCCTGGCGGGGATGCTGGGGCCCGCCCGCGACGAAGCGGTGGTTGCCCTCCAGCAGGTACTGCCAGGCCTCGGCCGGCGCCGGCGCCGCCATCAGCCGGCGCTCCCGCCGAGCTGGCCCGCGAGCGCCTTCGCGACCGCGTCGAACTCGGCCGGCTTCGCGGTGCCGGAGAGCACCACGGTGCTGGACCCGTGCGTCGCGACGAGGCCGTAGCTGATGTCCTTGCTGCTCGACTCGCCGTTCCGGTTGTCGTACACGACCCAGGGAACGCCGTCGATCGTCGTGGTGCCGGTCGCGCGGAGGTCCTCGAGCTGAGCGGCGATCCAGCTGTCGTTCGCCGCGAACCCCTGGTCGAGGCCCACGTACTGGCTGGAGGGCGAGATGAAGCCGATGTGCCACACCTGTACCCCGTCGGAGCTGCCGGTGCGCAGCTCGGCGGCGTTCGCCGACCAGCCCTTCGGCAGCTCGGGGGCGAGGAGCGGGTCGGCTTCGGCGCCCTGGCCCTGCGCTGCGACGGACTTCCAGTCGACGGGCTTGCCGACATCGGACGGAGCGTTGCGCGGGACGAGCAGGACGATCACGAGGACGATGCCGAGCGTCGCCAGGAGCGAGTAGACCAGGTTGCTGACGGTCTGGCGCTGACGGTGGAGGCGGCTCGACTCCGCCTTGCGGGCGGATGTCTCGGCCGGGGTCTCCGGGCGACCGAGCTCGGCGACGACGCGGCCGATGGGTTTCTGGTCGCTCACGAGGCCTGGTCGCCACCCGTCCCTGCAGCGGCGCCGAGGCGCGCGGCGTCGAGCCGGGCCTTCGCACCGATCAGCCACTCCTCGCAGCGGCGGGCGAGCGCCTCGCCGCGCTCCCACAGCAGCAAGGACTGCTCGAGGCTGGCGCTGCCCTGTTCGAGCTCGCTGACGACCTTCACGAGCTCGTCGCGCGCCTGCTCATAGGAGAGCGTGGTGACGTCGCTCGCGGCTTCAGGGGTGGGCACGGCGTTCATTCTAAGCGGCTCCTTCCGGATCCCTCATCGGCGTGGGCACGGTCATGAGGTCCCGCCGAGACGGCGTCCAGCGCGCCGTCGGCGAGGGTGACGACGAGGGCGGTGCCGTCGGGCGCGGCATCCGCCTGCTTGAGGACGTGACCGTCGGCCTGCACGATCGCGTACCCGCGGTCGAGCGTGGACTGCGGCGACAGGGTGCGCAGACGCGCGGTCAGCTCGCGGACGGACGTCTCGGCCCGCTCGACCGTGCGGGCGGCGAGCTCCGCACCCCGGGCGACGTAGCGCGTGATCTCCTCCGCACGGGTGTCGACGATCCAGCTCGTCGTCGCGAGCGCCGGGCGGGTGCGCAGCTGGGCGAGCCGGTCGATCTCGGTGTTCAGCAGGCCCGTGACGCGCAGCTGCAGCCGGGTGCGGGCCTGCTGGACCTTCACGAGCTCCTCCGACACGTCCGGGACGACGCGCTTCGCGGCGTCCGTCGGCGTCGAGGCGCGCAGATCGGCGACGTCGTCCAGAAGGGGGTGGTCGTTCTCGTGCCCGATCGCCGACACGAGCGGGGTCCGCGTCTCCGCGGCCGCGCGCACGAGCGCCTCATCGCTGAAGGGCAGCAGGTTCTGGAAGTCGCCGCCGCCGCTGGCCACGATGATCACGTCGACCTCGGGGTCGGCATCCAGCCGGGTGATCGCGGCCGTGACCTCGGACGCCGAGCGATCGCCCTGCACCGCGGCGTGCACGGTGCGGAACTGCACGGCGGGCCAGCGCAGCAGGGCGTTCTTGATGACGTCCTTCTCGGCGTCGGAGTCCTTGCCCGTGACGAGCCCGATGAGATGCGGCAGGAAGGGGAGCGGCTTCTTGCGACTCTGCTCGAACAGCCCTTCGCTCGCGAGCTGCCGCTTCAGCCGTTCGAGGCGCTCGAGCAGATCGCCGAGCCCGACGTGCCGCAGCTCGTAGACGACCATCGACAGGGTGCCGCCCTTGAGCCAGTAGTCGGGCTTCACGGCGGCGATCACACGATCGCCCTGCTTGAAGCCGGTGTCGAGGCGCGAGGCCACCGACGACCAGATGTTGATGCTGATCGTGACGTCCTGCTCGAGGTCCTTGAGCTTGCCGTAGACGTTTCCGTTCCGCACGTTCCACTGGATGAGCTCGCCCTCGACCCAGGCGGTGCCGAGCCGGTCGATGTACTCCTTGACCTTTCCCGCGAGCAGGCTGACGGGCCAGGGCGCGTCGGATGTCGGCGGTTCCGGTGTCATGGCGAGCTCCTTTCGGCGGGTGCACGGCGTTTACAGGGTCTACTGCACCCACCGACCTAGACTGAGCGACGTGAGCGACTCTTCCATCAGCCTCGGGCTGCCCCGTGTCGCCAGCGCCGGCGGGCGGCTCAAGGATATCCCGGTGGTCGGACACAAGCGGGTGCTGCTGGCCTCTCCGCGCGGTTACTGTGCAGGAGTCGACCGCGCCGTCGTGGCTGTGGAGAAAGCCCTCGAGCGGTACGGCTCGCCCGTGTACGTGCGCAAGCAGATCGTTCACAACAAGCATGTCGTCGCGACCCTCGAAGCCCGCGGCGCCGTCTTCGTCGACGAGGTCGGCCAGGTGCCGGAGGGCGCCCACGTGGTGTTCAGCGCGCACGGCGTCGCGCCGTCTGTCGTCCAGGCCGCGAGCGATCGCGGGCTGCAGGCCATCGACGCGACCTGCCCGCTCGTCACCAAGGTGCATCGCGAGGCCGTGCGCTTCGCGCGCGACGACTTCGAGATCCTGCTGATCGGCCATACCGGTCACGAAGAGGTCGAGGGCACCGCCGGCGAGGCGCCGGACAACGTCACCGTCGTCGGCAGCCCCGAGGAGGCGGACACGGTCGAGGTACGCGACCCCGACAAGGTCGTGTGGTTGTCGCAGACCACGCTGTCGGTCGACGAGACCATGGAGACCGTGCGCCGGCTGCGCGCCCGCTTCCCGAAGCTGCAGGACCCGCCCAGCGATGACATCTGCTACGCAACCCAGAACCGCCAGGTCGCCATCAAGAAGGTCGCGCAGGATGCGGACGTCGTGATCGTCGTCGGCTCCGCCAACTCGTCCAACTCGGTGCGCCTCGTCGAGGTCGCCCTCGAGCACGGCGCCGCGGCGGCCTATCGCGTCGACTACGCGAGCGAGGTCAGGCAGGAGTGGCTCGACGGCGCCGCGACGGTGGGCGTCACGAGCGGAGCATCCGTGCCCGAGGTGCTCGTGCAGGAGCTGCTCGCCGATCTCGCCGGTGCCGGCTACGCCGACGTGCAGACCGTGCAGACCGCCGAGGAGGACCTGATGTTCTCCCTGCCGCGGGAACTCCGCACCGACCCCGCCGGCAACCGGGACGCCCGCGCTCTGGGCGGTCGGGCACGATGAGCGACAGCGAGCCGGGCGGGCGTCCCCGCCCGCAGTACGGCGAGTACGCCACCCCCGAGGAGCAGCGCGCCGCCATCAAGCAGCCCGAGCCGTGGCAGCTCGAGGAGGAGCAGGCCGAGGACGTCGATGCCGCACAGGGGACATCAGGGGTGCCGGGGGCACCGGGGGCGCCGGCCGTCCCCGGGACGTACCAGCCGGGCGGAGACCACCACCCGGGCTCGTCGCAGGTTGACCCGCGGCAGTTCCAGCCTCCGCAGCATCCTGGCCAGTCGCCGTACCCCGGCCAGTCGCCGTACCCGGGCCAGCAGTATCGGACCCCCTATGCGCCCTACTCGGCCCCGCGCACCCGCAGCGGCACCGGCGACCGCATCGGCACGATCGTGCTGCTCGGATTCGGCCTGTGGAACGTCATCGACATGGTCGTCAACGCCGTGTCGGGCGGCGAGGCGGTGCGCAGCTCGGCGGAGCTGATGAGCCCCAGCCAGTCGCAGCTGATCAACGGGATGCCGGGCTGGCTGTGGATCGGCGGAGCGGCGGCCTACGCCCTCGTCTGGCTCGTCGCGCTGTTCACCTCGCTCGCCTCGTTGCGCGCCGGCCGGATCACCTTCTGGATCCCGCTGCTGGCCGGAGTCCTGGCGGCGATCGTCTTCCTCGCGCTCATGGTGATCGCGGTCGGCGAGAACCCGGCGCTGCTGCACATCGTGCCGACTCCGACGGGCACCGGCACGGGAAGCGCCTGAGCCGGCACGGGAAGCGCCTGAGCCGGCACGGGAAACGACGGGGCGGCAATTCCCGATACTCTCGCCACATGGCCGAGATCACCATCGAGGAAGTCACCGAATTCAGCGACGAGATCGCGGACACCGTTCGGAAACTTCTGCCCGAGCTGTCGAGCAGCGCCGTCTACGACCGCGAGCTCGTGCGGCAGATCGTCGAGAGCGAGGCGACGCACCTGTACCTGGCCCGCTTCGACGGCCAGGCCGCCGGAATCGCCTCGCTGGTCGTGGCGCCGATCCCGACTGGCGTGCGCACCCACATCGAGGACGTCGTGGTGGACGAGATCGCGCGCGGTCACGGCCTCTCGCGCATCCTGCTGCAGCACCTCATCGCCGAGGCGACCGACCGCTTCCACGCGCGCACCATCGACCTGACCTCGCGGCCGACCCGTGAGGCGGCCAACCACCTCTACCAGACGAGCGGCTTCGTCAAGCGCGACACGAACGTGTACCGCTACGACCCCGCGGCGGCACCGCAGAAGTAGGCCGCTGCCGGTCGCGCCGGCCCACGCTGCCGCGCGCCGACTCGCTGCGGCGGGAGTGTTACTTTCCGGACGTGCCGGCGCTGCCGAGCTGCTGGGTGGCCTCGACGACGCGCTTCGCCATGTCGGCCTCGGCGACCTTGCCCCACGCGCGGGGATCGTACCTCTTCTTGTCGCCGACCTCGCCGTCGAGCTTCAGCACGCCGTCGTAGTTGGCGAGCATGTACCCGGCGATGGAGCGGGTGAAGGCGTACTGCGTGTCGGTGTCGATGTTCATCTTCACAACGCCGTTGCTGACCGCCTCCGCGATCTCCTCGGGGGAGGAGCCGGAGCCGCCGTGGAAGACGAGGTCGAGGGGCTTGGGCCCGTGGCCGTACTTGGCGGCCAGCTCGATCTGGATGTTGCCCAGGATCTCCGGTCGCAGCTTGACCCCGCCGGGCTTGTAGACCCCGTGCACGTTCCCGAAGGTGAGGGCGGCCATATACCGGCCACGCTCGCCCCAGCCGAGCGTGTCCACGAGCTTCTCGGCGTCCTCGAACGTCGTGTAGAGCTTCTCGTTGATCTCATGGCTGACGCCGTCCTCCTCGCCGCCGACGACGCCGACCTCGACCTCGAGGATCGCGCCGATGTTCTTGGTGCGGGTGATGACGTCCGAGGCGATGGCCAGGTTCTCGGCCAGCGGCACGGCCGAGCCGTCCCACATGTGCGATTGGAAGATCGGCTCGCCGCCGGCCTTCACCTGCTCGGCGCTGGCCTCCAGCAGCGGGAACAGGAAGCCCTCCAGCGCCGGCTCGGGGCAGTGGTCGGTATGCAGGGCGACGGTGATGCCGTAGGACTTCGCCACCTCGGTCGCGAACCGCGCCATCGCCAGCGCGCCGGTCGCCCGAGCCTTCACGGACTGCCCGGCGAAGTAGTCCGCCCCGCCCGTGGTCACCTGGATGATGCCGTCCGACTCCGCCTCGGCCAGCCCCTGCAGCACCGCATTGATCGTCTGGGAGGAGGAGACGTTGAACGCCGGGTAGGCGAAGCCGCCCGCCTTCGCCTTGTCGAGCATCTCGGCATACTGGTCAGGGGTAGCGATGGGCATCGGGTCTCCTTCGAACTGCGGGCCGATTCCTACTTTAGGGGGATTCCGTCAGCTCCAGGGCGGTCAGCGGGCGCGGAACTTTGTCGATAATTTCCGGTTCGGGAAGCTGGGTCAGTCGGCCCGGGTCGATGCCCGGGAACTGCCGCGCGGTGACCAGCACGCGGGTCTCCAGCGTGCCGGCGAAGCTGTTGTACGACTCGACCGTGCGTTCGATGGCCTTGCGCAGGGCATCGGCATGCCCCGCGAGCGTCCCGATCCGGGCGTAGAGCGTGTTCCCCAGATCGAACAGCTTCCGCGCCTCGTCCGTCACGGCCTGCTGCTGCCAGGTGACGGCGACCGTCTTGAGCACCGCCCACAGGTTGACGGGAGAGGCCAGCGCCACGCGCTTCCCGAAGGCGTAGTCCAGCAGCGCCGGGTCGGCTTCGAGGGCGGATGCCAGCAGCGACTCGCTCGGCACGAAGGCGACCACGAACTCCGGGCTCACCTCCAGTCCCTCCCAATACGCCTTCCGGGACAGGGCGTCGATGTGCCCGCGCACCGCTCTGACGTGCGCGGCGAGCAGCGCGGCCCGACGGGCGCCCTCTTCCCCCTGCGCCGTGCTCGGGATCGCCGAGGCCTCGATGTAGCTCTCGAGCGGCACCTTCGCGTCAACCGCGAGCTGCTTGCCACCGGGGAGGAGGATCACCATGTCGGGGCGCAGCGTGCCTGCGTCCGTTCTGATGGTCGTCTGCACGGTGAAGTCGACGTGCTCGGTCAGCCCGGCCGCCTCGACGACCCGCCGCAGCTGCGTCTCGCCCCAGACGCCGCGCGTGGAGTTGGACCGCAGCGCGCCCGCGAGCGACTCGGTCGTCGTGCGCAACTGCTCGTCGCTCGTGCGCGCCAGCCGCAGCTGCTCGGCGAGTGAGCCGTACTGCGCCGCGCGCTCGCGTTCGAGCTCGTTCACCTTCTGCTGCATCGCCGCCAGCGTCTCGCGCACCGGCGCGAGCGCCTGGAGCACCTGGTTCTGCTGCCGCTCGCGCGCCTCGCGGGCGGCCTGGTCCGCCCGCATGCGCTCGATGGACTCGCGCTGGGTCGCGAGTTGCTCGCGCAGGGCCGCGACCGTCGCCTCGGCGGCCGCGGCGTCGGCCGCGAGCGCCGTGCGGGAGGCATCCGTCTGCCCGCGCCGCACGAAGGCCAACGCGGCCAGCCCGCCGATCAGGATGCCGGCGACCAGTCCGATGACAAGGGCGAGGTTCGCGTTCATGCGGTCAGTCTTGCGATGACCGCCGACATTCAGGCCGCGACGCGCGCCAGGCCCAGATGCCCCACCTTGATCGCACAGGCACCGGCGAGCCCGATCACGTCATCGACGCCGTGGCGCCGCGCCGCGTGCACGATGATCGCAGCGCAGGCCTCGGCGTCCGCTGCGGCGTTGTGGTGCTCGAAGTCCTCGAAGCCCGCGGCCAGCGCGGCCGACGGCAGGCGGTAGGAGTCGAGCTGGTAGGTCTTGCGGGCCACCTGCAGGCTGCACACGCAGTCCGCGGTCGGCACCTCGAGGCCCGTCGCCGTGCACGCGCCCCGGATCACGCCCATGTCGAAGCCCGCGTTGTGCGCGACGAAGGCGTCGCCGTCGGCGAAGGCGACGAGGTCTGGAAACTGCTCCTCCCACGTCGCGGCGCCGGAGACGTCCGCGGCGTGGATGCCGTGGATGCGGATGTTCCACTCCAGGAAGGCGTCGTGCCCGGCCGGCGGCCGGATCAACCAGTACGCCCGCTCGACGATCTGGCCGTCGCGCACCTTGACGAGCCCGACGCTGCAGGCCGACGCACTGGAGGAGTTCGCCGTCTCGAAGTCGATCGCTGTGAAATCCAGTGCCACCCGACACATGGTGCCACGCGGTCCTGATCGGCCGATGAGCGGGATCGGCGTTTCGGCAGCCGTAAACTCGGTACACGTGGCTCTTACCATTGGAATCGTTGGTCTCCCCAACGTCGGCAAGTCGACGCTCTTCAACGCGCTGACCAAGAACGACGTGCTCGCCGCGAACTACCCCTTCGCGACGATCGAGCCGAACGTGGGCGTCGTCAACCTGCCCGATCCGCGGCTGCAGCAGCTCGCCGACGTCTTCCACAGCGAGCGCCTCGTGCCGGCCACCGTCTCTTTCGTCGACATCGCCGGCATCGTCAAGGGCGCGTCGGAGGGGGAGGGCCTCGGCAACCAGTTCCTCGCGAACATCCGTGAGGCGGATGCCATCGCCCAGGTCGTCCGCGGCTTCGCCGACTCGGACGTGGTGCACGTCGACGGCGTCGTGAACCCGGCGTCCGACATGGAGACGATCGACACCGAGCTGATCCTCGCCGACTTGCAGACCCTTGAGAAGGCCCAGCCCCGCATCGAGAAGGAGGTGCGTGGCAAGAAGACCGACCCCGGTGTGCTCGCCGCGGTGAACGAGGCGATCGAGGCGCTGTCGGCCGGTCGGGTGCTGTCGGCTGTCCGGGACCTCGACATGGCGCTGTTGCGCGAGTTCGGCCTGCTGACCGCGAAGCCGGTCATCTACGTCTTCAATGTCGATGAGTCGGTGCTGACGGATGCTGCGCGCACGGCCGAGCTGGCAGCCCTGGTGGCCCCCGCCCAGGCCGTGTTCCTCGACGCGAAGATCGAGTCGGAGCTGATCGATCTGCCCACCGACGAGGCGCTCGAGCTGCTGCAGTCCACCGGGCAGGAGGAATCCGGCCTCGACCAGCTCGCGCGCGTCGGCTTCGACACCCTCGGCCTGCAGACCTACCTCACCGCCGGACCGAAGGAGGCCCGCGCCTGGACGATCCACAAGGGCTGGAAGGCGCCCCAGGCAGCCGGCGTCATCCACACCGACTTCGAGAAGGGCTTCATCAAGGCCGAGGTCATCTCCTTCGCCGACCTGGTGTCGCTGGGCTCGATCGCCGAGGCCCGCGCCCACGGCAAGGCTCGCCTCGAGGGCAAGGACTACGTGATGCAGGACGGCGACGTGGTGGAGTTCCGCTTCAACGTGTGAGGCCACAGCGGTGAATTGCGCGACGGGCGCACGTTTGGACTGAAAACGTGCGCCCGTCGTCGCAAGCTCCGCTGCTGAGCGGTGTTGGCGTGAGCCGGATCTTTCAGAGCCCGCAGGGAGGACATGTGGGCAAAGGGAGGAGAGAAGCGGCGATTCGGTCCTCCCTCAGCGCAGAAGTCCTCCCCAGCCGACGCGGGACCCGGTAGGGCCCTAGGCTCGCCGCATGGCCATGCCGAAGCGGACCAGCGTCGCGGACTTCTATGCGCAGCTGGCGGACCACGCCCGCCCCCATCTGCTCACCCTGCGCCGACTGTGCCAGGAGGGGCTCCCCGACGCCGAGGAGGTGCTGCACTGGAACCAGCCCGCCTTCGTGCAGGACGGCACACGCCTCGTCCTGCTGCAGTCGTTCACGGCGCACTGCTCGCTCCGCTTCCCGACGCACCAGTTCGCGGCTCAGCGCGACCGGGTGGAGGCCGCCGGCTACGAGGCGGGCGCGGGGTTCATCAAGCTGCCGTACGACCGCGAGATCCCGATCGAGCTGTGCGCGGCCCTGATCGCGGCCCGTCGCGAGGAGTTCGAGGCGACCGGCTCGGCGTGGACGCAGAGCTGACGCGGAGGGGGCGGAGCTGACGGGCGGACCTGACAGGGCAGGGCTGTGACGGTGCGGAGCCGACGGGGCACCGAGACGATGTGCCGGGACAAGGCGCTGCGGCAAGGCACCGGGACGCCGGCACCGAGCCGATGACGGATGCCTCAACGCCCTGTCCCGACGTCGGTGACGGGGCAAGACTCGAGGCATGGGCTCCGCGAACGACGAGAACGACAGGAACACGGCGAGCGGCTTCAGCACCTGGATGGGCGACGTGGCCGAGACGCTCATCGGCCTGGAGGGTGCGGTGCGGCGCGATGAGCCGGACGCCGTGCACCGGGCGCGGACGATGACGCGCCGACTGCGCGTCGCGCTGCCGCTCGTGCCCGGGGATGCCGCGCGGGAGGCGCGCAGACGGCTCACGGCCTACGGCCGCCTGCTCGGTGCGGCGCGCGACCTCGAGGTCCGCGGTCTGCTCGCCGAGCGGCTGCTCGACGAGCTCGAGGGGTCAGGAAACGGAGGCGAGGAGAGCGAGCCCGGCAAACCTGGCAAACCCGGTGCGTCCGGCAAGCCCGATAAGACCGGCGAGTCCGGCGGGGCAGGTGAGCACGGCATGACCGGCAAGCCCGGCGGGTCCGAGGGGCGTCTCGACAGCCTCGACACGGATGCCGCGCGGGACCGCCTCGTCCACTCCGCCCGCCGCGACTACCGGAAGGCGCACACGGACGTCGTCGACTACCTCGACAAGCCCGCCTACCGGCGGCTGGTCGAACGGCTCGACGCGGCGACCGCGCACGCGGCATCCGTCGACCGCCTTGCGGTGCTGCACGAGGCACGCAAAGCCGCGCGGGCGCTGCGCTATCTGGCCGAGGCAGTGGGGGACACGCGGCGGGCCGAGCTCGCGCGAACGATCCAGGACGAGCTCGGCGACCACCGCGATCACACGCTGCTGGCGCGCGCCCTGGACGGAGCGGACGACGCGGCGCTCACCCGTCTGCGCGAGCTCGCCCGGGACAAGGCGGACGCCCTTGTCCCGAAGAGCGGGCCTGATGCGGGCGGGCCCCCGCGGGGCGAGCGCTAGGCGGTCAGCTCGCCGGCCACCTGCTTGGCCCACTTCTCGACCACGGCGCGGTCGCGGAAGTCGCCCGCATTGCGCTTGGCGACGGACTGGGCGATCCATCCCTTGGGGTACGCGTCAAGACGTCCGCCGAAGGTCATGGTGCCGCGGGCGTGGATCTCCTCGGCACACTTGGCCAGCTGCGGTGCGATCGCGGCCGGGTGGTTCTCGTCGAGCTGGGTGAGGGGGCCGGATGCCACCAGCCAGATCGGCATGCCCTGCCACGAGTGTGCCGCCCGGTGGACGAGGCGCCGTGCCGCAGGGTGCCACAGCTGCTCGTAGACGGAGCCGGCGATGATCGCCGCGTCGAACTCCGCCTCCGGCTTCACCATGCTCGCCGGCTCGAGCTCGACCTCGATTCCCGCATCCGTCAGCGTCTGGGCGATCCACTCGGCGATGCCGGTGGTCCCGCCGCGGCGGGACGCATACGCAACCAACACGTTCTTCATGGTCGCCAGGCTAAGTTCCCCGCGTGTCGGCCGCAGGAGGCTTGAGTCCTGGCAGTGTCGCCCTGCCCCGGCATACTGGACGGGTGGCCCGCTCCCAGCGCACCGTCCGAAGCCGCCGCGTCCTCCTGCAGATCGTGGTCGCGGCGGTGGTGCTCGCCGTCGCCGCGGCGGTCGTGCTGACCGTGAGCCTGCGGCCCAAGCCGTCGTCGCATCCCGCGCCGGGCAGCAGCCCGGCGGCGGTAGACGTCTCCGCCGCGATCCGCTCGGTGCCGGCATCCGTCTTCGACCAGATCGGTGCGGGCACGGCGCAGACCGCACCGACCAAGGTCGACGCGCCTGCCCTCACGCAGGGCGGCACGCCGCTCGTCCTCTACGCGGGCGGCGAGTTCTGCCCCTTCTGCGCCGCGGAGCGCTGGCCTCTCGCCGTGGCGCTCTCGCGCTTCGGCACGTTCAGTGGGCTGGGGCAGACGAGCTCCGCCGACGCCCCCGAGGTCTACCCGGACACCGCGACGCTCAGCTTCCACGGCGCGAGCTACGCGAGCGAAGTGCTCGCGCTCAGCGCCAAGGAGCTCAGCGACCGCGAGCACAAGCCGCTCGACGAGCTCACCGCCGCCGAGCAGAAGGTGGTCGACGGCTACGACGCCCCGCCGTACACGCAGCAGTCCGGGACGATCCCCTTCGTCGACATCGGCGGCGGATGGCTCATTCACGGCGCCGAGTACGACCCCGCCGTCCTGAAGGGCACGACGCACGCGCAGATCGCGCAGGCGCTCACGGACCCGAGCTCCCCGATCGCGCAGGCCGTCATCGGCTCGGCCAACGTCATCACGGTCGCACTGTGCGACCAGACCGGCGGGCAGCCGGCATCCGTCTGCACCTCCAGCGGCGTCACGACCGCCGCCGCCGCGATGGCGCAGCAGAAGCAGCAGTGACGGCGATAGTCCGATAACGTCGAAAACGTGCCAGAGGACGACATAGAGGGCTATGACAGAGCCCGGCTCGCTGTGCTGTACGACCCGCTGGACCCCGAGCGCTCGGATCTGGAGCCCTATCTCGGCATCGTCGCCGAGCTGGGCGCCCGCCGGGTGCTCGACGTGGGCTGCGGCACGGGGGCTTTCGCGCTGATGCTCGCCGTGCGCGGCATCCGTGTCATCGGCGTCGACGCGGACGAGACCGCCATCGACATCGCCCGCCATAAAGAAGGAGCGGATGCCGTCGAGTGGGTGGTCGGCGACGCGACCGCCCTGCCGCCGTTCTCGGTCAACCTGGTCACGATGACCGCGAACGTCGCTCAGGCGCTCCTCACCGACGAGGAATGGAGCGCGACACTCGACGGCATCCGCGAGGCGCTGCTGCCCGGTGGCCACCTGGTCTTCGAGTCGCGCCGTCCGGAGGCGCGCGCCTGGGACGCCTGGACCCCGGAGCGCAGCCGCGTCGAGGCGGAGCTCGATGAGCTCGGGCACGTCGAGGCGTGGCACGAGGTGCTCGAGGCGGACGGGGACCGGGTCGGCTACCGCACCACGACCGTCTTCGAGGACGGCACCGCGTTCGCCGTGGAGGAGACCCTGCGCTGGCGCAGCGAGCAGGAGCTGCGCGTCTCGCTCGCGGCCGCCGGCTTCGAGATCGTGGCGGTGCGCGACGCGCCCGACCGCCCCGGCCAGGAGTACGTGTTCATCGCCCGCGTGGCCGACGGGGCCGACTACTAGTCAGCCGACGTCGGGTCGGCTGATGCAGCGGAGCCTGTCGTTGTCGTCGTACCCGTGAGCTGCTCGGCGAGCGCCCAGAGTCGGGCGGCGAGCTCCAGGGAACGCGCAGGGCGGGGGATGGCGGCCTGGTGGGGCGGGCCGACCAGGGCGAGGCGGCTCGGGCCGTAGTACGCGCCCTGCGTGGCCGTGGGTGAGGTCGCCGCGAACAGCAGCGGCTCGGCACCGGGCTCGACGCCCTGCGAGGGCAGAAGCGTGCGGCGGATCGGTGGCAGCTGCGCCTCGGAGCCGCGGCCCAGGTTGCGGCCCGCCGTCTGCAGATTGGTGCGCGTGTAACCGGGGTGGGCGATCGTGCTGAGCAGGTCCCAGCCGCGCTGCCCGGCGATCGCGGCCAGCTGGCGCCCGAGCAGCAGGTCGGCGAGCTTGGACTGCGCGTAGGAGCGCTGGGGGGAGAAGCGGCGGCGCGTCCAGTTGGGGTCGGCGAGGTCGATCCGGCCGAAGTTGGCGGTGCCGCTCGACATCGTCGCGACCCGCGCGCCCGGCGTCGCAAGCAGTTTCGGGAGCAGCAGATTCGTGAGGGCGAAGGGCCCCAGGAAGTTCGTGCCGAACTGCAGCTCGAAGCCGTCGGCGGTCTCGATGCGGCGTGGCGGGATCATCACGCCCGCATTGTTGACAAGGGCGTGCAGCGGTGCGCCGTCGGCGAGAACGGACGCCGCGAACTCGCGCACCGAGGCGAGATCCGCCAGGTCGAGGCGGCGCACTTCGAGCACCGCGCCGGGCGCCTCGGCGAGGATCGCCGCTTTCGCCTCCTCGCCCTTGGCGGGCGTGCGCACGGCCAGGATGACCTCGGCGCCTGCGAGCGCGAGCCGGCGGGCGGCCTCGCGGCCGGTGCCGCTGTTCGAGCCGGTCACGATGAACCGCCGCCCCTTCTGCGCGGGCACGTTGTAATACATGGCTTCTCCTCCGGGTAGATAATAGGACTGGTGGTCTGTTTCTTACGACTATAACAGACCGTCGGTCTTTTATATCTGGGAGGTTCCATGGCAGCGCCAGCGACGACGTTCGCCCGTGCCCGCAGCGAAGAGCAGCGCGAGGCACGTCGCACCGCGATCCTCGCCGCCGCCGCCGAACTGCTCGCCGGCGGCACCCGCGTCGCCGAGCTCAGCCTCAACGAGCTCGCGCGCCACGTCGGGCTCGCCAAGTCCAACGTGCTGCGCTACTTCGAGACGCGCGAGGCCGTGCTGCTGACGCTTCTCGATGAGCAGTACGCGGCGTGGCTCGACGCGATCGAGGCCGAGGTCGAGGTCGAGGCGGGGCCGGCGCGGGTGGATGCCTCCGAGCCGGTCGAACGCATCGCCGAGCTCGTCTCCCGCACCATCGCGGAGCGTCCCGTGCTCTCCGAGCTCCTCGCCAACGCGGCGACGGTGCTCGAGCACAACGTGTCGGCCGAGATCGCCGCCGACTACAAGCACCGCGCCGTCGCGCAGGCGACCCGGCTCGTGCACCTCATCGAGCGTGCCGTCGGCACCCTGCCCGAGGCGAGCGAGCTCGCGCTCGCCGGGGCGATCAACCTCGTCATCGGGGGAGCCTGGGGCATGTGCCGGCCTTCGCCCGGCATGGCCGCCGCCTACACGAAGTACCCGGAGCTGCAGGTGATGCAGCTCGACTACCGGGTCAGCGTGCGCGAGCTCATCGCGACCGTGCTCACGGGACTGTTGGCACGACGGCCTTCGACGGTGCAGGCGGACCCCGGTCCGGTGCGTTCCGGTTCGGCGGCTCTGGCCGCACACGACTCCTGAGTTCCCGGGGCGGTCGGCCGGAACGCCTCGCGTGACGGCGCCGCCTCCGCGGTGACGGCCGCACAGGGTTCAGGAGTTGTGCACGGCCCGGTCGCCCACGGCACCGCTGGGCGGTCCGCCGACCCGGTTAGGGTCGCCGCTGTGACCGACGCACTCGACGTGACGATCGCGCAGGGCTCCGACTCCGACATCGACGCGTGCGTAGGGATCTGGCGCGCGGCGCTGCTGGCCCGCGACGGCGTCGACGACCCGCGGCTGCCGGAGCGCACCCGGGCCAAGCTCATCGAGCTGCCGCGCGTGAGCTGGCTCGTGGCCCGCGGCGCGGATCACGCCCTCGGCTTCGCCCTGCTCGCCGAGGGCGGCACGGGCACGCCCGGCCCGCACGACCCGGAGGGATATGCCTACCTCGCGCTGCTCGGTGTCGCGCCGAGCGCCTGGGGGCAGGGGATCGCGACGGCGCTGCTCGCCCGGCTGGAGGAGGAGCTGGCACGCGCGGGGCTCCCCGGCGCGTATCTGCATGTGGTGAGCGAGAACACGGCCGCGATCCGACGCTACGAGCGGGCGGGGTGGCACTCGATCGGAGAGGTCTACGTGCACCCCGTCACGGGCCGCCCGACGCGGAGCTACGCCCGGGAGCTCGCCTGATCGATGTCGGCGGTCGCCGCTACCGTAGCGGCATGAACGATTCCGACGGGCAGAAGCGGGTCCTCCTGCACTACCTGCAGCGCCAGCGCGATGCGCTCGTGTGGAAGCTCGACGGCCTCAGCGAGCGCCAGGCTCGGTGGCCGGTCACTCCCACCGGCACCAATCTGCTGGGGCTCGTGAAGCATGTCGCGCTGATGGAGTACGGGTATTTCGGCGAGGTGTTCGGGCGGGCGGCCCACGATCCCCTGATCATCGACCTCGAGACGGCCGAGGACAACGCGGACTTCTGGGCGACCCCGGGGGAGTCGATCGCGGACGTCGTCGACTTCTTCCGGCGCGCCTGGGCGAATACGGATGACTGCGTCGCCGCCCTGCCGCTGGACGCCACGGGAACGGTCCCGTGGTGGCCCGAGGAGCGCCGGCACCCGAGCCTGCACACGGTTCTCGTGCATCAGCTCCAGGAGTCGGCTCGGCATGCGGGGCACGCCGACATCCTGCGCGAGACCATCGACCGCAGCGTTGGTGCGAGCCCGGCGTTCTCTAACTTGCCCGAGCACGACGCCGCCTGGTGGGAAGGCCACGTCGCCCGGTTGAAGGCCGTCGCCGAGTCGTTCCCGTGAGGTCGCGCGCGGGCGGTCAGTGGCTGTGGAGCGCCTCGCCGTCCTGCGTCTCGGGTGGACGCCGGACGAAGAAGACCCCCGGTATCGCCGCGAGCGACACGATCGCGCCGATGAGGAACGCCGTGCGCACGCCGGAGGCCTGCGCGGGGATCGCACCCGCACCGTGGGTGGCGGCGGCCAGCGTCGCGGCGGCCATGACCGTCACGAACACCGCCGTGCCCGCGGCGCCCGACACCTGCTGGACCGTGCCCACGATCGCGCTCGCGTGGGAATAGAAGTGCTTCGTCACCGAGCCCATCGCCGCGGTGAACAGCGGGGTGAACATCAGCGCAAGCCCGAAGCTCAGCACGATGTGCGCCGCGAGCACGAGCCACATCGAGGTGTGCTGGCCCGCGAACAGCGCGAGGAACCACAGATCGGCCGAGACGATGACGGCGCCCGGCACCAGCAGCACCGTCGGCCCGCTGCGGTCGTAGACGCGCCCCACCCACGGCCCGAGCAGGCCCATGACGAGACCGCCCGGGAGCAGCAGAAGCCCGGCGACGAGGGAGTCGAGGCCGAGCACGTTCTGCATGTAGATCGGCAGGATGATGATCGTTCCGAACAGGGCCATCATCACGATCACCATCACGCCTGCCGCGACCGCGAAGTTGCGCACGGCGAAGGGGCGCAAGTCGAGCAGGGCGCGCTCGCGGCGGCCGAGGACGCGCTGCCGCAGGACGAACCCGACGAGCCCCGCGACGCCCACGCCGAGTGAGATCCACATGAGCACCGCCGTCCCGGCGCTGGAGGCCGAGGCATCCGTCGCCCCGCCGATCTGGCTGAGCCCGAAGACGAGGCCGCCGAAGCCGAGCGCCGCCAACGGGATCGACACGGCGTCGAGCGGCGCCCGCTCCGGCGGACTGACGTTCTCGATGCTGCGGATGCCGATCACGAGCATCGCGACGGCGATGGGCAGCACGATGAGGAACATCCACCGCCAGGAGAGATAGTTGAGCACCAGACCCGAGATGGTCGGGCCGATCGCCGGGGCTACGGAGATCACCGTCGAGACGCGGCCCATCAGCCGGCCGCGTTCGTGCGGCGGCACGAGCTCCATGATCGTCGTCATGAGCAGGGGCATCATGATCGCCGTGCCGCAGGCCTGGACCGCGCGTGCGATCAGCAGCACCGTGAACCCGGGCGCGATCGCGGCGAGCAGGGTGCCGAGCGAGAAGAAGCTCATCGCGAGGATGAAGGCCGGCCGGGTGTCGAGCCGCTGCAGCAGCCACCCCGTGATCGGGATGACGACGGCCATCGTCAGCATGAACACCGTCGTGAGCCACTGCGCCAGCTCGACCGAGACCTTCAGGTCGACGACGAGGTGCGGGATCGCGACCCCCATGATCGTCTCGTTCAGGATGACGACGAAGGTGGCGCCGAGCAGCAGCCAGATGACGCGGTTCGCGCGTGCGTCGATGCCGCCCTGCGCGGGGGTCTGGGTCTCTACACGTTCGGTCATCGCGGCATCCTGGGTGATCTGAGCGGGTGATCTGGGAGAAGTCGTAACAGAGTCGTAGCTGAGGGAAAGGAACAGACCTCAGCGTAAGCGGGCCGTCCGACATCCGGGGGCCCGAACGGGAAAGGCCCCGGGTGCCGAAGCACTCCGGGGCCTTTCGCGTTCTGCTGCGACGGGGCCGTTACTGTCCGGCGGTCGCCAGCTTCTCGAGGTCGGGGTTGTTCTTGTAGGCCTCGACCGCGTTGTCCTTGGTCACGAGGACCGGGGTGAGCTCGATCGCGGGGACCGTGATCTTGCCGTTGAAGTTGTTCGTCTTGTCGTCGACGGTCTTCGGCTTGTCGCCCGTGCTCAGGGTCTTCACCAGGTCGATGGCGGCGTTCGCCTCGAGCGTGGTGTCCTTGTAGATCGTCGAGTACTGCGTGCCGTTCATGATCAGCGGGATGGAGTCGGTCTCCGAGTCCTGGCCGGTGACGACCGGGGTGGGCAGCCCCGCCGACTTCGTGGCCTGCAGGATGGCGCGGGCCAGGGTGTCGTTGGGGGAGAGGACGCCGTCCAGCTTGGTGCCCTTGGCGTAGTTGGCCGTGATGAGGTCGGTCATGCGCTTCTGGGCGTTCTGGGCGAGCCAGCCCTGGGTGACGACCTTCTGGAAGGTGGTCTGGCCGGAGGCGACCTTGAGGGTGCCGTCGTCGATCTTCGGCTTCAGCACGCTCATGGCGCCGTTGAAGAAGACCGTGGCGTTCGCGTCGTCCGGCGAGCCGGCGAACAGCTCGACGTTGTACGGACCGGAGCCTTTCTGCTTCTTCAGTCCGTCGAGCAGGGCCTGGGCCTGCAGCTCGCCGACGTGGAAGTTGTTGAAGGCGACGTAGTAGTCGACGTCCTCGGTGTTGAGGATGTTGCGGTCCCAGGCGATGACCGTGATGCCGGCCTTCTTGGCCGCGGCGACCTGCGTGCCCAGCTGTGAACCGTCGGCCGCGCCGATGATGATCGCCTTGGCACCCTTGGTGATCATCGAGTTGACCTCGGACTGCTGGCTCGGAACCGGCGTGTTGTTGTCCGCGTACTGGATGTCAGCCTTGAAGCCGGCCTTGGTGATCGAGTCCTGGAAGTCCTCGCCGGCCAGCACCCAGTTCTGCGACGTCTTCGCGGGGAGGGCGACGCCGATGAGCGAGCCCTTCGGGATCGAGGACGCGGAGGAGCTGGCATCGCCCGAACCGCCCGCGGTGCGGCCAGTGGAGCAGCCACTCAGCGTCAGCGCGGCCGCCGCAGCGATCGCGGCGATGCCGACAATGTAGTTCTTGCGCATGTAATTGCCTTTTCTCTTCTTTGAGGTGGGCGGCTGGTGTCTGCCGCCCGTTCTTCCCCTGCGGGCTTATGGCAGGGAAACCTTGGACTGGTCGTCGATGGACTGCGGCTGCTCGACCGCCGCCGGGGCGGGTGCCTCCGGGTCCTTGCGGCCGATTCCGGCGCCGCGGAGCAGTCCGCCGATGAGGGAGGGGCGGCCCTGCGTCTTGGAGTAGACGTCGAAGGCGACGGCCAGCAGCAGCACGAGGCCGCGGATGATCTGCTGCAGGTTCGACTCGACGCCGACGAGCTGCAGACCGTTGGCGAGCAGTGCCATGACGAGCGCGCCGATGATGGAGCCGGCGACCGTGCCGATGCCGCCCGAGACGGCGGCGCCGCCGACGAAGACGGCCGCGATGGCATCCAGCTCCCAGCCGGTGCCGTCAGCAGGGCCCGAGGCGCCCGCGTAGCCGACGTAGACCATGCCGGCGATCGCCGCGAGCAGAGACATGTTCGCCATCACGAAGAAGTTGACCTTGCGGATGTTCACGCCCGAGAGCGCGGCGGCGTTGGCGTTGCCGCCGACGGCGTAGACCTGGCGGCCGAACACCGTGTTGCGGGTGATGAAGCCGTACAGGATCGTGAGCAGGCCCATGATGATGGCGACGATCGGGAAGCTCGTGCCGGCCGATCCGGCGGCGAACAGGTAGGTGGCCACAAGGGTGACGGCGACCAGGATGCCCGTACGAACGAAGCTCACCCACAGCGGCGGCAGCTCGGCGCCCATCTTGCGGCGGCGGGCCCGGCCGCGCATCTCCATCCAGATCAGCGCCGCGATCGTGACCAGGCCGAGGATCAGCGTGCCGTTGCTGAAGCCGGTGTTGGGTCCGAAGTCGGGGATGAAGCCGCTGCCGATCTTCTGGTAGTCGTCGGGTACGGCGACCGAGGTCGAGTTGCCGATGAGCTGGTTCGCGCCGCGGAAGATGAGCTGGCCGGCCAGCGTCACGATGAAGGCGGGGACGCGCACGAAGGCGACCCAGAAGCCCTGCCAGGCGCCGACGAGGGCGCCGACGACCAGGCCGAGGATGACGGCCTCCCACCAGGAGAAGTGCCAGACCGACATCGCCTGGGCGACGATGATGCCGACGAAGGCGGCGACGGAGCCGACCGAGAGGTCGATGTGGCCGGCGATGATGACCATCACCATGCCGAGCGCCATGATCAGGATGTACGAGTACTGCTGGAAGACGTTGATGACGTTCGTCGGGTTCAGCGTGAGCCCGTGGGTCCAGAACTCGAAGATGATGATGATCGCGACGAGCGCGATGATCATGCCGTACTGGCCGGCGTTGGCGCCGCGGCCGCCGAAGAGCTGACGGAGGGGGTTCATTTAGATCAGTGCATCCTTCTTGACGCTGGTCATGCTGCGCATGAGGGTCTCGGGGGTGGCTTCGGCCACCGGGAACTCGTCGGTGATGGCTCCCTCGAAGATCGTGTAGATCCGGTCGGAGATGCCGAGCAGCTCGGGCAGTTCGGAGGAGATGAGGATCACGCCCTTGCCCTCGTCCGCGAGCCGCTGGATGATCCGGTAGATCTCGAACTTCGCGCCGACGTCGATGCCGCGCGTGGGCTCGTCGAGGATCAGCAGATCGGGGTCGGTGAACATCCACTTGGAGAGGACGACCTTCTGCTGGTTGCCGCCGGAGAGCTTGGCGACGCCCTCCTCGACCGTGGGCACCTTGGTGCGCAGCAGTTTGCGGTACTCCTCGGCGACGTCGTACTCCTTGAGCGAGTCGACGACCCCGCCCTTCGAGATCTTCTGCAGATCGGCCGAGACGGTCGAGCGCTTGACGGAGTCGAGCAGGTTCAGGCCGAGCGCCTTGCGGTCCTCGCTGACGTAGCCGATGCCGTTGGCGATCGCCTGGCGCACGCTGTTCACCTTGATCTCGCGGCCGTTCTTGAAGATCTGGCCGCCGAGCCAGGTGCCGTAGGAATGGCCGAAGAGGCTCATCGCGAGCTCGGTGCGGCCGGCGCCCATGAGGCCGGCGAAGCCGACGATCTCGCCGCGGCGCACCGTGAAGCTCTCGTTTTTGCAGACGAGGCGGGACGAGTCGAGCGGATGCTGCACCGTCCAGTCCCGCACCTCGAAGAAGACCTCGCCGATGTGGGGCGTGCGGTCGGGGAAGCGGCTCTCCAGGGAGCGCCCCACCATGCCGCGGATGATGCGGTCCTCGTCGACGCCGGTGTGCACGTCGAGGGTCTCGATGGTGCGGCCGTCGCGGAGGATCGTGATGTCGTCGGCGATCTGCTCGATCTCGTTGAGCTTGTGGCTGATCATGATCGACGTCACGCCGCGTGCCTTGAGGCCCACGATGAGGCTCAGCAGGTGCTGCGAATCGGTCTCGTTGAGCGCGGCCGTGGGCTCGTCGAGGATGAGCAGCTTGACGTTCTTGTGGAGCGCCTTCGCGATCTCGACGAGCTGCTGCTTGCCGACGCCGATGTTCTTGATCTGCGTGTCGGGGTCGTCCTCGAGTCCGACCCGCGCGAGCAGCTCGCGCGCCCGGAGCTGCGCCTCGGTCCAGTCGATCACGCCGCGCCTGCCGAGCTCGCTGCCGAGGAACAGGTTCTCGGTGATCGACAGCTCGGGGATGAGCGCGAGCTCCTGGTGGATGATGACGATGCCGGCTTCCTCGGACTGCTTGATGTTCGAGAACTGCACGACCTCGCCCTGGTAGACGATGTCGCCCGTGTAGGTGCCGTACGGGTAGACGCCCGAGAGCACCTTCATGAGGGTCGACTTTCCTGCGCCGTTCTCGCCGCAGATGGCGTGGACCTCGCCGGCTTTCACCGAGATGCTGACGTCTGAGAGCGCCTTGACGCCTGGGAACTCCTTGGTGATGGAGCGCATCTCCAAGATGGTGTGATTGCTCACCGTTGCTTCACTCCTCGTGGTGCGTTTCCGCGACGACGAGCAGTGTGACTCCGTCGTCAGGAAAGGGAAGGCTTCATGTGAACGATCACATGGAGACCGGAGCAGATCATACGCCGACTTACTCGGCCTTTGTCAACCGGGCGCGGGTGCGGCGTGTCAGAAGCGGCGCACGGGCCCCGAGGAGCCGCGCACCACGAGGTGCGGTTCGATGTCGGTCGTGGTGTCGTCGCGGCCGTCCATGAGCATCTGCACGCAGCGCCGGCCGAGCTCGGCGAAGTCCTGCCGCACGGTGGTCAACGGCGGCCAGTAGTGCTGCGCCGCGGGCACGTCGTCGAAGCCGACCACGCTGATGTCCTGCGGCACCCGCAGCCCCAGCTGGTGCGCGGCGTGCAGCACGCCGAGCGCCATCTCGTCATTGGAGCAGAAGTACGCCGTCGCCTCGTTCGCCGGGATCAGCTGCAGGCCGGCCTGATAGCCGAACTCGGCCGTCCAGTCGCCGCGGATCGGCGGAAGCGTCGGCAGCTCGCGGTCGGAGAGCTCGAGCAGATAGCCCTGCATGCGGGCATCCGCCTCGATCCAGTCCTGCGGGCCGGCGAGGTGGCGGATGTACTGGTGGCCCAGCTCGACCAGATGGGCCGTCGCAGCACGGGCGCCAGCGGCCTGATCGACCCACAGCGCTCGCGGATCGCCGTCGAGCCCGGAGCGCAGCGTGACCATGGGCGGCAGTTCGGCGAGCCGCGCGAGCGTCTCGAACACACGCTGCTGCGGGGCGATGACCACAAGCCCCTCGACGTCCTGATCGATGAGCCGCTCGATGGCCTCGGCGACCGACTGCTCGTCGATCCGGGTGATGTGCGCCGTCGTCACCGAGAATCCCCTGGCCATGGCCGCGGCCTCGATCGCCTCGATCGTGAGCGCCGGGCCGTAGGCAGAGCGGATCGAGGCCAGCACGCCGATCGCGCGCGAACGACTGGTCTTGAGCGCCCGCGCCGCCCGGTTCGGCCGGTAGTGCAGCTCCTCCATGGCGGCCAGCACTCGCTCGCGGGTCTCGTCGCGCAGCGCCTCAGAGTTGTTCAGCACCCGGGACACCGTCTGGTACGACACACCCGCGAGTCGCGCCACGTCCCGCATGTTGGGGGCGCGGGTGCGCGGGACCTCGGGGGAACTCATCGGCGTCGCCTTACTGGCAATGTGTTCGTTCACATACCGCCAGCCATTATGCACGGGTGGCGCTGTGCCGCCTCTGCTGGGGAAGCCGGTAGCATGATCGCGGCACTACAACCGAACATCGGGCCGCAAGGCCGCCGCGGGAGAGCCGCCCGAGGTCGGGGCGGCACCGAAGGAGCAAACCTCCCCGTCAATCTCTCAGGTACGCGCACCGCGGCAGGCTGGCCACTCTGGAGAGCGGACTCACGTAACGAGTCCCGCCGATGGTGAAAGCACGCGAGTGCGAATCTCTCAGGCACAGATACAGAGGGGGAGTCCCTTCCACCACCTGGAGGACTCTTGTCTGACCGCGTCCCACCGCTCGCCGAGGTGCACACCGCCGCCGGCGCGCAATTCACCGATTTCGCCGGCTGGCAGATGCCCGTGCGCTATTCGAGCGACCTCGCCGAGCACCGGGCGGTGCGCGAGGCGGCCGGCCTCTTCGACCTTTCGCACATGGGCGAGATCGTGCTGGTCGGCGCCCAGTCCGGTGCTGCGCTCGACCGGGCGGTGGCCGGGCGGATGTCCGCGCTCGAGCTCGGGCAGGCGAAGTACACCCTGCTGCTGAACGCCGCGGGCGGCATCATCGACGACCTCATCGTGTATCGCACCGGCGAGGACAGGTACCTCGTCGTCGCGAACGCCGCGAACGCGAACGTCGTCGCCGCGGCGCTGCGTGAACGGGCAGCCGGATTCGACACGCGGGTCTTCGACGAGAGCGACGACGTCGCGCTCCTCGCCGTCCAGGGGCCCCGCGCGCTCGAGATCCTCTTCGCGACGGAGGGCTTCGCCCTGAACGGCGGCCACCCCGACGGGGAGGACGTGCCCGAGGCGCTGCGCGCCCTCCGGTATTATCGCTCGCTCGCCGGCTCCTTCCGAACGCACCCCCTGCTGTTCGCTCGCACGGGCTACACGGGCGAGGACGGTTTCGAGCTGTTCTGCGCCCCGGACCAGGCGAAGGAGCTCTGGGAGGCGCTCATCGAGGCCGGCATCCCGTTCGGGCTCGTCCCCGCCGGCCTCGCCGCGCGCGACACGCTCCGTCTGGAGGCCGGCATGCCGCTCTACGGCCACGAGCTCTCGGAGACCACCCTTCCCGTGCAGGCCGGCCTCGGCCGCGTCGTCGACCTCGGCAAGCCCGACGACTTCGTCGGTCGCGCAGCGGTCGAGGCCGGGCCCGGGCCGGATGCCCGTGTGCTCGTCGGCCTCGTCGGCGCCGGCCGCCGTGCCGCCCGCGCCGAGTACCCGGTGTTCGATGCCGCCGGCGAGACGGAGATCGGCGTCGTGACATCCGGAGCCCTGTCGCCGACCCTGGGGCATCCGATCGCCATGGCTTACCTCGACCCCGCCTACCGCGAGCCCGGGACGACCGTCACCGTGGACGTGCGCGGCGCGAAGCATCCGTACACCATCAGCTCCCTCCCCTTCTACAAGCGAAAGAAGTGATCATGGCCGCGCCCGAGAACCTCCAGTACACCTCAGACCACGAATGGGTGCTCGTCGACGGGGACGTCGCGACCGTCGGCATCACCGACTACGCCCAGAGCGCGCTCGGCGACGTCGTCTTCGTCGAGCTGCCCGAGGCCGGCAGCTCCGTCACCGCAGCCTCGGTCGTGGGCGAGATCGAGTCGACGAAGTCCGTCGGCGAGCTGTTCGCCCCCGTCTCCGGCGAGGTGGTCGAGGCCAACCAGGCCGTCGTCGACAGCCCGGAGCTCGTCAACTCCGACCCCTACGGCGCGGGCTGGCTGGTCAAGGTGCGCTTCGAGGAGCTGCCCGCGCTGCTCGACGCCGCCGCCTACGACGAGCTGACGAGCAAGTGACCCGCGCCGCGTTCGTCGACCGCCATATCGGCGCCGACGAGGCGCAGCGCGCTGCGATGCTGCAGGCCGTCGGTCGGCCGAGCCTCGACGCGCTCGTGCGCGCCGCCGTGCCCGCCTCGATCCAGCGGCCGGCGTCCGCGGACTCCGCGCTGCCCTCCCCGGTTTCCGAGCGCGAGGCGCTCGCCGAGCTGCGCACGCTCGCCGCGAAGAACACCGTCAACCGCTCACTCCTCGGGCAGGGCTACTACGGCACGATCACCCCGGCCGTGATCCAGCGCAACGTGCTCGAGAACCCGAGCTGGTACACGGCCTACACCCCCTACCAGCCCGAGATCTCGCAGGGGCGACTCGAAGCGCTGATCAACTTCCAGCAGGCCATCTGCGACCTCACCGGGCTCGACATCGCGAACGCGTCAATGCTGGACGAATCCACCGCCGTCGTCGAGGGCATGCTGCTCGCGCGCCGGGCCTCGAAGTCGACGTCGAACCGCTTCCTCGTCGACGCGGACGTATTCCCGCAGACGCATGCGCTGCTCATCGGCCGCGCCGCCGCCGTCGGCATCGAGCTCGACGTGATGGGCCTCGCGGAGGCGGACCCGGCCGCGCTCGGCGAGTTCTTCGGGGTCGTCGTGCAGTACCCGGGCGCCTCCGGGCGCGTGTGGGACCCGAGCGCCGTCTTCGCCGCCGCCCACGAGCAGGGCGCGCTCGCCGTCGCAGCCGCCGACCTGCTCGCCGTGGCGGTCATCGCCGCGCCGGGGGAGCTCGGCGCCGACATCGCCGTGGGATCCTCGCAGCGCTTCGGCGTGCCGATGGGCTTCGGCGGCCCGCACGCCGGCTTTATGGCCGTGCGCAGCGGTCTCGAACGCCAGCTGCCCGGCCGGCTCGTCGGCGTCAGCCAGGACGCGGCGGGCAAGCCCGCCTACCGCCTCACCCTGCAGACCCGCGAGCAGCACATCCGCCGCGAACGGGCGACCTCGAACATCTGCACGGCGCAGGTGCTGCTGGCCGTGATGGCCTCGATGTACGCCGTCTACCACGGGCCGCGCGGCATCCGTGCCATCGCTCAGAACGTGCACGCGACGGCGTCCGCCCTCGTCCGCCTGCTCCGCGAACGCGGCGCCGAGGTCCTCACCGAGCACTACTTCGACACCTTCCAGGTGCGGGTCGCGGATGCCGCGGCCGTCGTCGCCCGCGCCCACCAGCTCGGCGTACTGCTCTGGCAGGTGGATGCGACCACGGTGTCGGTCAGCGTCGACGAGGCCGCCGCCGCGGAGCGCGGGGACGTGTTCGCGCGCGTGCTCGCCGCCGTGACGCCGCCGGCGGACCCCGCCGAGGGCATCGGCATCGGCTACATCGAGGGCCCGACGTCCCGCTTCGAGGTGCCCGAGGCGCTCGTGCGCACCTCGGATTACCTCACGCACCCGGTGTTCAACTCGTACCACTCCGAGACGGCCATGATGCGGTACCTCAAGCTGCTCGCCGACCGTGACTACGCGCTCGACCGCGGCATGATCCCGCTCGGCTCGTGCACCATGAAGCTCAACGCGGCGACCGAGATGGCCGCCGTGACCTGGCCGGAGTTCGCCGAGCTGCACCCCTTCGCCCCGGCATCCGACGTCACCGGCTATCTGGAGCTGATCGGCGACCTCGAGACCTGGCTGGCCGAGCTGACCGGCTACGACACCGTGTCCCTGCAGCCGAACGCGGGCAGCCAGGGCGAGCTCGCCGGGCTGCTTGCCATCCGCGGCTACCACCGCTCGCGCGGCGAGGAGCAGCGCACGGTCTGCCTCATCCCGCAGTCGGCGCACGGCACGAACGCCGCCTCCGCGGTGCTCGCCGGCCTGCGCGTGGTCGTCGTGGCGACCGATGCGGGCGGCAACGTCGACCTCGCCGACCTGCACGCCAAGATCGACGCGCACCGCGACGAGCTCGCCGCGCTCATGATCACCTATCCGTCGACGCACGGGGTGTACGAGCCCGAGGTCGTCGCGCTCATCGACGCCGTGCACGAGGCGGGCGGCCAGGTCTACGTCGACGGCGCGAACCTCAACGCCCTGCTGGGCTACGCGGCCTTCGGGGCCTTCGGCGGCGACGTCTCGCACCTGAACCTGCACAAGACGTTCTGCATCCCGCACGGCGGCGGCGGCCCCGGGGTCGGCCCCGTGGCCGCGAAGGCGCACCTCGCCCCGTTCCTGCCCGGCCACCCGCTCGCGCAGTCCAACGCGCATGTCGGGCTGCCCCACGGCGGAGCGCCCGTGTCGGCCGCGCCGTTCGGCTCGCCGAGCATCCTGCCCATCTCCTGGGCCTATGTGCGCATGATGGGCCTCGAGGGGCTCACCGCCGCCACGGGCGCGGCCGTGCTCGCGGCCAACTATGTGGCCGTGAAGCTGCGCGAGCACTACCCGGTGCTGTACGCGGGCGCGAGCGGCCTCGTCGCGCACGAGTGCATCCTCGACGTGCGCACCCTGACCGCCGAGACCGGGGTCACCGTGGACGACGTCGCGAAACGCCTCATCGACTACGGCTTCCACGCCCCGACCATGTCGTTCCCCGTCGCGGGCACCCTTATGGTCGAGCCCACGGAGTCGGAGGACCAGGGCGAGCTGGATCGCTTCATCGCCGCGATGATCGCGATCGAGCGCGAGGCGCGGCGGCTGGCTGACGAGGAGTGGCCGGCGGACGACAACCCCCTGCACAACGCGCCCCACACGGCCGAATCGGTCATCGCGGGGGAGTGGAGGCATCCGTACAGCCGCGAGCTCGCCGTCTACCCGGGCGGCACCGCGCAGATCCGCGCCAAGTACTGGCCGCCGGTACGCCGCATCGACCAGGTCTGGGGCGACCGCAACCTCTTCTGTGCGTGCCCGCCGCCGGAGGCGTTCGCCTAGCGGCGCGCGCCTCCGGCTGGACCGCCGGCAACTAGTTCCCGTTCCGGACGGATGTCGCCGCTGCCGCGGGCGCGTCTGTCCGGAACGGGAACTACTTGAGGCGCCGGGGAGCCCGTGGAACACCGTGATGGATCGCGAGCGCCGCGAGCAGGCGCGGCTCGATCACCTCGGGCATGCCCCAGCGCATGAAATCCGACCCGTCCAGCGAGCGGATGACGTCCTCGCGCCTCTTCTCCTTCACGACGGCCTCGCCCGGCGTGAGCCGCCCCAGGTACTCCTCCTTGAGGTACTTCCCGAGCCCGTCGAACTCGCCGACGAGCGGTCTGCCGCGCCGCGACCTCTTCCACCTGAAGTCGCTGTCGTAGTAGCCGCCGGCGGGCAGCGGATGCCTGAACTGGAGCTCCGGTGCCTCGAAGCCGAGCTCGGCGAAACGGACTCGGCTGCCGGATTCGCCGGGGGAGCCGGAGCGCGCGTCCGCGAAATCGACGAGGGCAAGCGCGCGGGCGGCGCCCCACGCTCCCTGGGCCTCGACGATGGCGCTGATCGCGTCCTTCGTGACCGCCTGATCGGGCGTCGCCCGCGGGCCGATGGCGTGATCCAACGCTACGACCGTGGCCATGACCTCACCGGCGCGGGCGAGATCGGCGATGGTCCGCGCGACGCTCGTGACGAAGAATCCGCCCCATTCCTCGATCTCGTCCTCGGCCAACTCGGCCCGGTGGACGATGACGCCGCGCTTCGAACGGCGCCGGCTCCCGGCCGGCTCGAGGATCTCGACCGCGGCCGGCCAGAGCCCGAGATGCGGCAGGCCGTGGATGGCCACGGCGGACAGGTGGGAGAACACCACGTCGCGCCGCCGCGTCTCGGCCACGGCCGCGATCCGGTCGAGATAGCGTCGCCTGGCCTCCCCGGGGCGATCGGCCCAGGGGAGCTCACGCAGCGGACGGGGCGGCGGCTGCATCACGCCGCGGCGCAGCCGCCGCAGCTCCCCCGAGGCGAGCTGCCTGCGCAGTGCGCGGCCTTCGGCGTCCGCCCAGCTGGCTCTCGACGTGACGATGATGCGGGGGCTCTCGGTGTCGTCCATGGCTCAGATTTCTACCCGAGCCGGGATGCTCCCCGTGCCGGCATCCCCTCCGAATCGTGGATAACTCGCGCCCGGCTTCCCCTGTGGACAACGGGCTCCGCCCCGCCGCGCACACACGCCTGCTCCGAACTTGTTCCCGTTCCGGACAGATGCACCCGCGGCCGCGGCGACATCTGTCCGGAACGGGAACAAGTTGCCGCGGGGAGAGCGAGGGGCGGGGCGGCGGGGAGAGCGCGCGGCGGAGGCTACTTGAACACGCCTGGCCAGAGGGCCACGGCGAGGGGGTAGCCGACGAAGGAGACGATGTCGAGCACGGCGTGGGCCACCACGAGGGGTGCTGTGCGCCCCCACTTCGCGTACACCCAGCCGAAGACCACGCCCATCACGGCGTTGCCGATGAAGGGCCCGATGCCCTGGTAGAGGTGGTACGAGCCGCGCAGCACCGCGGACGCCACGATGACGGACCACTTCCCCCACCCCAGCTGCCGCAGCCGGTCGAAGAGGTAGCCGACGACGATGACCTCCTCCTGCAGCGCGGCCCGCACCGCCGACAGCACGAGCAGGGGCACGGTCCACCAGTGCGGGTCGAGCGGCGAGGCCTGCACCTGCACGGTGATCCCCAGGACCCGCCCCAGGGCGTAGAAGGCGAGTCCCGGCACGCCGATGCAGGCGGCGAGCAGCAGCCCGTTGCCGAGGTCCCGCGCCGGCCGGCCCCAGGTGAGGCCGATGCGCGCGAAGGCGCTGCGCCCCGGTTCCCACAGCAGATACACAGCCAGGGCGACGGGGAAGAGATCGAAGAGCACCCCCAGAAGCTGGTAAGTCACGTCGAGCCAGGGGATGGCGGACTGCGAGGTGTTGAGCGCCGTGGACTGCTCGGAAAGTGGCTGTGACGAGGCAAAATCCGCGATCAGAGACACGATCGCATAGATGGCGGATGCTCCGAGCGAAAGGCCCAGGACGATGGTCAATTCCCACCACAGTCGTGGTTTCCGTCGAGGATCTTTCACCACGGCACGGATTCCGTAGTTCTCGTTACACGCGTGTAACGGTTTGCCGCCTGGTTTGGCCGTCTGGCTACGGGTTGCATATCTTGCTTTCTATCAAGAGCGCGGCGGGGGCTCATGAAGCATGCCCACGCGCCTGCAGCATTCCTACAGGAGGAACATTGAAGATCAAGCGAATCGGAGTGGGCCTGGCTGCCATCGCAGCCGCGTCGGCTCTGGCGCTGACCGGATGCTCGAACTCGAGCTCCGGGAGCGGCGACACCAGCTCGAGCGCCAAGGCAGACCCGGCGGCGATCGTCACGACGAACGGCAACGAGCCCCAGAACCCGCTGATCCCCGGCAACACCACCGAGGTGGGCGGCGGCAAGATCGTCACCTCGATCTTCGAGGGTCTCGTGAGCTACAACGCCGACGGCAGCACCCAGGACGAGGTCGCCAAGTCGATCACCTCGAGCGACAACAAGGTCTGGGACATCAAGCTCAACGACGGCTGGAAGTTCACGAACGGCGAGGCCGTGACGGCCGACTCGTTCATCGACTCCTGGAACCTCACCGCGAACTCGGCCAACGCCTACGGCGGCAGCTACTTCCTCGACAACATCGAGGGCTTCTCCTACGACAAGCCGGTCACCGCGCTGCCCGGTCTGAAGAAGGTCTCCGACACGGAGTTCACCGTCACGCTGAGCGCGCCGCTGGCCGCCTGGCCGCTGCGCCTCGGCTACTCGGCGTTCTACCCGATGCCCAAGGCCGCCTTCACGGACCTCAAGGCCTACGGCGAGAACCCGATCGGCGACGGCCCCTACAAGGTGAAGTCCTGGACCCACAACGAGCAGATCGAGCTCGTCACGAACCCCGACTACAAGGGCAAGCGCAAGCCGGTCAACGGCGGTCTGACGATCAAGTTCTACACCTCGCAGGACACCGCGTACGCCGACGCCCAGTCCGACGACCTCGACGTGCTCGACGCCGTTCCGGACAGCGCGTTCCAGACCTTCGAGTCGGACTTCAAGGGTCGCGAGGTCAACCAGCCCGCCGCGATCTTCCAGTCGATCACCATCCCGTCCTACCTGCCCCACTTCGGTGAGGACGAGGAGGGCAAGCTGCGCCGCGCCGCCATCTCCGAGGCGATCAACCGCCCGCAGATCACGAAGGTCATCTTCAACGGCACCCGCACCCCGGCCAACGATTTCACGAGCCCCGTCATCAAGGGCTGGTCGAAGGACATCCCCGGCTCTGAGGTGCTGAAGTTCAACGCCGACGACGCCAAGAAGAAGTGGGCCGCGGCCGACGCCATCTCGAAGTACGACGGCACCTTCAAGATCGCCTACAACGCCGACGGCGGTCACCAGACCTGGGTCGACGCGGTCTCGAACAGCCTGAAGAACACCCTCGGCATCAAGGCGGAGGGCCAGTCGTACCCCGACTTCCCCTCGCTGCTGAAGGACGAGGACGCCCACAAGATGACCGGCGCCTTCCGCTCCGGCTGGCAGGCCGACTACCCGGGTCTCGACGACTTCCTGACCCCGCTCTACCAGACCGGCGCCGGCTCGAACTACGGCCAGTACTCGAGCAAGCAGGTCGACGACCTGTTCGCTCAGGCGGCCAAGGCCTCGAACGAGGACGACGCCAATAAGCTGTACCAGCAGGCGCAGTCGGTGCTCTTCCAAGACCTCCCCGCCATCCCGCTGTGGTACTCCAACGAGGACGGCGTGTGGTCGACCAAGGTCAGCGACGTGAAGTTCGGCTGGGACTCGGTGCCGCTTTACTACGCGATCAAGAAGAGCAGCTGAACGTAAGCTGTCCAGCTAGTCAATAAGAAAGACCGGCTACCCTGTAGCAGGTATTCCGTATAACGACGTGGCGCTCGGGGACTCTCCTCGGGCGCCACGTCCTTGACGAACGATGAGATTCATGACTCCGATGCTCGCTCCGCAGAACGGGCTGCTCGCCTGATGTGGTGGTACCTCCTTCGCCGGATCCTGCAGATGATCCCCGTCTTCTTCGGGGCGACCCTCCTGATCTACTTCATGGTCTTCGCGCTGCCCGGCGACCCGATCCGCGCCCTCTTCGGCGACCACCCGCCGGCCCCGTCCGTCATCGCCGCGCTGCGGCACCGCTACCACCTCGACCAGCCGTTCATCGTGCAGTACTGGTACTACATCTCGGGCCTGGTGCGCGGTGACTTCGGCACCACCTTCTCCGGGCAGCGCGTCATCGACGTGATGAAGCAGGCCTTCCCGATCACGGCCCGGCTCTCGGTCATGGCGCTCATCTTCGAGGGCGTGGCCGGCATCGTCGTCGGCCTCATCTCCGGGCTGCGCAAAGGCAAGATCTTCGACGGCGTCGCCCTCGTGGTGAGCCTCATCCTGATCTCCGTGCCGGTGCTCGTCACGGGCTTCGTGCTGCAGTTCCTGCTCGGCGTGAAGTGGCACCTGGTCAACCCCTCGGTGAGCCCGGGGGCACCGACCCAGCAGCTCATCCTGCCGGCGATCGTGCTCGCGACCGTGTCCTTCGCGTACATCGTGCGTCTGACCCGGGCGAGCGTCGCCGAGAACATGAGCGCGGACTTCGTGCGCACCGCCACGGCGAAGGGCCTGTCCCGCCAGCGCGTGGTCACCGTGCACATCCTGCGCAACTCCCTCATCCCGGTCATCACCTACCTCGGCGTCGACATCGGCAACCTCATGGTGGGCGCCATCGTCACCGAGGGAATCTTCAACATCCATGGCGTCGGCGGTACGGTCTACCAGGCCGTCATCCGCGGCGAGGGCCCGACCGTCGTCTCGTTCGTGGCCGTGATGGTGCTCATCTTCATGGCCGCCAACCTGCTCGTCGATCTCCTGTACGCCGTGCTCGACCCGAGGATCCGCTATGCCAACTGATGCCATGACGACGACGCACTACGTCGCCCCGCTCGCGGAGACGCCGCTCGTCGCGGTCGACCGGGTCGACGAGAGCGCGAAGACCCGCAGCACCTGGACCGACGCGTGGGAGTCGCTGCGCGGCCGCTGGATGTTCTGGGTCTCCGCCGTCCTCATCGTCCTGATCCTCCTGGTCGCGGTCGTGCCCGTGCTGTTCACCCACACCTCACCCGACCTGGGCTGCGATCTGAGCCACAGCAACGGCGACCCGATGGCGGGGCATCCGCTCGGATTCACCCGCCAGGGCTGCGACGTCTACGCCCGCGTGATCTACGGCACGCGCGCCTCCCTGACCGTCGGCCTGCTGGCGACCGTCATCTTCGCCCTGCTCGGTGTGATCATCGGCGCGCTGGCCGGCTACTACGGCGGCTGGCTCGACGCGGTCGTCTCCCGCATCGGCGACATCTTCTTCTCGGTGCCCTCGGTGCTCGGCGCCATCGTGCTCATGTCGGTGCTGCCGTTCCGCAACGCCGTCACTGTCGCGGTTGTGCTCGCGATCTTCTCCTGGCCGCAGGCCGCCCGCATCATGCGCGGCGCCGTGGTGCTCGCGAAGAACTCCGACTACGTGCTCAGCGCCAAGGCGCTCGGCGTGACGCGCTTCCGCATCCTGCTGCGCCACGTCGTGCCGAACTCGATCGCGCCCGTGATCGTCCTCGCGACGGTGTCGCTGGGCTCCTTCATCGTCGCGGAGGCGACCCTGTCCTTCCTGGGCATCGGCCTGCCGCCGGCGGTGATGTCCTGGGGCAATGACATCAGCCAGGCGCAGTCGTCGATCCGCACGGCTCCGATGTCCCTGTTCTACCCGGCGCTCGCGCTCTCCGTCACGGTCCTGGCGTTCCTGATGCTGGGCGATGTGGTGCGCGACGCACTCGACCCGAAGGCGAGGGCCAGCCGATGAGCGCCGCCACCACGCAGCAGCCCGTCGACGAGAGCCTGCTCTTCACCGACGCCGAGCTCGCGCCGGGGGAGCCGCTGCTCTCGATCGAGGACCTCCGCGTCTCGTTCCGGACCCGCGAGGGGCTCTTCGAAGCGGTCCGCGGTGTCAGCTTCGACGTCAAACAGGGCGAGACCGTCGCGATCGTCGGCGAGTCCGGCTCCGGCAAGTCGACCACGGCGACCGCCGTCATCGACCTGCTCGCCGGCACCGGCCTGGTCACGGGCGGCACGGCGCGCATGCTCGGCGTCGACCTGACCAAGCTCACCGCCAAGCAGATGCAGTCGGTGCGCGGGCGCATCATCGGCTATGTGCCGCAGGACCCGATGTCGAACCTGAACCCGGTGTGGAGCATCGGATTCCAGGTCGAGGAGGCCATCAAGGCCAACAGCCCGAAGCTCAACCGCTCCGAGGTCAAGGCCCGGGCGATCGAGGTACTGAAGGAGGCGGGCCTCGGCGACGCCGACCGCCGCATGAAGCAGTACCCGCACCAGTTCTCCGGCGGCATGCGGCAGCGTGTGCTGATCGGGATCGGCCTCTCCTCCCGCCCCCGCCTGCTGATCGCCGACGAGCCGACCTCCGCGCTCGACGTGACCGTGCAGCGCGTCATCCTGGATCACCTGCAGACCCTGACCCGCGACTACGGCACCTCCGTGCTACTGATCACGCACGACCTGGGTCTTGCCGCGGAGCGCGCCGAGAAGCTCGTCGTGATGTACCGCGGCCAGGTCGTCGAGGCCGGTCCGTCCCAGGAGATCCTCGCCGACCCGCAGCACCCGTACACGCAGCGCCTGGTCGCGGCGGCGCCGAGCCTCGCCTCGCGTCGCATCCAGTCACAGAAGTCCCCGTCGCATGTCGACACGAGCATCACCGTTGCCCCGGGCGCCGACACCGTCGCCGTCGATCAGATCGAGCAGGCGACGGAGCGTCGCGAGGCGCAGGCCGGAGCCGCGTCCGAGCTGATCACCTTCGAGAACGTCACGAAGGTCTATAAGATCCGCCAGGGCGGCTTCGCGAGCATCGACCTGAAGGCCGTCGACGACATCTCGTTCAGCATCGCCAAGGGGACGACCACGGCCCTCGTGGGCGAGTCCGGCTCGGGCAAGTCGACCGCCTCGAAGCTGCTGCTGAACCTCGAGCCGGTCACGAGCGGCACGATCACGGTGGACGGGCAGGACGTCTCGAAGCTGCGCGGCAAGGAGCTGTTGCGCTTCCGCCGCCGGGTGCAGCCGGTGTTCCAGGACCCGTACGGCTCGCTGAACCCGATGCACAACATCGAGAGCATCATCGCCGAGCCGCTGCTCACCCACGGCATCGGCACAGGTCGGGAGCGGGCGCACGCCGTCCGCGAGCTGCTCGAGCAGGTGGCGCTGCCGCAGTCGACGGCGAGTCGCTACCCGAACGAGCTCTCGGGTGGCCAGCGCCAGCGCGTCGCCGTCGCTCGCGCGCTCGCGCTCAAGCCGGAGATCATCGTCCTCGACGAGGCGGTGTCGGCCCTCGACGTGCTCGTGCAGGGTCAGATCCTCAACCTGCTCACCGATCTGCAGGCCGAGCTGGGGCTCACCTACCTGTTCGTCACCCACGACCTCGCGGTCGTGCGTCTCGTCGCCGACAACGTGTGCGTGATGGAGAAGGGTCGCCTGGTCGAGACCGGGACGACGGACACCATCTTCGACGCGCCGCGTCAGGAGTACACGCGCCGTCTGCTCGACGCGATCCCCGGCGCCGGGTTCGAGTTCGGCGCCTGACCGGGTGCCAGACCAGGTGAGCTCGGAGCGCACGACGGACTCGGGGGCGAACCGGCGCGTCATCCGCGCGGGTTCGCCCCTCTTCACCTTCTGGCTCGTCGTCGCGTGCGTGGTGCTGCTGCTCGGCGACGCGGCGGGGCAGGGGGACTGGCCGGTGTTCGCCCTCGCGCTCGCGCCGAGTCTGCTGGCCGTGTGGCTCGGCTGGATGCTATTCCTGCGGCCGTGCATCATCGTGACCTCCGATCGGCTCACGGTCCGCAACATCGGCCGCGTCATCGAGATGCCGTGGGGGAGCGTCGGCGAGCTGCGGCTGCGCTTCGGCGTCGTCGTCGAGCTCGCCGACGGGCGCCACGTGAACTGCTGGGGCGGGCCTTTCGGCGCCCGCCCAGGCACGGCACGGCGCGCGGTGCAGGCGCGCCGCAACGGCGAGGAGCCGCGGCCGGACGCCGGGACGGCGGCGATCGCGTCGCTCGAGGCCGTCCGCGCGGAGGCGATGGACGCCGCCGCCGCGGACCCGCGCCGCGCCGCGGCGCTGATCGCTCCGGTGGTGCGGCGCTGGGACGGCTGGCCCCTTCTGCTCGGCGCCGCGCTCGTCGTGGCGGTGGTCCTGGAGGCCGTGCTGCGCTGAACGGCGTCCCTGGGAGGGCGTTCGGTCCCCATCGACTAGACTGTACGGCGGGCGCTGAGCGCCCTTTCGGCGTATCCGCCGGCCTCCTCTTCCCGTGGCACACCCGCCGCGGCATCCGTCACTCAGCGAATCAGGACGCACCCTCATGGCCATCGCCCTCCGTACCGACCTGCGTAACGTCGCGATCGTCGCCCACGTCGACCATGGCAAGACCACGCTTGTGGACGCGATGCTGAAGCAGACGAACTCCTTCGGCGAGCACGCGCACGTCGAGGAGCGCGCCATGGACTCGAACGAGCTCGAGCGCGAGAAGGGCATCACGATCCTCGCCAAGAACACGGCGATCTCGTACAACGGTGAGCACGCCGCGGCCCACAACCCGGCCGGTCCCATCACGATCAACGTCATCGACACCCCCGGTCACGCCGACTTCGGCGGCGAGGTCGAGCGCGGCCTGTCGATGGTCGACGGCGTCGTGCTGCTCGTCGACGCCTCAGAGGGGCCGCTGCCGCAGACCCGTTTCGTGCTGCGCAAGGCGCTCGAGGCGAAGCTCCCCGTCATCCTCGCGGTCAACAAGACCGACCGGCCCGACGCCCGCATCGACGAGGTCGTCGCCGAGAGCCAGGACCTCCTGCTCGGCCTGGCATCCGACCTCGCCGACGACGTGCCCGACCTCGACATCGACGCGCTGCTCGACGTCCCCGTCGTGTACGCGAGCGGCAAGGCCGGCCGTGCCTCGCGCAACAAGCCGGCCGACGGCTCGCTGCCGGACAGCGAAGACCTCGAGCCGCTGTTCGCGGCCATCCTCGAGCACGTCCCCGCGCCGAGCTACGACGACGAGGCGCCCCTGCAGGCGTGGGTGACCAACCTCGACGCCTCCCCGTTCCTCGGCCGTCTCGCCCTGCTGCGCGTCTTCTCCGGCACGATCGCCAAGGGTCAGCAGGTCACCCGCGTGCACCACGACGGCAGCACCTCGAACGCGCGCATCACCGAGCTGCTCCTGACGAAGGCGCTGGACCGCTTCCCGGCCGAGTCCGCCCGCGCGGGCGACATCGTCGCCGTAGCCGGCATCGAGGACATCATGATCGGTGAGACGCTGGCCGACCCTGACGACGTGCGTCCGCTGCCCGCCATCCACGTCGACGAGCCGGCCATCTCGATGACGGTCGGCATCAACACCTCCCCGCTGATGGGCAAGGTGAAGGGCCACAAGCTGACCGCGCGCATGGTCAAGGATCGCCTGGACCGCGAGCTCGTCGGCAACGTCTCCCTGCGCGTGCTCGACATCGGCAAGCCGGATGCCTGGGAGGTGCAGGGCCGCGGCGAGCTGGCGCTCGCGATCCTCGTCGAGCAGATGCGCCGCGAGGGCTTCGAGCTGACCGTCGGCAAGCCGCAGGTCGTCACCCGCAAGGTCGACGGCAAGGTGCACGAGCCCTACGAGCACGTCACGATCGACATCCCCGAGGAATACCTCGGCGCGATCACCCAGCTGCTGGCCGCCCGCAAGGGACGGATGGAGGGCATGACCAACCACGGCACCGGCTGGGTGCGCATGGAGTTCATCGTCCCCTCGCGCGGACTCATCGGCTTCCGCACCGAGTTCCTCACCACCACCCGCGGCACCGGCATCTCCAACGCCATCTCGCACGGCTACGACGAGTGGGCCGGCTCGATCGTCACCCGTAACAACGGTTCGATCGTCGCCGACCGCCAGGGGGTCGTGACCGCCTACGCGATCATCGGCCTGCAGGAGCGCATGAGCTTCTTCGTCAATCCGACGGAGGAGGTCTACGAGGGCATGGTCGTCGGCGAGAACTCCCGCGCCGATGACATGGACGTGAACATCACGCGTGAGAAGAAGCTCACCAACATGCGCACCTCCACCGCTGACAACTTCGAGGCGATGACCCCCTCTCGGCAGCTGACGCTCGAGGAGTGCCTCGAGTTCGCCCGCGAGGACGAGTGCGTCGAGGTCACGCCGGAGAAGGTGCGCATCCGCAAGGTCGAGCTCGACGCGACCACCCGCGGCCGCGCCGCGTCGCGCCTCAAGCGCCAGGACGCCTGAGCCCCACGGCGGCACGACGCCGTCGCGACGCGGCCGCGACACCGCTCAACGAGATCTGCCTTCTGCAGCTTCAGGGATTCCTGGAGCCTGCAGAAGGCAGATCTCGTGAGAGAGGGGGGAAAACTAGGCGAACATTCCCTCGGCGAGGTAGTGGCCGGGCTTCGGCGCGGGCGGCACGAAGAAGATCGCCGAGCCGATGTGCGAGATGTACTCGTTCAGCAGGTCGGAGCCGCCGAGCTTCGTCTGCAGCGTCTCGAAGTGCGCGGGGTCGTTCTGATACGAGATGAACAGCAGCCCGGCGTCCAGCAGCCCGTACTGGTTCAGCCCGTCGGTGTAGTTGTAGCCCCGGCGCAGGATCTTCACGCCGTCGTTGTTCTCGTGCGCGGCCAGCGCGATGTGCGCGGTCGGATCGATCGTGAACTGCCCGTCGGATGCCTTGGCGTGGAAGTCCGGGGTGTCGAACTCCTTCTTCCCCGACAGCGGGGCGCCTTCGCGCTTGTCGCGCCCGAACACCCGGTTCTGGTCGCTGACCCGGTCGGAGTCCCAGTTCTCGATGTGCATCTGGATCTTCCGCACCACCTGGTAGCTGCCGCCCTGCGTCCAGGCGGGGCCGTCGTCGTCGACCCACACGAACTTCTGGAAGTCGGCGTCCTCGGTGATGTTCCGGGTGCCGTCCTTGTAGCCCATCAGGTTCCGCGGCGTGGACTGCCCCTTGCCCGCGGAGGCGCGGCCGAAGCCCATGACCGTCCAGCGGGTCGCCGCCGTCCCCTTCGCCATCCGGGCGAGGTCGCGGATGGCGTGGTAGGCCACCTGCGGGTCGTCCGCGCAGGCCTGCAGCGACAGGTCCCCGCCGACGAGCGCCTCGTCGAAGGAGTCGGAGGGCAGCGCCTTCAGCTCGCGCAGCAGCGTCGGCTTCTGGGCGGCGAGGCCGAACGGTGCATCGAACAGCTTCGGGCCGAGGCCCACCGTCACGGTGAGGCCGGCGGGGCCGAGGTCGAGCGCCTCGCCCGTGTCGACGCCGACGCCGTCGACACGGCTCGGCTCGACCTGCCCGATCGTGCGACCCCGCATGAGCTGGGCGATCGCGCCCGACCAGCGCGCGAGCAGCACCTGCAGATCGCTCTTCAGGCTCGAGCTCAGGTCGAAGGTCATGTAGACGCTGTAGCGCTGCGGCGGGGTGCGGATGCCGGCCTGCTCGGCCTTCCCATAGAACGGATGCTGCGCCGTGAGGTCCACGAGCTCCTCGTCGCCGGCGTCGGCGCCGCCCGCAGACATCCGCAGGCCGGAGGCGTACGCGCCGCCGATGCCGCCGGCCGCACCGACGACGAGGCCGCCCGCCGCGGCCGCTCCGTAGAGCAGCCCGCGGCGGGTGACCCCGCTGCCGTCCTTCTCAGGCGTCAACCCGCCGTCGCCACCTTCTCGGCGATCTTCGACAGCGGCACCTGCAGCGCCTGGACGGCCTGGCTCAGCTTCGCGCTGTCCGAGGCCTTCAGCGCGGCCGTGTACACCTTGTAGCCGCCGGGCTGGCTCGCGTCGCGGTAGCCGTCGAGCAGCGTGAGCACGTTGGTGAACTGGGTGTTCACCTGCGCGGTGAGGTCGGGGTCGATCGTCTTCATGCCGGGCTCGAGGAAGGCGAAGGCCTGCTGGGCGCCCTCCACGTTGCCGGCGAAGTCGACGAGGTCGATGTGGCTGAAGTCCTCCTCCTCGCCGCTCACCTTGTTCGACTGGACCTCTTCAAGCAGGTCGGCCGCGCCGTTGGCGAGGTCCTCCGGCTTGTAGCTGAGGCCCTTGACGAGGCCGTCGAGCTTGCCGGTGTTGTCGACCAGCTCGGTGGAGAGCTTCTTGGTGCTGTCCGTGATCGCGCCGCCCTGGTACAGGTCCTTCTCGATGGCGTGGAAGCCGTGCCAGCCGACCGCCGGGTCGAGGTTGGAGGCGCGCATGTCGATCAGGTAGTCGAGGTTGCCGTGGTTGTCGGTCGGGTCGAAGCCCGGCAGCACGAAGCCGTCGACGTCGGACTCGATGCGCTCGTAGAACGGGCGGGCCAGGGCGTACTTCGCCTTCGCATCGGCGAGGTTCCCGGCCTGGACCGCGGTGTTCAGGTTGGCGACGGCGGTGACCATGCCGTCCACCACCCCGTCGACGTAGCTCGCGTAGCCCGTGGTGCCGTCGGCGAGCACCGCCTGCACGCCGCCGCTGGGCTGGGCCGCGGCCTTGCCGGTGACGGTGAACTTCTGCGTCTCGGTGTCGGCGCCCGGGCAGTAGAGCTGGTAGCTGCCGCCGCCGAGGGTGACGGTGAAGCTCACCGGGTCGAGACCGGGGGCGAGATTCTCCTTCTCCCCGAGGATCCGGCTGTCGCTCTGGAGCTCGACCTCGGTGATCGCCGTGGAGCTCTTGTTGGTGACGGTGAAGGTCACGGGGCCGGCCTTGGCGCTGCTGTGGTCGACGGCGCAGCTGTCGCCGCTGCCACCCGTGAGGGTGATCGCGACCTGGCTCGCACCGTTCTTCACGGGCGCGGCCGAGCTGGCCGTCGAGGTGGTGCTGCTGTCGGAAGCCTTGTCACTCCCGCCCGACGCGCACGCGGTCAGGGCGAGGGAGACGGCGGCGACGAGACCAGCAGCGGCGACCAGCCGTCGCGCGTTGCTAGTGGGCTGCATATGAATGACTCCTTTGCGGTGTCGCCGGGGATGCCGGCGACGACGTCGGGTTCTGTGGAGTGGTCGAGGGGCGCAGCGCACGACGGCGCGAGCGCAGGCCGAAGACCGCCAGCAGCAGGGCGGCGATGCCCAGCGCGATCGGCAGCTGTACGGCCCAGAGGCTGCGTTCGGTGCGGGCGGATGCCGCGGCGCCGAGGGCGTTCGCGGCGGACTGCGCCGCGCCGTCGGTCATCGCCCAGCTCGACGGCGCGTACTGCGGCGCGTCGACGCTGATCGTGCGCGGTGTGGCCAGGCCGCCGCCGGAGAGCGTCACGGCGGTGCGCGCGGTCTGCTGGGCGTCGAGCAGCACGCCGCCCGAGGTCCAGACGTCGAGGCCGCCGGCGAAGGTCCACCGGGCGGTGAAGGGGCCGGGGTTCTGCGCGGGGCTGATGCCGACGGGGATGCGGTCGTCGTTCAGCGCCATGAGCTCGGTCAGGGTCAGCGTCGTCGGCGCCGTCGCGGCGGGGGCGATCGGGAGGCTCCAGTGCCGTGCGGGGATTCCGTCGTGGTCGACCTGCTTCGCGCGCTCGGGGTCGAGCGCGGTCTTCACGCTCTGCCCGCCGAGCGCGTAGACGAGCGCGTCGCCGTCGAGTCGGGCCGTGCCCGCGGCATCCGCCGTGCCAGGCGTCGACGCCGCGATCTGCGCCGTCGACGCCTGCGGCGCCTCGACCCGCGGCACGAACGCGGCGAGTCCGATCGCGACGAGCGCGACGGCGCCCCCGATGCCGAACTGCACGCGTGCGATCTGCATGCCCTTCGCGCGCCGGGCGTGCGGCCAGTAGACGAAGAGGGCGACGGGCACCAGGTAGGCGAGCCAGCCGATGATCTCGATCAGGCGTGGGTCGGCGGGGATGCCGAGCACACCCGTGATGAGCGAGGACTGCACGGTGCCGGGGGCGACGAGCCAGTCGAGGTTCAGCGCGCGCTGCTGGCCGGCGTTGAGCCAGCCGGCCTCGTGCGCGGTGCGCAGCGTCGTGAGGACGAGGCCGGCGGCGACGAGGATCAGGAACACGCCCGTCGCGCGGAAGAAAGTGGAGAGGTTCAGCCTGATGCTGCCGGCGTAGATGCCGATGCCGATCGCGATGGCCGCGAGCACGCCGATCACGGCGCCCGCGGCGGCGAGCAGGGTGTTGCTCGAGGCGGTGAAGGTGGCGAGCAGGAACACGCTCGTCTCGAAGCCCTCCTTGAGCACGGCGAGGAAGGCCATGCCGGCCAGGGCGTAGGCGTGACCGTCGTTGATCGCCTCGCTCGCCTCGGCCTCGAGCTCGCGCTTGAGACCGCGCGAGTGCGTGTTCATCCACACGATCATGCCGGTGACGAACACGACGGCGACCGCGCCGATGACGGATTCCATGCCCTCCTGCGCCGCCTGGGGGAGGGAACGCTCGATGACGCTGAGCGCGATCCCCACGCCGATGCTGAGGGCGACCGCCGCGGCCACGCCGATCCACATCGGCGTGAGGCTCTTCCGGTTCGTGCGCAGGAACGCGGCGATGATGCCGACGATGAGCGCGGCTTCGAGGCCTTCTCGCAGGCCGATCACGAGAGTAGCGAGCACAGGCCTGCGGCTTTCCAGGGAACGGGAGGACGGGGAGATTGCGGGTTGGTAAGGCTTACCTTACCCGGCCGAGCCTAGGCGAGCCGGGGCCGGGATGTCCAGTCGAGGAGTCCGTACCATGGGAAACATGCAGAGAACGGGCGCCGTGACCCTCCTTGCCTTCTTCGTCGGACTGCTCATCGGCGTGGTCGGAACCTTCGGGCATCGGGGTGTGATCGGCGCGGATGGTGTGAACCTGCCATGGGGCATCGTCGTCGCCCTGCTCGGCGCCGCGTGCTACCTGATCGGGCTGCGGCTGTACACGGAGGGCCGCCTGCCGACGCTCGCCGGCGCGATCGGGCTTCTGCTGCCCGTCTTCGTGTTCTCCTTCGAGGGCCCGGGGGGATCGGTCATCATCGCCCAGGGCGCCCTCGGCCGGCTCTGGGAGTTCGGTCCCGCCTTCCTCGCGGTCGGTGTTCTGGCCTGGCCGCGGCTGCCCGCCCGGCCCGGCGGCGAAGCCGGTCAGACGGAGCAAATAGACTGAATCCATGACCTACGTGATCGCCCTGCCGTGCGTCGATGTGAAGGACCGCGCCTGCGTCGACGAGTGTCCCGTCGACTGCATCTACGAGGGTGAGCGATCGCTGTACATCCACCCGGACGAGTGCGTCGACTGCGGCGCCTGCGAGCCGGTGTGCCCCGTCGAGGCGATCTACTACGAGGACGACCTGCCCGGCGAGTGGGCTGACTACTACAAGGCGAACGTCGAGTTCTTCGACGAGATCGGCTCGCCCGGCGGCGCAGCCAAGGTCGGCCCGCTGTCCTACGACCACCCGCTCATCGCCGCGCTGCCCCCGCAGGGCCGCTGAGTCCGATGGCGATCACCGAGCTGCCGGACTACCCCTGGGACCGGATGGCGCCGTACGCCGCCCGTGCCCGTGCCCATGAGCGCGGCCTGGTCGACCTCTCCATCGGCTCACCCGTCGACCCCACGCCGGAGCTGATCCGCACCGCCCTGGCCGCGGCGACGGACGCCCACGCCTACCCCGCCACGGCGGGGACGTCCGCCCTGCGCGAGGCCGTCGTCGCCTGGTACGCGCGGCGCCGCGGCGTGACGGGCCTCACGGTCGACGGCGTGCTGCCCTCGATCGGCTCGAAGGAGCTCGTCGCGCTGCTGCCGCTGCTGGCCGGCGTCGGCGCCGGCGACGTCGTCGTGCACCCGCGCGCCGCCTACCCGACGTACGCGGTGGGCGCCGCGATCGCGAACGCGACCCCCCTCGCCTCCGACGACCCGGCCGAGTGGCCGGAGGAGACGAGGCTCATCTGGCTCAACTCGCCCGGCAACCCGGACGGGCGGGTGCTCGACGTCGAGTTCCTGCGTGCCGCCGTCGCCCGCGGCCGCGAGCTCGGGGCGCTCGTCGTGAACGACGAGTGCTATGCCGAGCTGGGCTGGGAGGGCCCCTGGGCGAGCGAGCCGGTGCCGAGCATCCTCGACCCGCGCGTCGTGGGCGGGGATGTCACGGGTGTGCTCTCCGTCTACTCCCTCTCCAAGCAGTCAAACCTCGCCGGCTACCGCGCCGCCTTCGTCGCGGGCGACCCCGTCGTGCTCGCCGAGGTGCTCACCCGGCGCAAGCACGCCGGTCTGATGCTGCCGGCCCCGCTGCAGGAGGCGATGGTGGTCGCCCTCGGCGACGACGTGCACGTCGCGGAGCAGCGGGAGCGGTACCGCGCCCGCCGCGCGATCCTGAAGCCGGCGCTCGAGGCATCCGGCTTCACCATCACGAGCAGCGAGGCGGGGCTGTACCTCTGGGCGACCGAGGGGGCGGATGCCTGGCGGAGCATCGACCGGCTCGCCGATCTCGGTATCCTCGCCGGGCCGGGCGAGTTCTATGGCCCGTTCTTCCCCGAGCACGTGCGCTTCTCGCTCACCGCGACCGACGAACGGATCGCGGAAGCGGCCGAACGGCTGATGGCCCGCGTATAAGGTAAAAGGCGGGCCACGAGCCCGGCGACCCTACGAAGGAGTGATAGGTGCCTGAATCCGACGACCAGTTCGCAACGCTGTCATACCCCGGAGGACAGGCCCAGTTCCCGATCCGCCAGGCGGTCGACGGCCACTCCAGCATCGACATCTCGAGCCTGATGAAGCAGACCGGCTACACGACGCTGGACTACGGCTTCGTCAACACCGCCTCGACGGCCTCGCGGATCACCTACATCGACGGCGATGAAGGCATCCTGCGCTACCGCGGCTACCCGATCGAGCAGATCGCCGAGAAGAGCACCTTCCTCGAGACCGCCTATCTGCTCATCTACGGCGAGCTGCCGACGGCCGAGCAGTTCTCGGAGTTCGAGGGCACGATCCGTCGCCACACGCTCATCCACGAGGACCTCAAGAACCTCTTCACGGCGATCCCCTACAACGCGCATCCGATGTCGATGCTCTCGAGCGCCGTCGCCGCGCTTGGCACCTACTACACCGACGCGCTGAACCCCGACGACCCCGCCGCGGTCGAGATCTCCACGATCCGCCTGCTGGCCAAGCTGCCCGTCATCGCCGCCTACGCGCACAAGAACGCGGTCGGCCAGGCGTTCCTGTACCCCGACAACTCGCTCGGCTACGTCGAGAACTTCCTGCGCCTCAACTTCGGCACCATGGCCGAGCCCTACGTGGCCAACCCCGTGGTGGTGAAGGCGCTGGACCGGCTGCTGATCCTGCACGCCGATCACGAGCAAAACGCATCCACCTCCACCGTTCGCCTCGTCGGCTCGACCAAGGCGAACGTCTTCTCCTCCATCTCCGCCGGCATCAGCGCGCTCTACGGGCCGCTGCACGGCGGCGCGAACGAAGCGGTCCTCGAGATGCTCGCGGGCATCCAGGCATCCGGCGAGAGCGTCAAGAAGTTCGTGGAGCGGGTGAAGAACAAAGAGGACGGCGTGAAGCTCATGGGCTTCGGGCACCGCGTCTACAAGAACTACGACCCGCGCGCCCGGCTCGTGAAGGAGAGCGCGGATGCCGTGCTCGCCGAGCTCGGCGTGCACGACCCGCTGCTGGACATCGCCAAGGAGCTCGAGCAGGTCGCCCTCGAGGACGACTACTTCGTCTCGCGCCGGCTCTACCCGAACGTCGACTTCTACACCGGCGTGATCTACAAGGCGATGGGCTTCCCGCCACGCATGTTCACGGTCCTGTTCGCCATCGGCCGCCTTCCCGGGTGGATCGCCCAGTGGCGCGAGGTGAACGCCGACCCGGCGACCAAGATCGGCCGCCCGCAGCAGCTCTACATCGGCGCGCCCGAGCGTGTCTTCCCCGCACGCTGAGGATCATCCCTCTGCGTGACGTCACCCGAATCCGCGGTTCTGAGGGGCACCACTAGTCGGACGTTCGCGTGAGCGCGGTGCCCGCTAGCGTTTCACCGGAAGAATATTCGGCCGGTGGAGCGTACCCAGACGTTCCCGCACGCCGGCCGCCGACGCGCGAGGAGCCGCAGTGCGCACAGTCCGGAAACCGAATCTGACCACCGCCCGGGGCGCACGCGTCCTGGCCACGATCATGGCGGCGATCGCCTTCGCCGGCGCGGGAGGTGTCGCCTGGGCCGATGCCACGCCGACGAGCACCGCCATCGACTTCGGCGCGAGCGGCTACGACGCCTCGGTGCCGGCGGCTCCCGCCGGCCAGAACGGCTGGAAGCAGATCGCGCCCGGCCACTGGGGGCTGAGCGACGGCGGCCTGCGGGTCACCGCCAGCGACGACACGAACCCGTGGCAGCTGAGCAGCCCCGTCATCGCCGCCGCGGGCGAGAGCGGCACCGGTGCCGCCTACGACAGCTTCGCCACCAGCTTCACCGTGGCCTCCGCGACCCCGGGGGCGGCCCAGCCCGGGCTCAACATCGAGGTCGACGTCGACGGTCGAACCGACGGCTCCGCCGGCACGCGCGCCGGCGGAAGCATCGGCCTGCGCGACCCGGGCGACGGGCGTCTCGAGATCAGCTACCGCTACCCGACGCCGGGGAGCCCCGCCGACCTCTCCGACTGGCACGACCCCTCGGTGACGGTCGACGGCTCGCAGCCGCACACCATCTCCCTCACCGAGCAGTTCGTCACGGGCGGCGACGACGTCGTCACGGTGTCGGTCGACGGGCGGCCGCGTCTGCACGGCTCGACGTGGGAGGGCTACCACGATGCGGCCGGGAGCGGGAAGCAGACCGTCGACGCGCTGCTGTTCGGCAACTCGCACTCGGTGCCATCCGCCTCGGGCAGCTACGACACGGCGTACCCGAGCGACGAAGAGATCGCGGCGCTCGCCGACGGCGGCTACGTCTTTTCTGGCATCGTTTATCACGCCTTCAACACGCCGGTCACGACGCCGTCGCCGACGCCGACGTCCACGCCGACGCCGACGTCCCCCGGGCCCACCGTCTCGCCCTCGCCTTCGGCGCCTGCGGGCGCGCCGTCGCCCACGGCGACGAGCGCCCAGGCGCCCGCAGCGGACAGCGCCCAGCTGGACCAGCTTTTCGCCGCGCGGGGCGTCGACGTCGCGGTGGACACCGCCGCGTTCCAGGCGCCGGCCGGTGCGTCCCTCGACGCCGTCGACCCGTCCGCGCCGTTCTCCGGCTCGCTGCCGTGGCACTCCGGAGCAGACAGCACCGTCGAGGTCTTCGCCTATTCGACCCCGATCGACCTGGGTGTCGCTCCCGTCGTCGACGGCCTGGTGCAATTGAGCGATCTGAACCTGTCTGCCCTGGCCGCAGGCGGGCACCACCTCGTGTTCGTCGGCACACAGAGCGGGGCGATCCAGGCCGTCGCCTTCACCGTGGCCGACCCCGCGGTCGGCGCCGCCCTCGCCTCCACCGGGACGGCTGTGCCGCCCGCCTTCATCCTGTCGGCGCTCGGCCTCGTGCTGGCCGGGGTCGCGCTGCTGGTCTGGCGCCGCGGAGGGGAGTGTGTCATGAGGTAGAGGCACTTCAGTGCCGCGGCCTCGTTCGGGAAGTGTCCACGGGCGCGCGCGGCGCGCCGGTAGCGGGCGTTGATCGACTCGATCGCAGTCGTGGTGCAGATGACCCGGCGGATCTCCACGTCGTACTCCAGGAACGGCACGACCTCCGCCCAGGAGGGCTCCCACAGTGGCACGATCGCCGAACACCTGGCACCTCATTCGGTGACGAACTCCGCGAACCGGTCCGTGGCCGGCTGCTCGCCGGGGGCGGTGGAGACCGGGCGTAGCTCTTTGACGGTCGCGTCGCGCTGTTGCCGGCCGGCGTACCGGAACGAGTTGCGGATCAGGTGCACGATGCACTGCTGGACGGTGGTGTGCTCCCCGGTCGTCAAGCCACGTGTGGAGCGCGAGAAGACGACCTGGTCGATGCCGTCCAGGTGCCGCTTCCGTCCACCTGCTCTATTTCGTTCTCAAGGGGCTCCTGGGCGCGGACAGGGCTGACTCGACCGCGGGCCTTCGCTCGTCTCACTGGGTGGCGAACTGCTGGTGGCCGAGGACGTGCAGGAGGGCGAGCTTCTCGGCGGCCTCGCTGCGCGGGGCGGCGGTCAGGACCAGCAGGGCCTGCGACTGGTCCTCGGTCAGGAGCGCCTGGCAGTCCAGTTCGATGGGCCCGATCTCCGGGTGCAGCAGGACCTTGTGGTCTTCGAACCGGTTCGACACTTCGTGTCGTGCCCACAGCTCGGTGAACTTGGGGCTGAGCTTGGTCAGTTCGCTCACGATGTGGGCCGCCCGTGATCTCGGGCCGCCGATGCCGTACGCGAAGCGGAGATTGGCGACGTTGGCGTGGGCCTGCCGCTCATGATCCTCCGGCGGGTAGATCTGCCGTTCTCGCGGGTCGGTGAACCATCGGTAGATGCCCGAGCGTTGGAGGCCGGTGAAGGAGGTCTGGTCGCCGAAGAGCACGGTCGCCAGCCGGTTCTGCACCAGTGTCTCGGCCAGGGACGACAGGATCAGCGCCGGCGTGTCGTCGAGTCGGTCGAGCACACGCTGGAGTGCGGGGAGCACGTGGGTGTCGAGGCCGGTGCGCTCCGGCGCCGCGTGGCCGCTGAGGCGGTAGAGATGGTCGCGCTCATCCGTGGTCAGCCGCAGAGCCCGCGCCAGCGCGGCAAGCATCTGCGTCGACGGTTGCGGGCCGCGGGCCTGCTCCAGCCGCGTGTAGTAGTCCACGGACATGCCGGTGAGGTCGGCGACCTCCGCTCTGCGCAGACCGTTGACCCGGCGTCGGGCTCCATCTGGCAGACCGACGTCCTCCGGGCGGAGAGATGCCCGCCGGTGACGCAGGAAGTCGGCGAGCTGAGTGCGGTCCATGTTCTTCATTGTCTGCGCCTCCACAGAGCACAGGAAGGGAGCGTCAATCCCACGATGTTCGTGACGTCATGCGTCCCGGCCGATGCGCTGGGGCGGTACGAGACGTGAGTGCGTTCCGTACCGTCCCCAGCGTCGTGTGGCCGTGGGCCGGCTTCGGCTCACATGAAGGAGCCGCCGTCGACGGCGATCGCCTGGCCGTTGATGAACGCGGCGCCGGGCGAGGCGAGGAACACCGCGACCGGTGCGATGTCGTCCGGGCGGGCCTGACGGCCGAAGGGGTTGAGGGCGGCGTACTGGTCGATCTGTTCCTGCGGCAGGTCACGGATGACGCCGGCGCCTTCGACCACGCCGGGGGTGATGAGGTTCGCGGTGATGCCGCGGGCGGCCACCTCGCGGGCGACGGCCTGGACCATCGGCCTCAGCGCGCCCTTGGTGGCGGAGTACAGGGACGCACCCGAGGGGGCGTTCAGCGCGATCGTGGAGCCGGTGGCGATGATGCGTCCGCCGTCCTCGACCTCCTTGGCGGCCTCCTTGAGGGTGTGGAAGGTGCCGCGGATGTTGACGTTCAGCAGCAGCTCGATCTGGGCGTCGGTGGTCTCCAGGATGGGCGTGTCGATCAGCTCGATGCCGGCGTTGGCGTACACCACGTCGATCCGGCCGAAGGCCTCCTTCACCTGCGCGAACAGGCTGCGGATCTGCTCCGGGTCGGCGGAGTCGGCACGCACCTCGGTGTGCCGAACACCGAGCGCGTCCAACTCCTCGGCGAACTGAGCGGCTGCGGCTTCGTTCGAGGTGTACGAGACGGCGACGGTGGCGCCGGTGCGAGCGAATGCCAGCGCGACCGACCGGCCGATGCCGCGGGTTCCTCCGGTGATGAGAACGACCTTCTCGTTCGATTCGGTCATGATGACCCCTTTCCGATATCGCGATGACCAGGCGGACTCTCCGCCGCTCATCGCGCTGCTCACGACGTTAGGAAGGGGCCGCGATGAGGACGAGAGACGTGCCTGTCCCAGGGAGCCGCGATCCCTCCCGGACCGGGCGATCCGCAGAGGTGACCGCCAGACGGGGACTGGCGGTCCGTCGATAACCGCTCCTCTCCCGCTCTCGCTGTGCCGGCCGCAGGCTCGATGAGTACCCATCGACGAAAGGACTCGCCCGTGAACATCACCGGCAACACGATCTTCATCCCCGGCGGCGCCTCGGGCATCGGCCTGGCCCTCGCCCAGCGCTTGCAGGCCGCGGGCAACACCCTCATCATCGGAGGACGCCGCGCGGAGGTGCTCGACCAGCTGAAGGCGGAGCACGGCTTCGACACCGTCACCATCGACACCACCGACGACGCCTCGGTGCTCGCGGCACGGGATGCAGTGCTCGCCGCGCATCCGGAGCTGAACGTCGTCATCGCGATGGCCGGCGTCATGCTGGTCGAGGACACCCGCACGGCGGGATTCCTGGACATGGCAGAGCGCACCGTCCAGACCAACGTGCTCGGACCTCTGCGGCTCATCTCTGCGTTCGTCGAGCACATGCAGACCCGCCCCGACGCGACGATCATGACCGTCTCCTCCGGCCTCGCGCACCTGCCGCTGACGATCACCCCGAGCTACAACGGCAGCAAGGCATTCATCCACCGCTTCACCGAGACGCTGCGCCTGCAGCTGGCCGGCACCCCGGTGAAGGTCGTCGAGCTCACCCCGCCCGGGGTCCGCACGGAGCTCACGCCCGGGCAGTCCTCGTGGGAGCACTTCCTCACAGTCGATGACTACATCGACGAGGTCGTCACCATTCTCGAGACCCAGCCCGATGTGACCGAGGTGCTCGTCGAGGGTGTCAAGTGGATGCGTTACGCCGAGGTCAACGGTAACTACGACGAGCTCGTCACCACCATGAACGCGCACTGACGACGTCGATGCGCGTCGCCGCATATGTAGCGAGGGGCCGCCCGGAGCGAACAGGCTCCGGGCGGCCTTTTTCTGCAGTCTGCGTTGCTCAGGCGGAACCGCCCGAGCATCCCAGCCAGTCCGTGCTGAGATCGCCGGTATACGATCTGCGCCCGCCCCGTCGCCCTGGCACGCCGTCTGGCGATCCTGAGTAAAGTCGTTCAGGGCCGCGCCGTTCGTTGGGGCGCCCGCGACACCGGTCGCCAGCTGCCTGTTATCTTCACCTGTGGGAGGCACCCGCGTGCTCATCGACATCAGCGGCAGGACCGCGCTTGTGACCGGTTCCACGCACGGCATCGGGCGCGCGATCGCCGCCACTCTCGCCGACGCCGGCGCGCGCGTGGCGATCAACGGCCGCAACCCCGACAGCGTCGAGGTCGCCATCGCCGAGCTGCGAGCGGAGGGCGCCGCGCGGGATCTCGTCGCCGCGCCCGGGGACGTCACCGACGAAATCGGCGTAGCGGCGGCGCTCGCCGCCGTCGGTGAGGTCGACGTCCTCGTCAACAATCTCGGCATCTTCGGCGCCATGCCGGCCCTCGACATCACCGACGAGGAGTGGCGGCGCTACTTCGACGTCAACGTGCTTGCCGCCGTCCGCCTCATCCGCGCGACGCTGCCCGGTATGAAGGAGCACGGCTGGGGCCGTGTGCTGAACATCGCCAGCGACTCGGCGATCGTCATCCCCGAGGAGATGATCCATTACGGCGTCTCCAAGACCGCGCTGCTCGCGGTCTCGCGCGGCTTCGCGAAGGATGCCGCCGGCACCGGCGTCACCGTGAACTCCGTCATCGCCGGCCCCACCCATACCGGTGGCGTAGAGCGCTTCGTCTACGAGCTCGTCGATCCCGCCCTGCCGTGGGAGGAGGCGCAGCGCGAGTTCATGCGCCGGCACCGTCCGCAGTCCCTCCTGCAACGGCTCATCGAGCCGCAGGAGATCGCGAACATGGTCGCCTACCTCGCTTCCCCGCTCGCCTCGGCGACCACGGGGGCCGCCGTGCGTGTCGACGGCGGCTACGTCGACTCGATCATCCCGTAGCAGGCGGGATCTCCGATCCAGTCCGTCCGGCGTCTCCCTTCGCCGTCACCGCAGCCTGGCGCGGCAAGATCCCATTGTCGAGGGCGGTGAGCTGCTGGGCGTGAGCGAGTCTGAGCGCCGGGTCGGTCAGCCATCTCGTGTTTAGTTGTACTTGGTCAACGGGTTGGTGTCAGGCGGCTGGTCGGGGATCTGTCTCCGAGGGCTTGGTGGCGTCGTTCAGCGTTGTAGTGCTCGAGCCAGGGCGCAAGGGCTGGGCGCGCTCCGCGTTTGGCGTGTAGGCCCACGCGGTCTGCAGGGCGCGGTTGAGACGTTCGACTTTGCCGTTCTGCCATGGGCAACGCGGCCTGATGGGATCCTGCCGGATGCCGAGGCTCGCGCACACCTTTCGCAGCGACTGCCGGTACACGACGGCATTGTCGGTGATCTCCAGATCCGCCGAGTGCGGGACTCCGGCCCGTCGCAGAATGCGCGAGGCGGTGTGCGGCGAGACAGCCACGAGAACCTCCAAGTTGTGATGACGTCAGACATCTCCACTAAGCCCGGAGGTTCTCCTCGCTCACAAGACCCACACCGCTACCAAGCTATTGACCGAGAACGACCATGTCCGACAGGACGGCAGCCCGACGGAACGGGCGGTTCGGCACATCGACGGCCCGGCAGCTCCGGTTGCCGGCCATCCGCCTGCCGGGCGCAAGATAGGCTCAGGACTGACGCAGGACCTGGCCGGAGGGCGGAACCGGGCTAACGCCGCCGGCTTCGAGGCCGATAGTGCTCGGTGACCACGACGGAGGACACGGGTATGGGTGCGAGCGAGTTGTCGGCGCTGCTCTGGCAGGAGCGTGAGCTGCTCGACCTGCTCGAATACCGGCTCGAGGTGCAGCGCGCGCTGCTGAGCACCGGGGCGCCCCGCTGGGTGCAGCGCTCCGCCGACGAGATCGAGGCGGTCACCGTCGAGCTGCGCCGCGTCGGCCTCATCCGCGATGTCGAGGTGCACGCGCTCGCCGAGGACTGGGGCGTCGCCGACCCGGTGCCCTCGCTGCGCTCCCTGATCGAGGCGGCCCCGGCGGACGGACCGTGGCCGGAGATCTTCGGCTCCCACCTGCGCGCCATGCTCGCCTCGGTCGAACGGATCGGGGCGCGCCGCGAGGCGAACGGCCAGATGCTGCGCGAGGCCATGCGGCACACGCAGGAGTCCCTCGCCGGCACGGGGGACGGGGCCGGCACCTACACCGCCAGGGGCATGACGGACACGGCCGCGCGCACGGCCCTGCTCTTCGAGGATGACGCCTAGGCTTCCCCGCCCGCGCACACGATAAGGAGACACGTCCTGATGACCAGCACCTTCAGCGGGCTCGAGACCGCATACAGCGGGCTCACCGCCGCCCGCGATGCCCTGAACGTCACCGGTCAGAACATGACCAACGCCGGCACGCCGGGCTACACGCGCCAGCGGCTGGAGCAGAGCAGCGCGGTCGGCGCCGCGACGGCGACCCACTTCGCCTCGCCGCAGGCGCGCCCGGGCCAGGGCGTGCAGCTGCTCGGCATCAGCCGCATCACCGATGAGCTCGCCAACGCGCGGCTGCGCTCGGCGCAGGGGCAGTCCGGGTTCACGGGTCTGCGGGCGAACGCGCTGCAGACGCTCGAGGACGGCCTCGGCGAGCCGGGCAGCACCGGGCTCGGCGCTCAGCTGCAGGCGTTCTGGTCGAGCTGGCAGGACCTCTCCAACAACCCCGGCCAGAACGCCACCGGCGCGGTCGTGCTCTCCGACGCGCAGGGCCTCGTCGCCCAGCTGAGCAGCGGCTACCGGGCGGTCGCCTCGCAGTGGTCCGGGCTGCGCACCCAGATCGCCGGGCTCGCCGACCAGGTCAACCAGGCCGCCGATCAGATCGCCGCGCTCAACGGCAGCATCCAGCAGGCGCTCGCCTCCGGCGCCTCCGCGAACGAGCTCATGGACCAGCGCGACCAGCTCACCTCGACGGTCGCCCAGCTCGTCGGCGGGCGCGTGAGCCAGAAGGCCGACGGCACCGTCGACGTCTTCGTCGCGGGCAACGTGCTCGTCACCGGCCAGTCGTCGAACCACCTGCAGGTCACGGGCGCGAGCGCGCTGGAGGGCGCGGCATCCGATCCCGTCCAGCTGGAGTGGCAGAACCATCCGGGCCAGGCGATCGATGTGGATGGCGGCCAGATCGCGGCGAGCCTGACGCTGCTCGCCCCGGCAGCGGCGGACGGCTCGGGCGGCGTCCTCGCGCAGTCGGCTGAGGCATACAACCAGCTGGCCACGGCCCTCGCGAGTCAGGTCAACGCCGTGCACGAGACGGCCGCGACGACGGACGGCCGCACCGGCCTCGACTTCTTCGCCCTCGCCGCGGGCGTCCCCGCGGCGCTCGGCCTCTCGGTCGTGCCGACCACCCGCGATGACATCGCCGTCGCCGCCCCCGGCGCCGGTCCGCTCGACGGCTCGAAGGCGGATGAGATCTCCCAGCTCGGCGCGGCGGACGGCTCGCCGGACGCCCTGTGGGCCGCGCTCGTCTCCTCCGTCGGCACGGCCTCGCAGTCGGCCCAGCAGCAGGACGCGCTCGCGGGCGCGTCGCTGCAGAGCGCGACGACGGCCCAGCAGTCGGTCTCCTCCGTCGACACCGATCAGGAGAACCTCGACATGGTCACCGAGCAGTCCGCCTACCAGTCGGCCGCCCGGGTCATGACGACGGTCGACCAGCTGCTGGACACGCTGATCAACCACACCGGCCTGGTCGGCATCCAGTGACCCTCGAATCCAGGAGCATGACACTCTCATGAGCATGCGCATCACCGATCAGGCCATCTACGCGAACCAGTCGCGGAATCTGCAGTCGGCGCTCTCCTCCCTCGCCAAAGCGCAGCAGCAGGCGATGACGGGGCTCGCCATCCAGCGCCCCTCGGACGATCCAGCGGGCGCCGTGACCTCGCTCGCCCTGCGCGGCAAGCAGGCGGAGAACAACCAGTACGCGCGCAACATCAGCGACGGCACGGCGTGGGCGACGGCGGAGGACTCCGCGCTCAGCCAGAGCTCGACGCTCATCCGCACGGCGCGCGACCTCGTCATCCAGGCCACGAACGGCAGCAACGACCAGGACGCGCTGGACGCCCTCGCCGACCAGCTCTCCAGCATCCGCGACGGCCTGCTCGCCCAGGCGAACACGACCGTCGGCGGGCGCAGCGTGTTCGCCGGCACCTCGGACGCGGGCGTCGCCTTCACCCCCGACTACAGCTACACGGGCACGAGCGGCGCGGGCGTCACCCGGCGCATCGGTCCCGGCCAGTCCACCCGGGTGGACCTCGACGGCACCGCCGTGTACGGGCAGGGCGGCAGCTCGCTGTTCGCGCAGCTCGACGGCATCATCTCCGATCTGCGGGCGGGCGACCCGGTCCAGTACGGCGTCGCGCAGATGGATGCCGCGCAGCAGTCCGTCGGCGCCGCCCAGGCGGCGGTCGGCTCGGTCGAGAACATGCTGCAGGCGGCGACGACGGCGCAGGCGTCCGCCGCCACCTCGCTCACGCAGCAGCGCACCGCCGTCGAGAACGTCGACACGGCGCAGGCGATCATCAACCTGACGAACCAGAACAACGTCTACCAGGCCGCGCTGCTCGTCATCTCCAACACGATGCAGTCGAACCTGTCGGACTTCCTGCGGTGAGCGCCGTCACGCTGCTGTCCCCGCTCGCGGGCCTGCCCGGCACGGAGTATGAGCTCGAGCCGGTCGACGCCGGCCTGTTCACCCTCCGCTCCCAGGGCGGCACGCAGCGGCTGTTCGTGGTCGCGGGGGAGGTGCTGCCCTCGTATCAGCCGGAGGTCGCGGACGAGCAGGCCGCGGCGCTCGGGCTCGCCGGGCCCGACGACGCCGAGCTCTACGTCGTCGTCAACCCCGCCGACGGGGAGCCGACCCTCAACCTGATGGCCCCGATCGTCGTGAACCGCCGCACCCGTGCGGCCGCGCAGCTCGTGCTGGACGGCACCAGGTGGCCGTTGCGCGCCGCGCTCGGCGAGGTGCTCGCGGGGTAGCGGCCCGTCGGCGGCTGCGCCGATTCGGCGGAGCCTGGTCGATATGACGGATGTCTGGCGGCGCGGCATCCGCTGAATCGAGCCGGTTCCGCTGGTCCGCGCTGCTCCGGCTAGCGCTGTTCCGGCTTGCGCAGCAGGGCGAGCACGGATGCCGCATCCGTCGCCGCCGCGGCCTCGGCGGTCTCCGCCGCGATCTGCTCGAGGATCTCCGAGCGCTTCACCGAGACCTCGCGGGGCGCGTCGATGCCGACCCGCACCGTGTCGCCCTTGACGTCGATCACGGTGACGGTGATGTTCTCGCCGATGACGACGGACTCGCCGATCTTGCGGGTGAGCACGAGCACGGTGATCCTCCTGATCGTGTGCCCCGGTCCTCCTGACCGGGGGCATCTCCATCGTAGGGCGCGGGCCGCCGCGGGCCGCGGGCGCGGGATCGCCCCGCGGGGCTCAGGAGAGCGAGGCGGGCTGGGCGATGCGGACGACCCCGACCGTCTCGATCGTCGTGCCCTCGACGGCGGTCGCCTCGTTATAGGACAGCACGGCCAGTTCGGCGGTCTGCGCGGCGACGAGCCGCCGCACCGCGGGGCGCAGCTGCGGCGCACACACCAGCACCGGGTTGCGGCCGGCCCGGGCGGCATCCTCCACGCTGCGCGCGAGCGAGGCGGTGAGCTGCTGATGGCCGGCCGGGTCGAGCACGATCTGCGAGCCGAGCGGGGAGGGGCGCAGCGCCTCGAGCATGCTCTGCTCCGTGCCCGGGTCGATCATCAGCACCTCGAGCACCCCCTCGTTCACATAGCGCGCGGCGATGGCGGCGCCGAGCCCCTCGCGCGCCGCCTCGACGAGCGTCTCCGGGTCGGTCGTGCTGCGCGCCGTGAGCGCGAGGGCCTCGTAGATGCGCGGCAGGTCGTTGATCGCGACCTGCTCCGCGAGCAGCGCCTGCAGCACCCGCTGCACCTCGGCGAGCGAGAGCGGGCTCGGGATCAGCTCATCCACCGCCGAAGGGCTCGTCGCGCGCACGGCGTCCGTGAGCACCCGCACGTCCTCGCGGGTGAGGAGCCGGGCCGCGTTGGCCGTGATGATCGAGGAGAGGTGCGTCACGACGACCGAGACCCGGTCGACGACGGTGGCTCCGCCGAGTTCCGCCGCGTGACGCTGCTCGGCGGGGATCCACTTCCCGGGCAGCCCGAACACGGGCTCGACGACCGTCGTGCCGGGAAGTCCGCCGAGCTGCTCGCCGAGCGCGAGCAGCCGGCCGGACGGCGCCTGGCCGCGCCCGGCCTCGACCCCGGCGACCCGGATCGCGTACGTCGACGCCTGCAGGTCGACGGCGTCACGGGTGCGCACGGGCGGCACGATGAAGCCGAGGTCGAGCGCGATCTTCTTGCGCAGCGCCTTGACCCGGCCGAGCAGGTCGTCCGCCCCGCCGACGAGGTCGATGAGGTCCGGGGCGAGCAGCACCTCCAGGGCGTGCACGCGCATCTGCTCGATGAGGTCCTCCGGGCTGTCGCCCGCGGCGCGCGGCACGGTCCGCGCCGCTTCCGCGCTCTTCGCCGCGGCATCCGACCTGCTCTTCATGCGCCACGCGAGCACCATCAGGCCGCCGCCGACGATCACGAAGGCGGGCCACGGCATGCCCGGGATGAAGCCGAGCAGGATCGCCGCCGCGCCCGCGATGAACAGCGCGATCTGCGACTGGGTGAGCTGCGCGGCCGCCGAGGAGCCGAGCTCGTCCTCCGCACCGCCGCGGGTGACGATCATGCCCGTCGAGACGGCCATGAGCAGCGCGGGGATCTGCGAGACGAGCCCGTCGCCGATCGTGAGCAGCGTGTACTTCTGCACGGCGTCGCCGATGGACATGCCGTTCTGCAGCATTCCGACGGCGAGCCCGCCGATGATGTTCACGACGATGATGACGATGCCGGCGATCGCGTCGCCCTTGACGAACTTCGAGGCGCCGTCCATCGCCCCGTAGAAGTCCGCCTCCGCCGCGACCTCCGCACGCCGGGCGCGCGCTTGCGTGTCGGAGATGAGGCCGGCCGAGAGGTCCGCGTCGATTGCCATCTGCTTGCCGGGCATGGCGTCGAGCGTGAAGCGCGCGCCCACCTCCGCGACGCGCTCGGCACCCCGCGTGACCACGACGAACTGGATGACGACGAGGATCAGGAACACGACGGCGCCGACGACGATGGAGCCGCCCACCGCGACATGGCCGAAGGTCTGGATGACATCGCCCGCGAAGCCGTCGAGCAGCACGAGCCGCGTCGAGGCGACGTTGAGGCCGAGCCGCAGCAGTGTCGCGACGAGCAGCAGCGAGGGGAAGACCGAGAAGTCGAGCGGCCGGCGCGCGAACATCGTCGTGAGCAGGATGAGCAGCGCGAACAGCAGGTTGACCGCGATGAGCGCGTCGAGCAGCCAGCTCGGCACCGGCAGCACGAGCAGCATAACGATCGCGACGACGCCGAGCGGGATCGCGATGCGGGAGAAGTGGCGGTTCATGATTCGGCTCCGTCGAAGTGGGCGGCATGCGGGTTGTCGCGCACGCCGGTGGCCGCTCCGCGCGCTTTGAGCAGCGCGACGAAGGCGAGCACCTGGGCGATGGGCGTGTAGAACTCGGGCGGGATCTCCCGCCCCAGGGGAACGGCGGCGTGCAGCGCGCGGGTGAGCGGGACGTCGCGCACGAGCGGCACACGGTGCTTCGCCGCCTCGGCGCGGATGCGGGCGGCGACCTGCCCCGCCCCCTTCGCCACGACCCGCGGCGCGGAGGATCCGGGCTCGTATTGCAGCGCGACCGCGACGTGCGTGGGGTTCACGAGCACGACGGATGCCCCCTCCACGGCCTGGATCATGTGACCGCGCGAGGTCGCGAGATGGCGGGAGCGACGCTGCTGGCGCACGAGCGGGTCGCCCTCGCTGTTCTTCACCTCGTCGCGCATCTCGCGCTTGGTCATCATCGTGTGCCGGCGGTTGCGGCGCATGACCATCAGCACATCGAAGCCCGCGATGACGAGGCCCGCGCCGATCGCCGCGACAAGCAGGCCGGTGATCGCGTTCGCGCTGACGCCGAGGAGCTGGGCGACCGTGTGGGAGCCGGCGGCGAGCAGCTCGGGCAGCAGCGAGCGGACCACGAGCCACAGCGCGAGGCCGACGGCGGCCATCTTGAGCAGCGACTTCGCGCCCTGCCACAGCGCCTGCGGCCCGAACATCCGGCCGGGGCCCTTCACGAGGTCGAGATGGTCGAACTTCACGCTCGGAGGCCGCATGCGCAGGCCGCCCTGGACGAGGGAGCTCGCGATGATGGCGATGACCACGGCCGCGAGCAGGAGCGCGATGCTCGGCAGCACCGTGCCCAGCGCAGCGCTCAGCGCGGGCAGCGCCGCAGCCGGGTCGGGGTCGGCGATGATGTCGGCGACGCGCAGCAGCTGGGCGACGGCGGCCCTCGTCGCCGTGCCGATGACGAGGGGAAGCATCAGCGCGGCGGCGCCGAGCCCCACCCAGGAGGGGAGGTCCTGGGAGCGGGACAGGCGGCCTTTGCGGCGCGCCTCCCGCAGGTGCCGCTCGGTGGCCTTCTCGGTGCGCTCCTGCGCGTCCGACATCAGCTCACCCCCGCCAGCAGCCGGATCGCATCGCCGGTCAGGTTCTGCACCGCGGCCGGCACTGCGAGGAACACGGTCGAGCCGAGCGAGAGGGTGAGCAGGATCTTCACCGGGTAGCTCATCGAGAAGGCGTTGAGCGCGGGCGCGACCTTGGTGAGCAGGCCCAGGCCCAGGTCGGCCAGGAACAGGACGATGAGCAGCGGTCCGGCGATCTGCACGGATGCCGTGAACACGCCGCTGAGCTGCTGCGCCATCGTGCTCGCCGTGAGGCCGGAGGGGAACGGATGCCCGACGGGCAGGCTGCGGAAGGTGTTCGCGAGGCCGCCGAGCACGAGCTGGTAGGCGCCGGAGGAGAACACGAGCGCGATCGCCGTCATCTGGAAGAGGCGGGCGAACTGGGCGCCGTTGAGGTTCAGCTGCGGGTCGTAGGCGGCGGCGATCTGGAATCCGCCGAAGAGGTCGATCAGCCCGCCCGCCCCCGGCACGGCCTGGAAGACGAGGAGGACGAGGAAGCCGAGCGCGGCGCCGATGAGCACCTCGCCGGGGAGCGCCAGGAGGAATCCGGTGTCGGTGAAGTCCGGCGCACCAGGCACCACCCGGGCGGAGACCGCGAGGCCGAGGCCCATGGAGAGCGCGGCCTTGACGGTCGCGGGGAAGGCGCGGTCGGAGAACGGCGGCGCGACGATCAGGAACGCCGCGATGCGCACCGAGGCGAGCAGGGTCGCCTCGAGCCAGTGCAGGTCGATGGGGATGCTGAAGTCCATCGTCACCCGCCCAGGAGCTTGGGGATGTCGTCGAAGAGCTGCTGCGTGAACTGCACGAGGGAGGAGATCATCCAGTTCCCGCACACCACGAGCACGATCGCGATGCCGAGCAGCTTGGGCACGAAGGAGAGCGTCACCTCCTGGATCTGCGTCATCGACTGCAGCAGCGCGATCGCGAAGCCGACCGCGAGCGCGGTGATGAGGATCGGCGCGGCGAGCTTCGCCGCGATGACCAGGGTGCGCACGCCGATGTCGAGCACGGCCGCGGTGTCCATCAGGTCACCCCCGAGTAGCTCTTCACGAGGGCGGTGATGACGAGCCCCCAGCCGTCGACCAGGATGAACAGCAGGATCTTGAACGGCAGCGACACCATCACGGGCGGCAGCATCATCATGCCGAGCGACTGCAGCGCGGCGGCGACGACGAGGTCGATGACCAGGAACGGGATGAAGATCACGAAGCCGATCACGAAGGCCGCGCGCAGCTCGCTGAGCATAAACGCCGGGATGAGCGTCGCGGTCGGCACGGCCGCGGGGCCCGCCGGGTTCGCCCGGTCGGCGACGCGCGTCATGAGGGCGATGTCGCTCTGCCGGGTGAACTTCAGCATCCAGGTGCGCAGCGGCCCCAGGGCGGCGTCGACCGCGTGGGTGAAGTCCAGGTGGCCGCCGAGGTAGGGCTGCACCGCGAGGTGGTTGATGTCCGTCAGCACGGGCCACATGATGAACAGGGTCAGGAAGAGGGACAGGCCCGCGATCACCTGGTTGGGCGGCAGCGTGTTCAGGCCGAGCGCGTTGCGGGTCATGGCGAGGACGACGAAGACCTTCGTGAACGAGGTCACCATCAGCAGCAGGGCGGGCGCCACCGACAGCAGGGTGATGCCGATGAGCGTGACGACGGCGGTCGTCGGATGCCCGTCAATGCCGTTGACGTCGATGTTCACCGCTGCCGCGACCCCCACAGCCCGCGGGATCCGAACCCGCGCGGGCCGAGCTCGGCCGCGTGGGCGGCGCCTCGCCGCGGCACGGTCCACTGGGTGCGGCCCGCGAAGGCCGACGGCAGCAGGGCGACGGGGTGCGGCGCGGGCTCCCGCTCGGCCTCCTCGACCTCCGGCGCCTGCGCGTCGTGCAGCACGGCCACGCCGTGCTCGGTGACGCCGAGCACCATCCGCCGTCCCTCCGTCTCGACCACCACGACGGATGCCTTCCCGCCGAGCCCCGCCCGGCCGATCACGCGCACGGGCGCGTTGCGCCGCGGTCCGCGGCCGGAGCGCATCCGGCGGGCGAGGTACCACAGCAGCCCGAAGACGACCGCGAGCGCGACGAGCACGCGCACCGCGGCGAGCAGGGAGCCCATCACTGCGCCTGGTTCGAGGCGTCGACGATGCTCGTGATGCGCACCGCGTAGTCCTGGTCGACGACGACGACCTCGCCGTGGGCGATGAGGCGGCCGTTGAGCAGGATGTCGGCCGGGGCGCCCGCGGAACGGTCGAGCTCGACGATCGAGCCGGCCTCGAGCCCGAGCACGTCGCGGACCGCGAGCCGGGTGCGCCCGATCTGCACCGTGAGGTCCATCTCGACGCCGCTGATGCGGCCCAGCCGCTCCAGCACGTCGCCGCCGCGGTTCGGGCGGGAGGTCTGCAGCACGGCGAAGGCGCCCGCGACGGAGTCGCTGTCGTCGAGACGCACGACCGCGGCGTCCTCATCCGCGAAGAGCGCGCGTGCGTCGTCGACGCGCAGCCCGGCGAGGACCCCGGCGCCGAAGCAGCTCATGGCGTCGCTGAGCGCCGTGCGGACGTAGTCGACGGCCACGGAGTCGCCGTCGCCCGCGGTCGGCAGCAGTTCGGGCCGCACCGCGATCGCGACGCGGTAGGAGGCCGCGCCGACGAAGGTGCCGACCACGGCATGCCCGGCCAGCCAGTCGTCGACGGGCGGCTCGCCCGACGGCTCGACGACGACGGGGGTGAGGCGGGCGACGGTGGGCAGCTGCTGGGCGAGCAGCTGGCCGGCGGCGTGCGCGGTCTCGCGCAGCGCGGCCGTCTCGGCGACGGCGGCGAAGGTCTCGGTCATCGTTCGGTCTCCTGGGTGTCGACGACGACGCACGCCAGACGGCTGCCGGAGCTGCCCGCGCTCGCGCGGGCGACCGGCACGCCGTCGACGACGACGTCCAGTGGTCGGTGGCTGGGGTGCGGCAGGCGGATGACGTCGCCCACCGCGAGTGAGATGACGCGGCTCGCGGTCACCGGCAGCGGCGTGAGCTGCACGGACATTCGCAGGGGCACCGCGGTGAGCTGCACGCGCATCCGCTCGGCCTCGTCGTCCTCCGGAGCGGTGGGGACGCCGACGAGGGACGGCAGCACGGCATCCGCCGGCAGCGCGACCGTCGCGAGGTCGCTGCGCTCCGCGGCGGCGACGCACAGGCTCGCGACGATCATGAGGTCGGCCGGGGCCGCCGCCTGCGCGAACTGCGAGTTGTGCTGGATGCCGTCGAAGGTGACGCCGCCCGGCAGCTGCGCGCCGAAGGAGTACCGCAGGTCGTCGATCGTGTCGTCGAGCAGCCGCCGGACGATCGCCTGCTCGACCGGCGTGAAGGCGCGCTCGGGCAGTTCGGCGGGGCCGCCGTCCGGCGACATCGTCTCCGTGCCGCCGAGCATCCGGCTGATCCAGGCGAGGGCGGCCGGGATGGGGAACTGCACGATGCCGCGGGCGGCGGAGGGCGAGGCCTCGAGCCCGACGAGCAGCATCGCGGTCGTCGGCGGCAGCGAGCGCGCGTACTCGTCGTAGGTGCGGATGGCGACGGACTCGAAGGTCACCTGCGAGCGTGCGCGGGTCTTCGCCGTCAGCTGGGTGCCCCATTGCCGCCCGAAGGTCTCGAAGGCGAGCTCGAGCGCGCGGGACTGGTCGCGGGCGAGGGTCGTCGGCCGCCGGAAATCATAGTGCGTGTACGCGGTGTCCGCGGGAAGGATGCTCATCAGCCTTTCGCCTCCGCTGCTTTCTGTGCTGCCACGAGTGCGGGGATCAGATCGCGCACCTCGTCGGGCTGGCCGCTCACGACGACGATGTCGACGCGGCGGTTCTGTGCGAGCGCCTGATCGCTCGTTCCGGACGTCGCGGGCCGGGCGTCCCCGTAGCCGACCGCGCCGACGCGCGCCGGCGTGACGCGCCCGTGCTCGACGAGCTCGCGCAGCACGGCCACGGCCCGGCTGCTGCTGAGCTCCCAGTTCGTGGCGTACGGGGGCTGGGGCGGCCGCACGTCGGCGTGCCCCTCGATCGAGAGCTGGTTCCGCACGCCGTCCAGCGGGCCGGCGATCACCGCGAGCACCCGCAGCGCGAGCGGCGTGAGCTGGGCGGAGTTGGTGGCGAAGAAGGTGTCGGCGCCGACGAGGTGCACGGTGAGGCCGCGCTCGTCGATCGTGTAGTCCACCGTGTTCTGCAGCCCCTGCGCCTTCAGCGCCGCGGCGATCTGGTCGCGCAGCTTCTCCAGCGAGGCGAGCTCGAGCGCGGCGGCGTGCTGCTGGTCGGTGAGCTCGCCGTCCTTCCCCACCAGGTCCGGGGGCACGACCACGCCCTTCGCGGTGTCCACCTTCTGCGTCTTCACGACGCCGAAGCCGGTCGCGAGGGAGTCCTTGAGCTCCTGGAACTTGTGGGCGTCGACGGTCGACATCGCGAAGAGCACGATGAACATGCACATGAGCACCGTGACCATGTCCATGTACGACGCCATCCATCGCTCGTCGACGTGGCGTTCGGACGAGACGGGGCTGCGGCTGCGGCGGCGGGCGGCCATGATCAGGCGGCGTCCTCGAACTCGTCGTCCTGCGGCTGCGGTTCCTTCTCGGGCTTGGGGCGGTGGGCGGCTGGCACCATCGCGGTCAGGCGCTCGGAGAGCAGGCGGGGGCCCGCGCCGGCCTGGATGGCGAGCACGGCCTCGAGCACGAGCTGCATGCGCTCGGACTCGATGTCGGTGAGCCGGTCGAGCCGGTCGCCGATCGGCAGCCAGAGGAAGTTGGCAGAGAGCAGGCCCCAGAGGGTCGCGATGAAGGCGCTCGCGATGAGCGGGCCGAGGTGCTGGGGGCTGCTGAGGTTGCTGAGCACGTGGGTGAGGGAGACGACGGTGCCGATGATGCCGATCGTCGGGGCGTAGCCGCCGGCGGTCTTGAACCACTTGGCCGCGGCCTTGCCCTGGCGCTCCTGGGCGGCGACCTGCTCCTCCAGCAGCGTGCGCAGCTCCTCCTCGCCCACCCCGTCGGCGAGGTTCTGCAGCGCGAGCTTCAGGAAGGGGTCCTCCGCCTCGGCGGCATCCGTCTCGAGCGACAGCAGCCCGTCGCGGCGGGCCTTCTCGGCGATGCCGACGAGCTGCTCGATCGCCTCGGCCGGCTTGCCGGTCTTGCCGCGGAAGGCGGCCGGGATGGAGCGCATGGCCCGCACGGAGTCGCCGACGGTGCCGCTGGCGAAGGAGACGGCGATCGTCGCGCCGAGCACCATGATCATGGGCGCCGGCAGCAGCACCGCGGTGAGGTGCTGCCCCTCGAGCGTGAGCATGGCGGCGAGCGCGCCGAAGGCGCCGAGGATGCCGAGGATCAGTGCGATGTCCATGGGCGGGGGATCACTCCTTGTCTGCCGCGGCCGCGGCACGTGCGAGCACGTCGGCGCGGGCGGTGTGGATGCGGTCGATGACCTCGGTCATCGGCTCCCGCACGAGGTGGCTGGAGCCGTCGACGAGGTGGACGGTCGTGTCGGGGTTCTCGGCGATCCGCTCGATGAGATCGGGGTTCAGGGCGAGCGCCTCGCCGGTCAGCCGCGTGACGACGATCACGGCGGGGCCTACTGCCGCTTGAGGTCGACGAGCTCCTGCAGCACGGAGTCGCTCGTGGTGATGATGCGGGCGTTCGCCTGGAAGCCGCGCTGCGCGACGATGAGGTTGGTGAACTCCTGGCTCAGGTCGACGTTGGACGCCTCGAGGTAGCCGCCGCTCAGGTCGCCGAAGCCCGGGTCGCCCGCGCTGCCGAGCGTCATGGCGCCCGAGTCGGGGGACTGGGTGTAGAACGAGCCTCCGGCCTTCTGCAGTCCGGCCGGGTTCGTGAAGTTCGCGATCGCGATGCGGGCGATGGCCTGGACGACGCCGTTGCTGTAGGTGCCGCTGATGGTGCCGTCGGCGCCGATCGAGTAGCTCGTCAGGGTGCCGGCGCCGTGGCCGTCCTGGCCGTCGAGCGAGAGGGTGGAGAGGTCGCTGTAGCCCGACACCTTCGACACGTCGACCGTGACGCCGCCGGTCGTGAGGGTGCCGGCGCTCGAGAGCACGCCGTCGTTGAAGGTGAGCGTGCCGATGTCGTTCACCCCGTCGTTCACGGCCCAGTTGCCCGCGCCGTCGCTCGTGAAGGTGAGGGTCAGCGTGGACTTCGTGCCGTCCTGGTCGTAGACGTCGATGTCGCGGCTGACGACGGTGCCGGCGTCCGCGTTCGACGGCAGGTTGCCGGAGAACTGCGCCGAGGTGGTGGCCGCAGCCGCGACGACCGAGTTCGTCGGCAGCACGATGTCCCCGAGCGCGCCGCCCGCGTTGATGTTGCCGGCCGCATCGGCCGACCAGCCCTGGACGAGGCCGCCGGAGGGCGAGACGAGCCGCCCGTTGGCGTCGAAGTCGAAGTCGCCGGCGCGGGTGTACTGGTTGGTCCCGCCGACGCTGACGACGAAGAATCCGTCGCCGTTGATCATCTGGTCGGTCGGCTTGCCCGTGGACTCGGCCGAGCCCTCCGTGAAGTTGGTCGTGATGCCGGCCACCTTGACGCCGAGGCCGACCTGCGCCGGGTTGGTGCCGCCGATGCGGGCGTTCGGCGCGGTCGCGCCGCTGAGCAGCTGCGAGAGCGTGTCCTCGAACTCGACGGCGGAGGACTTGAAGCCGACCGTGTTGACGTTGGCGATGTTGTTGCCGGTGACGTCGAGCATGGTCTGGTGGGCCTGCAGGCCGGAGATTCCCGAGTAGAGCGAGCGGAGCATGATTCAGTCCCTTCAGACGGAGGCGGGGGAGGAGTCGGACGGATCGGCGGGGGCCGACGGGTCGGACGGGTCGGATGGGTCGGCGGGGGCCGACGGGTCGGCGATGCCGGTCAGCGCGTCGAGCTGGATCTGGTCGTTGCCCACCGTGACGGTCGGCACCGCGCCGGCGAAGCTGACCGAGCTGACGGTGCCCGAGACGGTGTCGCCGTCGGAGTTCGCGTAGCTCACCTGGCGCCCGATGAGCTCGGAGGCCGCGACGCGCATCTGCAGCGCGAAGCCCTCGGTCTGGGTGGTGGAGAGGTTCGTGAGCTGCTCCATCATCGCCAGTTGGGTGGTCTGCGAGATCATCTGGTCGGTGTCCATGGGGCTCGACGGGTCCTGGTTCTGCAGCTGCGTGACGAGCAGCTTCATGAACACCTCGGAGTCCATCGTCTGCGACTTCTTCGAGGAGGCGTTCGCGGCGAGGGCCGCGGCCTGCGCGGCCTGGTCCACACTGCCGGTGATGCCGTCGATCGGCATGGTCGTTCCCTTCGGTTCTGCCTGTGCGGGCGAGCGTCGCTCAGGCGAGGACGTCGAGTCCGGCGGTGCGGACGGTGGGCGTGTGGGTGG
>DASWPQ010000071.1:0-37985 GCA_036398375.1 Gryllotalpicola sp.
CACTTGTAGCCGCTGTAGCGCAGGTCGCTCGCCATCGAGATGAAGTACGGCAGCGCGGCCGCGAGCACGAGCACGCTCAGCAGGCGGCTGTCGAAGGGGTAGGCGAGCAGGAACAGCAGGGCGAAGCTGGACCAGGCGATCGAGCCGGTGTAGTTGAGGCGCAGCATGAACTCGGTGGCGCGCATCCGCCGCCCCTGCCGCCGCCGCTCGCGCAGCTGAGCGACGAGCTTCGGGATGATCAGCAGCCCGCCATTGGCCCAGCGTCGGCGCTGCACGATGAGCGAGCCGAAGTCCGGCGGGGTCGCGCTGTAGCTGAGGCGCTCTGGATAGTTCACGAGCGACCAGCCGTGCGCGGCGATGTCGATGCTCGACTCGGTGTCCTCGATCACGGTGCGGTCCTGGATGTACCGGCGCACCTCGAATCCGCCGACGTGCTCGGTCTCGACGATGTCGTCGAGCGCGGTCTTGCGGATCACGGCGTTGGCGCCCACCCAGAAGGTCGCGTCGTAGTACGTCATGCCCTGGTGCAGGATGTGCTGCACGTCAGTCGTGGCGGCGGCCAGGCGCTCGATGCGTGAGCTCGCGCCGCGGAACGAGGAGTACGGGGTCTGCGTGACGGCGACCCGCTCGTTGCCCGGCTGCTGCAGGAAGTAGACCAGACGCAGGCAGTATTCGCGCAGCAGCAGCGAGTCCGCGTCGAGGGTGAGCACGAACTCGCTGTCCGGGAACGAGACCGTGGCCTTCGCGGCGCTGCTCGGCAGCAGCGCGGGCCCGTTCGGCGTCTGCTCGACGCGGAAGTGGCGGCCCATGAGCCCCAGATAGGAGTTGAGGTTCATCGCCTTGTTGGCCTCGTGCGACAGCGAGGCCCACGCCTTGCGCTGGAAGACGTCGATCTCGGCGGTGAACGTCCACACCAGGCGTCGGTACAGCTCGGCCACGCGGTAGGCGCTCAGCCCGGCGTCGTCGCCGGCTGCCGCCGCGAGGGCCGTGGCGGTGAGCTCGAGCTCCTCGGCGAGCTTCTCGAGCACCTGCTCGACGAAGAACACGTCGACGTGGTCGTCGATCTGCTCGGCGCTGGCCATGCCCCGCAGCCACTGCCCCGACCATGAGTAGACGGATGCCACGGCCGTGAGCTCCTCCGCGTCGACCGGCCCGTCGCCGGCTTCGCCGCGTGCGTCGGTGCGGCGCGCGAAGGCGTCCAGGGCCGCCCGGACGTGGCGGCGCGGGTCCTCGAGGAGCTCGCGGATGTCATCCACGAGCGCGATCGTGTGCGCGATCCGCTCTGCGTCCGCGCCGGTGGCCGAGGGGCTGTCGTCGAGCAGCAGCACCACCCGCTCCTCGGGGAACTCCTGCAGCGCCGCCGACAGGAGGGTCGCGCGGATCACGCCCGGCTCCTCGGCGTAGGACGGCACAAGGACCGTCATCGTCGCGGGATGCTCCGAGAAGTGTCGTTCGAGCTCGGCACGGGGCACGCGCTCATGCTGCGCGAAGCGCTGGAACGCGCCGGCGCGGGCGACGAGGTACATCAGCGCCGAGAGGCAGAGCAGGGTGACGATGGCGAGGTAGGCCACGGCCTCCATCGTGAAGCGGAAGCTGCCGGCGCCGTTGTTGAGGAACTGTCGCAGGATGGTCGTGATGACATAGGCCGCCCACAGGGCGATCGTGAGCACGATCGCAATGCGGCTGCGGGCGATCTTGCCGTCGCTCGGACGGTCGTGGACGATGCTCAGCGGTTCGAGGCGCGTCTCAGCGCCCCACTGCCGCCGGGCCTTCAGGCGTGGCATGGGTGTGCTCTCCCCAGATTCGGGTTCGGGTTGAGGGACCGGTACCGTCCGACGCTCTCGGGGCCCAAGCGCGTTGGGGGAAGCGCCTGTCGGGTGTGGCCCGGAGAAACTTATTGACTATACCGGTCTGTCTACCCTATCGTCGTGCGGCAAGGTTTTCCGTCGGTGAGCCTACCCAAAGAGGGGGTCATGGGGGACAACGGGAACGTGAAATCGGGATGACTTCCCACCCCGCCCTCGCAGGCGGCCGGACGGGGACTGCGCGGTTGCTACGCTTCCGGGCATGGAAGCAGGTCCGGGCGAGACCGCCGTCGTCATCGAGGACGACGACGGCATCCGCCAGCTGATCGGCACGGTCTTGGAACAGATCGGCCTTGGAGTGGTCTCCGTGTCGAATGGCGTCGACGGGGTGACGGCCGTGCGCGCGCATCAGCCCGTCGTCGTGACGATCGACATCAACATGCCGGGGATCGACGGTTTCGAGACGGCCAAGCGCATCCGCGCGATCAGCACGGCCTACATCGTGATGCTGACCGCCCGCGATGAGGAGATCGACGCGCTGCAGGGGCTCGGCTCGGGGGCGGACGACTACGTGCTCAAGCCCTTCCGTCCCCGCGAGCTGCGCGCCCGCGTGGAGGCGATGCTGCGCCGCCCGCGGACCATCCGCCCGCCCGCTGAGGCCGTTGCAGCGCCGGCGGCCGCCGGCGACCCGGCCCCGGCTGAACGCTCGGACGGCGCCCACGAGCGGCGTGACAAGGTGCTCCGTCACAACGGCGTCGCCCTCGACCCCGACACCCACATCGTGAAGCGCAACGGGGGAGAGGTCGAGCTGACCAGGAGCGAGTTCGAGCTGCTCCACGCGCTGCTGCAGTCCGGCCGGAACGTGCGCAGCAAGGACGAGCTCGCCCGGCTCCTGCGCGGCGAGGGCTACATCGCCAACCCCTACGTCGGCGACGCGGACCGCCGCGGGGTCGAAGTCCACATCGGCAACCTCCGCAAGAAGCTCGCGGACAACGCCTCGACGCCGTACCTCATCGAGACGGTGCGCGGCGTCGGCTACCGTCTGGCGGCCGTCCGGAAGTGAGTCGCGGGTGCCGAGAGGCCCCGCCCCCCACGTTTCGGGGGTAGTTCGCAGGTCATTCGGACGGTTCTGGTGTGGATAACTCGAACCAGGCCCGATACTCTGGAGATCCACGGAGTGGTCTTCGGATCAGCCGTGTGCCGATGAGGCCTCATTTGGGTTGAGAGCATCTCGGACATAAAAAAAGGGGGGGTGGGGGCGCCTTCATTCGGGTTGGAGGCGCCCCCAACTGGGTCGAGAGCATGTCGCCTCGCTGCGGCAGCCATCACGAGTCTGTCGCGGGCGGCAGCACTTTCACCGCAGCAACGGCTCAAGGCCTGCTCAGAAATGCCCGGGGACTTGCGGTTCCGATCGCTGTGGAAACACCGCTGCGCGGCGATATTGTGGTCGTGGCGGCGAGGTCCTTCGCTCCGCGCCTCGCGCCGGGAGAGGAGCGCGGCAATGCCGGAATCAACGCTTCGCGGCACCGGATGGCCGATGCCGTTGCCGCGGCCGGCTGCTGTCATGCCGCCGACGATCGTTGTGCTCGCGGTGAACGAGGCCTGCGCCCGGGCAGCGCGCTCCGCGCTGGACGCGGCGGAGCTCGGGGCCGACGTCGCGCGGGTGGAAGTCGGCGTCGCGCCGCCGCGGCACTCGCCGGTGCTCCTCGTCGCCGAGTCCGCCTCCGAGCTCGATCCCGACGAGCTCACCGCCGCCGTCGAACGGGACTTCATCCTCTGCGACGACGTCCCCGAGCAGCTGTCGCTGCGGGTGACGGTCCTGCGCGAGCGGTGCCTGCGCCGCCACACCCGGCTCGCGGCCGCGGAGCAGCTCCGGGCGCGCAGCCTGGAGCTGACCGGCCTCGTGCACGGGGCGCCCACCCTGGCGAAGCTCGGCCGCGTCGTCACCTCCGAGCTCCCGCGCCTCTTCGAGGGCCACGCGGCGGCGGTCGCCGTGTTCGCCCCGGCCGCCGATTCGGCGGCCGCGGAGGGGCTGGCGGATCTGGGGTGGAGCTCGCAAGCGGGGTCGGATGCCGGCGTGCTCGCCGCCGCCCGCGACCAGCTCGGCGAGCGGCTGCGGAAGGCCGCGCGCTCGGCGGCCCATCGGACGATCGATCTCGACCAGGAGCATGACGCCGCGCTCGTCGCCGCGCTCTTCGGCCGTGAGGCACGTCGCGCCATCGCCGTGCCGATCGTGTCCGACAACGCCTCGATCGGCGCGCTGCTGCTCGCGGACACGGACACGCCGCCGCGACGGACCCGGTTCGAGCGCGAGCTGATCGGCTACCTGGGGATGCAGGTGGGACGCGCCGCCGATGAGCTCCGGCTCCAGGAGCGCGAACGTCTCGCGCAGAAGCGGCTCCACGAGACCTCGGCCGAACTGCAGCGGCTCGTGGACGAGATGGACGACCTCGGCGTCGTCATCCGTTCGATCGCGGACTCGGTGAACGTGGGCGTGCTGTTCTACGACATCGACAACCGACCCAAGCTCAACAACCGCATGGTCGAGGAGTTCCTGACCCTGACCGGCTTCGACGCGGAGACGGGGCTCAGCGCGCACGTCTACGCCTCGGACCGCCGCACCCGGGTCAAGCAGGACAAGAACATCATCTCCGAGACGCTCGAGGGCGATCAGCGCGGCCTCATCTACTGGATCGGCGACCCGGAGGGAGAGCAGCGCGCGATCGTCACCGAGGCGCACGTCATCACGCGGCCGGGCGGCGAGCGCCTCGGCTCGGCGGTCGTGACCTACGACGTGACGGACCTCGCCAACGCGATCGAGATCCGCGAGGAGTACCTCGCCACCGTCTCGCACGAACTGCGCACGCCGCTGACGTCGATCGTCGGCTACCTGGACCTCATCGACGACGGCTTCGACGTCGAGGGACTCGGCTTCGGCAAGGAGTTCCGCACGATCCAGCGCAGCACCGAGCAGATGCTGGCACTGATCCGCGATCTGCTCAGCACGAGCACCCGCGAGCTGACGCTGCGAATCGAGCCGGCCGACCTCTCGGCGCTGCTCGCGCAGTCGGTCTCCGGCTTCCGACCGGCGGTGGGGGCATCCCACCAGCGGCTCGAGCTGCGGCTGCCGCAGACCTCCGTACTCGCGCACATCGACAGCGGCCGTGTCAAGCAGATCGTCGACAACCTGATCTCCAACGCCGTCAAGTACACCCCGGATGGCGGGACGATCACCGTCAGCCTCGACCGCGAGGAGGACTTCGTGGTCCTCACGGTGGCCGACACCGGCCGCGGCATCAGCAGGACGGATCAATCGCGCCTGTTCGACCGCTTCTTCCGGGCGCGCGACGTGCGCGATGCGGCGATCCAGGGCGTCGGCATCGGTCTGACCATCGTCAAGACGATCGTGGATGCGCACGGCGGCACGATCGGTGTCACGAGCGAACCGGGTCACGGCTCGACATTCATCGTGCGATTGCCCCTGCGTGCCGGCACGACCCCCCTCCCGACGTTACCGATGCAACCCTGACTGGGGTGATGAGGTTCATTGTCGCGTTGCCGGAATCAGCAAGCTCATAGCTAGGCTGGAGGAATTCTCGCCCTGCCGGCAATCCCGACCGGCCAGATGCGTGCGTGTCGACCCAAACGGCGCGCCGCGTTCGACGCGAGTTGAGCAAGCTGAAGGTGCGTCTCTTGCCACTCATCGATCGAAGTGCCGCCCATCGCTCCACCCGGTCCGAGTCCCTTGTTTGGGCGATCCAGCAGGAGACGGCGCAGACCTGGCGGGCCGACGTCGAGCTGCCCCGCAGCCACTGGCTGTGCCATCCGGTCCCCGACCGCATTCCGTTGACCCTCCTCGCGGAGTCGTTCCGGCAGGCGGGGCTCGCGATCTGCGTCGCGGGGCTCGGGATGGGGCAGGCGGCGCACTTCCTCGTCTCGGCGATGAGCGTGAACGTCGAGACCGACTCGCTGCGCTTCCCCCGCTTCGGTGCGCTCGAGGGCGAGCTCGAGGTGACCTTCACGCGCACGCAGCTGCGCAAGGGGGTGCCCCACATCCTGGAGGTCGACTACCGCCTGCCCGGGGTGGCCTCGGGCCACGTTGACGCGCAGGTGCTCGGCGACCGGGACTATCAGGCGACCCGGCGCAACGCCGTGCGGCTCACCGATGATGTGCGCTCCGCGAGCACCGAGCTCATGCTGCAGCCGGAGCGGGACGGGTCGCACCTCGTCGCGCGGCTCGGCGTGAACGAGGCGGACCCGTTCTTCTTCGACCACCCCGTCGACCATCTGCCGGGCATGCTGCTGCTCCACACCGCGGCCGTCGTCCACGAGCGCGAGCACGGGACCCCGCCGGCGAGCCTGGCGATCTCGTTCCCCTCATTCGGAGAACTGCACGTCGACACCGCCATCGCCGCCGAGCTGACTCCGGGCGGGACGAAGACCGTGTTCACCCAGTCGGACCGGGTCATCGCTGCGGCGAGCACGAGCGTGCACCCGGAGGGCAGCTAGGGGCCGGGGCGGTCCGGCCGGCAACCGCCTCCGTATCAGGCCCCCTGCGGGCTTCGGAGGAGGCACCGCGGGGGCCCGATACGCGGCATCGAGCGTTCCGACCAACGCCCGACAGGCGCGGGCGCCTTCAAGGGGGGAAGAAGGCGCCGGGTGGGGTTGAGAGCAATCGCGACAGTGCGACGGAAGCCATCTTTCCGCCGCCCATTCACCGTCAGCGCGGGAAAACCTCAAGATTGGCTCAAGTCTCGGCGCCTGGTGGGTGCGGGCGGCGTGTGATGCGTCCTGCTCAGCGCGCGGCGATGCCGTCGAGCAGATTGCCGACCAGGGCCGTGATGAAGGCATCCGTCACGGGCTCGTCGGGGATCAGCAGGCGATGGTAGACGGCGCCCCAGAGCTGGTCGACGACGACCTGTACATCAACCTCGGCGCGTAGCTGGCCCGCCTCCCTGGCGACACCCAGCCGTTCTGCGGCGAGCCGGCGCCGCTCAGAGGAGTAGAGCGTGCGGTACGCCGTGGCGAGGTCGACGTCGGTCTGGGCCTGGCCGATCAGCTCGGTGAGGACCCTGCCGGCCGCCGTCCGGGTCATCACCCGGGCGAAGGAGCGCAGTTGTGCGGTCAGATCCGCACGGATGTCGCCCGTGTCCGGGAAGGCGAGGGTGTTCTCGACCGCGTGGAAGTACCCGTCGAGCGCGAGAGCCCCGCGGGAGGGCCACCACTTGTAGATGGTGGTCTTGCTCACGCCGGAGAGGCGCGCGACGCGCTCGAAGGTGAGCTCGGCGATGCCTTCCTCCAGCAGCAGGGCGCCGGCGGTGCGCAGCACGTCCGCGCGCACCTCGTCGGCTGGGCGGCGACCGCGGCCGCGCCGCGGCGCTCCGCCCGACTCCGCCTCGCCGCGGGCCGGGGCCGTATCGCCGTGCGCCGGAGTCGTGGGTGGCTGGATCGTGGGGGTCGAGACCGTGAGGGCCTGGCCCGTGGGGGCCTGGGCCGCAGGTGTCTGAACCTCGGGTCGGGGGGTCGTGCCGGTCATGGGTCGTTCCTTCTGGGTCTAGAGCCGAGGGTAGCGAGGCGGGGAGGGGTCAAGCCCCTCCCCGCCTCGCGTGGGGTCACTCGGTGACGGTCAGCAGATCGGCGAGGTCGACGCGGGTGAGGAACTCGGCGCGGATGCGGTCGGCTACCTGCGAGACCTCTTCGGAGCCGTCGTTCGCGGGGTCGATGTGCACCCGGTAGGGACGCTGTCCGCGGGGCAGGGCCACGACGCGCACGATCTCGTCGGCCACGAGCGAGGCGTCCGCGCCTTCCGGGGCGAGCGCGGCGAGTTTCTCGGAGACCTGCTCCATGAGCCCGGCGTACTTCGTCTCGTACTCCGCCTCGACGGCCGTGTCGGCCGGACGGCCGGAGTGGGCGAAGTGGTTCGTGCCGTTCGTGAACGATCCGGGCACCACGATGGAGGTCTCCACGCCCCAGCGGGCGAGCTCGGCGGCGTAGGAGACGGCCAGGGAGTCCATGCCGGCCTTCGCGGCGAAGTACGGCGAGAGGTACGGCGGGGTGCCGCCCTTGACACTGCTGGAGGAGACCCAGATCACCAGGCCCGCGCCGCGGTGGCGCATGCCGGGCAGCGCCGCGCGGTTCACGCGCTGGGTGGACAGCACGTTCACGTTGTACAGCTCGGCGAGCTGCTCGGGGGTGAAGGCCTCGGCGGGGCCGACGACCATGTGGCCGGCGTTGTGGATCAACACGTCGATGCGGCCGTGCTCGCCCTCGATCTGCGCGATCGCGGCGTCAACGGATGCCTGGTCGTTGACGTCCATCTCGATGGCGCGCAGGTCCACTCCGTTCTCCTTCGAGAAGTCGGCGACGGCCTGGACCTGCGGGGCGTTGCGACCCGCGGTCTCGCGCATGCCCGCGTAGACGGTGTTTCCGGCCTGGGCCAGGGCGCGGGCCGTGAGGGCGCCGAAGCCGCTGGAAGCGCCGGTGATGACGACGATGTTGCTCATTGCTTTCTCCGTTTCAGAGCAGGTTCAGGGACCGGATGCCTAGGCCAGGCCGCCGTTGGTGAAGAGGACCTGGCCGTTGACCCAGCGCGCGGGGCCGGCGAGGAAGGCGACGGTCTCGGCGATGTCCTCCGGCTGGCCGAGACGCTCGAGCGGGGCGGCCTTGGAGAGGTTCGCGATGGTCGCCTCGTCCTTGCCGTCCAGGAACAGCGCGGTCGCGGTGGGCCCGGGGGCCACGGCGTTGACCGTGATGTCCTTGCCGCGCAGCTCGCGGGCCAGGATCAGGGTGATGCCCTCCACCGCGGCCTTGCTGGCCACGTAGGCGCCGTACGTCGGGAAAGAGGTGCGGGTGACGGTCGTGGAGAAGTTGATGATCGCACCGCCGGCACGCAGCCGGTTGGCGGCGAGCTGCGAAATGACGAAGGTGCCGCGGATGTTGGTGCGGTGCATCCGGTCGAGGTCATCGAGGTTCAGCGTCGCGATCGGCGACAGGATCATGATCCCCGCCGTGTTGACGACCACGTCGATGCCGCCGAAAGCCTGCTCGACCGCGTCGAAGGCGGCGGCCATGGCGTTCTCGTCCGCGACATCGCCACCGACGGCAATGGCCTTGCCGCCGTCCGCGATGACCTGCTCGACGATCGCGTCGGCCTTGGCCTTGTTGCCGGCATAGTGCACGGCGACGGTGAAGCCCTCGGCGACGAGCTTCTCCACAACGGCCTTGCCGATGCCGCCCGAGCCGCCGGTCACCAGTGCGATGCGCTCGGTGCTGGAGGTGGTGTTCATGGTGCGTGTCCTTTCGTGACCGTCATCCGTAAATGAACGACACGTACATATAAACACAATATGGACGACATGTCCATATTTTTCTGAAAAAGAAAGCCCCGGCACCGAACGGGGTGCCAGGGCTGCTCGAGCGGGGGTCAGTCCTGCAGAGCCATGGGCAGGGCCGCCTCGATCGCGCTGATGACGGCCGGGTCGTCCGGCTCCGTCTTCGGGCGGAAGCGGGTGATGCTGCCGTCGGGGGCGACGAGGAACTTCTCGAAGTTCCAGCTCACGTTCCCGGCCTTGCCGGCCGCGTCGGGCGTCTTCACGAGCTCGCTGTAGAGCGGATGCCTGCTGCGCCCGTTCACGCGAATGCGATCCATCATCGGGAAGGTCACGCCCCAGGTCGCGGAGCAGTATTCCGCGATCTTCTCGTTGTTGCCGTACTCCTGCAGGAACTGGTTGCTCGGGAATCCGATCACGGTGAAGCCGCGCTCGCCGTACTGCTTCTGCAGCGCCTCGAGCTTCTCGTACTGAGGGGCGAGGCCGCAGCGGCTGGCGACGTTGACGATGAGCCGCGCCTGACCGGCCCACTGGGCGAGGGTGGTGCTTCGACCGTCGAGGGTGGTGAGGGGGATGGTGTCGAGATCGGTCATACTGCGTGCCCTTCGTCTGCGTGGATGCCGGTGACACGATGCTATGGGCCGAATGGTTCAGCGGCGCCCGGAGAATGCATCGCGGCGGGCGTGCGATCGACTCGCCCGCCGCGGCATCGGGGACCGGCAGGGCTCAGAAGGAGAAGTCTCCGACCGCGGCCGCCCGCTCATAGGCCAGCCGGGGCTGCTGGGTGGCCAGCTTGCCGCCGCTGACGTCGATCAGCGTCCCGGAGATGTACCGGGCGAGGTCGCTGGCGAGGAAACAGACGAGATCGGCGATCTCGCCCGGCTCGCCCCAGCGCCGCAGTGTGAGCGTGTCGAGATAGCGCTCCTGCTGCTCGGGTGCCATGTCGCCGAAGCGCCCGAGCGCCGTCGGGATCATGCCGGGGGCGTAGGAGTTCGCGGTGATGTTCCACGGACCGAGCTCGCCCGCGAGCGTGCGGGTGAACTGGGTGACCGCCGACTTCGATGAGGCGTACAGCGCTCCGCCGACGAGCGGCGAGATCGCCGCGAACGAGGACGAGTTGATGATCCGGCCGCTGCGCTGGGCCTTCATGACGGGGATGACGGCCTTGCACAGGTGGAAGACGCCCTTCATGTTGACGTCGAAGACGCGATCCCAGGTGGCGTCGTCGAGCTCTTCGACGAGTTCCCCGTTCGCGACGACACCGGCATTGTTCACGAGCACATCGACACGACCGAAGCGCGCGACGACATCGGCGACGATCTCGTCCACGCGCGCGCCGTCGCGGACGTCGCACGCGTAGACCGCGCCGCTGCCGGCGCCCTGGGTGACGACCGCCTCGATCTGAGCGAGGTCGCCCTCGAGGACATCGAGCGCGATGGTCGTGGAGCCCTCGCGTGAGAAGGTCGCTGCGATCTCCGCCCCGATGCCCCGGGCCGCCCCGGTGACGATGACGACTTTGCCGTTCAGGTCGATCAGCATGTTGCTCCGTTCAGCTCGCCGGCCGGGTCAGGCTGCCGTCTCATGCAGGGCGCGCACAACCGCGTCACCCACCTGGGACGTCGAGGCGGTGCCGCCGAGGTCGGGCGTGAGGACTTCGTGCGCCGCGAGCACTCGGGCGACGGCGTCGTCGACGCGATCTCCGGCGCGGGCGGCTGCCGCGTCAGCCCGGTTCACGCCGAGCCAGCTGAGCATCTGGCCGGCTGAGAGGATGGCGGCGACGGGGTTCGCGATCCCACGGCCGGCGATGTCCGGCGCGGATCCGTGAGCGGGCTGGAACATGCCGTAGCGGTCGCCGACGTCGCCGCTGGGGGCGAGGCCGAGGCCGCCGACGGTCGCGCCGGCCAGGTCGGAGATGATGTCGCCGAACAGATTCTCGGTCACCACGACGTCGAAGCGCTCCGGGTGCTGGACCTGGAAGGCCGTCATCGCGTCGATGTAGGCGTAGTCGCGTTCGACGTCGGGGTACTCGGCCGCGATGTCGTTGTAGACCGAACGGAAGAAGGCGTAGCTCGCGAAGGCGTTCGACTTGTCGACGCAGGTGACGCGCGCGGGGCGCTCCGGGTGACGCGCATGCCGCGTGCGGGCGAGCTCGAAGGCGTAGCGCACGACGCGCTCGGTGCCGGCGCGGGTGATGATGAGGGTGTCCGTGACGACCTGGTCGCCGACGCGGGCACCGCCCTTGCGCGAGGCGAACATGCCCTCGACGTTCTCGCGCACGATGACGTAGTCGATGTCGACATCGCGCGCGAGGGCGCGCGGGGCGCCGGCGAACGACTTGGCCGGGCGGATGCCGGCGTAGAGGTCGAGGCCCGTGCGGATGCCGAGGATGACATCGCCGTTGACCTCACGGCCGTCCGGATGCCTGGCCTCGGGCAGGCCGATGGCACCGAGGTAGACGGCGTCGGCAGCCCGGCACGCCTCGAGCTGATCATCGGGGAAGGCGTCGCCCGTGCGCAGCCAGCGGCCGGCGCTCGCGTCGAGTTCCGTCGAGCCGAGCTCGATGCCCTCGATGGACGCCGCCTCGCGGGCGACGCGCATTGCTTCGACGGTGATCTCCGGTCCGATGCCGTCCCCACCGACGACCGCGATGTCATAGTGAGTCATTCTCTGCTTCTGTCCTTTCGCCCGGCCACAACGACCGCCCACGCACAAGGGGTCCGATGTGAGATCGACCGCGGCGTGAAACCGGTCAACTGGTTGATAGGCTAGCACGCGGGACAGTAGGTCGAACTGCCCGTCATGGGCAATACGGAGGTAGGGATGATGGACGGCGACGCGCTGCGTCTCGATGGAACCGAGGCTGCGGGGAAGGGTGGCAATCCCCTCTTCAGCCGACTCGACCACGTCGGGATCGCGGTGTGGAGTGCGGACGCCTGGATCCCTTATTACCGTGACACCCTCGGCTTCCCCCTCGTCGGCGATGAGTCGGCGGACGAGCCTGGTACCCGGCTCGTGTACTTCGATGCCGGCAACGCGTTCATCCAGCTGGTCGAGCCGGTGCGCGAGGGCATCGAGCTGCGCGAATGGCTCGAACAGCACGGCGAGGGCATCCATCACTTCTGTCTCGCCACCGACGATCTCGCCGATGTCGCGCAATTGGGGCCGGAGGACGCGATTGCCGTGCCGTTCCGCGCTGGACGCCGCCGGAACGCCTGCTTCCTCACCGGAACCCCGACCGGCATCCGCATCGAGGTGACCGAGACCCATCCCTCGCGGTGAGCTGCCAGAGGCGGCCTGGATATGATCTACGTACGGAAGCCGGCTGTCCTGGTGGTCCGTGTGTCGCGGTGAGGAGAGTTCCATGAGCGGTGCCGGGGGCGATCTGGAGGCGATCCTCGCAGAAGGGCTAGGCGCGATTCCGCGGGAGTCCGTGGTCAGTTCCGTCGCGCGCCGTCTGCTCGATGAACTCACGAGCGGACGTCTGACTCCGGGCACCCGCCTGCCGTCAGAACGTCAGCTCGCAACGATGCTCCAGGTCGGGCGCTCGGCGATCCGTGAGGCGATCGCAGCTCTGGACGTGCTCGGCATCGTCGACATCCGTCCGGGCTCGGGGACGTACTTGCGCGCGACCAGCTCGAACCTGCTGCCGCGCACCATCAACTGGGGCCTCATGCTGGGGCAGCCGCGCACGCACGACCTCGTCGAGGTTCGGCAGTACCTGGAGGTGCTCTCCGCCCAGCTGGCCGCGGACCGTGCGACCGACGAGGACATCGCCGACATCGGCTCGCACCTCGAACGGATGCGTCGTGCTGTGATCGACGTGTCGGACTTCGTGGACGCCGACGTGGCATTCCACCTCGCCGTCGCGGCGGCGGCGAAGAACTCGGTGCTCAGCGACATCCTGCACAGCGTGCGCGAGCTGCTGCACGTCTGGGTCGCGCGGACGAGCCAGGACAGCGCGGCGGCGCAGACGAGCCTCGAGGAGCACGAGACGATCTATCGGGCGATCGCCGAGCGCGACGCAGAGGCCGCGCATGCGGCGATGCAGGCGCACATGACGATTGCGAGCGAGCGCCTGCGCGAGTCCCTCGGCGACCGCATTGGCGACTGAGTGACGGCTGCGTCGTCGCGCCGGCCTCGGTAGACTAGCAACCGGTTGACCAATTGTGTCCCGGTCGCCAGGTCGGAGGAGGACGAAGATGTCGCAGGGAGCACTGCGGTTCCATGTCGGCTCATACTCGATGCCATCGCCGTGGGCTGCGGCGCCGGACGGCCACGGTGCCGGCATAGCGCTCGCCGAACTCGATCTCGCGACCGGCGGCATGACGGTGCTCGATGCGTGGCGCGACGATGACCCCGCCTACATCGTCTCCGCCCCGGAGGCCGGCCTGCTGTGGACGACCGCCGAGGTCGTTCCCGGCGGCGAGCTCGTCGGCTACCGTGTGGGCCGCGACGGCGTCCTCGGGGAGGACAGGCGGGTTGTGACGGGCGCGGACGGCCCGTGTTATGTGCATGTCGACCTCGCTCATGGCCTCGCCATCGCCGCTCACTATCGGGGGCGCAGATTCTCGGTCGTCTCGCTCGCCGACGGGCTGCCCGACCGCGTGCTGCAGCTCATCGACACCCCCGAGGCGCCAGGGGGAGTCGAGCGCGGCGAGCTCGTGCCGCGGCCTCATTCCGCCGTCACGGTCGGCGAGTTCATCGTCGCGGCCGACTGCGGTCGGGACGCCCTGCTGCTGTACGCGATCGACGCCGGCTCGGCGGTCCCGCTGCGGCTCGTGGACGCGCTCGCTCTGCCGGAGGGAACCGGGCCACGTCATCTTGCCTACGACCAGCGCCGCGGCGTCGTGTACGCGAGCAATCAGAACCGTGCGGGCATCTCGGTCGTTTCGGTCGACCAGGCGGCCCAGCGGCTCGAGCTGCGTCAGATCATCGCCTCCCCGGGGCTTGGCCGGGGGGACTCCCTCCCGTCGGAGATCGCGCTGCACCCCACGCTCGACCTCATCTACATCGCCAACCGACGCGACGAGTCGATCTCGAGCTTCGCGATCGACGCGGAGTCCGGGGTGCTCACCCCACACGCCACGACTGATGTGCTCGGTGCCTGGCCGCGGCACTTCCGGATCACGCCCGAGGCGGACTTCCTGCTCGTCGCGAACCAGAACAGCGACCAGGTGGTCAGCTTCGCGCTCGACGCGGAGGGTGCGTTGGAGTGGACCGGACGGCGCCTCGACATCGCGACGCCGACGATGATCCGCTACTGGCCGGCGGCCTGAGCGGTCGATCCGACACCTGAGCCCTGGGCGCCGCGCGCGCCCAGGGCTCGTTCGGTTCCATTCGTCCGTTCCGGCGACTACTCCGCGCCCATGGGAAGCGACGACAGCGCCCGCTGGATCATTCGCCGGAAGTAGCGCGCGTTCTCGGCGGCCACCGAGAGGACGTCGCCGCCATAGTGCTCGCACACGATGACGCCCTGGTAGCCCAGCGAGATCGCTTGACCGATCACTTCGCGGTAGTCGATGATGCCGTCCCGTGCGGTCGCCGGGGTCGAAGTGTGCCACGAGCCGTCCGCGGCCTCGTCGCGCTGGTAGTTCTTGGCGTGCCAGTAGTTCGCGTACGGCAGGGTCGCGGCATAGAGCTCCCGCCAGTCCTCCACCGGTCGGTGCAGTCGGATCAGGTTGCCGACGTCCGGGTTGAGGCCGACGTTGCTCAGCCCGACGTCCTGGACGAAGCGGACGGCAGAGTCCGCGGTGCCGAGATAGGTGTCTTCGTACAGCTCGAGCGAGAGCTGGAGTCCGACGGAGGCGGCGTGCTCGCCGAGCTCGCGGATGCGGCGCACCGCGAGATCCCAGGTCTCGCGGTCGTCGACGGGGTCCACCGGCCCCGGGGCCGTCCAGAACCACAGTGCCCGCTGCTGCGCAGACGACAGAGGCTGGTGCAACCCGGTGTTGTAGACCTTCACGCCGAGCTCGGCCGCGACATCGATCGAGGCGTGCCCGTAGGCGAGGTTGCGTTCGCCGACGCCGGGTGCGATCGGACTCACGCGCTGGATGTGCAGTGAGGGCACGCTCAGCCCCGCCTCGGTGATGACCGTGGCGAGCTCTGCCCGGCGTGCGGGCTCGAGCTCGGCGACCTTGACCCAGCCGTCGGAGAGCTCGACGAGGTCGAAGCCCTCCGACGCGATCTCCTGGAACACCGGCGCCCACTCCTCCGGTGCGGCCTCGAGCATCGGCCGTCCGCTCGGGGTCGTGCCCCGTGCCCCGTTCATCGTGGCCGCGATGGGCCAGTCTGCCGCGTCTGTGATTGTCATGGATGAGCTCCCAACGTGAAGAGGCCCGCGCATGGCGGGCTGTCCGGTGAATCGCGGGCGGTGGCGGCGGATGCCGCGCGGGGGCCCCGCGCGGCATCCGCCCGGCCGCTACGCGGTTTTCTCGGCCGGTGCGATGTCCGCGTCGTACCCGAACATCTCAGGCATGATGAAGATCGCCGACAGCAGGCCCAGGAGGGCGAACCCTGACACTGCCAGCGTCGCGCCGGACTGGCCCAGCGCCGCCGTGACCGAGGGGAACAGGAAGATCGCGAGGAAGGCCGCGAGCTTCGCGAAGGCATAGGAGAAGCCACCGGCGATGCCGCGATACTCGGGCTTCGCGACCACGGTGGCGATCGTCATGAAGTTCGACACTGAGAGATACTCGCCGTAGATCATGACGGCGGCCGCGAAGGGCACGACGTAGATCCAGTTCTGGTGCAGCGCAAGGGCCGCCACCAGAAGTGAGACGAACACGATGGCGAAGCCGAGGATCGAGACGCCGCGGTGCCCGATGCGCTTGGCGACCGAGGGCGCCAACCAGCCCGACAGGGCGGCGATGCCGTACAGCACGACCAGGATCAGGTTGTTGCCCGTCTGGCTGGAGATGCCAAGTGCCACGAACAGCAGCGGCAGGTAGAAGCCGAAGGTCTGGAACTGCGCCGTCGAGAGGAAGTTGCCGATCCAGGAATGGATGCTCGCTCTCAGACGGATCGGATCGGTGCGCAGGTCCGCCAGGAACGCCGACGACTTGGCCTGCGGGATCTCGATGTCGTGGTCGGGCAGCATGTCGAGCGAGTCGCCGTACATCTTGAGCGACGCGGCCTTGGCCTCGCGGAACTTGCCTTTGCGGATGAGCCAGATCGCCGTCTCCGGCAGGCTGATGCGCATGAGCAGGATGATGGCGGCCGGGACCGCACCGATGCCGAGCGCGACGCGCCAGACCGCCTCATGGTTCGGGATGAGGAACATGAGCAGGGTCACGATGCCCGCGGCGGCAGCGTTGCCGAGGCCGAACACGAACTGCCACCGAGTGCCCATGAGCTCGCGCTTCGTCTTGGACATCGCGTCCATGATGTAGCCGAAGCCGACCGCCGGCTCGCTGCCGAGGGGCAGGCCGAGGAAGAAGCGGATCACGATGAGCGACCAGATGTCCCATGACCCCGCCTGTGCGACGGCCAGGATGATGAACATGATCATCGTGCCGAGGAACATCACCCGGCGGCCGAGCTTGTCGACCAACCAGCCGCCGATCAGCGAGCCGATCAGCGCGCCGAGCTGCGTCGCCGCCGCGGCGAGCCCCAGTACGAACGGATTCGGATGGAACTGGGCCCCGATGAACACGAGCACGAAGCCGATCGAGTACAGGTCCCACGCCTCGACCAGGGTCGAAGCGAGCATGAGCCAGCCGACGCGGTTCCCGGCGTCACCGCTTCTTTGCAGCAGGTGACGAACGGCGTCGTTCATCTTCTCAACATCCACGACAGTGGCTGACACCATGTCTCCTTTCATCTGTGAATGGTTGTGTGTTGGCGTGCGGGTGCTTGCGCGAGCCGATCGGGCCCGTCAGCAGCCCAGCTGCTCGGCGAGATCCACGAGACTCGTGGCGACCGCGCCGAAGTCGTGCTCGGCACCGAGATCGGTCGTCTGGCCCGGTCCGTGCTCGGTCGGGCGGTTGACATAGGCCGTCTGGAATCCGCACGCGGCGGCGGCGACCAGATCGCCGTTGTGGGCGGCCACCAGTGCGACTTCCTCGGGCCGTAGCGCGAGGGCCTCGGCCGTGCGCAGATAGGTCTCCGGCTGCTCCTTGTAGGTGCGGGAGATCTCGGCACCGAGCACCGCGTCCCACGGCAGACCGCCGAACTTGGCCATGTTGACCATGAGGGCGATGTTCCCGTTCGAGAGGGTGGCGATGATGAACCGCTTCTTGAGCCGGGTCAGCCCCTCCACGCTGTCGGGCCACGGGTCAAGCCGCCACCAGGCGTGGGAGAGCTCGGTGAGCTCCGCGTCGTCGAGCCCGGAGACCTCGTGCTGCTCCAGCAGCGTGACGAGGTTCTCGCGGTGGAGCACATCGAGGGTCACCCACGGTCGACGGCCGCTGCGCACGTCCTCGAGGGCCGGCTGGTACTGCGCCCGCCACTCGTCGGCGAGCCGGTACCCGTCGAGGTCGTAGCCCTTCGCGCCGAGCGTTGTGCTCAGCTCGCGGGCAATACTCGTGCGCCAGTCGACAACCGTACCGAAAACATCAAAGGTCAGCGCCTTGACCATCTCTAGGGGCACTTCAGTTCTTGCCTTTCCGATTTGCCGGGGGGTGAGCGAGGAATCTGCCGGGTCAGCGTACGAGGGCATTGCACCGTCGGGGCGCGATCGTCGTCTCGCCGGATGCGTGAGCGGACGTGCTACTCGAACTCGGGTTCTCGGGTGAGATCGGTGTGGTGGCGTCCACGGTGACTCCAGTTGATTTCGGGCAAAAGCCGCCTCATCGATGGGGCGGCTGAATCGAGTATCGGCCGTCATTATCAAGATGTCAACCGGTTGATCAATTTGCCGAGGCCTCCTCGGCGCGGCTACGCCGATCACCGGCGCGCCGCTGCTCGTGATCGCGGCCGTCGTCGGCGTGAACCGGATCGTGGGTGGGGCCGTGGTGGTCTCCGGGTCCGGGCTCGTCCGATCTTCCGGCCGGGCGATCGCCCACGGCATCGTGAGCATCGTCGGCGGCGTGCCGATCCTCGCCGCCCCGGGCCGGTTCGGCCCCTGTCGCGCTCTGTGGGTCGCCGCCGTGCGCGGCATCCTCGGCTTCCTGCGCGCCGTGGCCTTCGGGCGCGGGGCGCGGTAAGCGGTGCATCGCATCGAGCGCCGGACGCATCCGGACTGCCGGATGCTTTCAAAGCAGGGAAGGTTAGCCTAACCTAATCTCAAGCGGGCGTGCGCTCGTGGTGGAAGGGGGGGCAGATGGGCTTCGAGGACGGTCGAAGGATCAGTGGGCTCTATCGTGCGGAGGTGCTCCGCGGCGAGCGGCTCACCCCTCACATGGTTCGCGTGACCTTCGCGGGCGAGGACCTCCGGCACCTGCCCGTGCGGGGCTTCGATCACTGGTTCCGCCTCTTCCTGCCGCGGCCGGACGGGAGGAGCGACTTCGACGCCGTGCCTGAGCAGTTCGGCTTCGCCGGTTATCTCAAATACCTCACCTCGCGGTCCGGGACGCGACCGCCGTTCCGCAATTACACCGTCCGGGCTCTCCGGCCTGAGGCCGGCGAACTCGACGTCGACTTCGTCAGCCATGGCGATCACGGTGTCGCGGGACCGTGGGCGCGCCGCGCCCGTGCCGGCGAGCGGGTCGCGCTGATCGATCAGGGTCGTGGGTTCGACCCCGTCGCGGATGCCGGGACGACCGTGCTCGTGGGCGACGAGTCCGCGCTACCTGCCATCGCGGGGATCCTTGCCGGCCTGCCGCAGGAGGCGCGCGGTGTGGCGATCCTCGAGATCCCGGAGGAGGCGGATCGGCAGCCTGTGGAAGCGCCGCCCGGCTTCGATGTCCGCTGGATCTCCCGCCGGCATCCCGCGGACCGCCCGGGGGTCCTCGCCCTCGAGCTGCTGCGGTCGGTCCCGCTCGCGCAGCCGGCGTCCGCGCACGCCTATCTCGCCGGCGAGCAGTCCCTCGTCGCCGAGGGGAGGCGGGTGCTCGTGGCCGCCGGAGTGCCGAAGTCCCGGATCGTCTTCACCGGCTACTGGCGTGCGGGGCGGGCGAGCTGAGGTTCCCGGCGTGTCGCCGGGGCCGGTTCGGGGCATTCCTCGACAGCCGTCTTCCCAAGTGAGGTAAGCCTAACCTACACTGGCGACATGGCTTCCCGTCATCATGACCCGGTCGGCGAACGCGTGCTGATCGCCGGCGACCAGCACGACCTCGAGGCGATCCGCCACGTCCTGGCGCTCCTGCCGGACGAGGCGTACGGGCAGGTGTTCGTCGAGGTGCTCGACGAGCGCGAGGTCATTGCGCTGGACGCGCCGCCGCGGATCACCGTCACCTGGCTGACGCGAGTGACGCGTGGCAGCCGGGTGCGCCCCCTCGTGTTCGCCGCCCGCGGCGAGGCGCTCACGGTCGCGGTCGCGGCCTGGGTCTCCGAGTGGATGCCGAGCGATGAGGACGCTGCGTCCGCCAGCCTGATGTGGCTGGGCTGCCACGACAACCCCCACGTGGGCGAGCTGTTCGAGCTGCTGTGCGCCCGGCTGAGCAACGTGAGCGCGCTGCCCGGCCGCAGTCCGCGCCCGGCTGTCTGAATCGGCCCGTCGTCGCCGGCCGGCGACCCGCCGCGCCCGCGCCGAAGAGCCGAAGATGGAGGAGCCCCGATGACCCTGATCCGAGAGAGAGTCCGCCACGAGTTGGCCGTACGGCGGGCATCCGTCGCGCACGTCACCGACGTCACGCCGCGGATGCGACGGGTCACGCTCACCGGGGACGAGCTGGTGGGCTTCGCGAGCCTCGGGCCCGCGGACCACGTGAAGCTGTTCTTCCCGGATCCGGTCACGGGCGAGCTCGTCGCCCCCGTGGTCGACCCGGAGGGCCGTATGACGCAGCCCTCGACTGCGACGCCGATCGCCCGGGACTTCACGCCGGCCGGATTCCGCCCCGATGCCGCGGAGCTCGACCTCGACTTCTTCCGGCACCCTGACGGCGGCCCCGCCGCCCGCTGGGCCGAGGGTGCCGCGGCGGGCGCCCGGCTGGCCGTGGCGGGCCCGCGCGGCTCGCTGCTGCCGCCGGAGGGCATCGACCGCGCCGTGCTCGTCGGTGACGAGACCGCGCTGCCGGCCATCCGGCGCTGGCTGCGGATGCTCCCCGAGCAGGTCGAGGTCACCGCACTGCTGACGGCGACGGACGTCTCCACCCGCTCCTACTTCGAGGGCGGGCTCGCCGCGCGGGCCGAGCTCGTCTGGTTCGCCCCGTCCGACACCGTCGGACTCGAGCAGGCCCTTCGCGCTCTCGGCCCGCTGCCGGGGACCGCCTTCGCCTTCCTCGCCGGGAACGCCGAGACCGTCGCGCCGCTGCGCCGCTACCTGCGCCGTGAGCTCGAGCTGCCCCGCGCACAGGTGCAGGCCTCGGGCTACTGGCGGCCGGGCGTCGTCGCGCTCGACCACCACGCCCCCGTCGACCCGAGCGACCCGGACTGAGCCGCCGGGGCGGCCGCGGGCGGATCGCCGGAATCGATCTGAGGGATCTCCTCCGCGCGCGCCACGAGCCAGTCGTTCAGCTCGGTCAGGTCGAGCGGCTGCGTCGGCGGCAGCTCGAGGTCGGAGGGGTCGACGCCCCGGGGCCGCTCGGCAGGCATCCGTTCACCAGGCATCCGCCCGTCACCCACCCGGCGTCGGGGTCGGCGTCGCGCTCGGCGTCGGCCTGGCGTCCCGCAGGGGCGTTGCACTGGGGGTGGGCGTGGCGCTCGGCGCGGGCGTCGGAGCCGCGTCGGCGTCGGCCGGCGTCGCGGGCGACAGCGGCTGCACCTGGGGGAACGGGGCGGGGTCCACGGTGCGGTTGCTCGCCTGCAGGGGGTAGACGCTCCAGCCTGCGGCGCCGTCGGCGCGCGAGCTCGGCACGAGTGAGAGCATCTGGCCGTTCTCGAGGTTGCCGTCCAGGCTCGGGAACGCGCCGGGGCTGGTGTCGGGCACCGTGGTCAGCGGGTGGCCGTCCTGGTCGTAGAGCCGGACGTCCGTGAGGGGCCGGCCGGCCGCGTCGTAGGCGAAGACGTTGAACACCTGCCGCCCGTTGTTGTACAGGCCCGGCGAGCTGGAGACCACCTCGGTGCTGTCCGCCGAGTAGCTGCGCCACGAACCGGCCCCGTCGATCGCCGCTGCCGTCACGGGCACCACGGCGAGGACGCTCCCGATGCTCGCCAGCACGAGGACGACGCGGGGCCACCGCCCCGGCATCCACCGCCCGCGCCCCCACTGGACGCTGAACAGCACGAGCGCGAGCAGGATCGCCCACTGCGCCAGCTCCGCCGAGGCGCCGCCGTTCACGGGCACCACGCCGAAGCTCTCGCGCCAGAGCACGAGTGTGAGCATCTGGTAGACGGTCCAGCCGCGGATCACCCACCACACCGGTCGCAGCGCGACGGCGAGGTCGAGCAGCCAGGCGCCGAAGGGGGTGGCGCGCACCCGCGCGAGCCTGCTGTGCCACCAGGAATCCCACACCGCTCGCAGCTGCGGCGTCGTGCGTCGACGCCTCGCCGCGGACCGCGGGGGCAGCCCGGCGGAGGTGCGCAGCTCATCGGCGTAGGCGAGCGGGTCGCCGAAGGCATCCGTCCCGCCCAGCTCCTCGGCCCGCTCGGCGAGGTCGGCCTCGAGGCCGTCGGTGAGCTCGTCGGCCTCGTCTGCGGGCAGGTCCGCGAGGGCGTCGCGCACGGCCTGCGCGAACTCGTGCACCGACTCCTTGGTGCTGTCGACGGTGATCATCACTTCGCTCCAATCGCGCGGGCGGGGGCCGGGGCGGGCGTCCGGCGGGCCTGGCCCGCCCTGAGGCCTGCGCCGACGAGGTTCGAGACGGCCGCGGAGAACTGCGACCAGGTGGACTTCTGGCGGGCCAGCAGCGCGCGGCCCTCGGTGTTGATGCCGTAGTACTTGCGGTGCGGGCCGTCCTCGGACGGCACGACGTAGGTGGAGAGCGCGCCGGCCGCGTAGAGGCGGCGCAGGGTGCCGTAGACGGATGCGTCGCCGACACCCTCGAGGCCGGAATCGCGCAGCCGGCGCACGATGTCGTACCCGTACCCGTCCTCGTCCTGGACGACGGCGAGCACCGCCATGTCCAGCACGCCCTTCAGCAGCTGTGTGGAATCCATCGGGCCTCCGCGCCTTCGTGTCCTCGCCGTGGTGTCGCGGCGGTGTTATGGACGCCACACTACTACGCACCGCGCACTAGTTCGCACGGCGGAAGTGCGGAGTGTCGCGGATTCTGTGCCCGGCTCGGTCGTGCGCCTCGCCGTGCGTTCGCGTCTCCGCCTCCGGTGTGCTGCCCGGGAGCGAGCAGCGCTAGGCGGTTCCGAGCAGCGCACCGGCGCCGTCGGCGAGGGCGGCGGCCGCTTGCTGGAGCTGCTCCGGAGTGACGTCGGGCGTCCAGGTGAAGCGCAGGGCGGTGGATGCCTCATCCGGCGTGAACCCGAGGGCGAGCAGCACGTGCGAGGGCTCGGTGCGGCCCGCCGCGCACGCCGAGCCGCTGGAGGCGAGCACGCCGCGGCGCTCCAACTCGAGCAGGAGCGTCTCCCCGTTCAGGCCCGGCACCACGAACGAGGCGTGGTGGGGGAGCCGGCGCGAAGGGTGCCCCGTGAGCCGTGCCCCCGGCACGCGCGCGCGCACGGCGGCGATGAATGCGTCCCGAGCCCGGCCCGCGGTCGTCACCTCGCCCCGGTCCGATGGCCAGGCACTGTGCGCAGCTGACGACCGGGGGAGCGGGAGGGCGCGCTCGGCCGCGAGCTCCGCGCAGGCGGCCGCGAGCGCGACGGCCCACGCGACGTTCTCGGTGCCGGAGCGCCGCCCCCGCTCCTGACCGCCGCCGTGCAGCAGAGGCTCGAGCGGCAGCCCGCCGCGCACGAACAAGGCCCCCGAGCCCTTCGGCGCCCCGATCTTGTGCCCGGAGAACGACAGCGCGTCGACGCCGAGCGCGGCGACATCGAGCGACTCGGAGGCCGCCGCCTGCACGGCGTCGGTGTGGAACAGGGCGCCGACGTCGTGGGCGAGCCGTGCCAGCGCCGCCACGTCCTGCACCGTGCCCACCTCGTTGTTGGCGTAGCCGATGCTCACGAGGCTCGTGTCCGGCCGGAGCGCCGCGGACAGCGCCGCCGAGGTGACCAGGCCGGAGGCATCCGTCTGCGCATACGTCACCGCGAAGCCGTGCACCCGCGCGAGGTACGCGACCGACTCGAGCACCGCCTCATGCTCGATGCGCGTCGTGACGAGATGCCGGCCGCGCTGGGAACCGGGATCAGGATCAGGACCGGGGCCGCGCCCGGAGTCGAGCACGGCCGCGAGCGCGAGCCCCTTGATCGCGAGGTTCGCGCCCTCGGTGCCGCCGCTCGTGAAGATCACCTCGGAGGCGCGGCAGCCGAGGAAGGCCGCGACGGTCGAACGCGCCGATGCCAGCCCCTGCGCCGCGCGCAGGCCCGGCTCGTGCACGCTCGACGGGTTGCCGAACTCGCCCGTCAGGAAGGGCCACGCCGCCTCCAGCGCCGAGCGGCGCACCGGTGTCGTCGCGGCCGCGTCGAGCAGGATCATCGCGCCGTCGTCATGGGCGCAGCACCACGTCCAGCCCGAGGTCGAGGGCACGCGTCGAGTGCGTGAGCGCACCGACGGAGATGAGGTCGACGCCGGTCTCGGCGATGCCGCGCACCGTCTCGAGGTTCACGCCGCCCGAGGCCTCGATGAGGGCGCGGTCGTGCACGAGCGCGACGCCCTCGCGCAGCTCGTCGAGGGTGAAGTTGTCGAGCATGATCGTGTCGATCCCGGCCGCGAGCACCGCTTCGATCTGGTCGATGCGGTCGACCTCGACCTCGAGGTGCACCGTGTGGCCGATGCGCTCACGCACCTCGCGCAGCGCCTGTGTGACCGACAGTCCGCCCGCGGTGAGCACGGCAAGGTGGTTGTCCTTGACGAGCACTGCGTCGGAGAGCGAATAGCGGTGGTTGCGACCGCCGCCGTTCACGACGGCGTGACGCTCGAAGGGCCGCAGGCCCGGCGTCGTCTTGCGGGTGTCGATGATGTGCGCGCCCGTGCCGGCCACGGCGCCCACGTAACGGGCGGTGATGGTCGCGATGCCGCTCATGCGCTGGGCGAAGTTGAGGGCGACGCGCTCGGCGGTGAGCACCGAGCGGGCCGGGCCGGACACCTCGCCGAGCACGGCGCCGATGGCGAAGAACGCGCCGTCCTCGTGCCGCAGCGTCACGCGGATCGCGGGATCCGTCAGCCGCATCGCCGCCGCGAACGCCTCGCCGCCGCTGAAGACGCCGGACTCGCGGGCCACGAGCTGGGCGGTTGCGGTGGCGGATGCCGGGATCACCGCCTCGCTCGTCGCGTCGCCCCACGGGGCGTCCTCGCGCAGCGCCACGGCGACGGCGGCCTCGATGATGGCGGTGGTCAGCATACGGGGGCTCCTTCTCGAGCATGGATGCGCCGGCGGGCGAATTCGGGTCGTGGGGCGGGGAAGTCCGCGCGGTAGTGGGCGCCGCGCGACTCCTCGCGGACGAGGGCGAAGTCGACGACGACACGGGCGAGGTCGAGCAGGTTGCGGTCCTCGAGCTCGGTCGCGGTCCAGTCGGCGAGAACGGATGCCGCGTGCCGGAGCCCCGCGCCGGAGCGCTGCACCCCCACTCGCTCCCACATCAGCTCCTGGAGGGCGCCGCGCGAGAACGCGTCGCCGTGGTCCTGCGGGCCCCGCCGGCCGCCCAGGTCCTGCGGGTTCCGGTCGCCTCTCCCCGGTACGGGGAGCGGGGGGAGCGAGGCGAGCGGGGAGAGCCGGGCGAGGATCGCGGCGACGGCACGGTGGGCGAACACCGCCGCCTCGAGCAGCGAGTTCGAGGCGAGCCGGTTCGCGCCGTGCACCCCGGTCGATGCGCACTCGCCCACGGCCCACAGCCCGGGCAGGGACGTCCGGCCTGAGGCATCCGTCGCCACGCCGCCCATCCAGTAGTGCGCGGCCGGCGTCACGGGGATCGGCTCGCGCGCCCAGTCGAGGCCGGCCGCGCGCACGGCCGCGTCGATCGTCGGGAAGCGCCGGGCGAGGAACCCGGCCCCGAGGGCGGTCGCGTCGAGGAAGACGGATCCCGTCCCCGGGAGCACGGTTCGCGCGCCGCGCGCCGCGGCCATCTCCGTCGCGATGCCCCGGGCGACGACGTCCCGGGGTGCGAGCTCCGCATCGGGATGCGCATCGCGCATAAAGCGCTCGCCGCGGGCGTTCCGCAGCACGGCCCCTTCGCCGCGCACCGCCTCGGAGATCAGGAACGATCCGGGCACGGCGAGGGCCGTCGGGTGGAACTGGTAGAACTCGGCGTCGGCGAGCTCGGCACCGGCGCGCCAGGCCGCCGCGACGCCGTCGCCCGTCGCGACCGCGGGGTTCGTGGTGTGCGCGAAGAGCTGTCCCGCGCCGCCGCTCGCGAGCACGACGGCGTCCGCATACTCGACGGAGCCGTCCGCCAGCTCGACGCCGACGACCGTGCCCCCGACCTCGCTGTCGACCCCGTCGCCGAGCGGGCCGTCCTCTACCACGAGCTCGGCCAGTGCCGTGTGCTCGCGGATCGTCACGCGGGCGGCATCCGTCACTGCTGCGATGAGCGCCCGTTCGATCTCCGCCCCGGTCGCGTCGCCGCCCGCGTGCACGATCCGCGCCGCCGAGTGCGCCGCCTCGAGCCCGCGGGCGAGCCCGCCGCCCGTGCGGTCCCGGTCGAAGCGCACTCCGAGGGCGATGAGCTGCCGCACCCGGTCCGGCCCCTCGGTGCACAGCACCCGCACGGCATCCGGGTCGGAGAGCCCCGCCCCCGCCCGCAGGGTGTCGGCCACATGGGCCGCGACAGAGTCGTCGGGGAAGAGCGCCGCAGCGACGCCGCCCTGCGCGTGGCTCGTGTTCGCGTCGGACAGGGCGCCCTTGGTGACGAGCAGCACCTCGGCGCCGGCATCCGTCGCCTCGAGGGCGGCCAGCAGGCCGGCGAGGCCCGAGCCGACGACGATCACGCGCATGTCACGCCGCCATCGTCGTGTCGGGGCGGGCGGCGAGCATCCGCTCCAGCGCCACGCGGGCACCCGCGGCGACCCGTTCGTCGACCGAGATCCGGTTGACGACGCGCCCCGCGACGAGCTCCTCGAGCACCCACGCGACATAGCCCGGGTGGATGCGGTACATCGTCGAGCACGGGCAGATCACCGAGTCGAGGCAGAAGATCTCGTGCTGCGGGTAATCGGCGGCGAGCCGCTGCACGAGGTTGATCTCGGTGCCGATCGCGAAGACCGAGCCGGCCGGCGCGGCGGCGATCGCCTTCACGATGAAGTCGGTGGAGCCGGAGGCATCCGCCGCGTCCACGACCTCCATGGGGCACTCGGGGTGTACGAGCACCCGCACCCCGGGGTGCGCGGCTCGCGCGGACTCGATCTGCCCGACCGTGAAGCGCTTGTGCACCGAGCAGAAGCCGTTCCACAGGATGACGCGCGAATCGCGCAGCTGAGCGGTCGACAGTCCGCCGGATGCCTGGCTCGGGTTCCACAGCGGCATCGCCTCGAGCGGCACGCCCATGGCCTTCGCCGTGTTGCGGCCGAGGTGCTGGTCGGGGAAGAACAGCACGCGCTGCCCGCGTGCGAAGGCCCACTCGAGCACCGTCGCCGCGTTCGAGGAGGTGCACACGATGCCGCCGTGCTCGCCGCAGAACGCCTTGAGCGCGGCTGAGGAGTTCATGTAGGTCACGGGGATCACGGGCACGTGACCGTCCGGGTCCGGCTCCTCGCCGAACAGCGCGGTCAGCGCCTCCCAGCACTCCTCGACCGAGTCGATGTCGGCCATGTCGGCCATCGAGCAGCCGGCCGCGAGATTGGGCAGGATGACGGACTGGTCGGGCCTCGTCAGGATGTCCGCCGTCTCGGCCATGAAGTGCACGCCGCAGAAGACGATGGCCTCGGCATCCGGCAGTTCACGGGCGGCGCGGGCGAGCTGGAACGAGTCGCCCACGAAATCGGCGTACTGCACGACCTCGTCACGCTGGTAGAAGTGGCCCATCACCGCCACGCGCGAGCCGAGGGTCGCCTTCGCCGCCGCGATCATGCCGGAGAGCTGCTCGGCCGACGCCTCGCGGTAGCGCGCGGGCAGCTCGCCCTGCGCGGGCGAACCGGCCGGTAGCGCGTCGTGCATCGAGGAGCCCGGCCCGTACCCCGGCATGCCGAGGTCGAAGGCCCAGGGACCGTCCGCCAGCTCGGGCGCGCACGTCTCGCCCGACAGCGTGCCGTTCGTGATGCCCGCGATGGTGCGGGTGACGGATGCCGCGATGCGCTCATCCAGCAGGGTCATTTCTTCTTCTCCCTCGCAGTGCCGAGCGGCCCCTGATCGGCGAGGTCGACGGTGGTGTTGTAGCGGTACAGCCGGGGCGGCCGGTGACGGCCGCCCGTGAGCACTTCGCCCGTGTCGACGAGCGCGCCCGTCGCCTCGATCTGACGGCGGAAGTTGGCGGGGTCGAGGCTCTTGCCCAGCACGGCCTCGTACACCTCGCGCAGCTGCGCGAGGGTGAACGTCTCGCCGAGGAAGGCGCTCGCGATGCGCCCGTACTCGACCTTGTTGCGCAGCCGCCACAGCGCGTACTCGACGATGAGGTTGTGGTCGAAGGCCAGGGTCGGCAGCTCGTCGGCGTGGAACCAGCGCACGTTCTGGCCGATGCGGGCCGCACGTGCCTCCTCGTCGCCGACGAGTGCCCAGTACACGATCGAGACGACGCGCTCGGCTGCGGCGGCCCCGCCTGCCCCGCCGCGATCGGGGTCGCCGAAGGCGTAGAGCTGCTCCAGGTAGCGCGGCGCGAGACCGGTGGTGCGCGCGAGGGTGTCCGTCGCCGCTTCGGCCAGGCCCTGTGCGGCGCCGAGCGGGCCGCCGGGGAGCGCCCAGAGCCCGTCGTACGGCTCCCGGATACGGCGCACGAGCGGCAGCCAGAGCGCACGCTCGGCCTCGTCCTCGCCGTAGCGGCCGGAGGAGCGCAGCGCGAAGATCACGGTCGACACCGCGAGCGAGACCCCTGTCATGGCCGGCTCCTCCCTGTTCAGGTCAGCATAACCCTAATACTCCACCGGAGTAATAGTTGTCCAGACCCAAACCAGTCATCCTGTTCGGCCGGCTCCGTGCCGGTTCCATGCCGGCCCATACCGCTCCGTGCCCGCGCAAAACTCCGGAACTTTTGGGGCGGAGGGGAGGGGCGCCCCGAGTTTCCGCGGCACCGGTGCCCGGGCCGGAATCTTTACCGGAGTTATGCGCACGGCGCGACGGCCACGGGAGTTAGCCGCGCTTGAACCCTGTGGGGCCGCCCGCCTGGCTCGCATCGCGCGCGGCGCCCATGGAAGGCTGGGGAGCCGTGAGCGCCACCGCCCCCCACTCCCGCACGCCGGACGAGCGCACTCTGCGTAGATGGCGGCGCTATCTCGCCGACGAGCGTGCGGAGGCGTCCGTCTACCGCGATCTCGCTCGACGCCGCGCGGGCGAGGAGCGCGAGGTGCTGCTGAGCCTCGCCGAGGCCGAGGCGCGTCACGAGCAGCACTGGCTCGATCTGCTGGGCCACCAGGTCGGCAGGCCCGCTCCGCTCGATCTCCGCACGCGCCTGCTCGGCTGGCTCGCCCGGCGCTTCGGCTCCGTCTTCGTGCTCGCGCTCGTGCAGCGCGCTGAGGCGCGCTCGCCCTACGCCGCCGATCCGGATGCGACGGCTCAGATGGCCGCCGACGAGCAGGTGCACGAAGAGGTCGTGCGCGCGCTCGCCGAGCGCGGCCGCAACCGGCTCTCCGGCACGTTCCGTGCCGCGGTGTTCGGCGCAAACGATGGACTGGTCAGCAACCTGTCCCTCGTGCTCGGTGTCGGGGCGAGCGGTGTGCCGACCCATGTGATCCTGCTCACGGGCGTCGCGGGCCTGCTCGCCGGTGCGCTGTCGATGGGCGCGGGCGAGTTCGTCTCGGTGCACTCGCAGCGCGAGCTGCTCGCCGCCTCCGCCCCGAACTTGCAGATGGGCTCGGTGATCCCCGACCTGAACTTCAACGAGAACGAGCTCGCCCTCATCTTCCGCTCCCGCGGCATGACCGAGGTGCAGGCCCAGAGCCGAGCGGCGCAGCTGCTGTGGGGCATGGGCAGTGACACCACGGCGCTGGCGGCGCCGGCCGGGGAGGATCACGAGGCGATCGGCACGGGCATGAGCGCGGCGCTGTCGAGCTTCTGCTTCTTCGCCTCCGGGGCCATCATCCCGGTGATCCCGTACCTGTTCGGCATGGGCGGTCTCGGCGCCGTGGCGCTGTCGGCGGCGCTCGTGGGGTTCGCCCTCGTCGGCACCGGTGCGGTCGTCGGGCTGCTCTCGGGCTCGTCGCCGCTGAAGCGCGCGCTGCGGCAGCTCGCGATCGGCTACGGCGCCGCCGCGGTCACCTATCTGCTCGGCCTGCTGTTCGGAACCACCGGCCTCTGAGCGGGCGCCGCGACGTCGGACCCTTCGGATCGGACGCAATACCTCGGACGTGACGATCTGTCAATGGGATGCGGGGCGCGCACGATTCGCCGTTTACTGGCTTTGCACGCACCAGCCGCCCATCGTGGGGCGCAGGCGCGGTTTGTGGGGAGAGAGGGCCCCGCTCCCGACCGGAGCGGGGCCCGTCCTCTGCCCGCGCGGCGCGCGCCGCCCATCGCGCTATGCGAGGACGTGCTCCCGCAGGTATCGCGCGATCGCGATCGAGGACGTCGCCGCAGGCGAGGGTGCATTGCGCACGAGCGTGACGGGCCCGACGCGGTCCACCGCGAAGTCGTCCAGCAGGGCGCCGTCACGGCCCCAGGCCTGCGCGCGCACCCCGGCGGCGGTCTTCGCGACGAGGTCCGCCTGCCGTAGCTCGGGGATGAAGCGGCGCGCCTTCGCGAAGTAGAGCGGCTTGAGCAGCGAGCCGCCGATCTCCTCGACGCCCATGCGCCAGTGCTGGCGTGCGAGTGCCGCTGCGCCGGGCCAGCGCAGGGACGCGAACGTGTCGCGCGCCGACACCCGTCCCCACGAGTAGCCCTCCCGCGCGAGCGCAGGCACCGCGTTCGGCCCGACGTGCACCTCGTCGTACACGCCTCGGGTGAAGTGCACTCCGAGGAAGGGGAAGCGCGGATCGGGCACGGGGTAGACCATGCCGGACACGAGTGACGCCCGCGCCGGGGCGAGCTGCCAGTACTCCCCGCGGAACGGCAGGATCTTCGGTGAGGCATCCGCCCCGACGAGCCGCGCCACGACGTCGGACTGCAGCCCCGCGCACACGACGACCCGGTCGAAGCGCCGCTCGCCGAGCCCGGTCGTGACGACGGCCCGCTCGCCAGCGACGGCGAGCCCCGTGACCTCCTGCCCGAGCAGGATCTCCCCGCCGACCGCGCGCACGTCCTGCGCCATGGCCTCGGTGATCGCCGTGTAGTCGACGACGGCCGCGTGCGGCGAGTGCACCGCGGCGACCCCCGCGACGTGCGGCTCGAGCTCGTGCAACCGCGCGGGATCGTCGACGCGCTCAAGGTCCGGCACACCGTTCGCGCGCGCCCGGCGCTCGATCTCGGCGAGCGCCGGGAGTTCGGAGGCGTCGACCGCGACCACGAGTTTGCCGAGCTCGCGGTACGGCAGCCCCTTCTCTTCGCAGAACAGCCGGATCGCGGCTCGGCCCTCCGTGCACAGCTGCGCCTTGAGCGATCCCGGCTGATAGTAGAGGCCAGCGTGCACAACACCTGAGTTGTGTCCGGTCTGATGCGCCGCCACGCGACGCTCCTTCTCGAAGACCGTGACCCCTGCGCCGCGCATCGCCAACTCGCGTGCGAGCGCGATCCCGACGATGCCGCCGCCGACGATCGCGGTGCGGGAGTGTGCGTCGGGCATGCCTCCAGTCTGGCCGAAGTGAGGATGCCTCGCCTGTCCCCGTATCGGGGTGACGGATGCCCGCGGCGCCGGGCCCCAGGCATCCACCGCCCCGATCAGCGCATGGTCAGCGCCCGATCACCACTCCGCGACGTCGCCGGCCACCGAGCCGAGCAGCTCCACCACGTGCAGCGGGTCGGTCAGGGGGCTGGAGAAGTACACCGCGCGGATGTCGTAGGCGCGCAGTCGATCGAGCTCGGCGAGCAGCGTGTCCCGCGTGGTCGACTCGTCGATCCGTCCCTGCGCGGTCTTCTCGATGGTGTCGAAGTCGCGGCCGACGGCGTCACAGTGCCCCTTGAGCACCTCGATCAGGTGCGGGAAGTCGGCGTTCGCGAACCAGTTCGAGGCATCCGCGTACTGCGCGACCAGGCGGAGGGTCTTGCGCTCGCCGACGCCGCCGATGAGCAGGTAGGGGCGCGGCTGCGAGATGGTCTGCGGCACCGACAGGGTGCGGCCGAGCTGGTAGTGGGCGCCCTGGTACGGCTCCTCGGAGTCGCTCCACATCTGCAGCGCGATCTGGATGCCCTCCTCGAGGCGCTCGAAGCGCTCGCGCTGAGAGGGGAAGAACAGACCGAGCCCGCGGGACTCCTCCTCGTTCCACGCGGCGCCGATGCCCAGCCCGGCGCGGCCGCCGGAGAGCACGTCGAGGGTCGACACCGCCTTCGCCAGCAGGCCGGGGGCCCGATACACGACGCCGGTGACCATGGTGTGCAGCAGCGCCGACTTCGTGTTCGCGGCGAGGAAGCCGAGCAGCGTGTAGGCCTCGAGCATGTTCCGCTCGGGCGGCCCGTACGCGCTGATCTGCCAGAAGTGGTCCATCACGGTGAGCCGCTTCACGCCCGCGTCCTCCGCCTCGCGTGCGACGCGCGCGAGGGTGGGGCCGAGTTGAGCGGTGCCGGAGTCGAAGGTCAGATTCGCGAGATGAAAACCCAGGTCCATGGCGGCCACGCTACGCCGCTTGCTCAGCATCCGATGGGAGAGTGGCGGCATGCAGCTCATCGTCGACCTCGTGCTGGCGGCGACAGGCATCCTCACGGTCCTGCGCTACGCCCGACGCGGCGCGATCTCGGCCGTCGCCGCGATCATCGGCTGGCTCGTGGGCTTCTGGGTGGGTCTGCAGTTCGCCCCGGGGCTCGTGGGGGCGATGAGCGCCTTCGGCGCGCTGAAGGCCTGGCAGCGCAACGTCGCGGTGATCATCGTGGTGCTGCTCATCGCGGTCGTGTGCTCCATCATCGTGATCGCGATCGGCAACCTGATCCGGCGGGCGATCCGGCCGCTGCCGGCCGCGGGCGGCGTCGACGCCCTGCTCGGCGCGGTGTTCGGGGTGCTCAGCTGGGCGGTCGTCGTGTGGCTGCTGGCCGGATTCGTGACGAGCACGGGCTTCCGGCCGGTCACGCAGCTCGCCCAGTCCTCCCGCATCGTGCAGGCGCTGGATTCCTACGCTCCCGTGCCGGCGAGCCGGGTGTTCGGCGCGGTCGACGACGCGATCTCGGCGGCCGGGCTGCCGAAGGTCTTCGAGTCCGGCGGGGAGGAGAAGATCCCCGTGGTCGCGGCGCCGCCGAGCGGGGTCCCCTCCGCGGTGAACGCGGCCTCGCCCTCCATCGTCGAGGTGGTGGCTGACGAGCCCAAGTGCGGCACCGTCTCCTCCGGAAGCGGCTGGGTCGTGGCATCCGACCGCATCATCACCAACGCCCACGTGGTGGCGGGCTCCACGACGACCGCCGTGCTCGTGAACGGCAAATCCGAACGGCTGCGCGCCTCGGTCGTCGCCTACGACCCGGAGACCGACCTCGCCGTTCTCGCCGTGCCGGGCCTCGCCGCGACGCCGCTCGCCCTCGACGCGAAGCGGCAGCCGAATGGGGCGGCCGTCTACACCGCCGGCTACCCGGGCGGCGGGGCGTACACGGTCGCGCCCGGCCGCGTCCGCGACACGGTCAACGCGATCGGCAAGGACATCTACGACGACAAGACGGTCACCCGCGAGGTGTACTCCCTGCGAGCGCAGGTGCGCCCCGGCGACTCGGGCGGGCCCCTGCTGGATGCCTCGGGCAAGGTCACGGGCGTCGTCTTCGCCCGCTCGACGACCGACGGCGACACGGGCTACGCCCTCACGCTGAAGCAGGTGCAGCCCACCCTGACGCGGGCGGCCTCGCTGTCGCAGCCGGTGCCGACCGGTGCGTGCACCGCGGGGTGACCCGGTGTGCTGCTCTGCGCGGCACAGAACCCCGTTGCGCTACTGTGGCGAATCCGCGCCACTCGTGTGCGCGTAGCGCGGATGCGCCACAGTAGCGCAACGGATCGCCGTGGAGATTCTGAGAGGTGATGGGGAGGATCGACGCGTGACCGAACGGATGCCGCGCCTGCTGCTCGTGGAGGATGACGCGCGCCTCGCCCCCATCATGACCGAGTACCTCACTGGCGGCACTGTGCGGGTCGAGCGCACGGGCCCCTCCGGCACGGTTCTCGTCCTCGAGCTGCCCGCAGCCTGACCGGCCGTCGCCTTCGCCTCCTTCCGCCCCGGCGGTCAGTCCCCGTCGTCGTCGCGGTCGAGGCGCGCGACGAGCACGAGGACCGCGCCGAACGCGACGATCGCAGCCAGGGCGACCGCGGCGACGCACAGCATCGCACCGAGCCATAGGGACATCCGGCTCTCCTTCCTCTGGAACACCAGAATCAGGAATCCGCTCTCAGAATCCCCACAGCCCTTCAGCCGAGCGGAAGGTTCACCCGCAGCTTGGTGCACAGCTCGGTGAGCTGCTGCAGCTCGGCAGGGCTCAGCGCGTCGCCGACGAGACGGTGGATCGACTCCCCGTGGACGAGCGCCAACCGGTAGAAGACGTCGTGACCGGCATCCGTCAGCCGGATGATGGTGCCGCGCGCGTCGTGCTCGTCCGGCCGCTTCTCGACGAGGCCGCGCGCCGCGAGGCGGTCGACGAGCCGGCTCACGCTCGGCTGGGTCAGCAGCACGAACTTGTTCAGGTCGCGCAGCCGCAGACTGCGGCCCACGGCGCGGGTGAGCGTGTACATGACGTCGTACTCGTTGAACGAGATGTCGTCGTGGGGGAAGTCCTCGCCGAGTTGCCGCATGATGGCCACCTGTGCACGGAACAGCGCCTCCCATGCGGCGACGGAACCTGCCTGATCGCTCATCCTTTCACTCTAGAAGACGTATGCGCGTGCATAGAACGCGGTGGGTGGGCGCACCCCGGTCGTGATCAAAAAGTAAGGCCCCGGAACCGAGTGGGTTCCGGGGCCTTCCCTTGCACCAAGAGTGTCCTGCAATCACATTCCGCGCTGGCTGCCACAGCAAACAACTAACGCTCTTAGAATGTATAACGAGACGGTAACGCTGTCTAGTTATCGTTCTGTGATTTTTGCTGCGAGTTCGCTTTGTGCCTCGTAAGGGGCTCATCTAGGCGGCGGTCCCGCCCGCGTCAGTACCCCGCCACGGTCGTCGTCGAGCCGAGCGCCGCTTCGGCGCCGGCGATGAGCATGCTCGCATCGGTCGCCACGGCCAGCAGCTCGAAGCCGTGCGCGGCCAGCACGGGGGCGCGCTCCGGGGTGCCGGCGAAGGCTCCGGCCGTGACCCCCGCGGCCTGCGCGGCGGCCGCGATCCGGCGCAGGGGGGAGTCGGGGGAGGTGTCGGCGAGCAGCTCGTCGAGGGCGAGGCCGAGCGCGAGCGCGAGGTCGAAGGGGCCGACGAAGAGGCCCGTCACCCCCGGCGTGCGTGCGATCTCGTCGACCGCGTCGAGGCCCGCGGCGGTCTCGATCATCACGAGGCACTCGGAGGACGCCTCCTGCGCCGTCGGTGCGGGGATGCCGGCGAGCGGCTGCATCGGCCCCCAGCTCCGGCTGCCGCGTGGCGGGTAGTGCGTGGCATCGGCGGCGCGAGCGGCTTCCGTCGCTGACGAGACCATGGGGACGATGACGCCCCGGGCTCCGGCGTCGAGCGCCGCACCGATCCAGGCGGCGTCATTCGATGGGGCGCGCACGAGGAGCGGCGGCCAGGCGGCATCGGCGAGCCGGAGCGCCGTCACGACGGCGCTCCGGTCGAAGGCCCCATGCTGGGCGTCGAGGCAGAGCCAGTCGAATCCGGCGCGAGCGAGGGTCGCGGTGACCGCGTCGTCGCCGATCATGCACCAGGCGCCGCGCCGGAGGGCGGGTGGCTGAGCGGGGTTCGCGGGCGCTGGGCTCATGCGTGTGGTCCGTTCCTCTCGGAGGCCGCGATTCCGAGGAACGCGGTCATTCGTCGTTCATTTGCAAAGGCTATACAGTGATATACCTTACGATCGATAATCGTAATTCCACTGACAACTTTCAACCCGGTGCGCGACGCTTGTGCGCACCATGCCGATGACGGGAGAAAATGAGCATCCTCAGCCCCCTCGCCCTCAGTGTTCCGCACTCAGGCATCCGCGAGATAGTGAATCTCGCCCTGTCCGCCCCGCAGGGCTCGGTGGCCCGGCTCGAGATCGGCGAACCCGATGCGCGCACGCCCGAGCACGTCGTCGAGGCCGCGGTTCGCGCGGCGCGGGGATGGACCGGTTACGTGCAGAGCGCGGGGATCCCGCAGCTGCGCGAGCTCGCCGCCGAACGTGTGGCGCGGTTCTACGGCGGCCCGGCCGAGGCCGAGCGGGTCGTGATTGGCCAGGGTGCGGTCCAGGTGCTCTCGGCCGTGCTCACCGCGACCCTCGCACCGGGCGACGAGGTGCTCATCCCCGACCCGGCCTGGCCGAACTATCTGATGCAGGCCACGATGGTCGGCGCGCGTCCCGTGCCGTACCCGATGCGCGCGTCCAACGGATTCCTCCCCGATCCGGCCGAGATCGAGGCGCTCGTCACTCCGCGGACCAAGGTGCTGGTGGTCAACTCGCCGTCGAACCCGACGGGCGCCGTGATGGCGCGGGAGCTCGCCGAGGAGCTGGTGCGCGTGTGCGCGAGCCGCGGCGTGCTCGTCGTGTCGGACGAGGTCTACGACGAGATCATCTTCGATGGCGAGCATGTGCACCTGGCGGCAATCGACCCCGACTGGGTCGTCTCGGTGTTCAGCTTTTCGAAGACCTACGCGATGACCGGCTGGCGCGTGGGCTACGCCGTGCTGCCCGGATGGCTCGCCGAGACCGTCGGCAAGCTGCAGGAGCCGTACCTCTCGAGTCTGCCGTCCGTCACGCAGGCCGCCGCGATGGCGGCTCTGACGGGGCCGCAGGATGCCGTGTGTGTGAACCGGCTCCGCTACGCGGCCCGGCGCGATGCGGCGGTGGCGCAGCTGGCAGATGCCGGGCTCGCGGTCCTTCCGCCCGCCGGCGCGTTCTACCTGATGCTGCCGCTGTCCGCGGGGGTGGACTCGCGGACGGCGGCGCTCGAACTCGTCGGTCGCGGCGTCTCGACCGCGCCGGGGACGGCGTTCGGGCTCGAGGCGCGCTCCTTCCTGCGCGTCTCGCTCGCGAGCGACGAGGAGACGCTGCGGTGCGGCCTCGACATCTTCCTCGACTGGCACGAGCGCACGAACGGCGGTGTGCATTCAATTGACAACAATTAGGCGCAGCTGCATTACCAACGATTGCCGTTTGTGACGTTCATGTTAAAGGTGCCCAGGTAACACCCTTCCGAACTTACCAAGTGCAATTCATTTCGTAGGCTGAGCTTCGGCTTCAGCTGACGAATGAAAGGTGGCCACGGTGCAGATCGGGCTCGGTGTGTTCACGGGGGAGGTCCTTCCCGAACAGGGCATCACGCAGACGCAGCAGCTCGCGGACGAGATCGCCGAGATGGCCTTCGCGGAGCAGTCGGGCCTCGACGCGGTCTGGATCTCGGAGCACCACTTCCTGCCCAATGGCTACGTCGGCAGCGTGCTGCCGTACGCCGCCGCCGTCGCGCAGGCCACGAGTCGCATCACCGTCGGCATCTCCGTCGCCCTCGCCCCGCTGTACGACCCGGTGCGCCTCGCGGAGGACGCGGCCTTCCTCGACCAGCTCTCCGGCGGCCGCGCCGCGCTCGGAGTGGCACTCGGCTACCGCGACGTCGAGTACGCGGGCTTCGGTACCAACCGCGCGCAGCGGGCGCGCCGCATGGAGGAGACGGTCGCGCTGCTGCGGCAGAGCTGGGGCGACGGGCCGCTCGACCACGACGGCCGGTTCTACCCACGGCACGGCATGGAGGTCTTCCCCAAGCCCGTGCAGGCCGGCGGCGTGCCGATCCTGATGGGCGGCCACGCACCCGCCGCGATCGAGCGCGCCGCGCGCACCGCCGACGCGTTCATCATGGACGGTGGCACGGACTCCCGGAAGTTCGCCGGCTCCGGCCACAACCGCGATCTGTTCCTGCGGCTGGAGGAGCTCGTCGGCGAGTACCGCGCCGCCCTGCGCGAGGCCGGACGCGACGACAGCGCACCCGCCGTGTACCTCACCCTCGGCGGCTTCCTGCACGAGGACGGCGCCGACGCGGCCTGGAACACCGTTCAGGACGGCTACATGTACACGCGCCGTGTCTACGGCGACTGGTACGGACTCGACCCCGCCGAATACGCGGACTGGTACCCCGAGCGAATGTCGCCGGAGGAGCACGCCGCCCGCCGCAGCGAGGTCTGGCTCGGCTCCCCGGAGGAGCTCGCCCCCGGCTTCACGCGGCTGCGCGAGATCGTCGGCGACGGCCTGCACGTGATGTTCCGCTGCCGCTACCCCGGCGTCTCGCACGAGGACACCTGCCGCTCCATCGCGTTGCTCGGCCGCACCCTGGAGCTGGTGCGATGACCGGGCAGGAGGCAACGCCCCGGACGCTCGTGCGGCTGCGCGGCATCCGCAAGGCCTTCGGCGACAACGTCGTGCTCGACGGCATCGACCTGGACCTCGCGCAGGGCCACGTGATCGTGCTGCTCGGGCCCAGCGGCTCGGGCAAGTCGACGCTGCTGCGGGCGATCAACATGCTGACG
>DASWPQ010000072.1:0-7533 GCA_036398375.1 Gryllotalpicola sp.
GCTGATGGTCGTCGTCAAGGCGGACGCGTACGGCCACGGACGCGTGCCCGTCGCGCGGCGCGCCGTCGCGAGCGGCATCCGCACGATCGGGGCCCTGGACCTCGACACGGCGCTCGAGCTGCGGGGGAGCGGCATCGGCCCCGAGACCGGCATCCTCGCCTGGCTCTACCCGCCGGGGCAGGACTTCACGGAGGCCGTCCGCGCACAGGTGGATCTGGCCGCCTCGAGCCTGCCCGAGCTGGCGTCGATCACGGCCGCCGCCGACCGCCTGTCCGGCACGCCCGGCTTCGCCCCGCCCCGGCTGCACCTCAAGCTCGACACCGTGCTGCACCGCAACGGCGCGACGGCCGCGGACTGGCCCGCGCTCGTGGCGGCGGCCGTCGCCGCGGAGCGCGCGGGGCTCGTGCGCACCCACGCCGTCTGGACCCACATCGCGGAGGCCTCGGAGGACGAGGACACCCGTGCCCTGGAGCGCTTCCTCGCCGGGGTCGCGGTCGCCCGCGAGCTCGGCGCGACCGTGAACGTGCGACACCTCGCCGCGAGCTCGGCCGGCCTGCGCCGGGCGGACGTGCGCCTCGATCTGGTGCGCATGGGCGGGCACTGCTGGGGCATCCCGTCCTTCGACGGTGTGACGCCGGCCGAGCTCGGGCTCACGCCCGTCATGACGCTGCGGGCCCAGGTGCTCGCGACCCGAACGACGGATGCCGGGGCGACGCTGGCCTTCGTCAGCGCCGGCTACGGCGACGGCGTCCCGCGCAATGTCGCCGGGTCCTGTGCGGTCGCGGTGCGCGGCGTGCGGCATCCGATCGTGTCGGTCGAGCGCGACCACCTCGTGCTCCAGGTCTCAGCCCATGGGGCCGGCGGGCCCGAGGCCGCCGCGGGCGATGACGCCGTGCTGTTCGGCACCGGGGATGCGGGGGAGCAGACCGTGCGGCAGTGGGGCGATCTCTCCGGCACGCTCGGCGACGAGATCACGACGCGGATCACCGCGAGGGTGCCGCGCCGGTACACATGACGAAGGGCCGGGCTTGCGCCCGGCCCCGACGTCCAGTTGGCGGGACTACGCCCGCGAATCCTCGAGCAGGCGGGCCGACTCATCGTGCCAGTTCTCCGCGATCGCCTCGAGCTTCTGCTGGTGCTTCTTGGCGTGGTGCGCGCAGAACAGCAGTTCGGTGCCGTTCACGGTCACGCGCACGTAGGCCTGGGCGCCACAGGCGTCGCAGCGGTCTGCCGCAGTGAGCTGCGGCTCTGCCCGGAGGTCGTCGTCGGCCGGGTTGGTTTGGAACGACATACTCGGTACCTCCTACGTATCGAACCGCTTCGTGATGGAGACCAGTCAAACACGCCCTGCTCACAATTCCAGCTTTGAGCCCACGCATTTCGCTGGCGGCGTATCCGCCACGCGGCGGAGCCGGACCAAGCCGGGTGTCGTCCCAGCTTCAGCGCTCCGCGGTTCATAGAGTGGAACACGTGGGAAGCGCCGATTATTCTGCGAGACACCTGTCAGTCCTCGAGGGGCTGGAGGCCGTTCGCAAGCGCCCGGGCATGTACATCGGGTCGACCGACGAGCGCGGACTCATGCACTGCCTGTGGGAGATCATCGACAACGCCGTCGATGAGGCGCTCGGCGGCCACGGCGACACGATCGAGGTCGTGCTGCACCCCGACGACAGCGTCGAGGTGCGCGACCATGCCCGCGGCATCCCCGTCGACATCGAGCCCAAGACCGGCCTGACGGGCGTCGAGGTCGTCTTCACCAAGCTGCACGCGGGCGGCAAGTTCGGCGGCGGCTCCTATGCCGCCTCCGGCGGGCTGCACGGCGTCGGGGCATCCGTCGTGAACGCGCTCTCGGAGCGCCTCGACGTCGAGGTCGACCGCGACGGGAAGACCTGGGCGATGAGCTTCCGCCGCGGCGAGCCGGGCGTCTTCGACGACCACGGCACGCCCCGGCCCGACGCGCCGTTCCACCCCTTCGAGTCGGGCAGCGAGCTGCGCGCGGTCGGCAAGGTCGCCAAGGGCACGACGGGAACGCGCATCCGCTACTGGGCCGACCGCCAGGTCTTCGGCCGCGACGCGAGCTTCCAGCCCGACGGGCTCATCGCTCGCGCCCGTCAGACCGCGTTCCTCGTGCCGGGGCTACGGATCACGATCGACGACCGGCGCACGCCGGAGAGCGAGACCGCCGAATTCCACTTCGACGGCGGCATCTCGCAGTTCGCCGACTTCCTCGCGCCGGACTCGCCCGTCACCGACACCTGGCGCATCACGGGCGAGGGGCATTTCACCGAGACCGTGCCGGTGCTGAACGAGAGCGGCAACATGCTGCCGACCGAGGTGAAGCGCACCTGCGAGGTCGACATCGCAATGCGCTGGGGCACAGGCTACGAGACGGTCATGAAGAGCTTCGTGAACATCATCTCGACGCCCAAGGGCGGCAGCCACCAAACCGGCTTCGAGCAGGGGCTGATGAAGTTCTTCCGCGCCCAGTTCGAGCAGAACGCCCGCCGGCTCAAGATCGCGGCGAACGAGAAGCTCGAGAAGGACGATCTGCTCGCCGGGCTCACCGTCGTGCTGAACGTCCGGCTTCCCGAGCCGCAGTTCGAGGGGCAGACGAAGGAGGTGCTCGGCACTCCGGCCGTGCGCAACATCGTCGCCAACGTGCTCACGAAGGGGCTGACGGAGCGCTTCACCTCCACGAAGCGGGACGACAAGGCGCAGGCATCCCTGCTGCTCGACAAGCTCGTGTCCGAGATGAAGTCGCGCATCTCCGCGCGTGCGCACAAAGAGACGCAGCGGCGCAAGAACGCGCTGGAGACCTCCTCGCTGCCCGCGAAGCTCGTGGACTGCCGTTCGACCGAGGTCGCACAGACCGAGCTGTTCCTCGTCGAGGGCGACTCGGCGCTCGGCACGGCCCGCCGCGCGCGCGACAGCGAGTACCAGGCGCTGCTGCCGCTGCGCGGGAAGATCCTGAACGTCCAGAAGGCCTCGGTCTCGGACATGCTCTCCAATCAGGAGTGCGCGGCGATCATCCAGGTGATCGGCGCCGGCTCCGGGCGCACCTTCGACCTCGACGCAGCCCGCTACGGCAAGATCATCATCATGTCGGATGCCGACGTCGACGGCGCCCACATCCGCACGCTGCTGCTGACGCTGTTCTTCCGCTATATGCGGCCCATGGTCGAGGCGGGGCGCGTCTTCGCCGCCGTTCCGCCGCTGCACCGAGTGCAGACGGTCGGCCGCGGCTCGCGCGCGCCGGAGACGATCTACACCTACTCCGAAGCGGAGCTGCACACCGTGCTCGCCGGCCTCACGAAGCGCAACATCAGCTGGAAGGAGCCGAACCAGCGCTACAAGGGCCTCGGCGAGATGGACGCCGACCAGCTCGCGACGACGACGATGGACCGTCGGCAGCGGACGCTGCGCCGGGTGCGCGTGACGGATGCCGAGCAAGCCGCCATGGTCTTCGAGATGCTCATGGGCAACGACGTCGCCCCGCGCAAGGAGTTCATCATCGCGGGCTCCGACCAGCTCTCGCGCGACCGCATCGACGCCTGAGCGCGTGCCGCGCTACGGCGTCGCCCAGGTATAGCCGTCGAACACGCGGCTCGCCGGCCAGTCCGGGGCGGTCGGCGGGTGCAGCAGGGTCCGGCCTCCGAACGGCCTGCGGAGCGGGATGCTCGTGCGCCACTCGGTGACGAGCTCGACGCAGCGGGTGCCGGCGGGCGCCCGTGTGCTGTATACCCACAGCTCGACGTAGGAGTTCGTCTCCTGCACGCGGTAGCCAGCGGGCTTCACGCAGCTGTCGTCGCCCGTCGCCGCGACGATCTGGATCGTCCTTCCGCCGTGAAGCTGTCGGTAGTACACCCACGGCATGCTCACGAGGGACGCGCCGTCGGCCGCGGAGACGGCCGGGCCCGGCGCGTGCACCATGATCGCGAGATGGTCGGTGACCGGGTCGGGGGTCGCCGGGTCGGCGATCGAGCCGTCGCGCGGCAGCGTCGCCGGCCGGGTCATGACGAGCACCGCCGCCACCACCACGGCGGCCGCGACCGCCGCGGACACGAGCCACCAGGTGGGACGCCGGGACATGGCAGGAGAGTACCCGCTCCGGGCTGCGACGAGAACTGGGCCGAGCCTAGAACAGGGTGCCGGCCTCCGGGCCGCCGGGGGCGACGGATGCCACAGCCGCAGCGCCGGCCTCGTCGGTGCCCTGAGCCCCCTGAGCCCCCACTGCGAAGCCCACGGAGCCCACCACGGCGTCGAGCGGCACACCGCTCGCGTCGCGGCGCGCGAGCGCCTCCGGCAGCTGCCGCGCCGCGCCGTCGAGGGCGAGCGCCCGCGCCGGCTGCGGACCCACCCAGGCGAGGGAGAGCATGCCCTCGCCCTTGAGGAAGGCGTGCGCCCGTACCCCGCCCGTCGCACGGCCCTTGCCCGGGAACTCGCTGAAGGCCGAGATCTTGCCGCGCCCCGGATCGGAGCCGGGAAGCGTCGCAAGCGGCACCGAGACGGTGACGACGACGTTCTCCGCGGCGGGATCCACGACGAAGAATCCGATCACCCGGGCATCCGCGCCCAGGTTGATGCCGGCCATGCCGCCGGCCGCCGCGCCCTGCGGACGCACGGCGGACGCCGCGAAGTGCAGCAGCTGCCCGTCGGATGCCGCGAACACCAGCTCGCGGTCGTCGGCGGCGTGCGCGACGCCCACGAGCTCATCGCGCGGCTTGAGCGCCACGATCTCGAAGTCGGGCTTGTTCGGCCAGCCGCCGGGCGCCACCCGTTTGACGACGCCCTGCACAGTGCCGAGGGCGATCGGTGCGGCCTCCGCTGCCAGCGAGACCAGGCCGATCACCCGTTCGCCCTTCGGCAGCCCGCCGAGGTAGTCGACGATGCGCGCCCCGGCGGCGAGGTGGATCGAGTTCACGGGGACCACGGGCAGGTCGATGGGGGAGAAGCGGATGAGCCGGCCCCGGTTCGTGACGGCGCCGATCTCGGCGCGGCTCGTGGCCGCGAGCGCGGACAGCACGGCGTCGTGCTTGGCGCGGCGCGGCGCGATCGTCGGAGCCGCGGCCCCCTCTGCGAGGTCGACGCGAACCGCGCGCCCCGTGGTGGAGAGGTAGACGACCGTGGGGGAGTCCGCGATCTCGAGCGCCGGGCCCGCGCCGGCCGACTTCTTCGAGCCGACGGTCGCGATCGAGGCCTTCGCCTCGGTCAGCAGCGTGCGGCGCGGCGTCCCATACTTCTCGACGACCTCGTCCAGCTCCTCGGCGACGACGGCGCGGATGCGCGCATCGGAGGCGAGGATCGCCTCGAGCTCGGCGATCTCCGCTCGCAGCCCGTCGCGCTCGGTCTCCAGCTCGATGCGGCTGAACCGGGTGAGGCGACGCAGCCGCAGCTCGAGGATGTACTCGGCCTGCAGCTGCGAGAGGTCGAACACCTGCTGCAGCTTGCCGGATGCCTCCGCCGAGTCGTCGGAGCCGCGGATGACCTGGATGACCTCGTCGATGTCGAGGATCGCGATGAGCAGGCCCTCGACGAGGTGCAGGCGCTCCTGCCGGCGGGCGAGCCGGAAGCGCGATCGGCGGGTGACGACCTCGACGCGATGGTCCAGGTACACCCGCAGCAGATCGCGCAGGCCGAGGGTCTGCGGGCCGCCCTCCACGAGGGCGACGTTGTTGATGGAGAAGCCGTCTTCGAGCGGGGTGTGCTTATAGAGCTGCTCGAGCACGGCCTCCGGGTTGAAGCCCGTCTTGATGCCGATGACGAGACGCATGCCCTTCTGCCGGTCCGACAGATCGGCGACGTCCGAGATGCCCGAGAGCTTCTTGGCGTTCACCCCGTCCTTGATCTTCTCGATGACCTTCTCGGGGCCGACGAGGTAGGGCAGCTCGGTGATCACAAGGCCCGACTTGCGGGCCGTGATCTGCTCGACGCTCACCTTCGCGCGGGTGCGGAAGCTGCCCCGGCCGGTCTCGTACGCCTCGCGGATTCCGGCGAGCCCGACGATCGTGCCGCCGCCCGGCAGGTCCGGCCCGGGCACGTAGGCCATGAGCTCGTCGAGCGAGGCGTCCGGGTTCTCGAGCAGATGCTTGGCCGCCCCGACGACCTCGATGAGGTTGTGCGGGGCCATGTTGGTCGCCATGCCGACGGCGATGCCGCTCGCACCGTTGACGAGCAGGTTCGGGATCGCGGCGGGCAGCACCGCGGGTTCCTGCTGCGAGGAGTCGTAGTTGGGCTGGAAGTCGACCGTGTCCTCGTCGATGTCCGCCGTCATCTCGAGTGCGACGGCCGCGAGGCGCGCCTCGGTGTACCGGGCGGCGGCGGGCCCGTCGTCGAGGGAGCCGAAGTTGCCGTGCCCGTCAATGAGCGGGACGCGCAGGGTGAAGTCCTGCGCCATGCGCACGAGGGCGTCGTAGATGGCGCCGTCGCCGTGCGGATGCAGCTTGCCCATGACCTCGCCCGTGACGCGCGCGGACTTCACGTGGCCGCGGTCGGGGCGCAGCCCCATCTCGCCCATCATGTAGAGGATGCGTCGCTGCACGGGCTTGAGGCCGTCGCGGGCGTCGGGCAGGGCGCGGGCGTAGATGACCGAGTAGGCGTACTCAAGATACGAATCCTGCATCTCGGCCGAGACGTCGACGTCTTCGATGCGCTCCACGATTCCGGAAGAGGGGGCCTCGGGGGGCGGAGTACGGTCTGCTGGGCTCATCGAATCCTTCACTGCGTCCACGGCGCCGGCTTTCGCAGAACCGGGCTTCTGCGAAACTGGGGCCATGGCGATGCTACCGACCGCGTATGCGCAACCCGTGAGCCTCGCCGCCGTTCTCACCAGCTGCCTCGCCGTGCTCGAGCGCGACGTCCCGCAGCTGCCGCTCACCACCGGGGACCGGGCCGCCGACGGGGCCGTGGTTGTGCTCGCGGACGGGCTCGGGGCGCTGCCGCTCAAGGCCCGCGCAGGGCATGCGCGCACGATCGCACCGCGGCTCAACAGGGCGACGACGATCGACAGCGGCTTCCCCACGACGACGGCGGTGGCGCTCGCGACCCTGTGCACGGGCACGTACCCCGGCCAGCACGGGCTGATCGGCTACACGGCGGTCGACCCCGACACGGACACGGTGTTCGACCATCTCAGCGGCTGGAGGTCGTCGCCCGACCCCGCAAGCTGGCAGCGCCGACCCACCCTCTTCGAGACGGCGGGCGCCGCCGGCATCCGCTCGTACCTGATCGGGCACCAGCGCTATGCGAACACACGGCTCACGCAGGCCGTGCACCGCGGCGCCGACTACCTCGGCGCGCGGACGATCGCCGATCGGATGTCCGCGGCGCTGTCGCTGCTGAAGCAGGGCGGCCGTGCGCTCGTGTTCGTGTACGTCCCCGAGCTCGACCAGGCCGCCCATCAGCACGGCTGGCAGTCGCCGGAGTGGACGGCCGCGCTCGAAGAGCTCGACGCCGGCATGGCGCAGCTCGAACGCGGGCTCGGGCGGTCGCACGGCGCGCTGCTCACCGCCGACCACGGCATGATCGACATCCCTC
>DASWPQ010000073.1:0-11479 GCA_036398375.1 Gryllotalpicola sp.
CTCGTCGCGCGGGCGATCGCCCGCGTGTTCGAGGAGGTGGGGGAGCCGCTCCCCGGCCTCGACCTGTCGGCGCGCAACACGATCCCGCACGGTCGCGGGCTCGGTTCCTCCGGCGCGGCGATCGTCTCCGGGATCATGGCCGCGAAGGGCCTGCTCGCCGGCGTCATCGAGCTCGACGCGGCGGAGCTGCTCCGCATCGCCACCGAGCTCGAGGGGCATCCGGACAACGTCGCGCCGGCGCTGTTCGGCGGCCTCACCATTGCGTGGATGACGCCGGAGGGCCCGCAGCACAAGAAGCTCAACGTGCACCGCGGCGTCTCGCCGGTGGTGTTCGTGCCGGCGCAGGCGGTGCCGACCAAGCTCGCCCGCTCCCTGCAGCCCGCGCAGGTGCCCCACGAGGACGCCGTGTTCAACGTCTCGCGCTCGGCGCTGCTGATCGCGGCGCTGATCCAGAGCCCGGAGCTGCTGCTGGCCGCCACCGAGGACAAGCTGCATCAGAGCTACCGCGCGGCCGCGATGCCGGACACCGACGCGCTCGTACGCCTGCTGCGCGCCGCCGGCTTCCCTGCGGTCGTCTCAGGCGCAGGCCCCAGCGTGCTCGTGCTGTGCGAGCAGCCGGCCGATCGACTGCGCGCGGCGCAGCTGGTCGAGGAGCGCTCGCCCGTGAAGTGGGACGCGCTGATGCTCGCGGTCGACTTCAAGGGCGCGACCGTGACGAGCGTGTTGTGAAAAAGCAGTCGCACGCCGGTGTTAGGATGACGAACATCACCCCCCGATGCCCCGGTTCACCGGTCTGCTCGGATCTGCGGGTGAATCAGAACCACGTACTGCTGTCGCATCCGAGTTGATCCAACCCGAGAAACATCCATCACGCGGCGGAACGGTCCGCCGTGCACCCCATTCGATGCGGCGTGCATTCCCGATGTGGCCCTCATGCGCCCTTCGGAGATAGGAATACCTGACAAGTGACTGATCTGATCAGCGAAACCACCGCTGACGTCAACCTGACTTCTCTTCGCGTCCCGCAGCTGCAGGCCCTCGCGGCCGAGCTCGGCATCACCGGTGCGGCCAAGCTGCGCAAGGGCGAGCTCATCGCCGCGATCGAAGCCGCGCGGGCGTCCGCCGTCGAGGTCGTCGAAGCCATCGAGACGGATGCCGAGCCGGCCGCGCCGGCGGAGGAGGCGTCTCCGGCGGCGCCCGCGGACATCCCCGCCGAGCTGCCGATCGAGCTGCCCGCGGCGGATTCCGTCGAGCAGGCTGCGCCCGCTCCCGAGGTCGAGACGTCCGCCGAGGCGGCCTCGGCAGAGACCGTCGAAGCCGAGACCGCGGAGGCCCCGGCTTCCGCACCGGCCGGGCGCACCGCCCGCCGTTCCCGCCGCGCCTCCACCGGCGGTAGCAACGTCACGGCCGCCGGCCACGTCAACGCCGGTCAGACCGGCGTCGAGGACCTGATGTCCGCGCTCGACGCGGTCGCCGAGCAGCGACAGGCGGCGCGTCAGCAGGGCCAGACGGACCACGCCGAGCCCGTTGCGGACGGCGCCGAGGTCGAGGCGCCGGCCGAGTCCGAGGACAACGGCCAGCAGTCCACCGAGGGCGAGGGCGGCCGTAGCCGTCGTGGCCGTCGCAATCGCAACCGCAACCGCGGGGAGCGCGGCGAGCAGCAGGCCGCGGGCGGGCAGAACGGCCAGGCCGGCCAGAACGGTCAGGCCGGCGGCCAGAACGCCGGCGAGCTGCAGGCGCCCAAGGAGGGCGGCGAGAAGGCCGAGCCCCAGCCCCAGCAGGCCGCCCAGAGCGGCGAGCAGGGCGAGGGCGGCCGACGCAACCGCTACCGCGACCGCAAGCGTCGTGGCGGCGCTGGCGAAGAGCAGGAGATCGAGCTCACCGAGGACGACGTCCTGATCCCGGTCGCCGGCATCCTCGATGTGCTCGACAACTACGCCTTCGTCCGCACCACGGGCTACCTGCCCGGTGCGAACGACGTCTACGTCTCGCTCGGCCAGGTCAAGAAGTACAGTCTGCGCAAGGGCGACGCGGTGGTCGGTGCGATCCGCCAGCCGCGTGACGGCGAGAGCAACGCGCGCCAGAAGTACAACGCGCTCGTCTCGGTGGACTCGGTCAACGGCCAGACCGTCGACGAGGCATCCACCCGCGTCGAGTTCGGCAAGCTCACCCCGCTCTACCCGCAGGAGCGTCTGCGCCTCGAGACGGTGCCCGAGAAGCTGACCCAGCGCATCATCGACCTGGTCGCCCCCATCGGCAAGGGCCAGCGCGGCCTCATCGTCGCACCGCCCAAGGCCGGCAAGACGATCGTGCTGCAGCAGATCGCCAACGCGATCACCACCAACAACCCCGAGGTCCACCTCATGGTCGTGCTCGTCGACGAGCGGCCGGAAGAGGTCACCGACATGCAGCGCACGGTCAAGGGCGAGGTCATCGCCTCGACCTTCGATCGCCCCGCCGAGGACCACACCACGGTCGCCGAGCTCGCCATCGAGCGCGCGAAGCGTCTGGTGGAGCTGGGCCACGACGTCGTTGTGCTGCTCGACTCGATCACGCGCCTGGGCCGCGCCTACAACGTGAGCGCCCCGGCGTCCGGCCGCATCCTGTCCGGCGGGGTCGACGCCTCGGCCCTGTACCCGCCCAAGCGCTTCTTCGGCGCCGCGCGCAACATCGAGCACGGCGGCTCGCTCACGATCCTCGCCACGGCGCTCGTCGAGACCGGCTCCAAGATGGACGAGGTCATCTTCGAGGAGTTCAAGGGCACCGGCAACAGCGAGCTGCGCCTCTCGCGCCAGCTCGCCGACAAGCGCATCTTCCCGGCGGTCGACATCAACGCGTCGTCCACCCGCCGCGAGGAGATGCTGCTCAACCCGGACGAGGTGAAGATCACCTGGAAGCTGCGCCGCGCGCTTGCTGGCCTGGACCAGCAGCAGGCGCTTGAGGTCGTGCTCGGCAAGCTCAAGGAGACCTCCTCGAACGTCGAGTTCCTCGTGCAGATGCAGAAGTCGGTCCCGACCTCGGGCGGTGCGCACTCGCACGGTCACGAGAACGACCGCCGCTGATGTTCGAGTCCGTAGCGGGCCTGCTCGACGAGTTCCACGATCTCGAGACGCAGCTCGCGGACCCGGCGCTGCACGCCGACCCCGCGCGCGCGAAGAAGGTCAACCGGCGCTATGCCGAGCTCTCGCAGATCAAGAAGGCGTACGAGGACTGGCAGCAGTCCGGTGACGATCTGGATGCCGCGCGCGAGCTCGCGAAGGAGGACGAGGCGTTCGCCGCCGAGGTCCCCGAGCTCGAGGGGAAGCAGGCCGCCGCGCAGGAGAAGCTGCGCCGCCTGCTGATCCCGCGCGACCCCGACGACGGCCGCGACGTGATCCTCGAGATCAAGGGCGGCGCCGGCGGCGAGGAAGCGGCCCTGTTCGCCGCGGACCTGCTGCGCATGTACATGCACTACGCCGACTCGAAGGGCTGGAAGTCGGAGGTCCTCGAGGCCGATCCGACCGACCTCGGCGGCTATTCGAACGTGCAGGTGGCGATCAAGTCGAACGCCAACGACCCCGCCGAGGGCGTGTGGGCGCACCTCAAGTACGAGGGCGGTGTGCACCGCGTGCAGCGCGTCCCCGTGACGGAGTCGCAGGGACGCATCCAGACCTCGACGGCCGGTGTGCTCGTCTTCCCGGAGGTGGACGAGCCGGAGGAGATCGAGATCGCCGCGAACGACATCCGCGTCGACGTGTTCCGCTCTTCCGGGCCCGGCGGCCAGTCGGTGAACACGACGGACTCGGCCGTGCGCATCACGCACCTTCCGACGGGCATCGTCGTCTCGATGCAGAACGAGAAGTCGCAGATCCAGAACCGCGAGGCCGCGATGCGTGTGCTGCGCGCCCGGCTGCTGGCCAGGCAACAGGAGGAGCTGGAGGCCGCGGCATCCGACGCGCGTCGCTCCCAGGTGCGGTCGATGGACCGCTCAGAGCGCATCCGCACCTACAACTTCCCGGAGAACCGCATCGCGGACCACCGCACGGGCTTCAAGTCCTACAACCTCGACCAGGTGATGAACGGCGCGCTCGACCCGGTCATCGACTCGGCCATCCAGGCCGACGAAGAGGCCCAGCTCGCCGCCCTGGCCGACTGAGCTTCTGAGCTCCCCGGGCTCCCTGGGCCCTCTGGGCCCTCTCGCGTGCCCGTCCCCGCCGGGCGCGACCGCAGTCGGCTCCGGCGGTCCCTGCGTTCAGCGGCGAGCGGGTCGCCGCCTCGTGGAGCGTCGTGCGATCCGATCTTTCGCATCAGGTCTGCTCTTCCGCATCATGTCTGCCCGGACGGCCCGGAACGCCGTTGTCCGTCAGGATTCTCGGCATTCCGGCAATTCTCGGCATTCCGGCATTCCGGGTCGTCGTGTGATGCGGGGCGGGCGGATGCCTCGGCCGGGACTCTCCGTCGGCAAGGGATCCGGGCCCGCGTCGTCTCCAGTCGGCGGCGGCCGGTTGCCTTACTGGCCCTTCCGCTCGCCCCGGGTCGGCGTCGTCTCGGACCCGCGTCGCGTAGTGCCGAATCCCTCGCCGTCGGAGAGCGAACCGGGCGGGTGCACCCCGCCCGGTTCGAGGTCAGCGGCCCGTGCTGCCCGGGCTCGCCTGGCCGCCGGTGGTGTAGGACTTCGCGCCCGTGCCGGCGAGCTTCCCGCCGTCGACGATGAGATACTCCTCGCGGATGGGGCGGCCGGCGAAGAAGTCCTCGAGGATCTCGCGCGTGCCGGCGGCGTAGCGCGCCTGCGCCGACAGCGAGGAGCCCGAGGTATGCGGGGTCATGGCGTTGTGCGGCATGGTGCGCCAGGGGTGGTCGGCGGACGGGGGCTGCGGGTACCAGACGTCCCCCGCGTAGCCGGCGAGCCGGCCGGACTCGAGGGCGCGGACGACTGCGTCGCGCTCCATGATCTCCGCCCGGGCCGTGTTGACGATGTACGAGCCGCGGCGCATCGTGCCGAGCAGCGCATCGTCGAACAGGTGGTAGGTCTCGTTGGTGAGCGGAGAGTGGATGGAGAGCACGTCGACCTCCTTCACGAGGGAGGCCACGTCGGGATGCCAGCTGAGCCCCAGCTCGTGCTCCAGCTCGGCGGAGAGCCGGTACTTGTCCGTGTAGTGCAGGCGCACGTCGAAGGGGGCGAGGCGCTTCAGCACCGCGCGGCCGATGCGGCCCGCGGCGATCACGCCGACATCCATGCCCTCCAGGTCATATGAGCGCGAGACCGCGTCGGCGATGTTCCACCCGCCCGCCTTCACGATGTCGTGCTGCGGCACGAAGTCGCGCACGAGCGCGAGGATCTGCATGACGGCGTGCTCGGAGACGCTGATCGAGTTGCTGTAGGTCTCTTCGGCCACCGTGATGCCGCGTGCGATGGCGGCGTCGAGGTCGACGTGGTCGCTGCCGATGCCGGCGGTGATGGCGAGCTTGAGGTTCTTCGCCTTCGCGATGCGGTCGGCGTCGAGGTAGGCGGGCCAGAACGGCTGCGAGATGACGACGTCGGCGTCGACGAGCTCCTTCTCGAAGACCGAGTCGGCGCCGTCCTTGTCGCTCGTGACCACGAGCTCATGGCCTGCGGCCTCGAGGAACTTCCGGAGGCCCAGCTCGCCCGAGACGGAGCCGAGCAGCTCGCCGGGGGTGAAGTCGATCGCCGACGGCGTGGGCAGCGTCTGGCCGCCGGGGTAGCCGCGCAGCACGGGGATCGAGTCCCGCGCGTAGGCGGGCGGATACCCCGTCACGGGGTCGGGGTAGAGGACGGCGAGGATCTTTGCCATGGTCGTGCTTCTTTCGGAGGCCGATTCGGCGGATGCCGCGCCCGGATCCGTGCGCTGAAGGAAGAGTCCCTCCGCCAGGCATCCGCTGTCCAAGACCTGTCTTCGACCGGTCGATAAACGCGGCTTATCGCGCCGAGCTTCGGATGCCGTCGAGCGGCTCCTCGGCGGTCGGGCGAGCCTCTGTGGTCAGGCGAGGTCGGATACCGGCGGCACGAGCGACTCGAACAGCTCGTCGAGCCGCAGTGCGGCGGCCGTGTCGGCGAAGGCGCGCGCGATGGGGGAGACCGGGGCGCCGCCCGCGATGATCACCGAGATCTGCGTCGGCACCGCCGGATCCGGCAGCGGAATGACACGCAGATCGGCCGGAAGCGGGCCGAGCGCCGCCAGCCAGGCGCTCGGCACGATGCTCCCCCAGGAGCCGGAGCGCACGAGCGTGTGCAGCGTGGCGATGGAGTCCGTCTCCACCTGCGCCTTCGCCTCCACCCCCGCGTCGGCGAAGGCGGCGTCGAGGATCTCTCGCGCATGCAGATGCGGCGCGAGCAGGGCCAGGGGGAGATCCGCGGCCTCACGCCACCCGATCGCGGCGGCGTCGGCGCCCGCCGGCACGAAGGCGGCTGGGGCGACGAGCTGGTAGCGCTCGCGGTACAGCGGCACGACCTCCAGGTCCTGGTACTCGCCCGGAACGGCGTAGCTGATCGCGGCGTCGAGCTCGAAAGCGCGCAGCATGCGCGCGAGCTCAGGGGCCGACAGGCGCGTGCTGAGCCGGACCGTGGCGAGCGGATGCCGCGCGCAGAACGCCTCGACGGGGAAGGCTGCCGTCGTGGACGCGCTCGGCGGCGTGCCGAGGCGCAGCCGGCCCGTGATGCCGGAGCGCATCGCCTGCACCTCGAGTCGCAGGGCGTCCTGCTCGGCGAGGATGCGCCGCGCCCAGATGACGAGGCGCTCGCCCTCGGGCGTGAGCCCCTGGAAGGTGTGGTCGCGGTAGATGAGCGGAACGCCGAGCTCCTGCTCCAGCTTGGCGAGCGCCGCAGAGAGCGCCGGCTGGGAGACGTAGCAGGCCGCTGCCGCGCGGGCGAAGTGCCGTTCGCGGGCCAGGGCGACGAAGTATTCCAGCTGGCGGAAGAGCACGGCGGCGCCTACACCCGGGTGCTGCGGTCGACCGCGGGCACGCCGACGAGCACGGAGTGCTCGGGGAAGGAGTGCGTGACCACCGCGTTCGCGCCGATCTGGCTGTGCGCGCCGATCGTGATGTCGCCGATGAGCTTGGCGCCCGCGCCGATGACGACGTCGTCCCCGACCGTCGGGTGCCGCTTCCGGTCGCCCCGGCGCTCGCGGCCGCCGAGCGTGACGCCGTGGTAGATGAGCACGTCGTCGCCGACGACCGCCGTCTCGCCGATCACGACCGACATTCCGTGGTCGATCACGAGCCGGCGGCCGATCGTCGCACCGGGGTGGATCTCCACCCCGGTGATCGAGCGCGCCAGCTGCGACAGCAGCCGTGCGGGCAGCTTCATGCCGCGGGAGCGCCACCACCGGTGGGCGACGCGGTACGCCCAGACGGCGTGCATGCCGGAGTACGCCAGGACGATCTCGAGCGTCGAACGGGCCGCCGGATCGCGTCGACGCACGGCGGCCACGTCCTCGCGCAGGGCGCGCAGTGGATGTGCGGGCACCTGCGCCTACTGGTCGGCGTCGGCGAGGTGCTTGTAGAGCGGAGTCGAGAAGTACCGCTCGCCGGTGTCGGGGACAACCGCGACGATGGTCTTGCCGGAGAACTCGGGCCGCTTCGCGAGCTCGACGGCCGTGTACACCGCGGCGCCGGAGGAGATGCCGGCGAAGACGCCCTCCTCGGCGGCGAGCCGGCGCGCCATCTCGATGGCCGCCTCGCTCGGCACCGGGAACACCTCGTCGTAGACGGAGGAGTCGAGCACCTGCGGCACGAAACCCGCGCCGATGCCCTGGATCTTGTGCGGTCCGTGCGCGCCGCCGCGCAGCACCTCGGTCTCGGCCGGCTCGATCGCCACGATGTGGATGCGGGGGTTCTGTTCCTTCAGGAAACGGCCGGCCCCCGTGATGGTGCCGCCCGTGCCGACGCCGGCGACGAACACATCGACCTCGCCGCCGGTCGCGTCCCAGATCTCCGGGCCGGTAGTGCTGTAGTGGATGGCCGGGTTGGCCTCGTTCTCGAACTGGCGGGCCCAGATGGCGCCGGGGGTCGCGGCGACGATCTCCTGCACCTTCGCGATCGAGGCCGTGATGCCCTGCGCCCCCGGGGTGAGCACGAGCTCGGCGCCGAAGGCGCGCAGGATCAGCCGTCGCTCCACGCTCATCGTGTCGGGCATCACGAGGATCGTCTTGTAGCCGCGCGCCGCGCCGACCATGGCGAGGCCGATGCCGGTGTTGCCGCTCGTGGCCTCGACGATGGTGCCGCCGGCGCCGAGCGCGCCGTCCCGCTCGGCCGCGTCGACGATCGCGACCGCGATGCGGTCCTTGACGCTCGACGCGGGGTTGAAGAACTCGAGCTTCGCGAGCACGGTGGCGGGCACGTCGCCCACGACGCGGTTCAGCTTGACGAGCGGCGTGCCGCCCACTGCCTTGGTGATGTCAGGAAGGATCTCGGCCATGGGGCCAGCCTATTGTTGGAGGGGTATGTGCGCTTCCCTTATTACGACCCGCGAGCTGCTCGGTGAATCCACCGCCCGACTCGCCGCGGCCGGGGTGCCGAGTCCCGAGGCGGACGCGGCGCTGCTGATCGGTTTCGTGACGGATGCCTCGCGCGGCCGCGTGCAGGCGATGGCGGTGACGGGCACCCCGGTCGAGGCATCCGACGCCGTACGCATCCGCACGCTCGTCGAGCGCCGTGCCGCCCGCGAGCCGCTGCAGCACATTACAGGGACGGCCGCTTTCCGCGCGCTCGAGCTCGCCGTCGGGCCGGGCGTCTTCGTGCCACGCCCCGAGACGGAGCAGGTCGCGCAGCTCGCGATCGACGCGCTGCGCCAGGCCCCCGTGCCGCGGCCCGTCGCGGTCGACCTGGGCACCGGCAGCGGGGCGATCGCCCTCGCGCTCGCGACCGAGGTCCCCGCGGCGCGCGTCTTCGCCGTCGAGAAGTCCGCCGAGGCGCTGCCGTGGACGCGTCGCAACTTCGCGGCGGTCACGGCGGCCTCGCCCGCCGACGCCGTCCTCGTCGAGGGCGACCTCGCCGACCCCGGCCTTCTTGCCGAGCTCGACGGCGCGGTGGACGTCGTCATCTCGAACCCCCCGTACGTCCCGGACGAGGCGATCCCGCGCGACCCGGAGGTACGGCTGTTCGACCCCGCGATGGCGCTCTACGGAGGTCCGGACGGCCTCGACCTCGTGCGCGCGCTCTCGCACACGGCGCTCCGGCTGGCGCATCCGGGCGGTCTGCTCGTGATCGAGCACGGCGAGCTGCAGGGGCGGCCGATCCGCGAGCTGCTCGCCGCCGACGGCTGGCGCGCGGCATCCACCCACCCGGACCTGACGGGTCGCGACCGCGCGACGACCGCCCTGCACCCGTAGGCGGTACTCCCTGGTCCGGCCTCCGTGCTCCCAGCGGAAGGCATCCGGCACGAGCACTCGCGTGTCGCGCGCGACACGCCGCCGCCACCCCCCGGATCCCTTCCCTCAGCTTCGTCGGGGCGCCCACTCGTCGCGCACCTCTGCTCTGCGCTTCGGCGTCTGCTCCCGTCGCGCCACTCTCCCGCACCGGCGCCCCCGCCACTGCAGTGGCGCCGGTGCGGGAGAGTGGCGCGACGGTGGATGGCGTCCGGGGTTCTCGACGTCGGATCGTGGGGTTCCCAGGGGGTGCCGGATAGACTGCACCCCGTCATGCCGATCTACGACTGCTCCGTTCCCGACGAGCTGCTCACCGGAACCCGCCTGGCCCGTCAGGCGCTGGGCCGCGGTGAGCTCGTCGTGATCCCGACCGACACGGTCTACGGGGTGGCCGCGGATGCGTTCAACGCGGTCGCGGTGCAGCGGCTGCTCGACGCGAAGGGGCGCGGCCGTCAGTCGCCGCCGCCCGTGCTGATCCCCAACCTCGACACCCTCGACGCGCTCGCCTCCTCCGTCCCCGACGAGGTGCGGCAGCTCGCCGAGGCGTTCTGGCCGGGCGGCCTCACCGTGGTGCTGCGCGCGCGGCCCTCGCTCGTCTGGGACCTCGGCGAGACGCAGGGCACCGTCGCCCTGCGCATGCCGGACCACAAGCTCGCCCTCGAACTGCTGGGGGAGACGGGTCCGCTCGCCGTGTCGAGCGCCAACAAGACCGGGCTGACCGCGGCGAAGACCGCGGCCGCGGCGGAGGAGATGCTCGGCGACGCCGTCGCCGTGTACCTCGACGCGGGCCTGGCCGGCGCCGCCTACGACGGGGTCGCCGGGACCGGTGCGAGCGAGTCGTCGACGATCGTCGACGCGACGGGGCTCGACGCCGGCCGCGGGGTGCGCATCCTGCGCCAGGGGGTCATCTCGGCCGACGAGCTGCGCGTCGTCCTCGGCGACCGGCTCGAGCTCGCGTCCGGTGCGGAGAGCGCCGAGCCGGTGGGCCGGGAAGCGGCGGACGCAGACCAGGCGGCGCCGACGCGGGCCGAGTCCTCCGCAGAGCGCACCGGCCCGGAGGCCTGACGCCGTGACCCTCCTCGCGCTGCTCGGACTGTTCACCGCGCTCGTGACCTTCGGGCTGTCCTGGGCGGTCTACCGTTTCGCGCTGCGTTTCAAGCTGTATCCGGCGATCCGCGAGCGCGACGTGCACACGCGTCCGACGCCGCGGCTCGGCGGCGTCGCGATGTTCCTCGGTGTGCTCATCGCCTTCGGCGCGGCATGGATCTTCGCGGGCCACTTCGCGCTGCTGCAGGTCGTGTTCGCCGACCCGAAGCCCGTGCTCGGCATCCTCGGCGGCAGCCTGCTGATCGTCGTGATCGGCGTCGTCGACGATCTCGTCGACCTGGACTGGATGACCAAGCTCGCCGGCCAGCTGGTCGCTGCGGGCATCGTGGCCTGGTCGGGGGTGCAGATCCTCTCGCTGCCGCTCGGTGGCCTCACGGTGTGGTCGCCGCTGACGAGCGTCATCCTCACGATCATCGTGATGGTGCTCGCGATGAACGCGATCAACTTCATCGACGGCCTCGACGGCCTCGTGGTCGGGGTCGCGCTGATCGCGAACTGCGTGTTCCTGATCTACACCTACTCGATCACGGTGCGGACCAGCCCGCTGAACTACTTCAGCCTGGCATCCGTCATCACGGCGATCCTGATCGGCGCCTGCCTCGGATTCCTGCCGCTCAACTGGCACCCGGCGAAGATGTTCATGGGGGATGCCGGCGCGCTGCTGATCGGCCTGCTCATGTCCGCGAGCGCCGTCGCCGTGACCGGTCAGTTCGACGAGTCGACGCTGCAGAACGTCGTCGGGCGCACACACCTGGTCTCCGCGTTCCTGCCGATTGTGCTGCCGCTCGCGGTGCTCATCGTGCCCTTCCTCGACTTCGGCCTCGCGGTCGTGCGCCGCGTCAACGCCGGCCGTTCGCCCTTCGCGGCCGACCGCAAGCACCTGCACCACCGGCTGCTGGACATGGGGCACACCCATTTCCACGCCGTGCTGATCTTCTACGCCTGGACAGCCGTGGTCTCGGTCGGCATGCTGCTGTTCTCCTTCTCGCCCGTTGTGCCCGTGTGGG
>DASWPQ010000074.1:0-99169 GCA_036398375.1 Gryllotalpicola sp.
TCTGCGGGGCCCGGCGCCTGGCCGCGATCAAGAGGCTCGGGTGGAAGACCGTCCGGGTCTGGGTGCGTGCCGACATCTCCGACCGCCTCGGACAACTGTTGGCCGAGCAAGACGACAACATGCTCCACAAGCCCCTGAACCAGATCGAGGCCGCCGCCCTCTACCGGGAGCTGAAGGTCCTGCTCGCCGACGACGCGAAACGACGCCAGGAAGCGTCCCGGTTCAGCGATGAGCATCAACCGGGCGGTGTCGGTGCCGTCGATCCGGCGGGACCGTACCGGCGTGGAGGTGAGGTCCGGCATCAGGCGGCGCGGATGGTGACGGGTCGGGCGTCGTATAGCCGGTTGGAGCAGATCGGGTTCATCGAGAAGGTCGCCGCCGATCCCGACCGACCCGATGCCCTGCGCGGCCATGCGCGCGAAGAGTTGGCGCTGATCGAGGCCGGTGGCCCGGTCGAGCCGGCCTACACGCGCATCCGCAATGAAGCCGGAACAGAGCTTGAACGCCTCGCTCAACAAGCCCTCGCTCGCGTCCGGGCCGGGCAGCGCGAGGTGCGGAAGAAAAGCAGGCTCAACAGTCACGGTCCACGTCCGATCACACGGCTGAACGTGCGAGCCTTCACCCTGACCTGGGACGAGTTCGACGGCTGGACCGACCGCTACGACCTGCCCCAGCTCGCGGCCGCACTCACCGACGAACAGATCACCAAATTCCACACCGTCGTAGCCCAGCTACGGGCTTTCGGTGAACGACTCGACGCTGCGCGGGAGCACCTGCCTGTCGAGCAGCGCGGGCAGCCAGCCGACCGGCGAGCACATCTGCGGGCACTCTGACCATGCCGCCGCGGAGCGAAGACGCCGCGCCAGGGGTGGGGTTGTGCACCTCACCTTCATGCCCTCCTCCCGCACCACCAACACCGGCCGCCGCATCACCGCGACACCACGAGTGCGAGAGCGCCCGGATACCGAGAGCCTCGTCGCGCTCGTCCTGCACCTCGCCGAACAACTCCACCAACAAGACCAGCACGACCGTGCCGACGACGGCGCAGATGAGGAAGGACACGGCGATGACACTCCTGACACCAGCACCACCCGAGGTTGATGCGGCCATGGCGTTCACGGCGGTGACCTACCAGCGCGTCTCGACCAAGGAGCAGGCGGCGAAGGGCGGACGCGACGAAGGCTTCTCCATCCCCGCCCAGCGCGAAGCCAACGGGCGCAAGGCCGAAACGCTCGGAGCGCGGGTCGTGGCCGAGTTCGTCGACGCCGGAGAATCCGCCCGCTCCGCCAACCGACCGGACTTGAAGCGCATGCTCGACTACATCGCGAGCCATCAGGTGACGTATTGCATCGTCCACAAGGTCGACCGGCTCGCACGCAACCGCCTCGACGACGTCGAAATACACCGCGCCCTCCTCGACGCCGGGGTCACGTTGGTGTCCGCGACGGAGAACATCGACGAAACCCCGTCCGGCATGTTGCTGCACGGGATCATGTCGAGCATCGCGGAGTTCTACTCCAAGAACCTCGCCACCGAAGTCACCAAGGGACTGACACAGAAGGTCGCCACCGGCGGCACCCCCATGCGCGCACCCATTGGCTATCTCAACGTCCGTATGCGCGACGAGCAAGGCCGCGAATACCGCACGGTCGAGATCGACGAAGAACGCGCCCCATTCATCCGGTGGGCGTTCGACCAGTACGCCACCGGCGACTACTCCGTCGTCGAGCTCCTCGCCGACGCAACCGCACGCGGGCTGACGACGATCCCGACACCGCAACGGCCTTCCGGCCCGGTCGGCAGGTCGACGTTCTTCAAGATCCTCCGCAACCCCTACTACATCGGCCTCGTGCCGTATAAGGGCGCGAACCATCCGGGCTCTCACGAGCCGCTGATCGACCTCGCCACCTGGCAGCGGGTGCAGTCGATCCTCGACACCGCGAAGAAGGCGAGAGCACGCAAGCGCATCCACGACCACTACCTCAAAGGGTCGCTGTTCTGCGGGGCGTGCGGCTCTAGGTTGCAGCTCGATCTGCCGACGAACAAGCAGGGCATCCAGTATGCGTACTTCTCGTGCAGCGGGAGGCGGACGCGCAAAACGAAGTGCACCCGCCGCGCAATCCCCGTTGCGGTCGCCGAGCGATTGGTCGCCGACTGCTACGCCCGCGTCTCGATCAGCGAGGCCCAGTACGTCGGCCTCGCCAAGAAGGTCGAGCAGACTTTCGACGAGAGGTTCGCCGCGCGCTCCGACGAACTCGCAGAACTCGCCGCCAACCGACGACGACTCGAAGACGAGTCCGACAAGCTCCTCGCCGCCCACTTCGCCGACGCCATCGACCTACCCACCCTGAAACGCCACCAAGACCGCATCCGAGCGGGCCTCGCCGACATCGACCGGCGCATCGCCGCGGAACACGATCAGGATCAAGGACCCCGCAAACAGATCGCCCGCGCCCTACGGCTCCTGATCGACTGCCAACACCTCTACAAGACCACCGACCCACACGGGAAACGCCTGGCCAACCAGACCTTCACGACCGGGATCGACATCAACGAAGACGAGGAAGCAACCCTCCACCTCGCGGAGCCCTTCGCCGCAACGACAGGCGAAAACACCCATGTCAGGGGTTCGACTACGTCTGAAATTGTGGACCCTAGGGGATTCGAACCCCTGACCTTCTCATTGCGAACGAGACGCGCTACCAACTGCGCCAAGGGCCCAAGTGCTGGTCAAGCCTAGCAGAACGGATTACCCCGCCCTGACGAAAGGCCCTCTCAACTGGGAGATCCTCGGAACGCCCCGGCAGGTCTGAGACTTCGCCGACGCATTCGGTGTTTTCGAACCATCTCAGGATAGCGCAGGCTCGGGCGGCCTCGATCCGCCTCGTGTGAATAAAGGGCGAGTAAGAGGGCGGGGCAAATTCCTCCGCCGACCCCACCCCGCGTGCGGTCACGACCGCGCCACTGGGCCGCCCGGCAGGCGCGCGCCCAGCCCACTCCTCTGCGCGGCGCGACCGTCCTCGAGCTCGCTCTGCGCGCCGGCACAGACCGCCTCGCCCACAGGCTGCGCCGCGCACCGGGGGCATCCGCAGCCATCTGACTGGCACGAGACGGCGAGGGACGCGGGGCACGGGATGCCTCGCTACTTGCAGCGCACGCCGGCGGCGAGCTCGCCGCACCTGTCTGCGTGAACCGCCCGCCCGGGCGGCGTCTCGAGACGGGAAGCGAGATGAGCGTACGCGTGCAGCAGTCGCTGTCCGGATTCGTGGCCTCCGATCCGCAACTGACCGCGACGAGCCAGGGCGTGCCCCGGTTCTACGCCCGCGTCGGACAGGAGCAGTCGCGCCGGCTGGATGACGGCAGCTTCGAGAAGACGGGCGTCGAGTTCACGGACCTGGTGCTGTTCGGCCCCGCCGCCGAACGCGCCTACGCCCAGTTCCGCAAAGGCAACGCCTTCCTCGCGGAGGGCCAGGTCCGGGAGTACGAGCACGGCTCGGGTGACGGGACCGTGCAGCTGCGGACCCAGTTCGTCGCCAAACGGCTCGGTCACGACGCGGCCCGCACCAGCTACACGGTCGATCGCGGTGCGCGCCCGACCGGGTCGCCCCGTCGTCCGCCGCAGCCGGAGCCGGCCGCGGAAGCGCAGGCGCCCGTCACCAGCTGGCCGGTCGCCGCGATCCCGCAGTGAGCCCAGGAGATGGGACACCCTCTCGGATCACGTCGCCGGGCTGCGCGCCGTCACCACGCGGCGACGCCAACGACCACGCAGCCCCGCGGCCAACCCGGTGCACGCGGAGACCTTGACCGCCGAAGAGGCGGAGCGGCAATGGATCGCGCTCTACCAGCGGGTCTGCCGGCTGCAGCGCCGCTATCGCCTTCCGCCTGACATCCTCCCGCCGGCCTGGTACCGCAGTCCCGGTCACGTCCAGATCCTCTCGGGCATGCGCGCCGGCCGGGATCCCGGTGCGGGCATGCTCCCGGGCGCTGATGCCTCCGGCGAGACGGATTTCATCGAGTTCCTGGTCGAGGACATCGCCCGCCGCCGCGCGACCGAGATCCTGCTGTACGCCGTGCCCACAACTCCGGGCGGCCGTCGCCAGCGGCGGCGGATCGCGGGCGGCCGATCGTGGCGCTAGATCCGGAAGAAGCCCATCGGCGCAAGCCGGAGTCGAACAGCCGGCGGCAGCGCCAGCACCCCGAGTACAGGCGGCAGCGGGGGCAGGCGCACCCCGAGGCACTTCGACAGCAGCGCGAACGACAGAAGCCGCAACAGGCGAAATACCGCGCCGAGCACCCCGAGCAGATCCGCGAGCAGAATCGCGAACGTGAACGGCGTCGCGCGGCTCAGTCGAAAGCACAGGAGGCTTGCAGGCAGCGCGATCGGGAGCGCGCCCGGGCCTGGGCGCAGGCGCAGGCGCATCCGGAGGAGACCCGAGCCCGCAAGCAGGCGCGGGCGGGGGCCAATCGCGAGAAGCGGCGCCGGCAGGCCCTGGCCTATTACTACCGGCACCATGAGGACCGCAAGTATGCCGGCCGCGCCCAGAACGCGAAGCGGCGGGCCACACCGGTCGGGCAGGCGGAGGACTACCTTTATCGCCAGGAGGAGCCCGCGCGGTACCGGGCTCACGCGGAGGCGTACCGGGCCGCCCCAGGCAAGCGGGCCGCGCGCAACCAGTACCAGAACGAGTGGCGCCGCCGGGAGCGGCGGCGCATCCGGCTTGGCCTGCCCCGGATCGCCGGCCGTCGTGCCACGAAGAACGAGCACGCGGACAACGAGTGGGCGACAGACGGCTTCTTCGGACGCCAACGCACCGCGGCGGACCTCCGTCTCCTGCGCGAAGAGCACGTCGACACCTTCATTACCAGCTACACCGTGCGTGCACGCGAGCAGGATCTCCGGCCCGCGGCGGCCCGGCTGCTGCACGAGATGCAACGGCCTGCCCGGCTCGAGGCGGCCGTCGACGCGTACCTCCGCTCCCCGGCGGGCGGCGGCTGCGGGAGGAAGGGCGCATGGACGTCGTCTCGCGACTGCACCGCGGCGCCGCACCCTATTCCGACCTCGACGCAGAGCTACGGCAGCGCGCCCGCTCTCTCGTCGACGCAACAGGCGCCTCCCGGACCGACCCGGCGCAGACGCGGGCAGCCAGTAGGTTCCGCACCGTTCTGGCGCGAAACGCCGAAAATTCTCCGATACTCGTCATCGACTCGGTCCGCAGAACCTACCGAAGACGGCGAAGTTCTACACGTCGATGCGACGCGCGTCTCAGTTGAGGAGCCCTCAGCGCTCATGTCGTTGACTAGTGCCGTTCCGGGATGCAGGGCCGGAATGGGTCGCCGGCGGTGACCGGGGAGCTTGCCCGGACCGTGGAGGGCGGCTGGGCTTTGATGCTTCGCTGGTCAGCTGCGCGAGTTCTCGAGGTAGGCGAGGACGGCTTTGACGCGGCGGTTCTCGTCGGCGGGGTCGAGGCCGAGGCCGCGGAAGATGTTGCCGATGTGCTTGCTGACGGATGCCTCGCTGAGGTGGAGTCCGGCGGCGATCTGGCTGTTCGGTTGGCCTTCGGCCATGAGGCCGAGCACTTCGCGTTCGCGCCGGGTGAGCGCGTCGAGGGGGCCCGGAGCCGTGCTCGTGAGCAGGTGTTGCACGACCTCGGGGTCGATGACGGTGCCGCCCCCGGCGACGGTGTCGAGCGCGCGGGCGAAGTCGTGCACCCGGTTGACCCGATCCTTCAGCAGGTAACCCACCGCACCTCCGGGCAGGGTGAGCAGCTCACGGGCGTAGGTGTCGGCGATGTACTGTGAAAGGACCATGACCGGCTGGCCCGGATTGTCGCGACGGATGCGCAGAGCAGCGGCGAGGCCGTCGGCGCGGTTCGTGGGCGGCATCCGCACGTCCGTCAGCACGAGTTCGGGCAGACGTCCGTCGGCGCCTAGCTCCTCGTAGGCCGCGACCAGGCGCGGTGCGGTGTCGGCGGTCGCGACGACGGCGTGGCCGAGTCGCTCGAGCAGAGCGGTGAGCGCTTCGCGCAGCAGGGTGGAGTCCTCAGCGAGCAGTATCCGCACGGGTGCCGGCTCCTTCCGCGATCACGGGCAGCGTCATGCGCAGCATGGTCGGGCCGCCGGACGGGCTCTCGATGTCGAGGCCGCCGCCGAGCGCCTCTGCGCGTTCGCGCAGCCCGCGCAGGCCCGTGCCGCCGCTCTCGTCAGCACCGCCATGGCCGTTGTCGGTCACGGCGACGACGAGGCCGCTCGGGGTGCTGTGCGCGTCGACGCGCACGCGCGTCGCAGCGGTGTGCTTGGCGGCGTTTGTGATCGCCTCGGTGACCAGGTAGTACGCCGCAGTTTCGAGCGGCTCGGGCATCCGCTCAAGCCCGTCGAGGCTCAGCACGAGCGGCACCGGCGTGCGCTCGGCGAGCTCGCCGAGCGCTGCAGCCAGCCCGCGGTCGGTGAGCACGGCGGGGTGGATGCCGCGCACCGTGCTGCGCAGCGTCGCCATGGTGTGCTCCGCCTGGTCCTGCGTCGCCTCGAGGGCGGCGCGCAGGCCTGCCGCGTCCGTTCCATGGGCCTCGAACTCGTCGAGCTCGAGGGATACCAGCCCGAGCCGCGCCGCGAGGGTGACGAGTTCCTGCTGAACGCCGTCGTGCAGGTCGCGCTCGATGCGCCGCCGCTCGGCCTCGAATGCCGCCACCAGGGTCGCGCGCGAGCGTGTGAGGCGTTCGACGTTACGGGCGAGCTCCGCCTGGCGCGGGGTGAGCAGCGCACGCAGCAGCGTCGCCTGCCCGCCCGCGAGGATCACGTTGACGTAAGCCGCTACGGCCAATGCCAGCAGGACGACGGGGATGGCCAACCACCAGTTCTGCGGCCCGAACCCGATCCGCACGTCGGAGAACACGTCGAACTCCGTTGCCCGGCGCCGCCCGATGATCCCGCTGGCGACCACGACGATCACGCCCATTCCCTCGAAGAACAACACGGCAGCGACCATCACACCGATGACGAGGTCGGCGAGCAAGGCGACGGTCTCGCGCCAGGTCGCTGCCTCGGTGATACGGATGCCGAGCCAGTTGTGTCTCTGATCACGGCTGACGCGCACATGCGCCGAGGGCTGCAGGGCGAAGCTCAGGACGCGGGTGCGCCTGCGCTCGATCGCACCGATGACGAGTCCCCACAGCGGCAGGAGCAGCAGCGAAAAGAACACGACCGCGGCGAGGAGCACGCCCATCAGCGAGCTGAGCAACAGATACGCGAGGGCACGCCAGGGCCACCAGCTTGCGAGAAACCGCCACGGCGCGCGCATCAGCGCCTGCCAGGCAGTCGTCCGCTCCATGCCCCCACCCTAGGGAGCGGATGATGCGAGGCGGGAGTCCCTCTAAAAAGGTAGAGCTGGCTCTATCTCGAGAGTCGAGACAGCCGGGCTGTGCCGCCCACGCCGCGCCGCTGCAATAGCCGTATGACCGCTGTCATTGACGCCGAGAGCATCAGCAAGTCCTTCCCGATCGAGCGCGGACGCGCCTCCGTATCCGTGCTGCGCGAGATCTCGCTGAGGGTGGACGCCGGTGAGATGGTCGCGATCGTCGGGCCGAGCGGCTCGGGCAAGTCGACGCTGCTGTACTGCCTCTCCGGGCTCGAGCCCTGCGACTCCGGCTCGGTCACGCTGATGGGGCGCCCGCTCGCGGGACTCGGGCGCGGCGCGCTCGCTCGGCTGCGGCGGGATCACATCGGTTTCGTGTTCCAGTCTTTCAACCTGATCCCCTCGCTCTCCGCCCGGGAGAACGTCGCGCTTCCCGCCCGGCTCGCGCGGCGAGGCATCCGCAGAGCCGAGGTCGACCGCGCACTCACCGAGGTGGGGCTCGCCAACCGCGCCCGCCATGTTCCCGGCCGGCTCTCCGGCGGCCAGCAGCAGCGCGTCGCGGTCGCCCGGGTACTCGCGATGCGCCCCGACATCGTGTTCGCCGACGAGCCGACCGGGTCGCTCGACACCACAACCGGCTCGGACATCCTGCACCTGCTGCGTCGCGCGGCGGAGGGCCCGCGCTCCGTCGTGATCGTCACACACGATCTCGAGGCGGCCGCGCTTGCCGACCGGGTGCTGGTGCTGCGCGACGGGGTCATCCATGCGCAACTTCTTCACCCCAGCCCGGGGCAGGTGCTCGAGGCGGTCGCCCAGGCGCGAGAGCAGGTGTGAGCGGATGCCTCGTCTGATCTTCGCGGATTTGATCGCGAACGCTCGCATCTGGCTCGGAGCCTTCGTCGTCATCCTCGCCACCGCCTTCGTCGCAGCCGTCGCAGCCGGCTTCATCGCGACGGGGAACGCCGCCGGCGGGGAGGCGCAGATCGGTTTCGGGAGCATCGGCGGCGTCGTGATCGCCTTCACCTCGATCGCCGCGCTCATCGTGGTGAGCTCGGTCGCGAACCTGACGGTGGCGTTGCAGCAGCGGGCCTATGCCCTGTGGCAGCTGGTGGGCATGCGCCCCGCGCTCGTCGGCTGGGTGGTCATCGGCCAGTTGCTGATCGTCGCGGTCGCAGGCTCGCTCGCCGGATGCCTCGTCGCGACGCCCTTCCTGCCGTCGATCGCGCGGACGCTGTTCACCACCTGGGAGGCGATCGGGCGCGTGCCGATGCGCTTCGACGGTGCGGCGGTCGCCTGGGTGACGGTCGGGATCGTCGCGGTGGCGCTGCTGTCGGGATCGCGCGGTGCCCGACGTGCCGCCCGGGTGCCCCCGATCGAAGCGCTGCGCGAGCCGGACCCGCCGCGGATGCGCGCGGGCTGGCTGCGCTGGATCGTGGCACTGGCGGCGCTCGGCGGCGTGACCGCGATATGCCTGCCGCTCCGGGACGAATCGTTCACGGCGATCAGCAGCGAGGCCCTGATCCTGACCCCGCTGTTCTCGGCGCCCCTCGCCGCCCTCGGGCCGCTGCTGTTCCCCGCGGCGCTGCGGGCGTGGTCGGCGCTGGTCCCCGGGCAGATGTCGGCGTCATGGTTCCTCGCGCGCCACTCCGCGGCCTACCGGCTGAACCAGAGCAGCGCCGCCATCGGACCCCTGATGGTCGCGATCTCCCTGGCAGGCGGGCTGTACACGGCGACGCTGATCGTCGCCGAGGCCGGCCACGCTCGCGGCATCGACGGCAACTACTCCATCCCGTGGCGAGGCGCCGTGATCATCCTCGGCGGCCCGCTGCTGCTCTCCGGCCTCGCCGCCGCCGCCACCGTGTTCATGTCTGGGCGAGCGCGGGAGCGGGAGTTCGCGCTCATCCAGTCCGCGGGCGCCACCAATCCAGCTATTGCAACGATGTCGGTATGGGAAGCGGTGATCTACGCCGCCACCGCCGCGGTCCTGGCTGCCGTTACCATGCTCGCCGGGGCCGCGGTCCTGGCATCCGCTCTCGCGGTACCGCTCACGGTCGCCGTCGCGCCCGCAGCGGGAGTGGCGGGCGGCGGACTCGTCCTGCTGCTCGCGGCAACCCTGCTGCCCGCGCTCGCCACGCTGCGACGCAGTGTCCCGCGATCGCTTGCCGCCGAATAGGCGATGTCACGGCGGTACAGGCGAGATCGGGGGCGCACGTTGATGGGGGCCCTGAGCACAGTGCATCAGGCGCTGCGCCTACGGGAGCGGCGCGATTACCTGGGTAGCGCTGCCCGCCGCTGCTCTTCTCGGTACATGGTGGAGCGGGAGACACTGAACAGCTCGGCGAGCTCCGCTTGGGTGAACTTGTGGCCGTCCAGCATCTCGTACAGGTGGGCGCGCTGGGGCCGGCTCAGCTTCGGTTGCTTGCCTTTCAGGCGGCCGTTCGCGCCGGCAACGGCCACGCCCTCTTTCGTGCGCATCCGGATCAGATCCGCTTCGAACTCGGCGACCATGTCCAACACGTTGAACAGAAGCCTCCCCACGGGGTCGCTCGCGTCGTACAGGCTCCCGCCCAGGCTCAAGACAACACCTTTAGCGGTCAGTTCATCGGCAATGTCTCGGGCGTCTCGCAACGATCTGGCCAACTGGTCGAGCTTCGTGACGACGAAGGTGTCGCCGCTGCGGACCGAGGCCAGCGCTTCACGCAATCCGGGACGTGCTCGGTTCGTGCCCGTCAGACCGTGATCGACGAAGATCCGGCTCTCTTCTACTCCCAGGTGCATGAGGGACTGGCGTTGAGCAACTAGACCTTGTTCAGCGGTCGAGACTCTCGCATATCCCACTTTGATCTCACTCATCACCGCACGCTCGCACCAGTCGCGCTCAAGCGTCCCGATCGGAGCGGCAGGAAGCTAGAAGGGACGCACGGTCAACGATCCGTCGGCGCCCATCGAATTCCGCAGTGTGTACGGATAGTGACTCAAGCGGGATACGCCTTGGGTCGAGCGCGTTCGATGAGGTAGCTGAGGTCTAGCGGTTGTGTGGGCGGCAGCTCGATGTCTTGCGGGCGGATCGGTGCGGGCTCGGTCATTTGCTGCTCCCGTGGCTGGGCGTGGTGCTGGGGGTGTCGCTTCCGATGTCCAGGTGGCCGAGCACGGTTGTGCCGTCGGATGCGTAGACGGTGGGTGGTTGGCGGTCGGGGTTGAGGATGTCCTTGGTGTAGATGTATCCCAGCTTCCCGTTGCTGGCCTGAGCGGCCTGGAGGTCCGGCTCTCCGTATTTGTTGTCCACACCGTAGCTCTGGCCGTGCGCGTTCACTTTCCAGGGGCTGATGGATTGGCTCGCGTAGCTCGCTGTGGCCGTCCACTTCGTGCCGGGTGTCGCGGTGATGGTGATCGAGGTGGACCCGGCTTGTGGGAGCAGGGCGTCCTTCGCGGTGGTGTGGTTCGAGCTGGTCGGTGTCGGCTTCGTGCCGGTGCACGGCATGATGAGCTCGGAAGGTCCTTGGTGCGGACCCTGAGGCTCGGTGGCGAAACGGATCTGGCCGGTGCTGAGGCACTGGATGTGCAGGATGACGGCGGAGGCATGCGCGGGTGCGGGGCCGAGGTCGATCGTCCCGGTGCCGGAATGCGTGACCGACACGGGATTGCTGAGGGGTACGGTCGTGGTCGTGCCGGGCAGCTGGCTGACGACCGCGGCGGCACCGGTGATCGCACCGGCGAGGGCGACTCCGGCTAGCAGGAGCGAGAGGGTCCGGGTGCGACGCTGGCGGCGCTCCAGCCGGCTCTTACCGGCACCCAACGCGGCGAGCTCGCGCTCGACGGCCGCGGCGAGCACCGGGTCCATCATGGTTGCGGTGCTCATGCGTGCTCTCCTTCAGGAATGGGTCGGGTCGCTGGTGCATGGTCATCGCGCAACTCTGCGCGCAGCTTCTCGCGGGCGCGGTGCAGGCGCATCCGCGCAGCGCCGGGCTTGATGCCGACGGCGTTCGCAGCTTCCGTGCTGGTGTATCCGTCCAGCGCGGTCAGGACCAGCACTGCGGCATCCGTCTTCGACAGGGCACGCATCGCCGCATGGAGGCGAACACCGAGTAGTTCGGTCTCGACATTGGAAAGGGCGATCGCCTCGGCGTCCAGGTCGTCGGAATGCGGGAGGCCGTCAATCAGCTTGCGGTAACGGGCGGTGCCGCGGCGCCGGTTCTGAGCCAGGTTCACGGCGGTCGCGATCAGCCACGGCAGCACGGAGTCGTTGACGAGACGGACGTGACGCCGCTTCCGCCACAGCTCGAAGAACGCCGACGCGGTCACTTCCTGCGCGTCATGGGCGTTCCCGACGATGCCGAGCACCCGGCGATAAACACGAGGGTGATGCAAGCGAAACAGCGCGGCAAATGCGGATCCGTCACCACGCAGCGCACTCTCCCAGATCCCCGCTTCGTCCGCCGCGTCATCGCTCATACCCTGTAATGTCCACCCGCACCCAAAGTGTCACAGAGACGCCGAACGAGCCAACACCGCGCTGCCCGGAAGCCGATCGATCACCGTGCGCGGAACCGCTTGGGTAGATCAGCTCAGCCTGAGGGTGCGGCTTGTCCGACGGTTCCGTTGTAGCTGCCGGCCACGTCACTGAGGCCGTTGATCATGAACTTGGTGGGTTCGGCGGGATCGCTGGCGATGCTCACGAGGGCGCTATCGACTTCGTCGGGCTTCGAGGTCGTGATGCCGATGAACCAACTCGTGGCGCCGGGGCCCGGTGCCGAGGTCGAGAGGGATGTCGTGGCCGGGTCCCGATCGACGGAGTCCAACACCGCCAAGAGGTCCGCGGAAGGCCAGGTCGCCGTCACATTCACCATCACGTCTTGGTCGCCCGCGCCTTGGGGCATCAGCGTCAGTGTCGTCCCCGCCGAGCCCGCCTGGGCGAGCGCCGGACGAACGGCTGTCACCGCCTGGGTCAGTCCGAGTCCTGCCTTCAGCTTTACCAACACGTCATGGGCCGATTGAGCGAAGACCTCGCGGACGCCGGGGATCGAGCGCAACGCGGAGACCGTCTGCGTCATTGCCGAGCTGAGATCGCCGAGTTGCGAAGCAGCCTCGCCCGCGCCGGCCGGGACCGTCACGTCGACCCGCATGTTGCTGGTGCCGCTAGTGATGGCCAAGATTGCCGCCGGGACGGTGCCAAGAGCGCGAGCGGACGACGCCGTCACGACCAGGCTGGCCTCCCACTCGGTCGGGTGGTCTTTGAGATCGGGCTGCTCGACCTTCCACGCCACCGACTTCACGCCGCTGACGTGCCGTATCTGCGACGCCACGTCTCTTGCCGAAGAGGTAAGCACCGCCGGTGGCCGGGCAGGAGCAAACAAGCCGGCCAGAGGACTCGTCACCGCGCTCAGCGGACGAGCAATCAGGACGCCCAACCCCGCGACCGCAGCCAACCCCACCACGATGGCAAGAAGAAGCAAGGCGAGTTGCCTGCCCGTGCGAGCAGACCGCACCGGCTGCGGCTCAGACCACGATGACTCCTCAGACACACGGTCAGCCTGCACCACAACCCTCCAAGCCGAACGCGAGACGCACGTTCGCAAGCCGATCCTTGACCGGGCGTTCCGTGGGTCTCAGGCGCTCAGCGGCTGGATCGCACTGATCGGCGTTTCAGTGCGGGCGATAGCGAGGTCATAGCCCTCCTGCAGGCGCAGCCAGAACTGCGGCGTGGTGCCGAAGAATGCGCCGAGGCGTAGTGCCGTGTCAGCGGTGATCGCCTGCTTGCCACGGATGATGCGCGAGATGCGGGCCTGGTCGACGCCAATCCGCTTGGCGAGTTCGTACTGGGTGACCCCGAACGGCTCGAGAAACTCTTCGAGCAGAATCTCGCCCGGCGTGGACAGATCCTCAGTGATAGTCGATGAACGTGACATTGTTCGCTTCCCCTCCGTCCCAGTCGAAGACCAATCTCCACTGGTCGTTGACGCGGATGCTGTAACTGCCCGAAAGGGTGCCCTGCAGTTTTTCGAGGCGATTCGAGGGCGGGACTCTCAGGTCTTGGAGCTCCGCAGCTGCATCCAGCATCTGGAGCTTGCGCACCAGGCGCTTACGCACGTCGGGTGGCACGCGTCTCGGCGCCGAACCACCGAGCCAGTACTCCTCGATGTCCCGGTCCGCGAACCTCACACCCCAATACTAGCGCACCGCGCAAGTATTGGGGTGTGAGGCGCCCGCAGGCGGACCGGTCTTCGGGCGTCGCCTGCGGCAACGCGTGTGCAATACGGTGACCCTGCGGAGTTCGATGAGTCCCAGCTATCGGTGACGCTGAAGCCGCTCGCGCGCACGGCCGTGGTGAGCAGATTGGGGTCGTTGCTCATCGGATTCCTCGGCGTGGCCGTGCTCGCTGGCGGGGTTTTCGGAGGGCTGCCCGTGGCCGTCGAGGTCGCGCTTGTCGCCGTCGGCATCGCAGGCGTGATCCTGGCACTCCTGCTCGTAGCGCGAACCGGCAGGGTCTCGGTGACGCTCACTGCCGATGACTTGGTGATCCGGGGGCAATTCTCCACGCGAACCGTGCCGCGTGCGGCCATCGGCGAGGTCACTGACGAGCCGCGACTTGTGTGGCGCGACGGTCAGCAGTGCGATCACCGTATTTGACTCACCGCGCGCTCGCTGTATCGAGACCAGGGTCGGACTGGGGGCATGAACACGCAGATGCGCTCCGGCCTTCAGGCCGAGCTCGCGCTCGTCCGAGCGTGGGCCGGCGGACGCGCCTCTGGCACCTGAGATCCCACCCGCCGGCAACCGCATCGGCCTGTCCGAAAGCGGATGGGCAAACGATACGGCGGGCGGGACTCCATCTACCCCGGAGAGCTTGTCGAGGCGGACCTTCTCCTTGTCAGCGAGCTCCACCCGCGCCAGATACTCCCGCGACCACGACCGGGCCGCCTCCGCGCTGAGGCCCTTCAGCTTCCCGAAGTACGTCATGGTGTCGATGACGCTCTCCTTCTTGTACAGGCCCCGCTCCTCCGGCAGATAGCCCAGCCGCCCGGACCGCTGCGGCGTGAACGGCCGCCCGTTGATATGCAGCGTCCCTGCCGTCGGCTCGTAAATCCCCAGTAACGCCCGGATCGTCGTCGTCTTCCCCCACCCATTCGAGCCGAGAAAGCCGAAAGTCTCCCCCTCACGAATATCGAAAGACAAACTCTCGATCACTGTCGTGCGGCCGAAATCCATCCGAAAGTCACGGATCGAGACCAGAGATTCCCCCATTGGCATGACGCCCAAGCTGGCGAAGGGGTCCCGGTCAGGGCCAGACCTGAGAGTCCGGCGCTGGTTCAGGGCGGCAACAATGAAAAGCCGACTTGCTGGCAGCCGGGTCAACTACGACCGCCACGGGAACACTCAGAGGCGGCCGGCCGGTCCCCATCTTCTCGACTGGTGCACCAGGCACCGGTCTGCATAGGCTCGATGACGGTCGCGTGCCACGGACGGGAGGCAACGATGACCGGCAACCTCCACCTGGACAAGGACGGTATCGCCGCGCTGGCCCGCGCGCTAGCCATCCACGGAACCTCGACGTCCGACCGCTCCGCGGAGGCGGAGCGTGCACTCGCTGAGGCCCAGGCAGCCGTCGCCTCCTCCCCGCTGGCCGATGCCGTCGAGGGTTTCGTCCCACGACTTGCGGGCCGGACAGCGCAGCTCGGGGAGCACATCGAAACGCTTGGAAGCGCCGCATCATCCGCCGCCTCACGCATCCTCGCCGCCGATGCGCAGCTGGCCGGCGAAGCACGGCACCTGGCAGGCCCGCAGTAATCAGCCTGTTCGGAGCCCTCACCGAGGCCGACGTCCTCGACGTGCCAGACGACGGCGAAGGCTTGAGAAACGCCGCACGGAGCCTCTACCGGGCGCTTGAGGACATCGACGGCGAGGTCACGCGCGCCTCGTCGGCATGGTCCGCGCTGCCCGGCGTCTTCCGCGCGGACGCTCTGACACCCCTCCTGTCCCCGCTCATGGACCCCGCCGTCCGCTTGTCCTCGCAGCTGCGCGCCGCGGCCGAGATGTTCTACCGCGTTGCAGCCGCGGCGTCCGACCAGCTCGACGGGCTCAAGCACGACCACGATTCCCTCGTGTCTCGGATCGCGGAATTCCACCGGTCTGCTCCCGGGAAGGCCGAAGCCGCTGCCGCCCGGCAGGCGGCCTCCGGCGATACAGCCGGCGCCACCGCGATCGCGTCGTGGCAGGACGTGCCCGCGCTCGTGGCCGACGAGGCCGCGCTGCGGTGGAAGGCCGCCAATCACAATGACAACGTCTCCACGACTCTCACCGCCCTCGCCTCCCAGATCAACGCCATCGACACGCCGGGCGGAATGCGCCTGGAAGCCGTCGGTACGGTCAGAGCATCCACGGTCGTACACGCGAAAACGACCGGGCACTGGTGGGATCAGCCGTTGCGCATGCTCGAAGTGGCAGGCGAGGCGAGCTGGGCTGTCGTGTCCGCTCCAACGCGAGAGGCGCTGCCGTACGTCGAGGACGTGCTCAGCACCGCGGGGAACGCCACGCTGTCCGTCCTCAACACGGTGGGGCAGCACGGGGGGCGATGCTGCCGAGATGATCGGTGGGGCCCTCCTCGCCGGCGCCGGCGGTGCGATCGGAGTCGCAAGCCTTCTCCCGAACGCGACGGGAGTCGGGGCACCGGCAGGGGCGGCTATGGCCGCCGGGGCGTGGACGATGATGAGCGGTGGTGCGGCACTCGCCAGCACGGGCGCCGGGCGCCTGGCCGAGCACGCATCGTCAGACGACGCCGTCGAGCCTTGGGAGACCAACCACGTCGAGGAGAGCCGGAGGCCCAACGAAAAACATCCCGGGCGTGACAAGGGCGGCCGCTACACGACGGAAGGGAACTCCGCAGCCCGCGACAACGCCGCCGGAAAAGAACAGCAGGGCCTGAGCCAGTACGAAGACAAGTTCGGCGTGAAGCCCGTCACAGATCAGGTGGTCGCCCGCGTCAACGGAAGTGACGTCGGCCGCAAGTACAAGGGGCTCGTCCAGAAGCCTGACGGCACCTACGAGGGCATCGAGGTCAAGAGCGGCAAGTCCGCCTACAACGGGCAGCAGAAGGACTTCGACTCGAAGGTGTCCCCTGAGAACCCGGCCTACGCCACCCTCCACGGCAAGCTCATCAAGATCACCTCCGTCTATCTCGAGAAGGTCCAGTAGGAACGCACCGATGTTCATCGCCGAGTTCGCAGGCCGATCCAGCGGCAAGCTGTCCAACAGTTTCCGCCCCTACGACGTGCAATTGCGCCGCGAGCTCGGCCTGCTCGACGGCGACGAGCGATTCGCCTACCTCTTCTACTACGTGCCCGACGACGCAGGCTGGCCCGACGCTCCCGGCTTCGACCAGAGCAAGTACGACCAGGAATACCTGCAGAGCGCCGGAAGCGCAGAGCGGATGACCATCGAGATCCGCCGGCTCGAAGAGGACGGCCGCTACCACCAGTACGCCGTGGGCAGGCCAGGAGGCGCATCGGAACCGCACGACCAGCAGATCGCGTTCGCCGAGAACACGCTCACCGTTCCCATGAGCGAGGTCTTCGACGCGGACGAGGCAGCACCGCTCTACTTCCACTATTTCCAGACCCGCTCCCTCCCCGATGGCCTCGCCCTGCGCGAACTCGACCTGAACTGAGAACAGGACGTCACAGACGAACACCAACCTGGGAAGCGCCGGAAGGACAAGACCAGCGCGAAGGAGATCGCCAGCGCGCCTCAGCATCCGACGCCGCCTCCGCAGCGCGTGACATTTTCGCCGGCTGCCGCGGTTTCCTCGAATCGGCACTCGGGCCCCGCGCACTGCCGTACCAGCTGCGCCCAGTGCTCGCGCACGAGGATCTCGAGTTCCCGTTCCCGTTCCCGGCACCGAGCACCGAGCACCGTGGGGAGCAAGGTGTCCCTGTGCCCAGCGCCGCGCCGAGGCGTCCAGGCCCGTTGAGAGCAGCCCCGCTCCTACCTGGAACAACCCGGACTCCCGAGCCCATTCTGGATCCGCCTCGTCCAGGCGGCGCGTCTTGATCTCCGCAGACAAGCAGAAGGAGATCGGCTGCACGGTGGGAGCAGGCACGATGAATTCGTCGGTCCTCCCGAGCACCCGCGGCACGGCGTCGAAAAGGCGGATGGCTCTGGCGTCGTCAGCGGCCAGTCGGCAGATCCTTCCGCCGACATCGACCTCATAGGCTCGGCCCCGATCCTCCGCTGCGCAGACGTCGTGGAGCACGCCTCCGACATCCCGTCTCGGCGACGTCCTGCTCGAGACGCGTGAGCCCGTCCTTGCAACGATCCGGTGAACTCTCGCGCCGTTGATCCTGCAACCGTGCCAGCATCAGCGGCTGAGCAGACACGAGCGCTTGCCGGACAGTACGCCGGTGGACGCCGAAGCGCTTCGCGAGCGCGTTGATCGAGACCTTCTCATTGCGAACGAGACGCGCTGCCAACTGCGCCAAGGGCCCAAGTGCCCAAGTGCTGAACAAGCCCAGCATGACCGAACGGATGCCCCCGTCCGCGGCCCGGAGTCGCCCCCACCCAGAACCCGCTCAGAACCCGCGCCCAGCCACGCCCAGCCTCGCCCCGGGCCAGCGCCGACCCGGGCGGGACGAAGGTCACTGTCCGGACGGAAGCACAGGTGGAATCGTCAGAGTCAATAGAAATACGACATAGATGCAAAGACTTGAGAGGCGTCTTCCATGACCGTCATAACCGCCCACCACCGCTGGGCCGTCTTCACCGGTGTGCAGCACCGCGCCGTGCTGCAGGACGAGGCCGCGGCCGTCACGCGCGTCGCAGCGCGACGCTGGCTCGCCGCCCTCCGCCTCACCACCGGATTCGTCTTCCTGTGGGCCTTCCTCGACAAGGCGTTCGGGCTCGGCTTCTCCACCCCTGCCGCGCAGGCCTGGGTGAACGGCGGCGCCCCCAGCCAGGGATTCCTTCGCAGCGATGCCGTGGCTGGACCGTTGAAGGGCGTCTTCGCCTCGGTCGCCGGACCCGCGACGGACTGGCTGTTCATGGCGGCCATGCTCGGCGTCGGCGTGGCCGTGATGCTGGGCGTCGGGCTGCGCCTCAGCGCGGTCGTGGGGTCCTTCGTCCTCGTCCTCATGTACCTGGCTGAGTGGCCGTTCACCGCCAACGCCGCGTCGACCAACCCGCTCGTCGACTATCACATCGTCTACGCGCTCGCCCTGATCGTCGTCGCGGCGCTCTCCGCCGGCGACACCTGGGGACTCGGGCGCCAGTGGCGCCGGCTGCAGCTGGTGCAGAGCCAGCGCTGGCTCATCTGAGCGGACGCACACGCGGGCGAGGGGTGCCGAAGGGCGCCCCTCGCTTCGTCGTTCCAGACCGCGCGTCTCGCCGTGCCCCCGACCACGACCACGACCACGACCACGACCACCAGACCACGAACGCGGGCCGCGGGCCGCGGGCCGCGGGGCAGCAGACCCCGAACCCGCACCGGGCTCAGACCGCGCGACGGCGGGCGAGCACCTCGTCGAGGTTCAGCACGGGGGCGTCGTCCTGCTCCCCCACAATGCCCATGCGGGCGTAGCGCGAGTCAGCGATGCCGGATGCCTGCGGCGAGCGTTCCGCGTCGACAGGCCGGTGCCCTGTCGCACGCCCCTCGCCGAGCGTCGCCTGCTCGCGGGCCGGCGCGACGCTGGCCAGCCGCTCCTCGGCAGCGGTGACGGTGCTCTCGGCCGATGGCGCCTGTGGGGCCGGGGTCGGCGCCGCCTTCGCGGGGACGAGCTTCGCGACGACCGGGGTCCGCTGCGCGGCGATTCTCTCCGCGCGCTCCTCCAGCTCGGCACGGTTCGCCGCACGGCGCAGCTCGGCGGCCGCGGCGAGCGACGCCATCGTCGAGGCGGCCATCGTGCCGCGCGAGAGGTGCAGAGGCCGCGGGAGCGGCCGGGGGGTCCAGGGCTGGGCGGCCGGCACTTCGACGTCGGCGACACTCGGCGCAGCCGGCTCGAACTCGGCGTGGTCGTAGAGCTCGCCGACGCGCGTGCGGTCGTGCAGCTGCGACCGCGCTCCCCTTCGGGCATCCGCCACCCGCTTGGCCAGTCGGGCCAGACCGGCGAGGGCGCCGAGCACGAGCACTCCGCCCAGGACCAGCGGCAGGAGCATCCAGCCGGCCACGGCGCCGACGACGAACAGCACGACGCCGGCAAGCAGCACGCAGCTGGCGAGGATGCGACCACGACGAATGCCGCGCGCCACGTTCGCGGGCAGGACCGCACCGGCGGCGCGCGCCTTGCGCTCCGCCGCCTCCACCCGCTCCCGCGTCGCCGCGATCCGGACCCGCGCCTCCGCGGCCGCCCACGCTCGGGCCTGAGCCGAGGCCTGCTCGGCCGCACGCGCCTCCGCCTCGACGGCGGCCTGCTTCTCCGCGAGCAGCTGTGCCTCCACGCGGGCGGCAGCGGCCGCACGCTCCTTGGCCTCGGCGACGGCCCTCTGCTGGACCTTGCGCAGCGCCTTCTGCGTCTCCGCGACATCGCGGGCGGTGGCCTCCACGTGGATCTCCTCCGGGACTTCGGCTGCCTCGGCGAGGATCCGCAAGGTCTGCTGCAGCCTGACCGCGTTGCGTTCCGTCGCCATGTACTCGCGGCGTCGCAGCCACGTCGGAATCAGGTAGACGAGCCAGAGCGTGGCGGCGAGCGCCACCACAACACCGCCCCCGAGCAGGTTCCCGTCCGCCATGGGCTGATGCTATGGGCGAACGCGGCGCTGACCGGGGAGTTCGTGCGGTGTGTCAGTGCCGGAACAGCGAGGACGGGTCGATTCCGCGGATGCCACCGGCTCAGGCATCCGCCGAATCGACCCAGCTCCGCTCAATCGGGACGCCGAACACGGAACACGCACCGCACCCCCGTGCCCCCCGGGCGCTCAGCGGATGACCGGAAGCTGCTGCTGTGCCGCGCGCACATCGGCCGCCGGCCGCTGTGCCGCGAGGGCGGGCACGGCGCCGTCCTTCCAGCGCCGCAGCACGCCCTGCCGCACCTCCTCCACCACGAGCGCGAAGCAGAAGTGGTCCCGCCAGTCGCCGTTGATATGGATGTACCGCCGCCGCAGCCCCTCGTAGCGGAACCCGAGCTTCTCGACGACCCGCAGCGAGGGTCGGTTCTCCGGCCGGATGCAGATCTCCATACGATGCAGACCGAGCTGGAAGAAGCAGTAGTCCGTCACGAGCGCGACCGAGATCGGTGTGATGTTCTTACCCGCGAAGCGCTCCGACACCCAGTACCCGATCGTGGCGCTCGACAGCGAGCCGTACGAGATCGAGGACACGTTGAGCTGGCCGGCGAGCTCGCCCTCGTACTCCATGATGAACGGCAGCCCGTGGCCGGCTCGCGCGTTGGACAGCAGAGCGCGGATGCTTCCCCGCGTGTCGAAGCCCGCGGGGCCGTGCGGGTTGGTCGCCTCCCACTGCCGCAGCCACGAGCGGTTGTCGAGCAGCTCCCGCTCGAGCAGCCGGGAATCCCGTACCCGGATCGGCCGGGCCGCGATCGGACCGTCTGTCAGGGTCGGCAGAAACAGCGCCATGCCGATCAGAGTATCGGCATGCGAGCGCCACGACAGGCCGCGACCCAGTGCGGCGCCGCACGTCGAACGCCGAGCGGGTCGGGCCCGCAGAGCACGCGCCGCGTTATGCGTTCTGCCGGATGATCGGGATGGTGCCGGTGCTGGGCTCGCGGATGACCTCGCCGGCGGGGATGTCCTTCGGCAGCGCGGCGGCGTAGTCGATGAGCCACTTGCGGAAGTCCGGTCCGAGGTCCTCGCGATCCGTCGCGATGCGGACGATCGACTTGAGGTAGTCGAGCCGGTCGCCGGTGTCGTAACGGCGGCCGCGGAAGACGACGCCGTACACACCCCCCATCCAGTCCGGCCCCTCCGCGAGCTCCTGCAGGGCGTCCGTCAGCTGGATCTCGCCGCCGCGGCCCGGCTTGGTGTGCTCGAGGATGTTGAAGATCTCGGGGCGCAGCACATAGCGGCCGATGATCGCGAGGTTGCTCGGCGCGTCCTCCGCCTTCGGCTTCTCGACCATGCCGACGATCTTCACGACCTCCGGGTCCTCCGTGGGCTCCACGGCGGCGGCGCCGTAGAGGTGGATCTGGCTCGGGTCGACCTCGAGCAGGGCGACCACGGTCGTGTGCTTCTTCTCGGCGATGTCGAGCATCTTGGTGAGCAGCGGGTCGCGCTGGTCGATGATGTCGTCGCCCAGCAGCACCGCGAAGGACTCGTTGCCGACGTGCGGGCGGGCGCGCAGCACCGCGTGGCCGAGGCCCTTGGGGTCGCCCTGGCGCACGTAGTGCATGTCGGCCAGCTCCGTCGAGAAGTTCACCTTGGCGAGCTTGTCGGTGTCGCCCTTCTTCTCCAGCTGCGCCTCGAGCTCGGCGGCGCGATCGAAGTGGTTCTCGAGGGCGTTCTTGTTACGGCCGGTCACGAGCAGCACGTCATGAAGGCCGGCGTCGACCGCTTCCTGCACGACGTACTGGATAGCAGGGGTGTCGACCACCGGCAGCATCTCCTTCGGCATGGCCTTGGTCGCGGGAAGGAAGCGCGTGCCGAGGCCGGCCGCGGGAATGACTGCCTTGGTGATCGATGAGTTCGCCATGAATCCAGCGTAGCGAGCACCTCCGACGGCGCCAGCCCTCTGATCTCCGGGATCACCACGGATCCATCCCCACGGCTCCCTACAATGTCCGCATGCCCGCAGACGAGATCGCGAACCGGAAGCGCGCGCTGCGTGCCGAGTTGCGCGAGCGCCGCCGCAACAAGTCCGTCGTCGTCCAGGACCGCGAGACCGCGGGAGTGACCGCTCGGCTCCAGGCGCTCACCGCCGCGCTCGGGGCGGGGTCGCTCTCGGCCTACCTCTCGGCGCCGTCCGAGCCCAACACACGCCCCTTCCTCAACTGGGCACGGGCGGCAGGCATCCGCACGCTGCTGCCGATCTCCCGGCAGGACGGCTTGCTCGACTGGACCACAGGCGACGGCGAGACCGAGGGGGTGAGCCACCTCGGCTGGCCCGAGGCGGTGGGTGAGCTGCTCGGTCCCATGGCGATCAACGACGTCGATGTGATCCTGGTGCCGGCGGCTTCCGTCGATGCGACGGGCATGCGGCTCGGCTGGGGCAAGGGCTATTTCGACAAGACGCTCGGCAGCATGGGAAAATGTCCCCCGGTATTTGCCGTACTGTTCGACGACGAACTGGTGGACGAGGTACCCCGGGAACGACATGATGAGCCGGTCGACGGGGTCGTGACCCCGACGCGTATCGTGCCGCTCTCCAAGCGGGCCCGATCGCTGGGTCTGCCCGCGTCCTAGCGCCGCCCGGCGCACCGAACGGTGCAGCATACGAGAACGCGAGGAACCATGCCCACCTATTCCTACAAGTGCACCGAATGCGGCCACGCCTTCGACATCGTGCAGTCGATCTCCGATGCGAGCCTGACCGAGTGCCCCGACTGCGGCGGGACGCTGCGCAAGGTCTTCGGGCTGACGGGTGTGACGTTCAACGGGTCGGGCTTCTACCGCACCGACTCGCGCAGCGGCGCGAGCGCCGGGCCTTCCGCGCCCACGAACGGGAAATCCGGCGGGTCGGCGGGCGGTTCCGCCTCCTCTTCGTCCTAATATTCACCTCGGGCCCATGCGTTTGCATCGGCTGGGATAATTTGGGAGGGGGCACCGTGCTCAAGGGCTTCAGAGATTTCATCATGCGCGGCAATGTCATCGATCTGGCCGTCGCGGTCGTCATCGGCGCAGCGTTCACCGCGATCGTCACCGCCGTGGTCAGCGGATTCATCAACCCACTGATCAGCGCGCTGTTCAACGCGAACGACCTCAGCCACGCCCTCGTCGTGAAGATCCCCACCGTCTCGGGCGGCCACTCGAGCCTGGCCTTCGGCTCGATCATCGGCGCGCTCATCAACTTCATCGCCGTGGCGGCCGTCGTCTACTTCGCCATGGTCATGCCGATGAACCACTTCAAGGACCGCGCGGAGGCGCGCCGCAAGGCCGGCGCCCCCGAGGAAGTGGCCCCGCCCACGACCGACGACCTGCTCGCCGAGATCCGCGACCTGCTCAAAGAGCAGAACCAGTCCCGCTGACCGGCGCCGTCGCCACGTGCCCCCGCGCTACCAGTGCGGGGGCACGTCGCGTTTCAGGCGGGCGTCGTTCGAGTCGTCGCGCTCCTGCCCCTCCTCCGGCTCGCCGAAGCGCGACGGCAGCGCCGGCGCCGGGTCCGAGCCGGGTGCGGGGGGCGTGGTCACCCGCCGATGGCGCCGGCTGGGCGGCATCCGTTCGTCTTCAGCCATCGTCGACATTCTCGCAGGGCGCGGGCGGATGCCTCGCGGCGGGCGCTACGCCGGGATGTCGATCGGGGCTGTGACCGACGCGGAGGTGTCCACGCCGCCGATGAGACGTGCGACGCGCGCGGCGATCGCCTCGGGGTCGGTGAACAGCTCGAAGCTGTGCACCCGCAGGTAGTGCCACCCCAGCCGCCGCAGCAGCTCCGGGCGCAGCCGCAGCGACTCCCGCAGCGAGCCCTGCCCGACGATCTGGTCCGTCTCGACGACGACGGCCTTGCCGCCGAAGGAGGCGACGAGCGGCAACGCACCCCGGTAGCCGAGCCGCACCGACAGCCCGCGGCGCTCCAGACGGCTGCGCAGGTCGACGAGCAACGGCTCCGTCGCCTCCGGGGCATCGGGCAGCGAGGCATCCATGTCGGCGGCCTCGGCGAGCACGCGCGCGAGGGCGACCACGCCGTGGGGCAGACGGGTGTCGTCGACGTCCTCCGGACGGAAACAGGAGACGATGTCCATCGAGCGACGGGCACGGGTCAGACCGACCGCGAGCAGCCGCTCGCCGCCCGGCGCCGCGAGGGGACCGAAGTTCGACAGCAGGCGACCGTGCGGCGTACGGCCGTAGCCGATCGAGAAGATCACGCGGTCCCGGCTCTGCGCGGTCGCCTGGTCGAGCGTCATGACCGTGAACGGCTCGGCGCGGTCGGCGAGCACGAAGTCGGCGAGGTCCGTGCGCTGCTGGAACGCGCGCAGCACCGCCTGGTGCACCCGAACGGAGTGCCGCGCCGACGCCGTGATGACCATCAGCGACTCCCGCGACCTATTCACGGCGTGGTCGACGACGAGGTCGACGACACGCGCGACCTCCGCGTCCACGGATTCCACGGCGCCGCTCTCCGGGTCGGGCAGACCGAAGCCCTCCTTGACCACGTGCAGGTTCAGCGAGCCGTGGCCGAGGTAGGTGCCCGCCCAGGGCAGCGCCTCGATCTTTCCGCCGTAGAAGCGCCGGTTGACGAGCTCGGCGAGGTCGTCGCCGCCCGCGCGATAGGAGCGGGTGAGCGTGAACACCGGCAGCAGGTCCGAGAGCCGGGCGAGCGTCGAGCTCGCGTGCAGCGCGTCGACGTCGAGCTCGGGGGCGACGGATGCCTCCCCCACCGCCGTCTCGAACGGCGCGGGCGTCTGGGTCACCGGGTCGCCGAAGGCCACGATCTGGCGGGCGCGGCGGATGACGCCGATGTTCTCCGGCAGGGTGCACGCCCCCGCGTCAACGATGAACACGGCGTCGAAGTCGAGCGACATGGGCAGCGCGCCGACCTCGTAAGGCGAGGCGAGCCATACCGGCGCGAGCACCCGCGAGAGGTGCGGCGCGACGGCGCCGAGCGTCGCCGGGGTCGCCCGGTCGCCGCGCAGCAGCTGCTTCAGTGCCTCCGCCTCGTCCGGGTGGTCGATCACGCCGATGCGCCAGGCCTCCGCCAGCCGCCAGCCGAGCACCCGACCCGCCGCCGAGGCGTGGGCGTCGTCGACGAGCCGGAAGTCCACCTCGAGGCGATCGAGCACGCTCGTGTTGCCGCCGAGCAGCGCCTTCTCGTTCGTGAGCATGTGCTCGAGCACCGACTGCCACCAGGCCAGCTCGAGCTCCGCGGTAATCCCGCTCTCGTCGACGTGCCTGCTGGAGAGATCGGAGAGCAGCGGGTCGAGGTTCACCTCGCGCAGCCGCGCGATGAGCTGGGTGCGCTCCTGCAGGTTGGCGAGCACCTCGCTCTCGGCGGCGAGGCCCGCGATCTGGTAGGCGAGCTGGGCGAGCGGCAGCACTGTGAGCGAAGCGGGCGTGCCCGCGCGCGCGAGCGGCTGGTCGAGGCTCGCGAGATCGGATGCCACCCGCTGGTACGCGACCTGCACGTCGGCGATGCCGACGGGCACGGCCGGCGGGGCGCCCGCCTCCGCGAAGCGGTTCCACAGGGTGCGCTGCTGCTGGATCTTCAACAGGCTCTCGTGCATGTCCCCCACGTGCACGCCGGGGCGCACGTACTCGAGGGCGAGCTTGCGCAGCCGACGGCGGTCGCCGTTGCTCATGCCCGTGTCGCGGCGGCCCGAGACGGCCGTGATGAGCTCGGTCAGCGGCCGGTCGAACACGCTCGGCTGGAACTTGTCGAGCGTCTCGCGCAGATCGGCGAGCAGGCGCAGGTAGACGCCGAGCTCGGCGATGTTCTCGAAGGGGCGCAGCTTCGTCGTGGCGACGAGCTTCTGCGCCCGGTCGATCAGGCGAGGCAGCTCGATCGCGTTGAGCTTCTTGGCCAGCTCGTGCGCCGCCTCGCCGTCGGCGGGGCTGTGGAACTGGGCGCCGTACCAGGGCGAGTCTCCGGGGCCGTAGCGGAACTCGCCGAGCCGCGCCGCCTTGATGAGGGTCTGCGCCGCCTCGGCGCGACTCGGCGCGATCGCCTCCAGCGAGGCGAGGTCGAGGCGCGCGGTGGTCGAGGGCGGCGTGGGCAGCAGGGCGAGGTTCGCGAGCTCCTCGAGCGCGTCGAGCACGCTGACGCCGAGTGAAGGATGCGGGTGCGTGAGCGCCCCGCGGTAGTCGAGCAGCACCTTGCGCAGCCGCACGAGCGCGTCGTCGACGTCGGCGATGTGCGGCTGTTCGGCCTTCTCGTTCCGCCCGATCGCCGTGATCAGGTCCCGGCGCAGGCTGTCGGGGTGCACGGCGACGCCCTGCAGCCCCACCTGGCCGAGGCGCAGCACGATACCGTCCAGGCTCGAACGGCGCGGGCTCGCCACGAGCACACGCTTGTTCTGGCCGATGAGCGCGCCGAGCGCGTTGACGATGGTCTGCGTGCCGCCCGTTCCGGGCAGCGTCTTGACGATGAGCGAGTTGCCGGCCGCGATCTGGGCGACGATGGCGTCCTGCTCCTCGTCGGCGTCGAGCAGCAGGGTGTCGACGGCCGGTGGCCTGGCATCCTGCCCGATCACCTGCGAGGGGCTGTAGGAGCTCTCGACCTGCTGGTGGGCGGCCTGGTTGCCGGCCAGGGCGTCCAGCACGGGGTGCTGAAGCCGCGCGGCATCCGCCACCATGCTGCCCGCCACGTCGGCGAAGCTCGATGCGACGAGACGCGGATGCACCGTGAACCAGGCGAGCTGAGCGGTGGCGGCGCGCAACCGGTCGATGACGGGCTGCGGCTTGAAGGCGCCACTGGCGAGCGCGAGCGCGACGAGCTCCTCGGCGTCGAGGGCGATGCCGAACTGCTGCCGGAGGGCACGGGCGAGCTCCGGGTTGAGGAACGGCTTGCCGCGCAGCTTGAGCTCGAAGTCGCGGCCATAGCGCCGGATCGCGAGCGGACGCAACAGCACGGGGGCGAGGAACTCCTCGGTGCCGTTGCGCCACGCGGCCAGGCCGATGGCGAGGTGCACGGCGTCGATGCCACGCACGCTGCGCAGCTCGATCCCCTTCGCCGTGATCGCGCTCGCGGCCACCCGGGCGTTGCGCAGGGCGAGCTCATCGCGGATCAGGCTCGACAGCAGGGTCCGCTCGCCCGTGATGAAGGTCGGCAGCCCGCCGGGGTGTGTGGAGCTCAGGTCGATGCGGCTGCGCGGCTCATCGCGGAAGTGCAGCAGCGGGGAGGGCCCGCCGACACGGGCGAGCTCGTCGCGCCAGGTGCTCCAGGCGTGCTCGGCGACGTTGCCGACCTGCACGCTCGGGTCCCCGGTGCTCAGCTGCTGCGGCGTCGCGCTCTGCTGCCGCGGCGGGTTCAGGGCGTGGTCGCGCGCGGAATCCGTCGCCGCGCCGTCGGGCGCGCTCTTCCTCTCGATGCCCCACACGCGTGCAACCCTAGGGTCGGGGTCCGCGGTTTCCCGGTATTCCCGGTCGAGTGTTGGGAAAGCGCGGGGGCGCGCCCGGTTTTTCCCGGTCCCTTTCGGCCGCGCTACTCACCCGGACGCGCGCCACCGCCGTGCGGGGCGCGCGGGTCCGGGTGAGTAGCGCGACGTGCCCGCGCGGCACGGACGCGGCACGAACCCGGCACGAAGCGGCACGAACGGGGCTCCCAAGCGGCCCCGCCTACACTCGAAGGCATGACGCTCTCGCAGCCCGTCCCGCCGCCCGTGCGCCCCCGCCGCAGCCCCGAGAAGCCGCTGGTGGAGCTCATCGAGAGGTTCGGTGACGAGCGCTCCGTGCCGGCACCTGCGGGTGCGGAGGTGGCGGTGCGCGGCATCACCCTGGACTCGTCGACGGTGCAGCCCGGCGACATCTTCGTGGCGCTTCCCGGCCGCAACCGGCACGGCGCCGCCTTCGCGGCCGCCGCCCGCGACGCGGGGGCCGCGGCGGTACTGACCGACGGCGCCGGTGCGGAGCTCGCCGCCGACTCCGGCCTCCCGATCGTCGTGCGGGAGGAGCTGCGCGCCTCGCTCGGCGTGATCGCCGCCTGGCTGTTCGACACGGATGTCTCCCCCGTCACCCTCTTCGCGGTGACCGGCACCAACGGCAAGACCTCGGTCGTGCACATCCTCGAAGCGATCCTGACCCAGGCCGGCGCCGCCGCGGGCCTCTCCTCGACCGCCGAGCGCCACTTCGACGGCGAGAAGCTGGTCTCGGGACTCACGACCCCCGAGACCGTCGACCTGCACTCCCTCATCGCCCGCTGGACCGAGTCCGGCGCGCGGGCCGCCGCCGTCGAGGTAAGCGCCCAGTCGCTCTCCCGCCACCGTGTCGACGGGGTGGTGTTCGACGTCGCCGGCTTCACGAACCTCACGCACGATCACCTCGACGACTACGGCGACATGGCGAGGTACCTGGACGCGAAGAGGCCCCTGTTCCAGCCCGAGCACGCCCGCACCGGTGTCGTGAGCCTCGACACGCCCGCCGGGGCGGAGATCGTTGCCTCCGCCGGCATCCCGATCACCACGATCGCCTCGCAGCCCGGGGTGGACGCCGACTGGTCCGTGACGGTCACGGGCGAGAGCCCGAAGGGCGTCGCGTTCACCGTGACCCGGAACGCCGACGGCTGGTCGGTCTCGTCCTCCGTGACCGCGATCGGCAAGCACATGGGCCACAACGCGGGGCTGGCGATCGCGATGCTGTCCGTAGGCGGCTACGCCGACGAGGTGCTGACGGATGCCGCCGCCGGAGGCATCCGGGCCTATCTGCCCGGCCGCGCCGAGCGCGTCTCGGGCGACCGCGGCCCGAACGTCTTCGTCGACTTCGGGCACAGCGCCGACGCCTTCGAGAAGACGCTCGACGCCGTGCGCTCGGTCACGCCCGCGCCCGGCCGTGTCATCATGCTCTTCGGCGCCGACGGCGACCGCGACAAGATCAAGCGCCCGGGGATGTCTGCCGCCGCGGTGGACGGCGCCGACGTGGTCGTGATCACCGACCACCACCCGCGCTTCGAAGACCCGGAGTCGATCCGGAAGACGCTCTACGACGCCGCCGTCGCACGCGCCGCCGCCGCGAAGCCCGCAACCGAGGTGCTCGAGGTCGCCGGTCCCGAGAAGGCGATCCGCGTCGCGGTCGGCCTCGCGCGGGAGGGCGACTCGATCCTCTGGGCCGGCCCCGGCCACCAGAACTATCGCGACATCGAGGGCGTGCACGTGCCCTACTCGGCTCGCGAGCAGGCCCGCCAGGCCCTCCGCGAGGCCGGCTGGGGCGCGTAGGCCCCGGCCGCTGTGCGCCGGGTGGCGCACAGCGGCGGCTGCGCTACTCACCCGCACCGGCGCGCGTCGCGTACGAGTGGCGCGTGTCCGGGAGAGTGGCGCGTTGCGTCAGGACACGGCGAGCGAGCGCTCAGACCAGGCTGGGCTGCGCCGTCCAGGCGGTCAGACCGCCGTCGATGGGGAGGATCGCCCCGCTGATGTAGGCGGCGGCGTCGGAGGCGAGGAAGAGGATGCCGGCGGCGATCTCCTCGGCCTGGCCGACGCGCCCGAGCGGGATGCGCTCGGCGTAGGTGGCGCGGACCTTCTCGTTCGCCTCGAGGATGGGGCTGAGCAGTGGGGTGGCGACGGGGCCGGGAGCGACGGCGTTCACACGCACACCCTGGTGCCCGTAGTCCACCGCCATGCTGCGGGTGAGGTTGACCACGGCGCCCTTCGCAGTGTTGTACGCGGCCATGCCGGCGTCTCCTCCCAGGCCCGAGATGGATGCCGTGTTGACGATGGAGCCGCCGCTGGCGATCAGGTGGGGAAGCGCGGCGCGGGCCACGTGGAAGACGCCGTCGAGATCGACGCCGAGCACGGCGCGCCAGCTCTCGTCGCTCACATCGGCGACCGCGCCGGCGGCGCCGATCCCGGCGTTGGCGACGAGGATGTCCAGGTGGCCGTGCCGGGCGACCGCATCCGTGATGACCTGATCGACCGCGGTGGCGTCCGAGACGTCGAGGATACGCGTGTCGAGGGCGTCGCCCGCGTCCGCGTGCTGCGCGGTGAACGCCTCGATGCTCTTCTGCGACACGTCCACGGCGATGACCGTCGCGCCTTCGGCGAGAAGCTGGCTGGTGACGGCTGCTCCGATGCCGGAGACCCCGCCCGTGACGAAGGCGACCTTCCCGGTGAACCGTTCCTGGGGGCTGCTCATGTTGTTTCCTCTCGCTCGTCTCTTCGTTGAGGTCGGCGGATCTCTCCTGCGCAACGCAGTGACGTCGACGGATTCGCGTCGCCCGACGTGGTGCGCCGCTTCGATCACGCGGCCCTGAGCAGTCTACATCTATCTGACTATGGTCAGATAGATCGCTCGGGCGCGGTCTCGCCGAGCCAGAACCGCGGCGACGCCGCAAGGATCAACCGCACCCCGCGGTCGACGTCGAGCTCGGGCTCGGCGAGCCAGGACTCGATTGCACCGACCGTCCCCGATGCCGCGTAGGAGGCGAGCAGTCGCAGCGCCGCCTCATCGTCCCGGTCGACCTCGCTCGGAATGATCTCGGGCCGCTCATGCAGCTGTGCGATCAGCGCATCCCGGACGATCCGCTCCAGATTGCTGCGCAGCAGCATTGTCAGCTGCGGCCGCATCGCGGCCCGGTACACCTCGGCATGCGTCGCGACGTGCTCCAGCAGGGAGTGCTCGGCCGCCCGGAGGCCGCCATCCGCGGCAGCCCGACCCGCGACCCCGGCCGGAGGCGCGGCGAACGCCTCGAGCTCCTCGCTGAGCATGTCGGCAAGAAGTCCGAGCGGCGAGGACGCATGCCGATAGAACGTGTCCTTCGTCACCCCCGCGACGCGGCAGAGCTCGGTGACGGTGATCTCCGTCACCGGCTGCACCGCAGCCAACTCGTACACCGCCGCACGCAAGGCCTCTCGAGAGCGGCGGTAGCGGGGATCCATGGACCGAGCCTAATGACGCTGCCAAGCCCTGCGGCGCGGAAGCGCTCTGGCCGCACGGCCTCGCGAGACCCTCGTCTGATACCTCAGCAACACCCCGGCCCGACCGCCCGGCCGTCGCCGCGCTCCCCCGGTGCGTCGTCCCGTTGCGCTACTCACCCGCACCGGCGCGCGCACCACACGGGTAGCGCGTGTCCGTGAGAGTAGCGCGTCGCGACAGGACGATGGTCAGCGCGCGGCGCGGTGCCGCTCGCGATAGGCGCGCAGGTTCGCGGCGTTGCCGCACGTTGCGACGTCATGCCAGACCCGGCTGTTGTTACGACTGCGGTCGTAGAAGGCCGAGCCGCACTCCGGATTGCGACACAGCTTGAGCCGTTCCCACTGGCCATCCTCCGGCGAGCGCGCGGACTGCTGCGCCTCGGCGATGGCGAGCCAGACGGCGGATGCGACCCGCTCGGCCCCCTCCCCCGCGGGGGCGAGGCGTGCGCCGCCGTCCGCGGCGATGACGAGTCGGGCGGGCAGCTCACGCGGATGAGCCGCCGCGGTCACGGCCGATTCGGGGCATTCCGGAGGCGCCGGAGGGACAAGCGGCGTGGGGTGAGCGGATGTCACGAGCTCCCGCACCCCGGCGCGCAGCGCCCGCAGCGCGTCGAGCTCTCGCGCCGCGGCGCGCGGCAGCCCCTCGGACCCGAGCCAGTCTGCGGCGGCGGCGCGCTCGGCGAGCAGGTCCGGCCGCTTGCCGCAGCCGACCGGCCAGGTGTTCAGGAGGTTCTGCACAAGCGCCAGGCCGCCGGGAGCCGGCTCGAGGCCGATCAGCTCACTCGGTGATGACGACATAGCCCAATCCTATTTGCTTATTTCGTAATTCGGGCGCAGGATGAACCGACATATTCAAAACAGTTTCACCTATTTCCAAGGAGACACCCCCATGACCGCACTGGACGGATCGATCGTCGTCGTCACCGGCGGCAGCCGCGGCATCGGCAAGGCGCTGGTGGCCGAAGCGCTCGCCCGCGGCGCTGCGAAGGTCTACGCGACGGCACGCGCACCGTTCGAGGCATCCGACCCCCGCGTGACGCCGCTCGTCGCGGAGGTCACGGATCAGGCCTCCGTCGACGCGCTCGCGGCCGCCGCACCCGACGCGACGATCCTGATCAACAACGCCGGCATCGGCGGTGCCGAGGGTGTGATCGTCACGCCGATCGAGACGATCCAGGCGATCGTCGACACGAACCTGATCGGGCCGATCCGCGCGACGAAGGCCTTCGCGCCGATCCTCGCCGCCAACGGCGGCGGTGCCGTCGTGAACCTCGCGTCCGTGCTGTCCTGGCTGCCCGGTTTCGGCGCCTATGGCGCGTCGAAGGCCGGGCTGTGGAACCTCTCGCACTCCCTCGGCGGCGAGCTCGCGGCCCAGGGCACCCAGGTGCTCAGCGCCCACCTCGGCTACGCCGACACCGACATGACGGTCGACGTCACAGCGCCGAAGAGCACACCGGAGTTCGTCGCCACCGCGATCCTCGACGCGCTCGAGGCGGGCGAGACGGAGGCGCTCGTCGACGAGCTCACACGCCAGGTGAAGGCGGGGCTCAGCACCTCGGGCGCAGCCGGCGCTCGCTAAGCCTCGAACTCACTCGTTGCGCCACTCTCCCGGACCGGCGCTCCCGTCACGCGAGTGGCGCGAGTCCGGGAGAGTGGCGCAACGCGATCAGCCGGCGCTCAGAGGGCCGGCTGCAGGCGGCGCACCCGGAGCGCCGTGTACAGCTCCGCGGCCTGCCGGGGGTCGGCGACCGATCGGCCGGTGAGCTCGGCCACCCGCGCCAGGCGGTTCGTGACCGTGTTGCGGTGGCAGTGCATCGCAAGCGCGGCGCGCGCGGGCGAGCCGGAGCACGCGAACCAGGCGTCGAGCGTGCGCAGCAACGCCTCGCGATCACGCGGGTCCAGCCCGTCGACCCCCACGAACACCGAGTCGGCGTACTGCGCGCCGCGCTTGGCATCCGCGATCAGCAAGGCGTCCAGCGGCGCGTCGCCGTAGCGGGCGAGACCGATGGAGCCGATCGGCACGCAGCGCATCGCCGTGCGCGCCTCGGCGAGCGCGCCGGGGGTGTCGTCGAGCACCGAGAACGGATGGCTCACGCCGACGCGCGCCCGGGCGTGGCGCGCCATCTGCGCGACCGCGGTCTCCGCCGCCTCGGTGGTCGCGCCGGCGACGAGCCCGATGTGTTCGCCGACGGACTGCAGCCACACGGCGCTGATCGCACGGTCGCCACCGCTGCGCAGCGGCACCGGGTCGTCGCCGAGGTCCCCGAGCTCGGCGACCGCGACGAGGAACACCGCCCGTTCGGGCAGGTGCAGGGAGCGGCGGATCAGGATGCGCTGGTCCAGGGTGTCGGTGCCCTCGAGCAGCCCGAGCAGCATGACTCGGCGGGACTGCTCGTCACGGCGGTCACGGTCCTCGATCTCGGCTCGGTAGGACTCCGCCGCAATGGTCGAGTACCGGTCGATGGCCGTCCACACCTGCACGGAGAGCTTGAGCAGGACGTCGGCGGCGGAGGCGGCCTCGGCGTGCGCGGCGATCTCGTCCCAGATGCGCATGCCGGCCAGCCGGTAGGCCTGCAGGATGCTTGCGAGCGGCAGCCCCGCCTGCGCCTTGACCCGCCCCACCTCGCGTGCCGGTTCGAGCGCATCGCTCTCACCGGCGAGCAGCGCGAACAGCGCGGAGATGTTGTTGAGCACCAGGCTGCGCAGCGTTCCCCGGTCGAGCGCGGATTCCTCGTAGCCGTACGCGCCCTGGAGAATGCCTTCGACGACCTCGTCAGTGAGCCGCTCGCCCGCGGCGCGCGCACGGCGGACGATTCCGGCGGAGTCCGCCACCACCCGCTCTCGGACCTCGATGTCGGTCATGCGCCACAGGCTAACGGCGATCGACACCGGCCGGTTGTGCAAATGCACAGCTGTCTACCCCCAAAGTAGGTTCCCTGCACATGGCGTCCGGCGGATCGCCTCAGCACAATGTCTTATATCCGGCGGGCCACCAACCGCCGGGGGAAAAGGTGGCATCAGCTGCAGAGTGGGTGCCTAGCAATAGGGACAGACCGAATCGCCGTCGCGGGTCGATGCGAGCGATGTTCGAGGGGTTGAGTCGGGGCGCTCCCCGATGACGCGATTGGGTCGAGCAAACCGCCGTGGTGCGGAGGCCGATCGGGACGGCTTCCGCACCTCGCGCGGTTACCCCTTCAGCACCCGGAGCAGCTCGTCGCCGTCCGGGACGCCGAGCCCGGTGCAGGCATCCCACCCGGCCGCCGCCGCGTAGGCCCCGTTCGAGCCGGAGGTGATGTCGCGGAAGCCCACCGGCACCGCTCCCTTCGTCGCTGCGGCGTAGAGGAACCGCTGCGCGAGCCCCAGCGGCCGGCCGGTTGCCTCGGCGAGCCGGGCGATGAGCGCCGCCCACAGCGGGGCGACCGCGCTCGTGCCGCCGATCACCGTGTCCGTCCCATCGACGCGCACCCGGTACCCCGTCTCCGGGTCGGCGACGGCGGCGACGTCCGGCACGCCGCGCCCGCTGCGCCCGCCGGAGGCACCGGACACGTCCACGGGCTGCTGCCAGTCGGGCAGGGCGAACACGCCGCTGACGCCGCCGCCCGTGGCGCCGCGACCGCCGCCGTCGTTCCACACGGTCTCCGCGGAGACCGCGCCGGAGGCATCCGTCTCGAGTCGTGTGCCGCCGCAGGCGAGCGCGTGCGGGCTGGACGCCGGGAAGTCGACGTGCGCCCCGCCGCTCTGCCGGTCGCTGGACCCGTCGTCCCCCGCCGCGACCGTGACGGTCACGCCCAGGGCGACGGCGTCGACAAAGGCCTCGTCCATGGCGCGGCGCGCCTGCGCCGTCCACTGCTCCTCGCTCTGGCCCCAGCTGATGCTGATCGCATCGGGCGTGGGCGTGGCGTGCGCCGCCTGCGCCACCGCGTCGACGAAGCCGGCGTCGGTATTGGGGGCGAAGTACACGAGGATGGTCGCACCCGGAGCGAGCCCGCCGATCACCTCGATGTCGAGGGCCACCTCACCGTCGGCGCCGTTAGGGTCGGCACCCGGCCGGTTCTGCGCACCGTCGACGGCGACCGCCGTGACAGTCGGGGGCGTGACGCCAAGGCCGCGGAAGTAGGTGTCCAGCTCGGATGCCTCGAAGCCGCCGCCGAGCTCGACGATCGCCACCGTACGCCCGGTGCCGTCGGTGCCGGCGGGGAAGCGGTAGACGTCGCCGAGCTGGAGGGGCGTGTAGCTCGTGGAGACGGCGTGCGGCAGCGCCGCGCGGAAGTTCGCGCGCGCCTGGGGCCGGGAGTCGAGGCCGAGCACGGCGGTCACTGTCCCGGACAGCTCCTCGGGCACCGAGAGCGCGCCGGTGCGGTGCCAGTGCGCGACCGTGGCGCCCGACGGCGCCTCGCTCTCCGTCCATTCCAGGCTGGTGCCGAACACGTCCTGCAGGGCGTCGATCGTGCCGGCGATGCGCAGCCGGCGACTGCCGAGGTCGGCGTCGATCACCTGGATGCCGTGCGCGGCGAGGGCCTGCGTGACCCGCGTGACATCGTCGGGGGCGGCCCCGTATCTCTCGGCGAGCTCCTCGCGCGCGAGCGGCGGGCCCTGCAGCACGGACTCGGGGAGCTCGGCGCGACGGCGCAGCACGAGCGTCGCCTCGATGCGGGCCGCGGCGCCGGCCGGGGCCTGTGCTGCGCGGACGCCGGCGGCCGGGGGCCGCGCGCTGCCGGGTAGAGGAGTGTGCCCCGCGGGGGCGGCGGTCGGGGGCTCGTCTGGCAGGTTGGTCATACGACGTGCCTACCAGCGGCCACCGACACGCACACCCCGAGCAGGGCACACGCAGCGAATCGCCAGGCGCCGGTTACGGCAGCTTCACTTTGAGGTTCAGGATCCGCGTGTGCTGCGCCGCGCTGTTGTTGTCGTCGCTGATGAGCGAGACGCCGTACTCGTCCTTGCCGGGGAGCTTGCCCGTCACGGCCATGCCCTCGAAGTTGTCGAGCAGCGGGTTCTGCTGGAACTCGAGCGCGGTGGCGCCGAGCGTCGGGCACGAGGTCAAATCGGCCAGCAGGGTCTTCGTGACCGCGAGGCGCGGCGACGCGGCGCCGAGGTCCTTCACGTGCGAGACATCCGCCGCCCGGGACAGGCCCGTGACCGCGAACAGCTTGACGAGGTTGCCCGTCGTCGCCGTCCAGTTCGCCTCTTCGACCACGACCGCATCGTTCGAGTAGGCGGCGACCTCGGGGATGCGCATGCCGGTGTCCGTCCTGTACTCGATCTGCTTCTCGAGCTGCCAGGCGCCGTGGCGGCCCTGCGTGTAGACGAGCAGACGGTGCGCGCTCGCGTCGCCCGACTTCGAGACGTCGCCCGAGAGCGCACCCTCCATCGAGGCGACGATCGTCTTGCCGTTCGGCGTGATCGTGAGGCCCTCGAGGGTCGCATTGCCGGTCGCCTCGCCGAGCGGCGTCGTGCCGGTCACCGCGAAGCGGGCGGGCACGGGCAGCGATGCCTTCTGCACGCCGTTGCGGCCGTAGATGCGGATGGAGGGCTCGGTCTCGGACGAGACCAGGTAGTCGCCGTCCGGCAGCACGGCGAGGCCCTCGTTGTCGGCGGTCGTGCCGTCGTATGGCGTGCCGTTCGGCTTCGTGAGCACGAGCGGCGCGTGGGTCACCTTGGGCGCGGAGAGGTTGCGGTAGGACCAGACGTACTCCGGCGTCAAGCCGTTGTTGTCGAGTGCGGAGACCCAGGCCTGCTGACGGGCATCCCACGCGATCGACGAGAGGCCGCTGACCTCGGCGCCGTCCACGATCTTCTTGTCGAGCGCGTCGCTGAAGCTCACCGCGTCGACGTTCGCCGAGCACGCGAAGGGGTCGGGCTTCGGGGCCGTTCCGTGGTGGCCGCCTGCGCCGTGGAAGCCGTGCTCACCTCCCGCGCCGTGGGCGGTGGACGCCACGGCGGGCTGGGCGATCAGAATGGCGAGGGACGCCGCGAACGCAGCGCCCGCGAACACGAGGTTCTTGCGCATGATCCTTCTTTCATCGGGTGGCTTCGGGGAGGGAGCCGTTGGCCCCCATCCTGGTGACAGGAAATGAACCCGGGGTAGACCCTGGGCGTATTTCGCGGGGATGGCGACGGCAGGAGCGGACGACGGGGGCTGCGACAGGCGTTGCGGAGCCGAATGAACGGGCGGATGCCGTGCGCGACGGTACTGTCGATGGGATGACGAGCGGACCGGGCCTGAATCACATCGAGCTGTGGGTCGAGGATCTCGCTGCGGCGCGCGCGAGCTGGGGGTGGCTGCTCGACGAGCTCGGCTGGGAATGGAACTCGGACTGGGTCGACGGCTCCAGCTGGAGCGCGAACGACGACCTCTACCTGGTCGTGACGAGCCCGCCCAAGCTCAGGCCGGGCAGGCACGACCGGCGGATGCCCGGGCTCAACCACCTCGCCCTGACGGCGCCCTCCGCCGCGTTCGTGAACCTGCTGCGGAAGGAGGCGCCGGAGCACGGCTGGACCCCCCTCTACGACGATCGCTTCCCGCACGCCGGCGGCCCGCACCACTACGCGCTGTACCTCGAGAACGCGCAGGGCTTCAAGGTCGAGGTCGTCGTCGCGAGTTAGGCGCGCGCCGCGTCCGCGACGAGCCGCACGACGAGCGGGGTCAGATCGACCGAGCGCGTCGGGGGCAGAGCGATCGACACGGGGCTGACCGGGATCGGGCCGACCACGACAGGACCGGCCTCCACGGGCTGCGCCGTGGCGCGGGCATCCGTCTCGCCGCTCGTCTCATCGCTCATCTCGCCGCCCCCATCAGCTCGTTCTCGTAGGCGAAGGCGACCACCTGCACCCGGCTCGTGAGCCCCAGCTTCGCGAGCACCTGGCGCACGTGGCTCTTCACGGTCGTCTCGGACAGCACGGTCGCGTCGGCGATCTCGGCGTTGCTGAGGCCGCGCGCGATGAGTAGGAAGACCTCGCGCTCTCGGGCGCTGAGCGCGGCGAGCGTGTCGTCGGGCGTGCGGGCCTGGACCGTCCTGGCGAACTCCCGGACCACGTCGACGGTGTCGGGCGCCCCTGCGAGCGCCTCGCCCGCGACCGCCGCGCGGATCGTGCCGAGCACCTCGGCCGGCAGCGCGTCCTTGGTGAGCAGGGCCGTCGCGCCGGCGCGCAGCGCGAGGTAGACGGCTTCGTCCCGTTTGATGGTGGTGAGCACAACGACCTGGGGCGGCTCCGCCTCCGCCACGATGAGCTGCGTCGCCTCCAGGCCGTTGAGGCCCGGCATCCGCAGGTCCATCAGCACGACGTCGGGGCGGGTCTGCCGCACCAGGGTGACCGCCGCGTTGCCGTCGTGGGCGGTGCCGACGCAGCGCAGATCGGGCTGGGCGTCGACGAGCATCGCGAGCCCCGCGGCGAACAGCGGCTGGTCGTCGACGATGACGACGCGCACCACCGGGGGCAGAGGCTCAGCCACGCGCCGTCTCGATCGCGAGCGCGCCGGTCTCGGACTCGGCGTCGATGAACTCGTCGGATGCCTCACCGGTGTGCCCCAGTCGGCCGGACTGCCCCGGCTGCCCCGACCGCCTGTCCGCACCGGCCGTCTCGTCGGGCGGGATGAACGCGGTGACGACGAAGGTCTCGTCGTCGCTCGGCACCGCCGTCAGCCAGCCGCCGACGAGCCGCGCCCGCTCCTTCATGCCGGGGATGCCGATGCCACGGCCGCCGCCGCTCACGAGCGGCTCCCCGCCGCCGCTCTTCGAGACGACGAGCACCGCGAGGCCCGCACCCTGCGCGTCGAGCGTGACGGTCGCCGCGGTGCCCCGTCCGCCGTGCTTGAGAGCGTTCGTGAGGCTCTCCTGCACGATGCGGTAGGCGGCGACCTGTTTCGACAGCGCGAGCGGCCCGGGGTCGCCGAGCACCCGCAGCGCGGCGTCGACGCCGACGGAACGCACCTCGTCGACGAGCCCGGGAATGTGTTCGAGTCGGCTCGTGTGCTCGCTGAGGTCCTCGTCGTCGTTGATCCGCTCGACGAGCCGGCGCACCTCGACGAGCGCGCCGCGGGCGACGGTCGCGATGTTGCTGAGCGACTCCGGCGCCGCCGCCGGCTTGAGCTCGTGGATCGCCGCCGCCCCCTCGGCCTGCGCCACGATGATGGCGAGCGAGTGGGCGAGCGAGTCGTGGATGTCCCGCGAGATGCGGCCGCGATCGTGGGCGAGGCGGAGCTCAAGCCCTGCATCGTCGAGCTGCGCCGCCGTGACCTCGAGTCGCGTCGTCACCAGCCGGGTCCGCAGCAGGGCGGAGGAGAGCACGAACCCGATCGCCCAGGAGACGACGACCAGGGCGAGCAGGGGGAACACGATCTGGACGAAGCCCAGGAAGGGGTGTTCGGCCAGTGAGTGCCACGCCCAGACCCGGTACGGGCTCGGCTCCTCGATCAGCCAGTTCGGCCAGCCCTCGCGCGCCAGCAGTGCGGCGTAGCCGATCGCGCCGACGACTCCCGCGATCAGCGCCGCGATCTTCAGCCGGCCGGTGACGGCCGTCGCCGTCGCATAGGCGAGCGCGATCGGGACCGCCCACCACATCTTCCAGGTCCCGTCGCCCAGGTTGAGCGCCCAGCCGAGCCCTCCGTGGTATGTGCTCGCCAGGAACAGCGCCATCAGCCACTCGCAGGCGAGCACCACCAGGCTGCCGATCACCGTCGCCCACGGGAAGAAGCCGGCGATGGCGAGGACGCTCGCCCAGGCGGCGGTCGCCACCAGCTTCTGCTCCCACGGCCAGGCGCCGTAGGTCTTCTCCGCCCAGACGACCGCGAAGACGATCGCTGCGGCGAGCGGAAGCAGACGGACGGCCCAGAGCGCGAATCCCTGCGATGTCGCGAAGCCCGTGAACCCGGCGCGGAAGCGTGCGAACAGTGCGTTCATGCCCGAAACGCTACGACCAGGGCCCCGCTCGCGCCGTACTCGCGACGCGAAGTTCATCCGGAAGGATGACGGCGCGCCACGGCCGCCGCGTGCTCCGGCGACCGCTACTGGTGTGCCTCTTCGTACGCCGTCATCACGGAGTCGGCGACCCGCCCCCGCGGCGACACCTCGATGCCGTTGGCCTGCGCCCACTCCCGCACGGCGGCGTAGCCGGCGCTCCAGTGCGAGGCCGACGACGCACCCCGAGGGCGCGTGCGGGCCACCGGCCGCGGCGTGGTCAGAGCGGAGGTGCGGCGCCCGGCCTCTGCGTACGGCTTGAGCGCCTCGCGGAACTCCGCGGCGTTCTTCTCGCTCAGGTCGATCTCATACGATCGGCCGTCGAAGGCGAAGAAGATCGTCTCCCCCGCGCCATCGGCGATCACATCACCCGTCAGGTCGTCGACCAGCTGCTCGATCACTTTCTTCATTACAGCGTCCCCCTGCCTGTTACGGCTCGTTGCCCATGAGCCCGTGGCCCATGAAACGGAATACGGATGTATCCATCCCCGGTACTGTAACCGCGGAATATCCGATCCATTATCAGGCAGTAGTGCGCGTTGATATTCGCAGGATATCCGTATGCGCTCGAGGAATACCCGGTTATCCTTTCGAGCAGTTCCGGCAGAGCGGCGGAGGCGCCCATGCGGCCGGCTCCACCGCCTGCGGACCCACGAGAGGAGGCCCGTGATGGCCACGCACAGATCGGATCAGGCGGGATTCACCGCTCAGGAGCGCGCCGCCATGACGGAGCGCGCGACGGAGCTGAGGACGGCGGCGGCACGCCGGGGGAAGAACACGAAGGCCGAGGACGAGAAGGGCGTCCTCGAGAAGATCGCCGAGTTGGAGGCATCCGACCGCCTCATCGCCGAACGGTTCCACGAGATCGTCCGTACCGCTGCCCCGCACCTGGACCCGAAGCTCTGGTACGGCATGCCCGCCTACGCCGTGCACGGCAAGGTCGTCTGTTTCTTCCAGGGTGCGAAGAAGTTCACGACGCGCTATTCCACCGTGGGTTTCACTGATGCGGCGCAGCTCGACGACGGGGCGATGTGGCCGACCGCGTTCGCGGTGACGGAGCTGACCCCGGCCGTCGAGGAACGGCTGGGCGAGCTCGTGCGGCGCGCCGCCGGCTGAGCGGTGAACGGCGGGCGGATGCCTGCGCCACGGACTCCGCGGACTCCGCCGGGTCGCTGAGCGCTCGGCTACGATGGAAGCGTCAGCCTCTGTAGCTCAATGGAAGAGCAGCTCCGTCCTAAGGAGAGGGTTGGGGGTTCGAGTCCCTCCAGGGGCACCTCCAGGGGCACGTGGTGTCACCTAGCGCAAACACGGGGACGGCTCCGACCATGGATCTTCTCGAGGCTGGAATAACGGACATCGGGTTCCCCCTCGGGTCGGCGAGCAGATGGCGGAACTCTTCGGCGAAGATGCCCTCGGGACTTCGCGGGCCTCTCGTCCTGTGATCGTTGACGCGCCCTGGCGGCATCCTGTTGCCGAGAAATGGCGAGGCGGTGGGCATGGTGGCCAACGCGAGCTCTCCGTCCGCAGAGTTGCTTTCAGTCCGGCGGGAAGGTGACGTGCATGAGGGGGCTGCCGGCGATCCAGTCTTCGACAGGCTGAACGGGCTGCGAGATGTAGGAACTGTGCCGTGGCTGGTTGAGGTCGGCGACGACCGCTTCGAAAACGCGCCTGCGGTCGGCGAGGTCCAGGACCGGCTCGGCCGTCGCCGGCAGGTCGGCGCGGACGGAGTCCTTGAGGTGGAAGGTGAATTGCGGGTGGCGGAGCAGATTCGCATACCAGCTGCGGCTTGCCGGCTGCGTTGTGAGATAGATCTCGTGGTCGACACGATAGAACCAGATCTCGATGCGGCGCTCGCGCCCCGTCTTCGCACCGATGGTCGTGATGTCCACGGTGCGTGCGGACACCGACGACGACGGAGTAATGGCGAGTGCACTCCGGAGGCATTCATCCATGTGCTGTCCTTCCATCGCCCGGCCAGCGTCGGTGCGCGTCGATGTCTGCTCGACGGAGCCATGGTCTCGTCACAGCAGCACGCCCCCGGACACCTCGATGCGCTCTCCAGTTACCCAGCGGAACTCGGGGGACACCAGGGCAGATATCGCGTCGGCGATTTCATCCGGGTGGCCTACTCGCCCGAGAGCGGTTTGCCCGGAGAGTGCGAGGCGCAGGGCCTCGCTATCGCGCATGGCCCCGCCATTGAAGTCGGTCGCTGTCGGGCCGGGGGCGATCGAGTTGACCCTGATATCACGCAGGCCCAGCTCGAGGGCGAGACTCCGGGTGAGCGCTTCGAGCGCCTTCTTCGATGCCGCATAGACGGAGGTCGCCGGGCTGACATGTCGGCTGAGCGAGCTGGATACGTTCACTATGCTGGCGCCGTCCGACAGATGGGGCAGGAAAGCCTGCGTGACGAAAAGCGGACCACGGACATTGACGGCGAAGGTGACATCGAAGTCCGCTGCTGTAATGGCGCCGAGCGGCGCGAACAGCCCCACTCCGGCGTTGTTGACCAGAACATCGATGGTGCTGGTGTTCCACTCCTGCCGAATGCCGGCGAGCACAGCGACACGCGCCTCGTCGATGGAGGAGAGGTCACCGACATCCAACCGGACGGCGATGGCTTCGCCGCCCGATGCGACGATCTCATCCACGACCTCGCTCGCACCGCCGCGTGAGGCTGCGACGACTTTGATCTCGTTCCGGGCCAAGGCGAGCGCGGTGGCTCGCCCAAGACCGCGGTTAGCTCCGGTCACTAGGGCGATTTGTGTCATGCCGCCTCCAATAAGTAAATGCCTACTTACTTGTAAGCTAGCCTTCGAGTCCGGAATCGTCAATTCCAGCCGGACGGAGGAGATCAATGGCACGTGACGCTGAAGCCACGAGAGAGCGCATACTCGCCGCCGCGACCGTGGAGTTCGCTGCCCACGGCCTCGCAGGCGGGCGCGTGGAGCGGATCGCCGCCCAGGCGCAGAGCAACGTTCGGATGATCTACGCCTACTACGGCAGCAAGAGCGGCCTGTTCGACGCGACCCTGGCGGAGGCACTGCGTCGCATGGCGGAGAACGTCCCTCCGCGTCCGGATGACCTCGCCGGCTGGGCCGGCGAGGTGTTCGATCATCATCAGCGCTTCCCCGAAGTCCTCCGGCTGAGCATGTGGGCTCAGCTCGAGCGGCCAGAGGCCACAGCGGAGCCGCGCGATATCTATCGGGACAAGACGCTCGCCGTCGCGACGGCTGCGGCCCGCCCCCTGTCGGCCGTCGACGTTCTTGTTTTCATCTACGCCATCGCACAAGCCTGGTGGCTCTCGCCAGAAGGGCTTACCGCACTGGCGGAGAACCCGGCCACCGGTGATGGGGTTGCCGCTCGCAGACAATCGGTCGTCACCGCCGTCACGCGAATGCTGCAGGCCCAGACCTGAGTCGAAGACGGCGGATTCATCGGCGCTCCGAGCAGATGCAGGTATCGCCCCGCGGTCTTCCGAGATGCCCGGAGCTCCGCCGCGAGCTGCGCATGCGCCATGCCCGACCGCTACCCCCCCCGGCGGCCTGCTCCGCCCGAGCGTCCGTGAGAGGCCGCCTGCCTGCGGGCGCCGCTACCCCGTCGCCCGCGACCGCTGGGCGACGAGCGCGTTGGCGACGGCGGCGGGCTGCTCCGGGTGGTCGATGGTGATGGCGACCGCGTTCCCGCCGCGCCGGGTGACCACGATGCCGGGGCCGCGGCGCGCCACATAGGCGAGCCCCGCGCCCGAGACGCGGTAGCCCCAGCCGCCCCACTGCCCCGGCTCGATGGTGTCGACGACGACCGTGTCGATCCGATCCAGTGCGACCCTGATCAGCGGGACCCTCAGCAGCACCGAGGCGAGGCGGATGCCGCGCTGGTCGACCGTGAGCCGAACGGGGGCCAACAGCAGCACGGATGCCGTCGCCGCCAGCAGCACGACCGCACCGATGACCGTGGCGGTCGAGGGCATCGCGATCGCGGCGGCGAGTGCGATCAGGAAGACGCATCCGCCGACCGCCCCTGCCGCCACCAGGACCCCGCTCGACATAACGCCGGTCCACGAGACGCGGTCCTCCGGTGCGAGCGGCAGTCGTGGAGCCGTCGCGGCCGCGCCGATGGGGGCCGGCCGGGGCGGAAGCAGCAGGAACACGGCAGCCCCACCGGCGACGGCGAGCACGAGGATGGCCATCCGGCCCCCTAGGCGGGCCTCGCTCGGCTCGGCAGCGGCGGCGGTCGCCCAGGCGGTGACGATCCACGCGGTCGCGGTCGTGCCGCTCAGCACCCCGGCGATCGCCGCCCAGGTCCGCGACCACGCTCGACGGTGGGTCAGCGCGACGCAGACGATGGCGACGGCCGTCAGCACCGCCGTGATCGCGGCGAAGGTCCAGAAGGAGCCCCACGTCGCGGCGAAGCCGTCCGGCGCGGCGGCTCCGGACCAGTGCGAGGCGAGCCGCGGGCCGAGCCGCGGGCCCATCGCCGCCGCGACCACCACGAGCGCGAGCAGCGGCAGCACGGCGCACACCCCCGCCAGAAACCGTCGTACGGCATCCCGCGCCGCGCTCTCGTCCTGCTGCGATGTCATGCCATCCCCCTGATCAACGTCGACAGCTCCCCCGGGCTGATCCCTAGCGCGGTCGCCCGGGACACGAGCTCCGCCGCCGACTCGACGAGCGAGGCCACCGCCGGCACATCCCCGCCGACCACAACGGCTCCGCGCCCACGGCGCAGATCGATGACGCCCGCCTCGCGGAGGGCGTCATAGGCCCGCAGCACGGTATGCATGTTCACACCGAGCGAGGCCGCGAGCTCACGGGCCGCGGGCAGCCGCTCGCCGCGACGCACCTCGCCGCGCGCGACCCCGAGCCGTACCTGGGCGACGATCTGTTCGGCGAAGGACGCGGGCGATGCTTCGGTCAGCCGGATCAGCATAGTTTGCATTCTATGCGAACTATGGGTGGAAATGACGAACGTTCGCGGAGATCGCGTCGATCAGGGCCCGGATGTCGGTGGTCGCTGCTTGGCTGGAGCCATGCTCGAATCCGATGACGAGATCACCGTGCTCCAGGCCGTCCTCGACGCCAGCATGTGATCAGCCGGCCCGCGCCTGCGCGAGGTCTGCGACAGGGGGCCGCTGCGCGCGGCCATGCTCGAGCAGTACCTGCCGACCGAGGGACTGGAGCGGCGCGGTTCGTCGACGATCTGATCGGCCCGGGCGCGCCCGCCTTCCGCATCGTGCCGCGCGCGGCCTTCGCATACTTTCCCGCGGCGAGGTCGGCGCGGCCGTGAACCCGTTGCAGCGCCTACTTGTGGAACTGCGGGATGATCAGGTACAGCCCGTACAGCACGACCGCGATGTCGATCGCGAAGCACAGGTAGGCGCCGAGCGAGGCCCAGGTCGGGCGGGTGTGCGGCGTATCGAGGATGCCGTCCGCGACCTGCTCGGTCGACGCTCCCGCGTCCGACAGCCGCACGTGCGCCGGCGCTCCGACGGCCAGCAGACGCAGACCCACCGCGTAGATGGAGACGGCACCACCCGCCGCGACCAACGCGACGACGAACTCGATGCCGAGCGCGCTCCACTCGATCACTTCGCACCTCCCACCGGCACCGGCTTGCTCGCCAGCACGTCTTCATCGTCGTTGACCGTGTGCTCCGTCACCGGGTGGCGACGCGCGAGCACCCAGAAGGCCGCCATGCCTGCCACCGCCGCGACCACGATGATGATGGTCCCGATGATGCCGGTGCGCACGACCGCGGTCGCCAGCGCCGCGATCAGGGCCGCCGCGGGCACCGTGACCAGCCACGCCAGCACCATGCGCCCGAACATGCCCCAGTGCACCGAGGCCAGCTTCTTGCCGAGGCCCGAGCCGACGACCGCGCCCGAGGTGACCTGCGTGGTGGACAGCGGGAAGCCGAGGTGGCTCGAGACGAGGATGGTGGCCGCCGAACTCGCCTCTGCCGCGAAGCCCTGCGGCGGGGTGACCTCGGTGATGCGCTTGCCGACGGTGCGCATGATGCGCCAGCCGCCCGAGTAGGTGCCGAAGGCGATGGCCAGGGCGCAGCAGACGATGACCCAGAGGTGCGGAGTCGTGCCCGCCTTCTGATAGCCCGCGGCGATGAGGGTCAGCGTGATGATGCCCATCGTCTTCTGGGCGTCGTTGGTGCCGTGTGCGAGGGAGACGAGCGAGGCCGACACGGTCTGGCCGTGCCGGAAGCCGCGCTCGGCCCCCGAGCTCGTCGCGCGCCGCGTGATCAGATATGCCGCGTAGGTCGCGATCATTGCGACGATGCCCGCGACGATCGGCGCGAACAGCGCAGGCAGCGCGATCTTCGAGATCACGTTCATCCAGTCGACGGCGTTGAAGCCGCTGCCGACGATCGCGGCGCCGATCAAGCCGCCGAAGAGCGCGTGCGTTGAGCTCGACGGCAACCCCAGGTACCACGTGGCGAGGTTCCACATGATGGCGCCCACGAGGCCCGCGAAGATCATGACGGGCGAGATCTCGATCCCACCCTGGCCCTCCTTCACGATCCCACCCGACACCGTCGTCGCGACCTCGGTGGAGAGGAAGGCGCCGACCAGGTTCAGTACCGCGGAGATGAGCACGGCGACGCGGGGCTTGAGTGCACCGGTCGCGACCGAGGTCGCCATCGCATTGGCGGTGTCGTGGAAGCCGTTCGTGAAGTCGAACACGAGCCCCAGCACGATGACGAGGATGACGATCACCAGCACGTCCATGACCGGCAAGGTAAGGGTCAGCTGTGAACGCCGGGTGAACTTCCGCGGAGGGGAAGGGGCGAAAGACTCAGGCGGCCTGCGCCTGCAGGTAGCCCTCCCACTCGGGCAGCAGATGCTCGGAGCCGCGCACCATCCAGGCCGGCTCGTGCGGCATCCGCGGGGTGAAGCGCAGCTGCCATCCGAGCTCGGCGAGCAGCCGGTCGCCCTTCACGTTGTTGCAGCGCAGGCAGCAGGCCACGAGGTTGTCCCACGAGTCCGGCCCGCCCTTGGAGCGCGGTACGACGTGGTCGATCGTCGAGGCGGGCTTGGCGCAGTAGGCGCAACGGTGCGCGTCGCGTCGCAGCACCCCGCGGCGCGAGACCGGCACCTGGCGCCCGTGCGGAAGGCGGACGTACCGGGTGAGCAGAATGACGCTGGGCCGGTCCCATGCCCCCGAGATGCCGAACACCGGGTGGCCCGTGTCGATCTCGACGACCGTCGCCTTGTGATTCATCACGAGGGCGAGGGCTCGTTTGAACGAGACGACGGCGAGCGGTTCGTACCCGGCGTTCAGGACGAGAGTGCGCATGGAACTCCTTCGGCGTACGTTGGCGCGACCTGGCTGGCCACGACGACGGAAAGCGCCCGCTTTAACGACGAAGGCGCCGCCACAAGGGCGACGCCGACATAGTCTGCCTGCGGGCAGAAGTGGTGCACGTGGTGCAGATGGTGACGGTGGTGGTCCGGCCGTATGACCGCGCTGGAGCGCACGCGCGCGGTGTGCGCAGCGCTGCTCGCGATCCTGTTCACGGCCGTCTCCCGTCCCCGGGGCGCCGCCGGTTCACGGCGCTCCGACCGAGCCAGAGTAACCCGGAATGCGCACATCACGCATGCTGAGGAGGTCATCTCACGTCGTGTCGTAGCGAGAAATTAACCTCGCGGACGCGCCCGGCCCCCGCCGACGACAACCTGTCTGGGTTATCGCGCGCGCACGCGGGCGGGCACGGAGACGGCGCTCAGGCGACCGGACCGGCGCCTGCGGACACACCGGGACGACGACGCACGAGCCGATCCGCCGGGCACGTGCCGGCGGGCATCGATCAGCCGAAATCAGCCGGCTCAGCCCGGGATGCCGTAGTGCTGGATGTGGTACGCCGTGGTCCACAGGGTGCGGACTCCGACGTGACCGCCGGGCTTCGGCGCGTCGAGGATCAGGACGTTGCCAGCGGCGTCGCGGCCGGCGTAGAAACCGTCGTGCGAGCCGTTGTCCAGAGCGATGACGTCGCCCGGCTGCGCCTGGTCGAGCGAGACCGTCTGGCCGATGTGGCCCTGGGCCGAGGAGGAGTGCGGCAGCGAGACGCCGAACTGGGCGTAGACGAACATCACGAAGCCGGAGCAGTCGAAACCGGCCGGGGTCGAGCCGCCGTACACATAGGGCGTGCCGATGTACTGCTCGGCGACGGTGACGACCTTGCTGAGGCCGGCCCCGTTGTAGACGGGGGCCGTCACGTACTGGGCCGCGGTCGGGCCGCTGTAGGCGGCCTGGTAGGCGGCGGCCTGCTTCGCCGCGACGGCGGCAGCGGCGGCGCGCTTGCTGGCGAGCTGCGCGGCGGCAGCGGCGGCCTTCTGCGCGGCGATCTCATCGGTGCTCGTGGCCTGGAAGCTCTCCCGCGCGGCGTTGGGCGCCATGGCCGCGGTGGCGACGTCGGCGGACTGCGCGTTCGCCCGCTTCATCGTGTCGATGACGGTCGAGCCGACGGCGGCCTGACCCTGTGAGCCTGGGTTGAACGCGTAGGCGGGGATGGCGATGGTCCCGACGATGCCGGCGGCGGCCAGCAGCACGAAGACGTTGGCGAAGCGCTTGATGCGGCGCTTGGGGACGGGGGGCGCGGAGGGCTGCACGGCGGTGGCCGGGACGACGGACTTCACGGCGGAACGGCTCAGGGGGATCCGCGCTCCGTTGCGCGCCTGGAACGCCTCACGCGCCTCGCGGCGGGTCAACGCCGCCTCGCTGTTGCCGTTCGACTCTTCTGCCAAGGTCCGCACCTCCGGCGCCTCTCACGCATGCGCGATCCCGTCCTATAGATCTTGGGCCCGTGGGGTGGGCTTCGGCTTCGCGGGTCAAGCGACGGGGTATGGGGCGTCTCGACTCGGGTCTAGCGGCCGGCTTCAGGCCTTTCGACTCGACTGACAATAGGGGAATATAACGAAAAAGTCACACTGAGATCGTCCCATCCGGGGCCGGATCGGAGCCGCATCCCCCAAAGGGGGCACGTAGGGGTCAGGCGGCCACGAAGATGTGGCTGGCGACCTCGCTCGGCAGCTCGAGACCATCGCCGTAGCCCTCGACCTGCGCCAGCACGTAGTCGCTCGACGGCGACAGGGTCACCGTGTTGCCCGGGATCACGCCCGCCTGGCGCAGCTGGGCGAGCAGCTCGGGGTCGAACTGCACAGGCTCGCCGAGGCGCCGGATGGAGGCCGTGACCGGCTCGCCGGAGGCCACCGCCTCGACCGCGCTCACGACGTCTTTCAGGAACACTGTGGAAAGACTGTGACCTTCGTCGTCCATGCGCGGGATGGGCGTGCCGTAGGGCGACTCGGTGGGGTCGCCGAGCATCCGCCTGATCTTCTCCTCGACCTGCTCGCTCATCACGTGCTCCCACCGGCAGGCCTCGTCGTGGACGTACTCCCAGTCCAGCCCGATGACGTCGGAGAGCAGACGCTCGGCGAGGCGGTGCTTGCGCATCACGTCGATGGCACGGCGACGCCCCTCGTCGGTGAGCTCGAGGTGCCGATCGCCGGAGACGAGGACGAGGCCGTCCCGCTCCATCCGGGCGACGGTCTGCGAGACGGTGGGACCGGAGTGGCCGAGCCGCTCGGAGATGCGGGCGCGCAACGGCACGATCGCCTCTTCCTCGAGATCGAGGATCGTGCGCAGGTACATCTCAGTCGTATCGACCAGATCCGTCATCCGGGACCTCCCGCATCCAGGGCGGACTGCCCTTGACATTGCTTCTCAGTAAGACTATCTGGAACGTGCGTCACTCGGCTGGCACGCGGCCGGAACGTCCGCGCGCGCCCCCTAGAATCCTGGTATGCCGAGCATCATCCTGCCTGAAGAATTGCTGCCCGCCGACGGTCGTTTCGGTTGCGGGCCCTCCAAGATCCGGCAGGAGGCGGTCAACGCGCTCGCAACGCGCGGCGCCGAACTGCTCGGCACCTCCCACCGGCAGGCGCCGGTGAAGAACCTGGTCGGCCGCGTGCGCGAGGGCCTCGCGGAACTGTACCGCCTCCCGGAGGGCTACGAGATCATCCTCGCCAACGGCGGGTCGACCGCCTTCTGGGACGCCGCCGCGTTCGGCCTCATCGAGAAGCGCGCCGAGCTGCTCAGCTTCGGCGAGTTCGGCTCGAAGTTCGCCAAGGCCGCGAAGGCCCCGTGGCTGGAGGCGCCCGTCGTCGTCGAGGCGCCGGTCGGGTCGGGCGCCGCGCCCGTCGTCACCGAGGGCGTCGACGTCTACGGCTGGCCGCACAACGAGACCTCAACGGGTGTGATGACCCGGGTCGAGCGCGTCGCCGGTGACGCGGGCGCACTGAGCGTGGTGGATGCCACGAGCGCCGCGGGCGGCGTCGACTTCGACGTGACGCAGACGGATGTCTACTACTGCGCCCCGCAGAAGAACCTCGCCTCGGACGGCGGCCTCTGGCTCGCCGCCGTGTCGCCCGCGGCCATCGAGCGGATCGAGCGGATCGCGGCATCCGACCGCTACATCCCCGAGTTCCTCAGCCTCAAGCAGGCCGTCGACAACTCGCGCCTCAACCAGACCCTGAACACGCCGGCGCTCGCCACTCTCATCCTGCTCGACGAGCAGCTGAAGTGGATCAACGAGAACGGCGGGCTCGGCTGGGCATCCGCCCGCACCAAGGAGTCGAGCGACCAGCTCTACGCCTGGGCCGAGAAGACCTCGTACACGACGCCCTTCGTCGCCGACCCGGCCGACCGCTCGCAGGTCGTCGTCACGATCGACTTCGACGGCATCGACGCCGCGGCGGTCGCGAAGACCCTGCGCGAGAACGGCATCGTCGACACCGAGCCCTACCGCAAGCTCGGCCGCAACCAGCTGCGCATCGCCACCTTCGTCTCGATCGAGCCCGACGACGTCGCGCAGCTCATCAGGTCGATCGAGTACGTGGTCGAGCACCTGGGCTGAACGGCACACAACGCCGCGAGGGGCACATCGGATGACGCATCCGGTGTGCCCCTCGTCGTGATGTCGGCCACTCAGGGCTCGTCGTCGAGGGCGGCCTCCTCGGCGCCCTGGATCTCCTCGGACTCGTCGAGCTCCTCGTCGTCGTCCTCGTCCTCGGGCAGCTCCTCGTCGTCGTCCTCGTCGAAGCCGTGCAGCTCCTCGTCGGCGTCGTCATCGTCGTCGTCGTCGTCGAGGGCATCGAAGTCGTCGTCGAGCTCGTCGTCCTCGTCCTCGAGCTCGTCGCCCTCAAGCTCGTCCTCGGCGGTGTCGGTCTCGTCGCCCAGGACGAAGTCGTCCTCGGGCTCCGGCTCGCCCGCGGCCTCCGCCGCCTCGCGCTCGGCCTTCTTCTGCGCCTGGTACTCGGCGAGCCGGTCCGCCCACGGGGTCCAGTCCGGTGCGAGCAGAGCCTCGCCACCGGGCATGAGCTCGGCCTCGAGCACGTTCACCTCGCCCGAGTCGGGGTCGCGGGACAGCGAGACCGTCCAGAACCAGCCCGGGTAGCCCGCGAGCGTGTTCTCGAACAGCAGCGACAGGACGTGGTCGCCCTCGACCCGGTGCCCGGCGGGTGAGCCCACCGTCGCGGGGGGTGTGATCTCGTAGAGAGCCTGGCGGGCGGCGTCGACGGCCGTCAGCAGCACCTCGTCCGCGACGGGCGCAGGGGCGGCCGACCCGGATGCCTCGGCCGAGGCATCCGTCTGCGCGATCTGCTCGCTCTGCTCTTCAGTGTTGTCTGACATGCCCTATGCCTCGAGATCGTCGGCGACGCGGCGCAACGCCGCGGCGACCTTGGTGCCGTGCGACTTCGACGGATAGCGGCCGTGCCGCAGATCGTTGCCGATGCCGTCGAGCACCTGGATCAGGCTCTCGACGACCACAGCCATGTCATCCGGCTTCATCCGCCGCTGCTTCGCGATGCTGACCGGAGCCTCGAGCACACGCACGCTGAGCGCCTGCGCGCCCCGCTTGCCGTCGGCGATGCCGTATTCGAGACGCGTCCCGCTCTTCACCTGAGCGCCCTCGGGCAACGCCGTGGCGTGCAGGAAGACTTCTTGGCCGTCATCGCCTGCGATGAAGCCGAAGCCCTTCTCCTCGTCGTAGAACTTCACCCGTCCGGTGGGCATCGGTACCTCTTTCTTCGGAATCGGCCGCCGGTACGCCTGGCGGCCCGGCGGCCGAAGTCAATTATCCTGGTTAATGTGCCCCAGGAGTCCCGAGTCCATTCCGGCCGCGCTCAGCGCATGCTGGCCTTCATCGCGATCGCGCTGGTGGGCCTGTCGGTCCTCGCGATCCTGGCGATCATGATCATCGGCGGTGCCGGCGTCAAGAAGCCACTTCCCCAACTCGACATCGTCTATATCTTCCCCGTCATAGGCCTCCCACTCGGAGCGCTGTGCATCATCGCCCTCGTGGTGGTCAACGCCGTCGAGCGACGAAAGCTCAATACCCGGCAGGTCAAGTAGGCCGTGACGGCAAGCAGACGGAGCGCACGATGACGAGCACCCTGTCACTCGCATCCCGACTCGCGACCCTCGATGACGAGTCGCTCGAGGCGCTGATCGCACGGCGGCTGCCGCTGCGGCCGAAGATCGACGACTTCTTCGACCTCGCCGAGGCGCTGCTCGACCACCCGGCGGTCCAGCACGCCCTGACCGTGCTCGACCGACCCGCCCTCGCGCTGCTGGCCACGCTCGCCACGGACGGGCCGCTGGAGGACGGGACGGATGCCGATGCCGCCGCGCATCTCGAAGCGCTCGGCGAGCGCGCCCTGATCGAGCGGACCGGCACGGGGTGGGCGATCTACGACGCCGTGCGTGAGCGCCTGCTCGCCTGGCCGCACGAGGGCCTGCCGAGCCCCGCCCAACTGCTCACCGAGCTCCCACCGGCCGCGCTCGCCCCCCTGCCCGTAATCGAGGGCCCGACGACCGACCAGCTCGCCTCCGAGCGCGCCTTCCACTCGGTGACGGCCTTCGCGGAGCTGCTCGGCGAGCTGGACCGCGAGCCGGCGCGCGAACTGCAGAAGGGCGGGCTGAGCCTGCCCGACGGGCGCCGCCTGGCCGCCGCGATGTCGATCGACGCGGATGCCGTGCCCGTGGCGATGTGGCTGTCGGAGCTTGCCGGCCTGGTGGCGCGCGACGGCTCGCAGTGGCTGACGACGGATGCCGCGGAGCGGTGGCTCGGCGGGTCCACCGCCGAACGCTGGCGGAGCCTCGCCGCGACCTGGCTCGAGGCCGTGCAGCCATCGATCCGGGAACTCCTGCAGACGCGCACGCACCAGCCGTGGGGCCGGGCCCTGCACGACACGCTCGCGTGGTTCTACCCCGCCTCTGGCGAGCCGTTGCGGCGCACGGTCGAGCGGTTCGAGGCCTCGGCCGAGCTGCTCGGCATCACTGCGCGCGAGCTGCCGAGCGCCGCCGGGACCGCTCTGCTCGAATCCGGGGCCGCCGCCGCGGCGGAGCGGATGGCCGCCCTGCTGCCGGCCGAGGTCGACAGGGTCTACCTGCAGCACGACCTCACGGTCGTGAGCCCCGGTCCGCTCATGCCGGCGCTCGACGCGCAGCTGCGCCGCCTCGCGGAGGTCGAGAGCCGCGCCCTCGCCTCGACCTACCGCGTCACGGCCGGCAGCCTCGAGCGAGCGATCGCCGCGGGCGAGACCGCCGCCTCGATCCGCGCCTTCCTGACCGGCGTCTCGCTGACCGGCATCCCGCAGCCGCTCGACTATCTCATCGACGAGGCGGTCAAGCGCTACGGGCTGATCCGGGTGCGCGACAACGGCCCGGACGCGCGCATGCGCACCACCGTCCGCTCTGTCGACGCGGGCCTGATCGGCGCGATCTCCGTCGACCAGGTCTTCGCCTCGCTCGGGCTCGCGCGCATCTCCGAGACCGAACTCGTCACGCGGTTCAGCCGCGACGTCGTCTACTGGGCCCTCGCCGACGCCAAGTACCCCGTCGCGGCCGAGGACACGAACGGCCAGATCGTGGGCGTCAAGAAGCGGCATGCGCCGCCGACGGATGCCGTGCCGACGATCGACCGGGCGACGGCCCTCGTCGCGCACCTCCGCGCGGCCGCCGCCACGGAGGCCGCGCAGTCGCCCGAGGCGTGGCTCTCCCGCCAGCTCGAGACGGCCGTGAAGGCCAAGGTGCCTCTCATCGTGACGGTCGGCATGCCCGACGGCTCGGAGCTCGACTTCATGCTCGAGCCGACGGGCGTCGGCGGCGGCCGGCTGCGCGGGCGGGACCGGAAGGCCGACATCGAGCGCACCCTGCCGCTCAAGAGCATCAAGGGCGTGCGAGCGCCGTAGCGTCGCCCCCCTGGTGCGCTGCCGCCCACAGCCTGTTCTGCACCATCAGGGGTAGGCTCGTTCGTTATGGCTGACGGACCCCTCATCGTGCAGAGCGACCGGACCGTGCTGCTGGAGGTGGCCCACCCGAACGCCGAGGACGCTCGTCACGACCTCGCCGTGTTCGCCGAGCTCGAGCGCGCGCCGGAGCACATCCACACCTACCGCATCACGCGGCTGGGGCTGTGGAACGCCCGCGCGGCAGGGCACCGGGCCGAGGACATGCTCGCGACGCTGGAGCGATACTCCAAGTTCCCGATCCCGCAGTCCGTCGCCGTCGATGTGCGCGAGACCGTGGAGCGCTACGGCAAGCTCGTGATCACGCGAGACGAGGAGGGGCAGCTGATCCTGCAGAGCTCCGACCACGCGGTGCTCACCGAGGTGGCCTCAGCCAAGCGCATCGCGCCGCTGCTGCCGCACCGCGTCGACGAGCGGACCTACGCGGTCGAAGCTTGGGCGCGCGGCGCCTTGAAGCAGGAGCTGGTCAAGCTCGGCTGGCCCGCGGAGGATCTCGCCGGCTACACGCCGGGGACCCCGCATCCGATCGACCTCCGGCAGGACGGCTGGCACCTGCGCGACTACCAGAACAAGGCAGTGGAGAACTTCTTCGCGGGTGGCTCGGGCGTCGTCGTGCTGCCCTGCGGCGCGGGCAAGACACTCGTCGGCGCCGGCGCGATGGCGACTGCGAAGACGACGACCCTGATCCTCGTGACCAACACCGTGAGCGCGCGCCAGTGGCGCGACGAGCTGCTGCGCCGCACCTCGCTCACCGAGGAGGAGATCGGCGAGTACTCCGGCCAGATCAAGGAGATCAAGCCGGTCACGATCGCGACCTACCAGATCCTCACGGCCAAGCGGAAGGGCCAGTACGCGCATCTCGCGCTGCTCGACGCGCTCGACTGGGGGCTCGTCGTCTACGACGAAGTGCACCTGCTGCCCGCCCCGGTCTTCAAGCTGACGGCCGAGCTGCAGGCGCGGCGCCGGCTCGGCCTCACCGCGACGCTCGTCCGGGAGGACGGCCGCGAGGGCGACGTGTTCTCGCTCATCGGCCCGAAGCGCTTCGACGCGCCGTGGAAGGAGATCGAGGCCCAGGGCTTCATCTCGCCGGCGGCCTGCTACGAGGTGCGGGTGGATCTGCCGCCCTCTGAGCGGCTGGAGTACGCGGCCTCCGCCGACGACGAGCGCTACCGCCTCGCGGCGACCGCCCCGGCCAAGCTCGACGTCGTGCGCTCGCTCGTGAAGAGGCACGAGGGCGAGCGGATCCTCGTGATCGGGCAGTACCTCGACCAGATCGAGATGCTCTCGGACGCCCTGGACGCCCCGCAGCTGACCGGAGCGACCTCCGTCGACGAGCGCGAGCGGCTGTTCCAGAAGTTCCGCACGGGCGAGATCAAGGTGCTCGTCGTCTCGAAGGTCGCGAACTTCTCCGTCGACCTGCCCGAGGCGACGGTCGCGATCCAGGTCTCCGGCTCGTTCGGCTCGCGGCAGGAGGAGGCGCAGCGCCTCGGCCGTCTGCTGCGTCCGAAGGAGTCGGGTCTCTCCGCGAACTTCTACACGCTCGTCGCCCGCGACACCGTCGACCAGGACTTCGCTCAGAACCGCCAGCGCTTCCTCGCCGAGCAGGGCTACTCGTACACGATCCTCGACTCCACCTCGCTCGACGCCATCGCGGCCTGAGCCACCGCTTCCCGACGCGTCGCCGCGCTACTCTCGCGGACATGCGCGCTCGGCGTGCCGCTGGCGCGTGTCCGCGAGAGTAGCGCGGCCGGAGGGCTGGAGGGCCGCATCCGACGGGAGAGAACCGCGGCCGAGCTCAGTCGCGGACGTAGCGCAGCAGCAGGGTGCCCTCCGCGTGCAGCGCGAGCGCAAGGCGCATCTCCTGAGGGTCGGCAGGGACCGCGCCCGTGATGCGACCGGCGTCGCCGCCCTCCAGCGTCGGAGTGATCGTGAGGCACCACTCGTCGACGGCGCCGTCCGCGAGCATGAGCCCCGCGAGAGTCGGCCCGCCCTCGCAGTGCACACGCAGCAGGCCGCGGCGCTGGAACTCCTCCAGCACGAAGGAAGGCTCGACCAGGTCGACGCCCGCGACGACCACGTCGGCGACCGCGCTGAGCGCCTGGAAGCGGTCGTCCGGCGCATCGGCCGTGGTGAAGACGATCGGGCGCACGGGCGCCTCGGTGAAGATCGGCGCCGACGGCCCGAGCCCCAGCTCGGCCGAGACGATCGCGAACACGGGCTGGGCCGTCCGGCCGTTGGCGACGCGCCAGGCGGCATCCGCATCGGGCAGTCGCATCGCGCCGTAGCCCTCCTTCCGCACCGTGCCGGCGGCGACGAGCACCACGTCGCTGAGCCGGCGCAGCAGCGCGAAGACACGCTGGTCGGCCGGGCTGCCGAGGCCGCCGGAGACACCGTCGCGGGTCGCGGCGCCGTCGATCGAGGCGACGAAGTTCATCCGCACCCAGGGGCGCCCGTCGGCGTGCGCAGCCCCATCGGAGTACCACTCGAGCAGCTGCGGGTCGTCAGCCTCGGCGACCGCGGAGGGCACCACCCGGTCGATGCGCGGTGTCGTCACGAATTGGCCTCCCCCGTGTTGTGCACGAGCGCCCCGGCGGGCGCACGCCACCCCATGATCGCCTCCGTCATCCGCACGGCGGCCACCGACTCGCGCACGTTGTGCATCCGGACGATGCGCGCACCCTGCGTGATCGCGACGACCGCCGCGGCGAGCGAGCCCTCGATGCGGTCGCCGCGCGGGGCGTCGAGGGTCTCCCCCACGAAGTCCTTGTTCGACACGGCGGCGAGCACGGGGTGGCCGAGCTCGGCGATCTCGGACAGGCGGCGGGTCAGCTCGAGCGACTGCAGCGTGTTCTTGTTGAGGTCGTGGCCGGGGTCGACGATGAGGCGATCGGATGCCACGCCGGCGGCGATCGCGTCGTCGACGCGCCGCGCAAGGAACGCCGCGACGTCCGCCACCACGTCGTCGTAGTGCGGTCGGGGGTACTGCGTCCGCGGTCCGGAGCCGCGCACCGCCGCGAGCGAGTGCGTGATCACGAGCGTCGCCCCGGCGTCGGCGACGATGCCCGGCAGCTCGGGGTCGGAGAGTCCCGTCGTGTCGTTGATCACGTCGGCGCCCGCGGCGAGCACAGCGCGGGCCACGGCGGAGTGGAAGGTGTCGACCGAGATGACGACGTCGCTCGCCGCCCGCACCGCCGCGACGACCGGTGCGACGCGGGCGATCTCCTCCTCCGCCTGCAGGGCGGGGCCGGGAGCGAAGGGCACTCCCCCGATGTCGACCCAGTCGGCTCCGGCATCCGTCGCCGCCCGGCAGGCCTCGACCGCCGCCTCGAACCCGAAGGTACGCCCGTGGTCGTAGAAGGAGTCCGGGGTGCGGTTCACGACCGCCATCACCGCGACCTGTCGCGCGAAGTCGAAGGTGCGCGCCCCGATGCGGCGCACGGGGGCGATGAGCGGCGGGGCGTACATCGGACCGGCGGAGGTCATGCCTCGAGGATCGGCACGTTCGGGTCGGTGAGTCGCGCGACGTCCACCGTCCGCCCGCTGCGGATCACCGCCTGGATGTCGTCGGAGACGTCCCACACGTTCACGTTCATGCCCGCGACGAGCCGCCCGCCGGAGACCCAGAAGGCGATGAACTCGCGGGAGGCCACGTCGCCGCGGAACACGGGCTGCGTGTCGGCGGCGAGCACGGGGTAGCCCGCGTACTCCATGCCCACGTCGTACTGGTCGCTGTAGAAGTACGGCACGTCGTCATAGACGACGTGCCGCCCGAGCATCGACCTCGCGGCGGCCTTCCCGCCGCCGATCGCGTTCGCCCAGTGCTCGCTGCGCAGCCGGCGTCCGAGCGCGGGATGCATCGCGTTGGCGACGTCGCCCGCGGCGAAGACGTTCGGCGCGGAGGTGACGAGGGCGGCGGAGGCCAGGACCCCGTTGCCCACCTCCAGGCCCGCGTCCTCGGCGATCTCGACGTTCGGGGTGGCGCCGAGGCCCACGATGACGATGTCGGCCGGGATCACCTCGCCCTCGTTGCCGGTGGCGACGCCCGTCACGGCGCCGTCGGCGACGACGAGCTCGCGGATCTCGCGCTGCAGCCGGAACTGCACGCCGCGGTCGCGGTGCAGCTGGCCGTAGATCGTGCCGAGCTCGGGTCCGATCGCGCTCGAGAGCGGCACGGCGCCGCGGCCGACGACGGTCACCTCGTTGCCGTAGCCGCGCGCCGCGGCCGCGGTCTCCATGCCGATCCAGCCGGTGCCGATCACCACGACCCGGTGGCCGCCCGTCTTGAGCGCGTCCCGCAGCTCGGCGCTGTCGTCCAGGGTGCGCAGATAGTAGACGCCGGATGCCTCCGCGCCGGGCACGCGCAGCGGCCGCGGCTTCGCGCCCGTCGCGATCAGGGCACGGTCGAAGCCGACCGAGGAGGTCTCGTCGAGGATGACCTGGGAGTCGACGAGGTCGAGCTCGACGGCCAGCGTGCCGGTGAGGATGTGCACCCGGTGCTCGTGGTACCAGTCCCAGGGGTGCACGTAGGTCTCGGCCGGCTCCTTCGCCGGGTCGCTCAGGTACTCCTTCGACAGCGGCGGCCGCAGATACGGCAGGTGCCGCTCCGAGCCGATGATCATGACGTCGCCGTCGTAGCCCTCCTCGCGCAGCGTCTCCGCCGCCGTCGCGGCGGTCAGCCCGCCTCCGATGATCACGATGCGCCGGGTCGTCATGCTTCGAGCCTATTGCCCGCGGGCATCCGCCGACCGCTGACCGCGAGCACTGATCACCGCTCCCGGGGCCGCCGATTGCCGATGCCCGGCTGCCGGCTAGGAGGGCGACACCGCGCGCAGCGCCTGCACGGCCGCGATGTCCGCCCCGGTCAGCATCTTGTCGCCCGTGTGCGGGATCGCGCCGATCGCGGCGTTGAACTGCACATCCCCCGCCGGCGAGCCGAGCACCACCCGGCGCGCGTGCGGCCGGCCCTGCGCGTCGACGAGCAGGAAGCGGTCGCCCGTGACGTCGAGCGTGCTCGTCGCGTGCACCGTCCCGTCGGCGCCGACGACCTCGTGATAGCGCGCCTGGCCGGTGCCGACGAGCTGGCGCACGAGCGGGTCGTCCGTCGTGCGCAGATCGCCGAGCAGCATCCGTGCCTCGGCCAGGGCGCGGGCGGTGCGGGACTGGCCGGGCACGTGCGTCGTCGCGCGGAATTCGCCGTCCTCCACCTCGATCTCGAGGCCGGGGCCGAGGATCTCGACGAGGCCCGCGCGGCGCAGGGCGATGAGCCGTTCCACCCGTTCGGGCGGTGGCCCGCTCGCGAGGACCAGACTGTGCGGCAGAATGCCCAGCTTGAGGTCGCGCACGACGGATGCCGGATCGAAGACCTGGGCGAGCACGAGCCGGCTGATGCGCCGCCTGGCCGTCTCCATGGCGCGGTGCACCGCCTTGTGCGGGCTGCGCTCCGGGTGCCGGATGCGCGCCAGCTCGTCCGCGAAGTAGCCGTCGAGGTAGCTCTGCCAGGCCGCGTCGTCGGCGAAGTCGAGGTCGGCGGCGGGGAAGACGATGCGCTGCCAGTCGAACGGCTCGGCCGCGCCGGGGCCCTGGCCGCTGCGGCGCGCGGCGACGGTCTCGTAGACCTCGCGGAAATCCGCCATCACGTCCGCGGCGAGCTGGGCGCCGAAGTCGACGTCGGCCTTCCCGCGGTGCGCGGCGATCAGCTCCGCCTCACGGGCGGCAGAGAAGCGCGGGAGCTCGACGGGCTCGGGCAGGCCCGTGGGGTAGTACGCCTTGCCACGGTACGGCAGCCCGTGCCGGGAGCCGGCCACGAGCCGCGGCTCACGACCGCTCGGCCGGTACTCCAGCTCGCCGTCTGCGCCGCGCTCGAAGCGGCCGCCGCGGCCTTCGAAGAGCACCCCGATCAGGTCGAAGAAGTTCGCGCCGATGCCGCGCACGAGGGCCGGCTCCCCGGCGGGCAGCACGTCCCAGTCCCGTTCGGACGGCATCCCCGGCGGCAGGTAGACGAGACCGGCCGCCCGGGCCCGGTCGGCGAGCTCCCTGGCCTCCGGGGCGTCCGAGGTCAGAAATCCCTGCAGCAGCACCACCGCGTCGACCTCGAGGGCGCGGCCGTCGGCGAAGGCGAGGCGCTGGCGCGCGGCATCCGTCCCATCGAGCTCGTCGAGTGCCACGACCCGGCCGAGCTGCTCGACGAACTCGATGTCCGGGGGCGCCGAGTCGATCACGCGGTCGAGCGCCCAGCGGAAGTACACGCCCTGCAGCGCCCGCGAGGGATAGCTCCACGGCTGGGCCGCGCGGGCCTCGGCCACGACCCACGGCGCGAAGTCCCCCTCGCCCTGGGCGGCGATCGCGAGCCATTCGGCCAGGCTCGGCCCCGGCCGGGTCGGACCGGCCGTCACGATGGTCTCGTCGGCGAACACGGTGGTCTCGGAGCAGTAGGTGTTGTTCAGCAGCATCCGGTTCTGATCGCGCCGCCAGGTGCGGCCCGCCCCGATGTCGACCGCGTCGATCAGGTGCACGGTCAGCGGCAGGCCCGGGGCGATCACGTCGCGGTCGGCGACGATGCGGGCGGCGACCGCGACCGCGCGCGGGCCCGCGCCGACGAGCGCGATCGAGGCGGTCACCCCTGCGATCCCTTCCCGAGGTAGGCCTCCTGGATCTGCGGGTCGTCGAGCAGCTCCCGCGCCGTGCCCTGCAGCACGATCTCCCCCGTGGCGAGCACATAGCCGCGGGAGGCGATGGAGAGCGCGAGCTCAGCCTGCTGCTCGACGAACAGCACCGCGACGCCGAGCTCCCGGTTCATGCGCACGATCTCGTCGAGCACCTGGTCGACGAGCTTCGGCGAGAGCCCCATGGTGGGCTCGTCCATGCAGACGAGCTTCGGGCGGCTCATCAGCGCCCGAGCGAAGGCGAGCATCTGCTGCTCGCCGCCGGAGAGCGTGCCCGCCTCCTGCCTGCGCCGTTCGGCGAGCCGGGGGAAGTGCTCGCGCATGCGTTCGAGGTCCTCGGCGACCGCCGCCCTGTCGCTGCGGGTGTAGGCGCCGGCGATGAGGTTCTCGTCCACGGTCATCTGCGGGAAGACCCGCCTGGCCTCGGGGACCGAGGCGATGCCGGCCTTGATGCGGCGGCTGGTGGGGGCGCGGGTGATGTCGCTGCCGGCGAAGCGGATGGTGCCCGAGCGCACGGCCGTGAGCCCGAGGATGGTCTTCATCGTCGTCGACTTGCCGCTCGCGTTGCCGCCCAGCAGCGAGACGATCTCCCCCTCGCCCACGGTGAGGGTGTTGCCGCGCAGGGCATGGAACGGGCCGTAGTAGACGTGAACGTCGTCGAGTGCGAGCAGCTCGGTCATGCCAGATCCTCCCCTCCCAGTCCGCGGCGGCGACCGAGGTATGCCTCGATCACCGCGGGGTCGCGACGCACCGCCTGTGGCGGGCCCTCGGCGATGATGCGGCCGCCGTCCATCACGATGATCCGGTCCGAGACGGTCATCACGAGGTCGAGCTTGTGCTCCACCAGCAGGATGGCCTGTCCCTCGGCCTTGAGGTCGAGCAGCTGTTCGAGCACCTCGGCGGTCTCGGACTGGTTCATGCCTGCGGTGGGCTCGTCGAGGACGAGCAGCTTGGGCTTCAGCGCCAGGGCGCGTGCGATCTCGGTGCGCCGGCGGTTGGCGTAGCTCAGCGAGTACGCCGGGTCGTCGCGGCGGGGCCCCAGGCGGGCCTCGAAGCGCTGGATCTCGGCCTCGACGGCCGCGTCGATCCGCACCCGCTCCCGGCGGGACCCCGGCGTGCCGAAGATCGCGATGAACAGCTCGGCGAGCAGCGGGATCCAGCGCAGCAGGAACAGGTGCGAGAGGCGGCGGAACGGGCGGCTGGCCCGCAGGGTCGAGTGGATGCCGACCTCGATGTTGTCCGCCACCGAGAGGGTCGCGAAGACCCGGCCGTTCTGGAAGGTGCGGGCGATGCCGTCCTCGGCGATGCGGGCGGTGTCCGCGTGCCCGATGTCGGTGCCGTCGAGGGTGATGGAGCCCCCGTTGGCCGGAATGGTCCCGGTCACCAGGTTGAGGGTCGTGGTCTTCCCGGAGCCGTTGGGGCCGATGATGGAGACCACCTCGTGCGGGGCGACGGTGAACGAGATCCCGTCCACCGCCGTGAGCCCCTCGAAGCGACGCTCGAGCTTCTCCACCCGCAGCAGTGCCTCGGCCGAGGCATCCGTCGCCGTGCGCGCCGCCGTCATGAGTTCCTCACCAGGATGCCGCCCGGCCGGAACCTCACGACGAGGATCAGCACCAGGCCGTAGACGATGATCCGCAGGTCGTCCGTGAACCGCAGCAGCTCCAGCGCTCCGATGAGGATGATCGAACCGACGACGGCACCGTAGGGCAGGCTCACCCCGCCCATGATGACGATGGTGACCACCAGCAGCGACATCAGCATCGTGAAGATCGAGGTGTCGATGTAGCTGTACTGGTGGGCCAGCAGTGACCCGCCGATGCCTGCGAAGAACGCGGAGACCGCGAAGGCCAGCGCCTTGTAGTCGCGCACCCGGACGCCGGAGGCCAGGGCCGCGACTTCGTCGGAGCCGACGGAGGAGATCACCCGGCCCAGGTGCGAGCGGCGGATGCGCCACATCACGAGCAGGGTGACGACGAGCACCCCGAAGTCGATGAAGTAGAAGTCGCGTGCCGAGAACAGCATCGTGCCGCCGATCTTCGGCCAGGGGATCCCCTGCAGGCCCTGCGGCACGGCCAGCTGGATCGCCGCGACGACGACCATGCCGAGCCCGAGGGTGGCGATGGAGATGTAGTGCCCCTTCACGCCCCAGATGGGCGAGGCGAGGATCGAGGCGATGATCGCGGCGATGAGCCCCGCGAGCGGCAGGGCGGCCCAGAACGAGAAGTGCAGGTACAGCGTGAGCATCGCGGAGGTGTAGGCGCCGATCGCGATGGGCCCGGCCTGGCCGAGCGCCATCACGCCCGACTGCCCCGCGGTGACGGTGAAGCCGGCGGCGATGATGGCGTAGATGAGCACCTGCGTGCCCGTGCTGAGCACGTAGTCGCTGCTCACGAAGGGAATGACGAACCCGCCGACGACGAAGGCCGCGGGCCAGACCCAGCGCGGGATCCGGAACGGCCGGCCCTTGCCGAGGAAGGTGCCCGTCAACGGCTCGGTGGAGATCAGCGGGACCTTGCCGAGCAGACCGCCTGGGCGGATGATGAGCACCGCGATCAGGATGACGAAGATGATGATCTCGTCCGAGCTGCCGCCGAAGAGGTAGATGCCGAAGGCCTCGAGAATGCCGAGCACGAAGCCGCCGATGACGGCGCCGACGAGCGAGCCGAGGCCGCCCAGGGTGGCCGCGACGAAGGCGGTCATGCCGGTGTTGAGCCCGGAGGTGGGGTCGGCGACGCCGACGTAGAGGGCCATGAAGATGCCGGCGAGCCCGCCGAGGGCGGAGGCGATCGCGAAGGACAGGTGCTGGATCAGGCTCACCGGGATGCCGACCTGCAGTGCCGCCTCCTGGTCCTGCGCCGTGGCGCGGGTGGCCTGGCCGAGCTTGCCGTACTTGAGGAAGAGCGACATCGCCACCATCACGACCGCGGTGATGCCCAGCATCACCAGGTCGGAGGTGCCGAAGCGCATGTTCGCGATGTGCAGGTTCGAGGTGGGCAGCACGCGCGGGAACACCCGCGAGTTCGCCCCGAAGGAGAGCTGCGAGACGTTGTCGAGGATCTGCGAGACCGCATAGGTCGACAGCATCGCCGCCAGCGGCAGGAACCGCGCGAGCGGGCGCACGACGGCGATGTTGGTGACGAGGCCGATGGCCGCGCAGATGAGGAGCACCAGGGGCAGGGTGAGCCAGAAGGACATGCCCAGCTGCACGACGAAGAACCACGTCAGCATGGCGCCCAACCCGAAGAAGGAGAACTGGGCGAAGTTGACGACGTTCATCACGCCGAAGACCAGCGAGATGCCGACCGCTCCGAGGGCGTAGACGTTCCCTCGGAGCAGTCCGGCGATCAGGGTGTCGAGCACTCCGGTCAGCCGTTGTAGGTGACCCACTTGCCGTCCTTGAGGACGGTGGGGGTCAGCTGAGGCGACTGGACGCGGCGCGTCGAGGGGTCAAAGGTGATCTTTCCGTACACGACGCTCGGCACGTCCTTGATCTCCTTGAAGCCCGCGAGGATGCCCTCACGGGTGGTGCCACCGGCCTTGGCCGCGGCGACGGCGACGTTGAGCGCGTCATAGGCGCCCGCCTCGAAGGAGGTCACATCGGTCTCCTTCGGGTACTTCTTCTTGAAGGCCGTCACGAAGTCCTGCACCGCGGGGTCGGGGTTGGTCTCGATGAACTGGGCGCCCTCGATCGAGCCCTCGGCGTCGGGCGTGCCGTCGAAGGACTGCTCGTCCTGACCGCCGTAGAAGGTGCCCTTGTAGCCGATGGAGCGCAGCTGGGTGACGATCTTCGCGCCGTCCGGGCCGTAGCCGATGTGCACGAAGGCCTGCGGGTCGCCCTTGGTCGCCTTGATGAGCGATGGCTTGTAGTCGTCGGCGGTGTCGAGCACACCCTCGGCGTCGGTGATCTTGAGCCCGACCTTGTCGGCCTCGGTCTTGAACGCCTTGTAGGCGGGGATGCCCCAGTCGGCGGTGTTGAGGTAGGTCACGCCGACCGAGTCGACGCCCTGCTTCTTGATGTAGTCGGCCTCCCAGGTGTAGGTGTCGTTCGTCGTGATCGACGTCGACCACTGGTACTCCGTGCCCTTGTCGGTGAAGTCCTGGTTGGAGTTGTTGAAGCCGTACTGCAGCAGCTTGCCCGCCGTGTAGATCGGCGAGGCCGGGATCGAGGCCGCCGAGGAGTAGTCGCCGAAGACGAGCACAACGCTCTTGTCTCCGACGAACTTCTGCGCGACCGGCACCGACTGCTTCGGGTCGGACTGGGAGTCCTCGTACTTGAGCGCGACGGGGTGGCCGTTGATGCCGCCCTTGGCGTTGACCTGGTCGACCGCCAGGCCGAAGCCCTCCTTGAACTGCTCGCCGTACTGCGCGTACTGGCCGGTCTCCGCTGCGGAGACGCCGAAGTAGATCGTGCCGGGCTTGCTCGATCCGCCGCTCGACGACGAGTCGGCGCAGGCGGCGAGGCCCACGACGGTGAGTGCGGCGACGGACACCGCGGCGGCGCGCCGGGTGATGCTCTTCATGGGGAATCCCTCGTGTGCTCTTGGTGTGGGGGTGCTGCACAGAGGCTAGAGGGAGCCGGGGGCCGCGGGGGCCTGTCTTACGAATTGCGACAAACGGCCTTGGCGCGAGCCCGTATTCGGCGAGGATCTCAACGAGGAACGGAAAAGAGGAAGCAGCCATGACGGACATCATCACGAGCGACGCGATCGACTCCCTGCTGGGGGCGGATGCCGCGACCGCGGTCGCCGCGCTGCGGAACGGGCGCCCGGTGACCCTCGAGAACGCCCAGGCGAGCCACGCGGCGCTGTTCACCGCGGACGCCGCCGGTGCGAGCCTCGTCGAGAAGCTCGCGATCGCGGTCTTCACGGCGCAGCTGCACGGGGACGACGCCGCCGCGGAGTTCTACGCGGGCCTGCTCGCGGAGGCCGGCGGCGAGGCATCCGTCACGGAGGCCCTGCGCACCGCGGCCCGCGCCGCCGCCGGAACCGGCCCCTACGGCGACTTCCCTTCCGAGGAGCTCGCCGCCTTCAACCAGGACGGGCCAGAGCTCGCCGCCTCCCCCGCCCTCGTCGACGCCGTCGGCGCACGGCTCGCCACCGCGCTCGAGCACACGCACTTCCTCGTGTTCCACCCCCGCGACGCGGTGGCGTCCCGTGTGGCCGGGCTCGCGCAGGCCGGCTGGAGCGAGGACGGCATCGTCACCGTCTCGCAGCTCGTCGCCTTCCTGTCCTTCCAGCTGCGGGTCGTGGCCGGGCTGGCCGTGCTGGCCGGCGCGCCGCGCGCCCTCGCCGCCCCGACGGACGCCGTCGCGCCGACCCGTCCGCGCGTCTCCGCCGCACCCGAGCCCGGCTCCGAGCCGGGTGCCCGCCCGCAGCGCTTCACTTCCGCCGAGCTCAGCTGGGTGCCGTGGGTCGAGCCGGTCGCCGCGGACGCGCTCAGCGAGGAGCAGCGGGACGCGCTCATCGACGCCGCCCGGGTCAAGAGCCCCTACTTCCGGCTGCTGTCCCGTGACCCCGGCATCCTCAAGCACCGCACGCTGACGGACAAGGACATCTTCTACAACACCAAGACGGGCCTGCCGCGGGCCGAGCGCGAGCTCGCCGCCGCTGCGACGAGCCGCTTCAACGGCTGCATCTACTGCGCCTCGGTGCACAGCCGCTTCGCCGCCCACTACAGCAAGCGGGATGCCGATGTGCAGCGGCTGCTCGACGAGGGTGTGGCGGGCGAGCAGGAGCCGCGCTGGCGGGCGATCATCGACACCGCGGCGGCGCTGGCCCAGACGCCCGTGGCCTTCGACAGCGCGAACGTCGCGGCGCTGCAGGGGGCGGGCCTCACGGACGAGGAGGTCTACGACGTCGTGCACGCCGCCGCCTTCTTCAACTGGGCGAACCGCCTGATGCTGAGCCTGGGCGAGCCGGAGCTGCCCGCCGCGGTCTGACGTCTTCCGCGTCCTCCGCACCCCGTGGCGCGCGGCGCGCGCCCGCCCCGCCGCGGGTGCGCTGCTCGAGGTCGTGATGCGCTGCTCGGAACCGTGGCGCGCACACCGGTTCCGAGCAGCGCACCCGGTGAGGCATCCGTCATATGCCACGTTCAAAGTTCTCCCTGGCGGATATCAGGAAACGTGCAGATAATGTCAGACATGAACGCAGGACCTCGCATTCTCATCGTCGACGACGAGCCGAACATCCGCGATCTGCTGACCACCAGCCTCCGCTTCGCAGGGTTCGCCGTCCGCGCCGTCGCCAACGGCGCCCAGGCCATCTCGGCCGTGCTGGAAGAGGAGCCCGACCTCATCATCCTCGACGTCATGCTGCCGGACATGAACGGCTTCGGCGTCACCAAGCGCCTGCGCGGCGCCGGCTACACCGCCCCGATCCTCTTCCTCACCGCCAAGGACGACACCGAGGACAAGATCACCGGTCTGACGGTCGGCGGTGACGACTATGTGACGAAGCCGTTCAGCCTCGACGAGATCGTCGCACGCATCAAGGCGATCCTCCGCCGCACGATGCAGGCCGACGACGACGCGATCATCCGCGCCGGCGAGCTGACCATGGACCAGGACACCCACGAGGTGTTCGTGGGCGAGACCCCGATCGAGCTCTCCCCCACCGAGTTCAAGCTGCTGCGCTACCTCATGCTGAACCCGAATCGCGTGCTCTCGAAGGCGCAGATCCTCGACCACGTGTGGGAGTACGACTTCAACGGCGACGCGGGCATCGTCGAGAGCTACATCTCGTACCTGCGCCGCAAGGTCGACGCGCACTCGACCGAGCCGCTCATCCAGACCAAGCGCGGCTTCGGCTACATGCTCAAGGCCGGAAAGGCGTAAACCCCGACTCCCGGCGCCTGAGCAAGCACAGCTTGCTCAGGGACGTGAACCGCGGGGACGACCCACTGGGTCGTCCCTCCTAGCGGTCCGTGTCCAGCAAGCCGGAGTAGCTTTCGTCGCCTATGCATCGTTCACTGCTCGCCGCCTGGAACGCGATCTCTTTGCGCACCAAGATCACAGGCGTCACGGTACTGGTGCTCACCTTCGGCCTGCTGCTGACCGGTGTCGGGACGACGCTGCTGTTCAAGCCGGTGCTCATCTCGCAGCTCGACCAGCAGCTGACGGCCGCCTCGACCGCCGCGAGCATCAACGCGATGCTCGCCTCGCAGAGCAGCGACAACGACACCGTCACGCAGGACGGCGAGCAGAGCCCATACTTCCTGGCGCTCTACGACGCCGAAGGCAAGCTGCTGCAGTACAACTGGCGGACCATCTCGCGCGACGCACGCCCGCTGACCGCGACGACGCTGCCGGCCTCGCTCGCGGCGGTCTGCAAGCAGGGCGGCCTGTTCTATCTCGCGAGCAATGACGGGTCTCTGCAGTACCGCGCCCGCTGCGTCACGCTCAAGTACGCCTCGAACGACGATGCCGGAGCCGCGATCGTGGCCACCGGCACGCGCCAGATCAACGACCTGCTGACGAGCTACCTGATCATCTTCCTCGGCTTCGGCGTGATCGTCGTGGTCGTGGGCGCGGTGCTGACCCGGATGCTCGTGACGACGACCTTCATGCCGCTGCGCCAGGTCGAGCGCACGGCGGCGGCGATCGCCGACGGCGACTTCAGCCAGCGCCTCGGCGGCGCCGAGCCGAACACCGAGGTCGGTCGGCTGAACCGCTCCCTGAACACCATGCTCTCCCGCATGGACCAGGCGCTGAAGGACCGCGCCCGCACGATCGACCAGATGCGCCGCTTCGTCGGCGACGCGAGCCACGAGCTGCGCACGCCGCTCGTGTCGGTGCGCGGCTATGCCGAGCTGTACCGTATGGGCGCCCTGCAGGACGAGGCGGCGATCGCGAGCGCGATGGACCGCATCGAGAAGGAGGCTATGCGCATGGGCGGCCTCGTCGAGGACCTGCTCGAGCTGGCCCGACTCGACGAGACCCGGCCGCTGCAGCTCGCGCAGGTCGACCTGCTGCCGCTCGCCTACGATGCGGCGATGGACGCACGCGCCGCCCATCCGGCGCGCCAGTTCCGGGTGTTCGCCGACCTGCCGCCCGCTCCGCCGCCCGCCCCCGGGCCCTCCGCCCAGCTCGACCCCACGCCGACCACCGTTCTGCCCGTCGTGGGGCAGACGCCGACCCCGCCGTCCCAGCCGGCCGTGACGGGGCTCACGCGGGTGGCGCAGCGCGGTGGCGTCCGCCTCAGCCCGCGCAGCCAGGGCGAGCAGGCCACAACGGGCCCGATCGGCTTCACCGCCTCGGCCCTCGCCCGACTGCGCCGCCGCAACACGGGGCGCCGCCCGGAGGCCTCGCTCGCGGAGACGATGCCGCTCAGCATCGAGGACATTCCGGAGCCGCACAAGGTGCCCGCGCTCGTTATGGGCGAGGAGAACAAGCTGCGTCAGGTGCTGAACAACCTGATCGGCAACGCCGTGCGCTACACGCCGGAGGGCACGCCCATCGAGATCCGCGTCTCGGCGGAGCTCGGCCCGCGCCAGGCGCTGCTCGAGGTCATCGACCACGGCGAGGGGATCGCGCCGCAGATCCGCGACAAGATCTTCGAGCGGTTCTGGCGCGCGGACACCTCGCGCGCCCGCGAAACGGGCGGCAGCGGGCTCGGGCTCGCGATCGTCACCTCGATCGTGCGCGCACACCGGGGGGCCGTCGACGTCGTCGAGACCCCGGACGGTGGTGCCACCTTCCGGGTGCTGCTGCCGCTCGCCGACACCGCGGTATAGGGCACGCACCGGCGCCGAACGGCGGGGTCTTCCCCAGCACAGCGCCGGATCGGGTCCGCTCTCCACATTCCGGGCCCGGAGGCGCGTGACGGATGCCTGAGCCGGGCTAGCTTCCTGATATCCGCTTCATTCACGCTCACGGAGGATGTCATGACCACGTTCCAGGTCGACAGCACGGCAGTGCTCGACGCGACCCGTTCGGCCCAGGCCACACTCGAACAGCTGCGCGGCGACGCGGCGCACCTGACGGCCACGCTCACCGCCCTGCAGGGCTCCTGGTCCGGGCAGGCGGCGACGGCGTTCCAGCAGGTGCTCGCCAACTGGACCACAACCCAGCGCACCATCGAGACCAACATGGCCCAGCTGCAGCAGGTGCTCGCGGCGGCTGCCCAGCAGTACCAGGAGAGCGAATCAAGGAACTACCAGATGTTCGCCGCAGGGCTGTGAGCCGGTCTTGCGCGCCGATCCCCGCTCGGCGCGCCGCGGTCGGCTTCCTGAATCCAGGCCTCCGGCGGCGAATGAATCGCCGCCTCGCAGAGCGTCTCTCGTAGCGCCGAATGCCCGGCCCGACACGAAGAAGGGCGCTCCCCTGCGGGAGCGCCCTCTTTCGCTGTTGTCAGGCAGACGGTCGGACCGAGAAGCCTGGCTGAGAAGCCGGACTCAGAAGTCCATGCCGCCCGTCGGGTCGCCGGCCGGGACGGCCGAAGCCTTCTCGGGCTTGTCGGCGACGACGACCTCGGTGGTGAGGAACAGGCCGGCGATCGAGGCCGCGTTCAGCAGCGCCGAGCGGGTGACCTTGACCGGGTCGATGATGCCCGCCTCGAGCATGTCGACGTACTCGCCGTTGGCGGCGTTGAGGCCGTGACCCGCAGGCAGCTCGGCGACCTTGGCCGCGACGACACCCGGCTCCAGACCGGCGTTCAGCGCGATCTGCTTGAGCGGGGCCGAGACGGCGACGCGAACGATGTTCGCGCCGGTGGCCTCGTCACCGGTCAGCTGGAGCTTCTCGAAGGCGTTCTTGCCGGCCTGCAGCAGGGCGACGCCACCACCGGCGGCGATGCCCTCCTCGACGGCGGCCTTCGCGTTGCGGACGGCGTCCTCGATGCGGTGCTTGCGCTCCTTGAGCTCGACCTCGGTGGCCGCGCCCGCCTTGATGACGGCAACGCCGCCGGCGAGCTTGGCGAGGCGCTCCTGCAGCTTCTCGCGGTCGTAGTCGCTGTCGGTGTTCTCGATCTCGTTGCGGATCTGCTGCACACGACCGGCGATCTGCTCGGGGTCGCCCGCACCCTCGACGATGGTGGTCTCGTCCTTGGTGATGACGACCTTGCGAGCCTGGCCGAGCAGGTCGAGCGTGACGTTCTCGAGCTTGAGGCCGATCTCCTCGGAGATGACCTGGCCGCCGGTCAGGATCGCGATGTCCTGCAGCTGGGCCTTGCGGCGGTCGCCGAAGCCGGGGGCCTTGACGGCGACCGACTTGAAGATGCCGCGGATCTTGTTGACGATCAGGGTCGCCAGCGCCTCGCCGTCGACGTCCTCCGCGATGATCAGGAGCTGCTTGCCGGCCTGGATCACCTTGTCGACGACCGGGAGCAGGTCCTTGATGTTCGAGATCTTCTGGTTCGCGATGAGGATGTACGGCTCCTCGAACACCGCCTCCTGGCGGTCGGGGTCCGTGACGAAGTACTGCGACAGGAAGCCCTTGTCGAAGCGCATGCCCTCGGTCAGCTCAAGCTCGGTGCCGAAGGTGTTCGACTCCTCGACGGTGACGACGCCCTCCTTGCCCACCTTGTCGATGGCCTCGGCGATGATGGCGCCGATCTCGGGGTCGGCGGCGGAGATCGACGCGGTCGCGGCGATCTGGTCCTTGGTCTCGATCTCCTGCGCGGCGGCGATGAGCTCCTCGGTGACGGCGGCGACGGCCTTCTCGATGCCCTTCTTCAGGCTCATCGGGTCGGCGCCGGCGGCCACGTTGCGCAGGCCCTCGCGCACGAGCGCCTGGGCAAGCACGGTCGCGGTGGTGGTGCCGTCACCCGCGACGTCGTCGGTCTTCTTCGCAACTTCCTTGACGAGCTCAGCGCCGATCTTCTCGTACGGGTCGTCGAGCTCGATCTCCTTGGCGATGGAAACGCCGTCGTTGGTGATGGTGGGAGCGCCCCACTTCTTCTCCAGCACGACGTTGCGCCCACGCGGGCCAAGAGTGACCTTGACAGCGTCGGCGAGCGTGTTCAGACCGCGCTCGAGACCGCGACGCGCCTCCTCGTCGAAAGCAATGATCTTTGCCATGTTGTTTCTCGTCCCTCCCGGACGTAGCAGCGAAAGATGTCGTTAGCACTCAAAACAGTGGAGTGCTAGTGCGATTCTGGCACTCTCCCCCCGAGAGTGCAAGAAACAGACATCCGCCATGCCGCGGTAGCGGCCGTATTAACTGCACGAGCCGCCCGGCACGGGGCCGGACGGCTCGTGAAACTCGAGAAGTCGTGCGCTACGCGAGTCGCACCGACTCGGCCTGCGGCCCCTTCGAACCAGTGCCGACCTCGAAGACGACCTGCTGGCCCTCCTCGAGCGACTTGTAGCCGTTCATGTCGATCGCCGAGTAATGGACGAACACGTCCTGTCCCCCGCCATCGACCGTGATGAAGCCGTAGCCCTTCTCAGCGTTGAACCACTTCACGGTTCCGTTCGCCATTGTCTCTCCATTGCGTATTACCGATACGCGCGCATTTTCGGCGCGTTGCTGTTCGCACGATCGTAGCGACACCGCAGAGGACGGGATTCCGGCTTACGCCTTTTCTGTCAAATGGTTACGTCATCGTCCGCTGGCCGTCATGCGCCCGAAATACGCGGGCCGATCTCCGCCCCGATCAGCCGATGTAGTCGGTGCCGAGGACAACCACCACCTGCGTCGCGGGGAAGCCGGGCTGCAGTCCCTGCGTGACCGCGGTGACGCCGAGCGACTGCGCGACCCCCAGCGCGACGCCGCGCAGGCTGGGGTCGGAGTAGTAGACGGTCGTGGTCGTCACGCCGGTCTGCGGCGCGTTGCCCGAGCTGACCGCCGTCCACCCCGCGGCACGCAGCTTGCCGGAGGCGCCGGCGGCGAGGCCGGCCCGCCCCGCCCCGTTCAGCACGCTGATCGAGGTGCCGGGGACCTGGGTCGCGGTCGGAGTGGGGGTCGGTGTCGGTGTCGGGGTGGGACTCGTGGATGCCGGCGGCGACACCGTCCGCGTGATGGTCGGCTGCGGGGACGACGAGGAGCCGAACAGCCCTCGGTCGAGCACACGCAGGTAGATCCAGCCGGCGCCGACGATCACGAGGATCGCGACGAGGCACCAGACGAGCCACAGCAGCCCGCGTCCGCGCCGACGGGGCGCCCGATGGGCGCCGACGCGCTCCAGGTCGGACGGGACCACGTCGAAGCGGTCCTTCGGGAATTGCTGTGCCATGCGTTGTGGGGGGTGTCCTTCCGCGGCTCGGTTCAGTCGATCGGCCGGGTGCGCGCCGCACGCGTGCCGCGGCGTTCGTCCCGCTGCCGCAACAGCCGCCTGACGAGGAGGGGATCGTAGGCGAGCGCGGCAGGAGTCTCGATCAGCCGACCGAGAACTTGATAGTAGCGGGCGGCCGACAGCGCGAACTGAGTGCGGATCGCCTGCTCCTTCGCCCCGGGGCCCTGCAGCCACTCGCGCTCGAAGTCGAGGATCTCGATCTCGAAATCGCTGAGCACGGCGGGCGGCATGGGACTCAGGGTATCGATGAGAAGGTCTCCCACCCTGGAACACTCCGGCGGGTGCGGGAGTTTACTCTGGTGTACGACTTCACGAGATCAGGAGGAACCATGGGACAGGTCTCGTCCACCGACTCCACCGACTACAACGTCGCCAAGAGCGACACCGAATGGCGCGAGCAGCTCGACCCGAACCGCTACGCCGTGCTGCGCGAGGCCGCCACCGAGCGGCCCTGGACCGGCGAGCTCCTCGACGAGGACCGCGCCGGCATCTACATCTGCGGCGCCTGCGGCGCCGAACTGTTCAAGAGCGGCACCAAGTTCGACTCGGGCTGCGGCTGGCCGTCCTTCTACGAGAGCGTCCGCCCCGAGGCGGTCGAGCTCATCGAGGACCGCTCGCTCGGCATGGCCCGCACCGAGGTGCGCTGCGCCAACTGCGGCTCGCACCTGGGCCATGTCTTCCCGGACGGCTTCGGCACCCCCACGGGCGACCGCTACTGCATGAACTCGCTCGCGCTGAACTTCAGCCCGGAGGGGCAGGGCGCGCCCGAGGCGTAGCACCCGGCTGTCGTCCCGCGGTGATGTGATGCGCGGGACGACGGCGACAAGCAACGATACGGAGAGGCATCCCCGCCAAGGGATGCCTTTTCCCTGTCTGCGGAGATAGAGTCGCGACCATGACGCAGCTGCGGACCACCGGCGCCGCGGCGCTGGGTCCCTCCCCCGTGCTCAGCTCGGTGCGCAGGCTCTTCGGCGGCATCGCGATCGCCGCGGCGCTGAGCGGCACTCTGGTGCTGGCCGGATGCTCCGGCTCCGGCTCCACGACGGGCGGCTCCGGTGGAGCGAGCAGCCCGAGCGGCTCCCCGAGCGCCGCCGCCCAGCCCCAGACGCTGACCGTCTTCGCCGCGACCTCCCTCACCGCCGTGTTCGACCGGCTCAAGGGCGGCTTCGAGTCCGCGAACCCCGGTGTGACCGTGACGTACGACTACGACGGCACCTCCACGCTCGTCACGCAGCTTGCCCAGGGCGCGCCGGCCGACGTGCTCGCCTCCGCCGACGAGAAGAACATGCAGAGCGCGGTCGACCAGAAGCTGGTCGCCGGAACCCCGGTGGACTTCGCGACCAACGTGCTCGAGATCGCGACCCCGCCGGGGAACCCGAAGAATATCGCCGGCTGGGCCGACCTCGCGAAGCCGGGCGTCAAGCTCGTCGTGTGCGCCGACGGCGTGCCGTGCGGCAACGCGACCGAACAGGTCGAGAAGGCGACCGGCGTCACCCTCACGCCGGTGAGCCAGGAGCAGAACGTCGGCAACGTGCTCGCGAAGGTCGAGAGCGGTGACGCCGACGCCGGCGTCGTCTACGTGACGGATGTCAAAGGCGCCGGCTCGAAGGTGACGGGAGTGGAGTTCCCCGAGTCGCAGAAGGCGGTGAACACCTACCCGATCGCTGCCACGGCGTCGTCGAAGAACGCGGCGCTCGCGCAGAAGTTCATCGACTACGTGGCCGGATCCGACGGCCAGAAGCTGCTCTCCGACGCGGGTTTCGGGGCTCCGCCGAAGTGACCCCGCGCGGACGGCGCGCCTACCCGGCCTGGCTCTGGGTGCCGGCCGGAATCGGCGCGGTCTTCGTGCTGCTGCCCCTGCTGGCGATCGTCACCCATGTCGACTGGCCCCACTTCGTCCAGCTGATCACCTCGGTCCCCTCGCTGGCCGCGCTGCGGCTCAGCATCGAGACCGCCCTGATCGCCACCGCGATCTGTCTTGTGCTCGGCGTGCCGATGGCGGTGGTGCTCGCCCGCGGCGACTTCCCCGGCCAGAGCGTGGCCCGCGCCCTCGTGCTCGTGCCGCTCGTGATGCCGCCGGTGGTCAGCGGCCTCGCGCTGCTGTACACGGTCGGCGCCCGCGGCCTGCTGGGCCCGCTGCTGCTGCGTGCGGGCCTGCAGGTGCCGTTCTCGACTGCGGCCGTGGTGCTGGCCGAGGCCTTCGTCTCGCTGCCCTTCATCGTGATCAGCCTGGAGGGGGCGCTGCGCTCCGCCGCTGAGACGCATGACGAGCTCGCCTTCGCCTATGGCGCGAGCCGCACCCAGGTGCTGTTCAAGATCACGCTGCCGAGCCTGGGGCCCGCGCTGGTCTCCGGCACGGTGCTGTCGTTCGCGCGCTCCATCGGCGAGTTCGGGGCGACCATCACGGTGGCGGGCTCGCTGCAGGGCGTCACCCGCACCCTGCCGCTGGAGATCTACCTGCAGAACAACGAGAACCCCGACGCGGCGGTCGCGCTCTCCCTCGTCCTGGTCGTCGTCGCGCTCGTCGTGGTGCTGGTGGCCGGGCAGCCGTGGCGCCGCGCCGCGCTGGCCGAGCTCGTCGATGTGCTGGGCACCGACCCCGCACGAACGGGCGCGGGGGCGCCGGCGGGCGCGCGAGGGCAGGATTGAGGGCATGACCTCCGTCGCCGAACATCAGGCCGCCGTCCGCGCACTCCTCGAAGCGCACTGGCGCCCAGGCGCCGAGCTCGTGCCGCTCGGAGCGGGGCTCGGCCGCCTGCTCGCAGAGGATGTCGCGACCCCCATCGACCTGCCGCCGTTCGACAACTCGCAGATGGACGGCTATGCGGTGCGGGCGGATGCCTCGGCCGGCCCGCTGCGGGTGAGCGACCACATCGCCGCCGGCGACCCCATCCACGTCTTCGGCGGCGGCGCGGCGGCGATCATGACCGGCGCCCCGCTTCCCATCGGCGCCGATGCCGTCGTGCCCGTCGAGGCGGTCGCGACCGTTGAGGCCGCCGGGGCGGGCGGGGGCTTCGCCGCCGTGGGCGGCACGATCGAGCTGCCCGGCCCCGTCGCGCCGGGCGCCTTCGTCCGACGCCGCGGCAGCGATCTTCCCACCGGGGCGACGCTGCTGCCGGCCGGCATCCGTCTCGGGCCGCCGCAGCTCGGCGCGCTCGCCGCGAGCGGTCTCGAGGCCGTTCCGGTGCGCGCCCGGCCGCGGGTGCTGGTCGTCTCGACGGGCGCCGAGCTCAGCCCCGCGGGCGCACCGCTGCCCCCTGGTCGGATCTATGACGCGAACGCCCTGTCGCTGTCCGCGGCGATCACCGCGGCGGGCGGTATCGCACTCGCGACGAGCGTCCACAGCGACGACCCGGATGCCTTCCTCTCGGCGCTCGAGGCGGCCGGCCCCGTCGACCTCGTGGTCACGAGCGGGGGTGTGAGCGCCGGGGTGCACGAGGTCGTGCGCGAGGCGCTCGCCCCGCTCGGCGTGGCCTTCGGCTCGGTGGCGATGCAGCCCGGCGGCCCGCAGGGCCTCGGCTCCGTCACGGTCGCGGGGCGGCCGACGCCCGTGCTGACCTTCCCCGGGAACCCGGTCAGCGTGCTCGTCTCCTTCGAGATGTACCTGCGGCCGGTGCTGGTAGGGCCGCGTCCCGCGCTACGGCTGCCGCTCGCGGCACCCGTCGACTCGATCGCGGAGAAGCATCAGGTGCGCCGCGCGCGGATCACCCCGGAGGGTACGGTCGAGCTCGTCGGCGGGCCGAGCTCCCATCTGCTGGCGGCGTACGCCCGCTCGGAGGCGCTCGTGCACCTTCCGGTCGGCGTCGCCCATGTCGAGGCGGGCGAGCCCGTCGAGGTCTGGAGGATCGATGGCTGAGAGTCCCGAACGGCCGGCGGAGCAACCCACGCCGGAGCGACTCACCCATGTGCGCGCCGATGGCGCGGTGCACATGGTCGACGTGAGCGCGAAGCAGGCGACCGCCCGGCGTGCCGTCGCGAGCGGCGCGGTCGTCACCCGGCCGGACGTCGTCGAGCTCATCCGGGCCGGCGAGCTGGCGAAGGGCGAGGTGCTCGGGGTGGCCCGCGTGGCGGGCATCCTGGCCGCCAAGCGCACGCCCGAGCTCGTCCCGCTGTGCCATCCGCTGCCCCTCACCGGCATCGAGGTCGAGCTGACCGCGGAGGGCGACCGCGTCGAGATCCGCGCGATCGTGACGACCGTCGGCGTCACGGGTGTGGAGATGGAGGCGCTCACCGCCGTCTCGGTCGCGGCGCTCACCGTCTACGACATGATCAAGGGAGTCGACCGGGCCGCCGTGATCGCCGAACTGCGGGTGCTCGAGAAGGATGGCGGCGCGTCCGGACGGTGGCGGGCCGTATGACCGCGGTCGGTCCCGCCGCGCCCCTCCCAGCCGCGCTCGCCCTGACCGTCTCGACCCGCGCGGCGGCGGGGGTGTACGAGGACACGACCGGTCCGATCATCGCGGAGTGGCTCATCGCGCGCGGCTTCGACGCCGCCCGCCGGGTGGTCCCCGACGGACCGGAGGTGGAGGCGGCGCTGCGCGACGCCGTGACCGCACGGCTGCGCCTCGTGATCACGAGCGGCGGCACGGGGGTCGGCCCCGACGACCGCACACCGGAGCACACCCGCGCCGTGCTTGAGCTGGAGCTGCCCGGCTTCGCCGAGGAGTTCCGCCGCCGCGGCACGGAGCGCACGCCCCACGCGCTGCTCACCCGGGGCGTCGCCGGCACCGCGGGCGGCACCCTGATCGTCAATCTGCCCGGCTCGGCGGGCGGTGTGCGCGACGGGCTCGGGCTGCTCGACGGCTTCTACGCGCACGCCCTCGACCAGCTCACGGGCGGCGACCACCCCCGCTGACACGGCCGTGCCCGCGGCACCCCTCTCGTGATTGAGTAAGGGACATGGACCTCGCCCAGGTGACCTCCGTGCGCATGCCGCGCTCGCGCGCGGAGCTGGCGCTCGCCCCCGGCGAGCGATTCCTCGGCGGCGGCACCTGGATGTACTCCGTGCCGCCCGATCCGGGCGTGACCGGGCTCGTCGACCTCACCGCCATGGGCTGGAAGCCGTACACGCTGCGGGACGACGACACGCTGCGCATCGCCGCCACCTGCACCTGGGAGCAGCTGATCACGATGCCGGAGGAGCTCGCGGGCGACGCCCTGCCGTTCTTCCGCTGGGCGGCGCGCGGCCTGCTCGCCTCGGCGAAGGTCTGGCGCGTCGCCACGGTCGGCGGCAACCTCGCCCTCGCCTTCCCGGCCGGACTCATGAACCTCGTCGCCATGAGCTACGGTGGCAGCTGTCTCGTCTGGCGCGCCGACGGGTCGAAGCGCCGCGTTCCCGCGCAGGACTTCGTCACCGCCGTCATGACCACGGTGCTCGGCCCGGGCGAGGTGCTGCGCGCGATCGAGCTGCCGCGTGCGTCTCTGGCGCACCCCGTGGCCTATCGCACGTGGGCGATCTCTCCGCTCGGACGCACCGCGGGTCTGGCATCCGGCCGTCTCAGGCCCGACGGGCGGCTGCGGATCGTGCTCGCCGGCGCGACGACGCGGCCGTACCTCTTCGCCTTCGACGGCATCCCCGCGGCATCCGAGCTCGCCGCCCGCATCGACGCCGTCGACACCTGGTTCGGCGACCCGCACGGCTCGCTCGAGTGGCGCCGCATGATGACGTATCGCGCGGCGGAGGAGATCCGCGTCGAGCTGTCGGGGCGCGAGGGGCGCGCATGAGATTCGAGGTCAACGGCGAGCCCGTCGAGTTCGAGCCGCAGCCGGGTCAGGTGCTGCGCACGATGCTGCGCGAGCTCGGCCACTACGAGGTCAAGAAGGGCTGCGACTCCGGCGACTGCGGCGCCTGCAACGTGCTGCTCGACGGCGGGGCCGTCAACTCGTGCATCCTGCCCGCGCACCGTCTGGAGGGCCGGGCGGTGACGACGGCGAGCGGCATCGGTATGCCCGGGCGGCTCGCCCCGATCCAGGAGCGGTTCGTCGCCGCGGGCGGATTCCAGTGCGGCTTCTGCACCCCCGGCATGGTCGTCACGACGTCGACCTTCGGGCCGGAGGAGCTCGCCGAGCTCCCGCAGGCGATCAAGGGCAATCTGTGCCGCTGCACGGGGTACCGCTCGATCGGTGACGCGGTCAGCGGCGTCCGCAACGTCGCCGCCCCCGGCATCGGCAACGGCGACCCCGCCTACGGCCGGCCGCTCGCCGCGCCCGCGGCGGAGCGGATCGTGAGCGGCCAGGAGCCGTACACGCTCGACGAGGACCCGCCGGAGGGGATGCTGCATCTCGCCGTCCTCGGCAGCCCGCACGCGCACGCCCGGGTCGTGTACTTCGACGCGTCGCGGGCGCTCGCCCTGCCCGGTGTGCGGGCCGTGCTGAGCGCGGACGACTCGCCGAGCGTGCGCTTCTCGTCGTCGCGCCACGAGAGCCGCGAGGACGATCCGGACGACACGCTCGTCATCGACCGGGTGATGCGCTTCCGCGGGCAGCGGGTCGCGGCCGTCGTCGCGGAGAGCCGGAAGATCGCGGAGCAGGCCTGCGCCCTCCTCGAGGTGGGCTACGAGCTGATCCCCGCGGTCTATGACCCCGAGGAGGCGCGCGCGGACGGCGCCCCGCTGCTGCACCCGGAGCGCACCCCGGCGGAGCGCGTCGACGACGCGGCGCACAACACCGTCGTGCGCATCGAGCAGCTCGCCGGCGAGGTCGACGGGGCGCTGGCCTCCGCCGCGCGCCGCTACAGCGGCACCTTCCGCACCCACCGGGTCACCCACCTCGCGCTCGAGACGCACGCGGCCCGCGGCTGGATCGACGCGGAGGGCCGCTACGTGCTGCGGTCGAGCACCCAGGTGCCGTTCCTGACCCGTGCCGAGCTCGCCCACGTCTTCGGCCTCGACAACGACCGGCTGCGGGTCCTGACGGGGCGCGTCGGCGGCGGCTTCGGCGGCAAACAGGAGATGGTCACCGAAGACCTCGTGCTGCTCGCCATGCTGAAGACCGGTGCGCCGGTGGAGTACGAGTGGACCCGCACCGACACGATGACGATCGGCCCGTCGCGGCATCCGATGCGCCTCGACGTCACGGTCGCGGCCGATGAGGACGGCCGCTTCACCGCGCTCGACCTCGACGTGCTCGCGGATGCCGGCGCGTACGGCGGTCACACCCGAGGCGTCCTCTTCCACGCGATCGGCGAGTCGATCGCGATCTACCGCTGGGGGGCGAAGCGGGTGCACGTCGAGGGCGTCTACACGAACAACCCGCCCTCCGGGGCATTCCGCGGCTACGGGCTCGGCCAGGTGATCTTCGCGATCGAGTCCGCGATCGACGAGCTCGCCCGGCAGCTGGGCTTGCCCCCCACCGAGCTGCGGCGCCGGAACATGATCACTGCGGAGGACACCTTCGGCGGAGCCGCTGACGACGACCTCGAGATCGGCAGCTACGGCCTCGACCAGTGCCTCGACTGGGTCGAGGCCCGGCTCGCGGAGAGCGCGGACCCGAGCTGGCGGCCGCGGGGGCTGCCGCTCACCACGGTCGAGCGGCCGGCCGGCCCCGGCTGGTCGGAGGGCACGGGCCTCGCGATCGCCATGATCGCGACGATGCCGCCGCGCGGGCACTTCGCCGACGCCTCCGTCGCCCTGCACCCCGACGGGCGCTACGTCGTCTCCGTCGGCACGAGCGAGTTCGGCAACGGCACGACGACGGCGCACATGCAGTTCGCGGCGACGGCGTTGCATACGGATGCCGCACACATCGTGATCCGTCAGTCCGACACCGATGTCACCGGCTACGACACCGGAGCCTTCGGCTCGGCCGGCTCGGTCGTGGCGGGCATGGCCGTGCACTCGGCCGCGACCGGGCTGCGCGAGCGGCTGATCGCGGGCGGCGCCGAGCTGCTCGGGGTGCCGGCCGCGGAGTGCCGCCTCGACGCGGAAGGCGTCCGGGCCGGCGAACGGCGCGTGGGCTTCCCGGAGCTCGTCGCCGCGCTCGCCCCGCGCTCGGGCCGGGTCGCCCAGCGGTCGAGCCATGACGGCACGCCCCGCTCGGTCGCTTTCAACGTGCAGGGCTTCCGGGTGGCGGTGCATCGCGAGACCGGGGAGGTGCGCATTCTGCAGTCGGTCCACGCCGCCGACGCCGGCACCGTCATCAACCCGGAGCAGCTGCGCGGGCAGCTCGAGGGCGGCACCGCGCAGGCCATCGGCTCGGTGCTGTACGAGAACCTGATCATCCGCGACGGCATCGTCGAGACGCCCATCATGCGGCAGTACCACATCCCCCAGTACGCGGACGTGCCGTACACCGAGGTGTTCTTCGCCGACACCTACGACCGGATCGGCCCGCGCGGCGCGAAGTCGATGAGCGAGGCGCCGTACAACCCCGTCGCCCCGGCGCTCGCGAACGCGGTGCGCGACGCGATCGGGGTGCGACCGCACGCGACGCCGCTCACGCGCGACGTGGTGTGGGCGCTCGCCGCCGGAGCGACTGCTTAGACGGCGACGGCGGGCGTGCGGGCAAGGCGGGCGCGCAGACGGGAGACGAGCTCGGCCTCGTCGGCGGCGACGAGCCGGTAGTCACGGACGACCACCCGACCACCGACGATCACGTGACGCGGACGGCGGCCCGGGGAGGCCCAGAGCAGGCCGGCGACGGGGTCGTCGACGCCGGCGTCCGCCACACCGGAGACGTCCCACACGCAGGCATCGCCGGCCGATCCGGCGCCGAGGTGGCCGAGCTCCGGGCGGCCGAGGCCCGCCGCCGAGCCCGCGGTCGCCATGCCGAGCACGGTGCGCGCCGGCAGCTGCGGGCCGACCAGTCCGGAGACCTGCAGCGCGAGCCGCGCGTCGGCGAGCAGATGCCCGGCGTCGTTGCTGCCGCCACCGCTCGTGCCGAGCCCGACCGTGACGCCCGCGTCGAGCAGCTTCGCCACCGGTGCGACGCCCCAGCCCATCGGCACGTCGCAGCCCGGCGCGTGCGTGGCCATGACGCCGGCGGATGCCAGCCGGGCGATCTCCTCGTCGGTCACGTCGCACAGGTGGGCGATCGTGACGCCAGGCTCGAGCCAGCCCCACTCCTCCAGCAGCTCGATCGGCCGCCTGCCGTAGCGCTCCACCGCGATCGCGGTGTCGACCTGCTCGTTCGCCTGGGTGCGCCGCCGCAGCCCGTGCGCCCGCGCGACCGCGGCGAGCGCCTCGAAGGTCTCGCGCCCGTCGGAGTGCACGCCGGCCGGGCCGACGGCGAGCTGCAGCATCCCGTCGGCGCTCACTCCGTCGGCCGCACCGCCCGCTCCCTCTGCGGAGGAGGGCAGCAGCGCCCCGACGATGGCCTCGGCGGACTCACCCGCCCAGTCGGCGTCGTCCCGGGCCGAGCCACGCACGAAGACGAGGCGTGCGCCCAGCCCCCGCGCGGCCGCGGCGGTCGCGCGCGCCAGCTCCACCGTGGCGGCGATCGGCGCGCCGTGCGGCCAGTTCAAGTGGTGGTCGGCGACGGTCGTGACGCCGCACAGCAGTCCCTCCGCCGCACCGATCGACGCGGCCAGCCCGTACGCCTCCGGGTCATGGCCGACGCGGCCGTAGGCGGCGGCCATCACGGGCAGCCAGTCGGCCATCGGGACGCCGCGCGTGCCCGGCAGAGTGCGGAAGGCGCTCTGCAGGAGGTGGTGGTGGGCGTTGACCAGGCCGGGGGTGACGACGCAGCCGGAGGCGTCGATGGTCGAGGCATCCACCTGGCCGTCATCGAGGACGAGATCGCCCTCCCGCTCGGTCGCCGTGTCGATGAGGATGCGCTGCGCGCCCGTGATGGTGAGCATGCCGACGTTCTATCAGCGGCGTGTAACAGCGACGTGACACGCGGTTGCGTACGCTCGCAGCCATGGTCCCCGATGCACCGGCCGCTGCCGGCACCCCGAACCGTCCGGCCGGCGCGACGATCGTCCGCGGCGGCTGGGTCCTCACCTCGGCGCCCGATGGGGCGGAGACACCCGCCGCGATCCGCGACGGCGCGGTCGTCGTCACCGGTGACCGCATCGCGGCGGTCGGCGGCCACGCCGAGCTGCGGGCCGCCTACCCGGACGCGGCCGAGCGCGGCGGGCCGAACGACATCGTGAGCCCCGGCTTCGTCAACGCGCACGGGCACTTCAGCGAGGGCCTGATCACGGGCATCGGCTCGCAGTACACCCTGTGGGAGTGGCTGCAGCGGCTGATCACCCCCGTGAACCCGGTGATGGACTTCGACAAGGCGTACGCGGGGACGCTGCTGCAAGGCATCCAGCTGCTGCGCTCGGGCGTCACGACCGCGAACGACATGTTCTGCTCCGACCCGAACCCGGCCGGGCCGATCACCCCGGGGGTGGTGAAGGCGCTCGACGAGCTGGGCCTGCGCGGGGTGCTCTCCTTCGGCTCCGGCGACGCCGACCGTGGCTTCGGGATGCCGGAGATCATCGACGAGTGGGAGGCGCTGCGAGAGGCGACCGCGTCCAGCGCGTACTCGACCTTCCGCGTGGGCATCGCCGCGCTCGGGCGGACGACCGAGGAGTCCTTCGCCCAGGCGATCGAGTACGCCGTCGACGGCGGGCACGGCGTGCACATCCACCTGCACGAGGTGCGCGAAGAGGTCACGGCGACGCGGCAGCGCACCGGGCGCACCGCCGTCGGGCACAGCGCCCATGAGGGGCTGTTCGCGGCGCCGACGATCGCCGCGCACTGCGTGTGGGTCGACCGCGACGACCGCCGGCTGCTCGCCGAGCACGGTGTGGGCGTGGCGCACAACCCGGTTGCGAACGCCATCCTGGCCAGTGGCGTCGCCCCCGTCGCCGAGCTGCGCACGCTGGGCGTCGCCGTCGGCATCGGGGTGGACGGCGCCGCCTCGAACGACGCCCAGGACTACCTGCAGGCGATGAAGACGGCGCCGCTGCTGGCCCGCATCCGCGATCTGCAGGCCACCGCCATGAGCGCCCGCGAGGCCTTCGAGCTCGCGACGATCGGCGGGGCGCGCGCCCTGCGCCTGGACGACCGGATCGGCTCGCTCGAGCCCGGCAAGAAGGCCGACCTCGTCGTCTTCGACGGCGAGTCACCGACCCTCGCGGTTGTGCACGATCCCTATCAGGCGCTCGTGTTCGTGGCCGGCTCGCGCGAGGTGAAGGATGTCTGGGTGGACGGTGCGCTCAGCGTCGCCGACTTCGACGTCGTGCGCGTCGACCCGGCCGAGGCCGTCGCGCGGGCCCGCCCGCTGGCCGCCCGGCTCATCGCGGAGGCGGGGCTCGAGGGCCTCTCGGCCCTCACCGGCGCGCCCCTCGACGGCGTCGAGGACGCCGCGGGGCTCCGGCCCTAGGAGCGGAGCCCGGCTAGAGCTCCAGCACGAGCCGGGGGCAGCCGCGGGCTGCGCGCGAGACGCAGATCATCATGGTGCGGTTCTCGGCCTGTTCCTCGGGGCTCAGCACCGAGTCGCGGTGATCGACCTCGCCCGAGACGATGTGGGTCTCGCAGGTGCCGCAGGTGCCCTCGCGGCAGGAGGACAGCACCAGCACTCCGGCCTCGTCCGCGGTCTCGAGGATCGATCTGTCCGCCGGCACCGTGAGGGTGAGGCCCGAGAACTCCAGCTCCACCTCGAAGGGCTCGTCGACGTGGTCGCCGAGTTCCTTCGGCTCGAAGCGCTCCAGGTGCAGGGCGTCGTGCGGCCAGCCGGCGGTCGCCACGACCGCCTCGACGGCGTCCATCAGGCGCACCGGCCCGCAGCAGTACAGCTGCGCGCCCGTCGGGGCGGCCAGCAGCGACGCGAGGTCGAGGCGGGTGCCCTCCTCGCTCACGTGCAGGGCGACGCGCGTGGGATGCCGCTCCGCCAGTTCCCGCGCATAGGCCATGCCCGCCCGACTGCGCCCGGCGTAATGCAACGTCCAGTCGACGCCGGCATCTTCCGCGGCCGCGATCATCGACAGGATCGGGGTGATCCCGATTCCGCCCGCGAGGAACAGGGCGGGGGCGTCGGTCGAGAACACGAAGTGCTGGCGCGGGGCCCGCGCCCCCAGCCGGTCCCCGACCGCGATCACGTCGTGCACGCGCACGGAGCCGCCGCGCCCCGGGTGCTCCCGGTAGACGGCGCACCGCCACCGCCCGTCGTCGCGCGGGCCGAGGAGCGAGTACTGCCGTTCGACGCCGGGCTCGACGAGCAGGTCGATGTGCGCGCCGGGCTGCCAGGACGGCAGCGCCGTGCCGTCGGCTGCGCTCAGCTCGAGCTCCACGACACCGGCCGCGATGGGCGTCTTCGCCGTCACGACGACGTCGTACTCGGGTTCGGCGAGCGTCATCGTGTGTCTCCCGAGCCGTCGGCCGAACCGGCGACAGGGCCGCCGATGGGGCCGCCGGATGGACGGCCGGCGAGCGCCTCCGGCGCCTGCTTGACCACGATCATGCGGAACTCGCCGCCGTCGGCGGTGCACCAGCGATGCCGTGTGCCGCCGCGGTAGTACGCGGAGTCCCCCGGCCCCAGCCGGGTCGTCCCGTCGGCATCGAGGTCGAGCAGCACCTGGCCGGAGAGCACGTACACGAACTCGTCCTCGCGGTGCTCGTAGTAGGGGCCGGGGTCGGTGTTGGCGCCGACCCACTCCAGCGGCTCGAACGCGAAGGCCTGCGCGCCGTGCACGAGCAGCCGCGCCTCTCCGGCCGAGAAGGGGCCGCGGGCGCCCTCGTCGGAGCGCATGATGTCCGGCCGCGGATCGTCGGGGTCGCGCTGCTGCGGGTCGCCGGCGGCGAGCAGCTCCACCTGACTGGTCTCCAGCGCCCGCGCGATGCGCTCCAGCGACACCATGCTGGGGCGGGCGTGACCGCGCTCCAGCTGGCTCAGGAACGAGTGCGACAGATCCGTGCGCTCGGCCAGCTGCATCAGCGTGAGCCCGTGCGCGCGCCGCAGGGTGCGGATGCGCTGGCCGATCCGCCAGGCCTGCTCGTCGACGATGCGGCTCGCACCGGCATCCGGATCGGCGGCGCGGTCGGTCGCGGTCAGCTCAGCGGTCACAAGTCCTCACTTCAGCACGGAAAGCCTCAATGCACGGGTCCTCGGTCACGTCTTTACAAAGGGCAATGCCGACGTAACGCGCGAGAAATGCAAGGACCCTAGCGTCAAGAACAATCCTCAATGTTGATGTCATCAACATTATGCGCTGTCCTACGGAGGCCGATGTGACCGCTGACCTGCCCCGCCCCGTCGCCCTGCTGCGCGGCGCGACGCTGGCGAGCGGCGACGTGGTCGACGTCGCGATCACGGGCGGCACGGTGACGGATGTCGCGCCAGCCGGCACCCGCCCGGCAAACGGCGCACCCGCCCCCGGCGCCGTCCTCGACCTCAGCGGATACCTGCTGCTGACAGCCCCGGCCGAGCCGCACGCGCACCTCGACAAGGCGCTCAGCTTCGACCTCATCCGGCCACCGCTCGGCGACCTCGGCTCGGCGATCGACTCCTGGGTCGACTACGCGCACGGGATGACGGTCGAGTCGATCGCCGACCGCGCCCGCACGCAGGCGCTCGCGATGCTCGCCGCCGGCATCACCGCGGTGCGCAGCCACGTGGACGTGCTGAGCTCCCACGGCACCGCGACCGTCGACCAGGCCCTGCGCGGCGCCCGCGCGCTCGTCCAGGTGCGCGAGGAGCTGCGCGGGCTCATCGACATCGAGCTGGTCGCGCTGGCGGGCCACCTCTCCCCCGACGCGCACGTGGACGCGGTGCTCGACCTCGGCGTCGACCTGGTGGGCGGCGCGCCGCACCTGGCCGATGCCCCGGAGCGGGACCTCGACCGCCTGCTCGCGATCGCCGAGCGCCGCGGGATCGGCGTCGACCTGCACACGGACGAGAGCCTCGACGGACCGCTCACCATCGAGCGCTACGCCCGCGCCGTCCGCGACTGGCCGCGCGACCGGCAGTACTCCGCCGGGCACTGCGTGCGACTCGGCACCCTGCCGCCCGAGCGCCTCGCCGAGGTGATCGCGGAGGTCGCGGCATCCGATCTCGGCGTCATCTCGCTGCCCATCACCAACCTCTACCTGCAGGGCTGGCAGCACCCCGTGTCGACGCCGCGTGGGCTCACCGCCCTGCGCGCCCTCCTCGACGCCGGAGTGCGTGTGGCCGCCGGCGCGGACAACGTGCGCGACCCCTTCAACCCCGTCGGCCGCTCCGACGCCCTCGAGACGGCGTCGCTGCTGGTCACCGCCGGGCACCTCACGCCCGACGAGGCCTATCTGCTCGTCAGCGACGGCGCCCGCGACGTGATGGGGCTGCCGCCCGCCGGTCCGCGGGTCGGCGCCGCGGCCGAGCTGCTCGCCGTCCGCGGCACGAGCCTGCTCGACGTGATCGCCAACGCCCCGGCCGACCGCATCGTGATCCACGACGGCCGCGTCGTCGCCGAGACCCGGGTGACGCGCACGATCGCCGCCCCGGCCGGCGCCCCCGGCACCCCCGACGTCTCGCCCCCTGGGCCCGCCGAACTCGCCGCGACCTCGTGACGCTCCGCACCCCGCCGCCGGCCGATCGCAGGCCAGCCGACAAGAAGAGGAATCCGTGACCACCACAGCCACTGCGCCCGTCAGCACGGGCTCGACGCTGCTCGACTTCTCGGACGTCGCCATGACGTTCCCGGACGGGACCGTCGCGCTGCACGGCGTCGACCTCACCGTCGACCGCGGCGAGTTCGTCTCGGTCGTCGGTCCCTCGGGCTGCGGCAAGTCCACGCTGCTGCGCATCGCCTCCGGCCTCGAGACGGCGAGCGCGGGCACCGCCGCGATCGACGCCACCCGCATCGGCTACGTCTTCCAGGACGCCACGCTGCTGCCCTGGCGCAACGTCGCGGACAACATCGAACTGCTCGCCGAGCTCAACGGGCAGTCCAAGGCGGTGCGCACGGCGAAGGCGAAGCAGGCGATCGAGCTGGTCGGCCTCACCGGTTTCGAGAAGCACCTGCCGAAGCAGCTCTCCGGCGGCATGAAGATGCGCGCCTCGCTGGCCCGCTCGCTCACCCTCGACCCCGAGCTGTTCCTCTTCGACGAGCCGTTCGGCGCGCTCGACGAGATCACCCGCGAACGCCTCAACGACGAGCTGCTGCGGCTCTTCGTCGAGCAGCAGTTCGCCGGCCTGTTCATCACCCACTCGGTGTCAGAGGCCGTGTACCTCTCCACGCGCGTCGTCGTGATGTCGGGGCGCCCCGGCACGGTCGTCCGCCGCTTCGAGGTGCCGTTCCCGATGCCCCGTGATCCCGACATCCGCTTCACCCCCGAGTTCGCCGAGCTGGTCGGCGAGGTCTCGCACGCGCTCAGAGAGGGCCACCGATGACCGCCACGCTGAACGAGGTCGCCGAACGGCGGGCCTCCGCCGCCGTCGCCCGCCTGCGCCGCCCGCGCCGCCGCATCTCCTGGTGGCAGCCGCTCATCGTCTTCGCCCTGCTCGTCGGCGGCTGGTACGCCCTCGCGAACTACTACGACAAGGCCAGGCACCTGGCATTCCTCGTACCGTACCCGCATCTGGTGCTCAAGGCGATCTTCCATGACACGCTGCCGAACGGCACGCCGACCACCTTCGACGGCGAGCTGTGGAGCGCGCTCGGCCACTCGGCGATCGTCACGCTGACGGGCCTCGGCGTCGCGATCGTCATCGGCGTGCTGTGGGCGATGCTCATGGCGCAGGCGAAGGGGCTGGAGAACGCGCTCTACCCCTACGCGGTCGTGCTGCAGTGCATCCCGATCCTCGCCCTCGTGCCGCTGATCGGCGCCCTGTTCGGCTACGACTTCCTGAGCCGTGTGATCGTCACCGTGATGATCGCCCTGTTCCCGATGGTCTCGAACACGCTGTTCGGCCTGCAGGCGACGGACAAGGCGCAGCGCGAGCTGTTCCAGTTGCAGGGCGCCGGGCGGCTCACCCGCCTCATGAAGCTGCAGATCCCGGCCGCGCTGCCCTCGATCTTCGTCGGCCTGCGCACCTCGGCCGGACTCGCCGTCGTGGGCGCGATCGTGGGCGACCAGTTCTTCCAGCGCGGCACCCCCGGCCTCGGCGTCCTGATCCAGGTCACCGCCTCGCGCCTGCTCGGCCCCGAGCTGTACGCGACGATCATCATCGCCTCGCTGCTCGGCGTCGTCGTCTTCCTGCTCTTCGGGCTGCTCGGCCGGCTGGCCGTTGGCCGCTGGTACGACTTCAACTGAGGCCGCCGGACCGCATCTTTTTTTTCCCACCCGCACCACCTCTGCACCAGAACCCGCACCACCCTGCACCCGCACCACCCTGCTTCACACACCCCCTGCGAAACGGAGTAAGCAATGCGCACCACGAAGCGTCTCGCGATCGTCGCGGCCGTGCTCTCGGCATCCGCGGTCGCGCTCGTCGGCTGTTCGGGCGGAACCAGCACCGGCAGCAGCGACGGCTCGAGCAGCACGTCCACCCCGGTCGCGTCCGGGCCCGCCGTCGACCTGTCGGGCGTCTGCCCGGCCACGGTCGTCGTCCAGACCGACTGGAACCCGGAGGCCGACCACGGCCACCTGTACCAGATGCTGGGGCCGAACCCGACGATCAACGCCGACAAGAAGAGCGTCACGGGCGATCTGTACTCGGGCGGCAAGCCCACCGGTGTGAAGCTGGAGATCCGCGCGGGCGGCCCGGCCATCGGCTACTCGACGGTCAGCGCCCAGATGTACCAGGACCCGTCGATCACCCTCGGCTACGTCTCCACCGACGAGGCCGTCGAGTTCTCGGGCAATCTGCCCACCACGGCGGTGTTCGCCGAGAACGACAAGTCCCCGATGATCATCATGTGGGACCCGGCCAAGTACCCCGACGTCTCGACCATCAAGGGCCTGGGCGCCGCCCTGGACAAGGACGGCGGCGTCGTGCGCTACTTCAGCGGCGCGGCGTACATGGAGTACCTCATCAACGCCGGTTATCTGCCCAAGAAGACGACCGACGGCAGCTATGACGGCACCCCGTCGAAGTTCGTCACCGCCCAGGGCAAGGACGGCCAGCAGGGCTTCGCCACCGCCGAGCCGTACATCTACCAGAACGAGGTGCAGGCCTGGGGCAAGCCGGTCAAGTTCCAGCTCGTCGCCGACACCGGCTGGTCGCCGTACCCCGAGACGATGTCGGTCCGCACCGGCGATCTGCAGAAGCTCACGCCCTGCCTGCAGAAGCTGGTCCCGGTCATGCAGCAGGCCGACGTCGACTTCTTCACGAACCCGACGCCCACCAACGACCTGATCGACCAGCTCGTGCAGGCGTACAACAACGGCTGGACCTACGACGCGAACGTCGGCGCCTACGCCGTCAAGCAGATGAAGAGCCTCAAGGTCGCCACCGACGGCAGCAACGGCTACGTCGGCGCGATCGACCAGAGCCGCGTCGCGGACTTCATGAAGGTGGCCGTGCCGATCTTCACCTCGAGCGGCGGCCACGTGAAGGACGGCCTCACGCCCGACGAGCTGTACACCAACCAGTTCCTCGACAAGTCCATCGGCTTCGGCTGGTAGACGGCGGCGCGCCGCAACGAACGATCAGTGGGGCGGGCGGATGCCTCATCCGCCCGCCCCGCCCCGAGCAAGGAGCTTCACATCATGTCCGTCACCCCCGAAACCGTGGAGGCCCTGCGCCTCGAACTCGCCGGGCTGCTCGGCGAACGCGGCGTCAGCATCGACCTCCGGACCCGCGAGCGGGCCTCGGTCGATGAGGCGACCATGAGCCCGATCCTCGTCGAGCAGCTGCCGCTTGGCCTGGCCGACCTGGTCGCCTACCCGGCGAGCGCCGAGCAGATCGCCGCGGTGCTCGCCGCCGCCACCCGGCACGGGGTGCCGGTGACGACCCGCGGCAAGGGCACCGGCAACTACGGCCAGGGCATCCCGCTCGACGGCGGGCTCGTGCTCGACACGAGCCGTGCCCGCGCGGTCGTCGAGGTCGGCGAGGGCTGGGTCACCGCCGAGGCCGGCGCGCCGATGATCCTCGTCGAGCAGGCGGCGAACGCCGCGGGCCAGCAGCTGTGGATGTACCCCTCCACGGCGCAGTCCACGCTCGGCGGCTTCCTCTCCGGCGGCTCCGGCGGCACCGGCACGATCGTGCACGGATCGAACTGGGAGGGCTTCGCCACGGCGCTCGACGTCGCGCTGCCGGCTGCGGAGCCGACCATCGTGCACGTCGAGGGCGAGGAGGCGCAGACCTTCGTGCACACCTACGGCACCGCCGGCATCATCGTGCGCGCCACCGTCGGGCTCGAGCCCCTGCAGGACTGGCGCGCGGTCTACGCCGCCTTCGACGACTTCGCCGCGGCCCAGGCGGCACTGCGGGCGCTGTACGGCCTCGCACCCCAGCCGCGCCTGGTGAGCGCCGACCTGGCCGCCATCGCCGCGAAGCTGCCCGACGACCCGGCGATCGTGAAGGGGAAGGCCTCGCTGCGGGCGATCCTCGACGCGGCGACGCTGGCGGAGGCATCCGATCTCATCGCCGCCGTCGGCGGCACGGTGACCGACGTCCGCGAGGGCGCCAACCAGACCGTCAAGGTGTCGATGCTCTCGTACAACCACCCCATCTGGTGGCTCAAGAAGAACTCGCCGGACACCGTGTACTTCCACGTCGAGGTCGGCGGCGATGCGCTCATCGACCGCATCGACGAGGTGCATGCGGTCTATCCCGGGGGGATGCTGCACATCGAGGCGGGGCATTTGGCCCCGATCGGGATGCTCACCGCCGAGTACACGGGCGCGGAGGACGTCTACGCCGGCTACCCCCGGCTGCAGGAGCTGGGCGTGCGCGTGCACAGCCCGCACCAGTACTACGTCGACCACGACGTCGAGGGGCTCCTCGCGCTCAAGGCGCGGACCGACCCCGATGGGCTGCTCAACCCCGGTCATCTGGGGGCGCCGTCGCTCGCGCTGACGGGCGATGCCACGGCGAGCGCCCAGCCGATGATCCCGGGGTTCGGCAAGTGAGCCGCCGGATCGCCGAGCTCTCCGGCCCCGCCGTCGCCGCCGGATTCACCGCCGGCACGATCGTCGTGCAGCCGACCGGCTCCATCGAGCACCACGGCCCGCACCTGCCCCTCGTCACCGACTACCTGATGGCCGATGAGATCGCCGCCGCCGCGGTGGAGCGGGCGGCCGCGGACGGCCTCGACGTCTGGCAGCTGCCGACCATCGCCTACACGAAGTCCGACGAGCACAGCTGGGCACCCGGCACGGTGTGGCTCGACTCCCAGACGGCGTTCGAGACCTTCGTGCAGGCCGGCCGCGCGGTCGCGCTCATGGGCGCCGGCACGATCGTCTACGCCAACGGCCACGGCGGCAACACGGCGCTGCTCCAGGTCGTGCTGCGCGAGGTACGCAAGCGCTACGGGCTCAAGACCTTCCTGATGCCGACGCTCACCCGCACGCCGGCGCCGAACGGCGAGGACCGCGACGAGAACGGCCTCGGCATCCACGGCGGCGCGGCCGAGACCTCGATCGTGCTGCACCTGCGGCCCGATCTCGTCGACCTCGAGGGCGTCGAGAACTGGGCGCCGCCCCACCTGGCCGGCTACGAGCACATCCGGTTCAACGGCGGCCCCGTGAGCTTCGGCTGGCTGTCGAACGACTTCGGCACGCCGGGCGTCGTGGGCGATCCGCGGCACGCCACCGCCGAGTTCGGGGCGCGGCTCTGGGATGCCTCCGTCGACCAGGCGGTCGCGTCGCTGGCGGAGATCGCGCGCTTCGACCCGATCGGCCCGCGGTGAGCATCCCCGGCATCTTCGGCGCCGACCCGAGCGATCCGGATGCCTCCCCGGCGGACCCCTTCGCGCTGATGGCGCAGTGGCTGCCGTCGCCTGCCGATCAGGTGACACCGCTCATGACGCTCGCCACGATCGGCCTCGACGGTTACCCCGACGCCCGCACCGTGCTGCTGTCGGGCTTCGACGGCGCGCGCCTGCGCTTCCACACCGAGGCGCGCAGCCGCAAGGCGGCGGAGCTGGCCGCGACGCCGCGGGCGACGGCCGTGCTGGTGTGGCCGGATGCCGCCCGCCAGCTCGTTGTGACGGGCGACGTCGAGGCGGAGGCCCCCGCAGAGGCATCCGCCGCCTACGCGGAGCGGAGTCGCGCGCTGCAGCTGCTCGCCTGGCTCAACACCGACGAGCTCGCGGCCCGGCCCGTCGCCGAGCGCCGCGCCGCCTGGGCGGCCTTCGACGCCGCGCACCCGGAGGAGCCGCTGGCGCCGCCGGAGACCTGGGCCGGCTACACGATCGCCCCGAGCCGGGTCGCGTTCTGGCGCGGCGACGCGGAGGGGCCCAGCAATCGGCTTGTGTTCACGCGCGACGACACGGGCTGGGCGCTCGTGCGCCGGGCCGGCTGAGACAGACGTGACCGTCCTCCGGGCGGCCGATAGCGTGACACCCAGAGCCGGGATTCGATGAGATCCGATGAGAGGAGTGCCCGTGGAGCATCCGCCGACGAACGAGCGGCTCACCGCACTTGAGGAGCGCGTCCGGCGCGAGATCGAGCTCACCGACTTCCCCAAGCGGCCATGGCTGACGCCTCGCGAGCACAACGGCCGGCATGTCCACGACGTCGTGATCGTGGGTGCGGGACAGGCGGGCATCTCGACCGCCTTCGCCCTCAAGCGCCGCGCCGTCACCGACACGGTCGTGCTCGACCAGTCCGTTCCGGGCTACGAGGGCCCCTGGCTCACGTACGCCCAGATGCACACGCTGCGCACGCCGAAGCACGTCGCGGGCCCCGACCACGGCGTCCCCTCGCTCACCTGCGAGTCCTGGTACCGCGCCGCCTACGGCGACGAGACATGGGACGCCATGACCTTCATCCCGCGCGAGCACTGGCAGCAGTACCTGGTCTGGGTGCGGCGGATGACCGAGCCCGAAGTGCGGAACGAGACGACGGTCACCGGGATCGCGCCGGTGGCCGACTACCTCGAAGTGCGGTACACGGATGCCTCGGGCGACGGCGCCGTACTCGCGCGACGCGTGGTGCTCGCGACCGGCATGGACGGCAACGGCGAGTGGGCCGTCCCCTCGCTCATCACGGACGCCGTCCCGCCCGAGAAGTACATCAACACCGGCCGGCCGGCCGACTTCACCCGGTTCCGCGGGCTGCGCGTCGGCACGCTCGGCGGCGGAGCGAGCGCCTTCGACTACTCGGCCGAGGCGCTGGAGCACGGCGCGGCCTCGGTCGAGCTGTTCTACCGGCGAGAGGAGATCCCGCGCGTGAACCCGTTCCGCTGGATGGAGTTCTACGCCTACCCCGGGTTCTTCGCCGATCTGCCCGACGAGGACAAGTGGAAGTTCACCGAGCAGTTCCGGCGCACCAACCAGCCGCCGCCCCAGGCCACCTGGTACCGGGCGACCCGCTTCGACGGGTTCACCTGGCACACGGGCGCCGGCTGGCGCGGCATCCGCATGGACGGTGAGGAGATCGTCGTGGAGACCGCGGTGGGCGAGTTCCGCTTCGACGCGATCATCTGCGGCACGGGCCCGAACGTCGACTTCTCGGCCCGCCCCGAGCTCGCACCGCTCGAACCGCTCGTGGCGTTCTGGCGCGACCGCTTCACCCCGCCCGTCGGCTGGGAGGACCCCGGCCTGCTCGACTACCCCTACCTCGGCACCGACTTCCGGCTGCTCGAGAAGACGGCCGGCGCGGCGCCGTGGGTCGAGCACATCCACGACTTCACCTACGGTGCCTGGCTGTCGATGGGGCTCGCGGGGAACATGGCCAGCGGCCTCAAGATCGGCGGCGCCCGCCTGAGCGACGGGATCGCTCGCTCGCTGTTCCTCGAGGACCGCGCACAGTATTTCGACGCCTACCAGAGCTTCGACAGCGTCGAGCTCGTCGACACGGGCCGCCCGCCCGGAGCGCTGTGAGACGCGCGGGCGGGCCGGAGGCGACGGGCGCCCCGGCCTATGACACAGTGCTGCGGGGCCGCGTCGTGACGGCGGACGGCGAGCGCGAGGCGGCCGTCGCCATCGCGGACGGCCGGGTGGCGGCGGTCGCGGGGGTGGATGCCGCGCTCGCGGCGCGCGCGGACTACACGCTCGCGCCGGACGAGGTGCTGCTGCCCGGTCTCGTCGACACGCACGTGCACGTCGACGAGCCGGGCCGCACCGAGTGGGAGGGCTTCGCCACCGCGACGGCGGCCGCGGCCGCGGGCGGTGTGACGACGTTCATCGACATGCCGCTCAACTCGATCCCGCCGACGACGACGGTCGAGGCCCTGCATGTGAAGCAGGCGGCGGCGCGAGGCACCGTGCACATCGACGTGGGGTTCTGGGGCGGGGCGGTGCCGGACAACCTCGGCACGGGCGAGCTGCGCGCCCTGCACGAGGCCGGCGTGTTCGGCTTCAAGTGCTTCCTCGCGCCGAGCGGCGTCCCCGAGTTCGGGCACCTCGACCCGGACCGGCTCGACGCGGCGCTCACCGAGCTCGCCGCCTTCGACGGGCTGCTCATCGTGCACGCCGAGGATCCCGGGGTGCTGCACGACCACGCCTACGCCGGCGGGCCGCGCTACACCGACTACCTCGCCTCCCGCCCGGACGTGGCGGAGACGGCGGCCGTCGCGCGCGTGGTCGACGGCCTGCGGCGTACGGGCGGGCGGGCGCACATCCTGCACGTCTCGAGCGCCGCGGTGCTGCCGCTGCTGCGGCAGGCGAAGGACGAGGGGCTGCGGCTGACCGCGGAGACGTGCCCGCACTACCTGACGATCGACGCGGACGAGATCGGCGACGGCGAGACGCGCTTCAAGTGCGCCCCGCCGATCCGCGACGCCGCCAACCAGGACGCGCTGTGGGCGGCGCTGGCCGACGGCACGCTCGACGTGGTCGTCAGCGACCACTCCCCCGCGACGGTCGCGCTCAAGACGGCCGGCGACGGCGACTTCGGCGCCGCCTGGGGCGGCATCTCGGGCCTGCAGCTCGGCCTGCCGGCCGTGTGGACGGAGGCGCAGCGGCGCGGGGCGCCGCTCTCCCACGTCGTGCGGTGGATGTCTTCCGGCCCGGCGGCGTTCGCGGGGCTCGGCGACCGCGGCGACATCGCCCCCGGCGTCCGGGCCGACCTCGTCGTCTTCGCCCCCGGCGCGGAGTTCACGGTGGACGCCGCCGCGCTCAGGCACAGGAATCCGATCACGGCCTACCAGGGCCGCACCCTGCGCGGCGTCGTGCGGGCCAGCTGGCGGCGCGGCGAGCGCCTCGGTCCCGCCGTCCCCGGCGGCGAGCTGATTTCGAGAGAGGTCTGAGATGCCCGACACTCCGAGCCCGGAGGATCTGCGCTGGCTCCAGGAGGCGGTGAGCCTCGCGGAGGACAACGTGCGCGCGGGCGGCGGCCCCTTCGGGGCGATCATCGTGCAGGGCGGCCGCCGGGTCGCCGAGGGTCAGAACCGCGTGACCCGCGACAACGACCCCACCGCGCACGCCGAGGTCCAGGCGATCCGTGCGGCGGGCCGCGCCCTCGGCACCTTCGAGCTGCGCGGGACGACCCTGTACACCTCGTGCGAGCCCTGCCCGCTGTGCATCTCGGCGGCGCTGTGGGGGCGCGTCGACCGTGTCGTGTACTCGGCGAACCGGATGGATGCCGCGGCCGCGGGCTTCGACGACCACGAGTTCTACGAGCTGATGGAGACGCCGCGCGACGATTGGGCGCTGCCCCGCGTCGACGAGGTGCGGACGGCCGACGCCCGCGACCCCTTCGAGCTGTGGCGCCGCTTCGACGGCCGCATCGAGTACTAGCCGTTCCCGTTCTTCCGCTCTCCGGCCCGGGCGGGCGGAGGCTTTCCTCTTGGCTCCTCCCCTGCTTCGTCGCTCCAAATTATCGAGTACACTAATCATTCGTGCACCAATTAAATGCGGAAGACCCGATGGACGAGAGCACGATGCGGCGAGGCCGCGCGACGACCGTGATCGGGCTGGCCCTCGCCCTCCTGTTCTTCTTCGGCGGCATCGCCCTGCTCGGCTACGCCGAGTCGGTGCCCGGCTGGCAGCTCTGGATCTTCATGGGCGGCATCGTCTCGATCGCGATCGCCTTCTTCATCCCCACCACGATCGTCCGCCGCGTCGACGGAGTCTGAGCCATGAGCGCCCCCGCCGGCGACGACCGCCGGACACCGCCGTGGCCGGATCCCGAATGGGACCGGGTGAGCCCGGCGCCGCGGGGCGCCCGCGGCCGGCACGACGGGGAGCGCCGGCCCTCCGTGCGCCCCGCGACGGTCGTCATCACCCTCTCGGCCGGCATGGCCGCCGCCTTCGGCATCACCCTGGGCGCATTCCTCCTGATGCCCTGAGCGGTCCCCGCCGCGCTGAGCAGCCCCCAGCGCCCCGAGCAGTCGTCACTCGGACCCCGAGAACAGCCCCGCCGCCCCGAGCGGGGCTCAGGCGGCCGCGCCCTCGTCCGCCACGATCGCCCAGGCGCCGCTCGCATCGTCGAGCTGAACGAGCCCGCCGTTGGCGAGCATCCCGGGGTCGGCGCCGGTGAGGCCCGCCACGAGGTGACGGATGAGCGCGCCGTGGCAGACCGCGATGAGATCGGATGCCGCGGCCGCGGTCATCCGCCGCCAGGCGACGAGCGCCCGCTCGGCCACCTGCGCCGGCGTCTCCCCACCGGGGAACAGCCCGTCGGGCCAGCGGCGGCGCGCCTCCGCCACGGGCATCCCCTCGGCCACGCCGAAGGTCTGCTCGATCAGCTCGTCGACGGGCTGCGGCGCGGCGAGCCCGAGGGTGTTCACGACGACGCCCGCGGTCTGCCGAGCGCGCAGCAGGGGGGAGGCGAAGACGGCGGACCAGTCCCGCCCGGCCGCGACGAGCTCGCGCGCCGCCGCGTGGGCCTGCGCGAACCCCGACGGCGTGAGCGGGCGGTCGGCGTGGCCCTGGAAGCGATGCTGGGCGTTCCAGTCGGTCTCGCCGTGGCGCACGAGCGCGACGCGGGTCACGGGGCGACCAGGATCTCGTCGTCGGCCAGGGGAGCGACGTCGTTCGCGGCGGCGATGACCTTCATCATCGTCCCGTGCAGGGCGACGATCTCCTCGGCGCTCATGCCGAGCCGGCGCATCATGATGCCGGGGATGCGCTCGGCGACCTTCCGCAGCGCCGCGCCCCGTTCGGTCAGCACGATGGCGAGCGAGCGCTCGTCGGCCTCGTCGCGGCCCCGCTCGATGTAGCCCAGCGCGGCGAGCCGCTTGGTCAGCGGTGAGACGGTGCCCGGGTTGAGCTGCAGCAGCTCGGCGAGCTGCTTGACCGACATCGGGGCGTATTCCCACAGCGCGAGCATCACGAGGTACTGCGGGTGGGTCAGGTGCAGGGGCTCCAGGACGGGGCGGTAGGCGTCGATCACGCTGCGCGAGGCCAGGGACAGCGCGAAGCAGACCTGACTCTCCAGCGCGAGCGGATCCGTCAGCAGCGTCGCCTCGCCCATCGCGATCTCCCGTTCTCTCGCGGATGCCGCAGTCGGGCATCCGCTGATTCGTACGCCCATCGTAGCAAACCGTGAGTACACCAATGATTCATGTCCGGATGATTTGTGCACCAATCATTTGTACGCATAGCATTCGTGCATGAGTTCGATCACCCACCGCTCGGCCGGCGCCGCCTCCGCCCCGGGCCTCACTCCCCCCGGCGAGAGTCGGGCCCTGCGCTCGCGCCTGGTGTCGATCATCACCAGCACCGATCACAAGACGATCGGCTATCTCTACCTCGGCACGGCCTTCTTCTACTTCCTCGTCGGCGGCGTGCTGGCCCTGTTCATCCGCTCGGAGCTCTTCGAGCCGGGGCTCGAGGTGGTGCAGACGGCGGAACAGTACAACCAGCTGTTCACGATGCACGGCACGATCATGCTGTTCCTCTTCGCGACACCCCTGTTCTCCGGCATCGCGAACGCCATGATGCCGATCCAGATCGGCGCGCCGGACGTGGCCTTCCCCCGCCTGAACGCGCTGTCGTACTGGCTGTTCTTCTTCTCCGGCATCCTCATCATGATCAGCGTGCTCACACCGCAGGGGGCCGCCGACTTCGGCTGGACCGCCTATGCGCCGCTGTCG
>DASWPQ010000075.1:0-28209 GCA_036398375.1 Gryllotalpicola sp.
GCCCGCTTCTACGCCTCAGAGACCGAACGCCGCAACGCGCTTCCCGGCTGGATCCACTTCTACAACCACCACCGGCGACACTCCGCGATCGGTGGGACGCCGATCAGCAGGCTCAACAACCTGCCTGGACATCACACCTAGTTGTAGTTCCTTGGCGCGTTGTGAACGTGCGTTGATGTAGCAAAGACCTCCGGAACGATGTGGGTTACCACACTCACTCGTTCAACGGAGGTCTTCGTGACTCACGCTAATGCCCATCTGACACCGCGTGGGCGGCTGCGGCTGGCCCCGTCGATCGTCGTGCAGGGCTGGTTCGTACCGGCGGGCTGCTGAGCGGTTCCAGTGCTCGCCTGCGACGGCGAAGAAATGGGCCGACCGGTTGCGCTGCGGATTGTCGATGGCCGACCGCAGTTCCCGGCCGCACTGCAGCCCGAATCGGACGAGCTGGCGCACGGAGCGGCGCATCGTGGCGCTGCGGTTCGTTCGCCGCTGGGGTCCGCACCGCATCGCCTTCCACCCGCACCTGGCGCGAGGCACTGTCGAGCGGGTCCTGGCCCGGTATCGGATGCCGAGGCTTTCACATCTGGACCAGAACACAGGCCTGCCCGTGCGCAAGCCGAGACCGGTGCGCTACGAGCGAGCAAAGCCCGGCGAGCTGGTGCACATGGACATCAAGAAGCTCGGCCGCATCCCTGACGGCGGCGGCCACCGCAGCCTCGGGCGGGCCAAAGGGAGACGGGATCGCAGGCGCGGCATGGGCTACGCGTTCCTGCACCACGTGGTGGATGACCACTCCAGGCTCGCGTACTCCGAGATCCTCACCGATGAGCGCAAGGAGACCGTGGTCGCGTTCTGGCAGCGCGCGAAAGCGTTCTACGCCGACGCCGGGATCACGATCCAGCGGGTCATGACCGACAACGGGTCCGCTTACCGCTCCCGCGAGCTCGCGGCCGAACTGGGCACGATCAAGCACAAGTTCACGAAACCCTACCGGCCCCAGACGAACGGGAAAGTCGAACGCTTCAACCGCACCCTGGCGGCCGAGTGGGCGTATGCCAAGGCATACAGCTCAGAAGAGGCCCGAGCTGCCGAATACCAAGCCCGGTTCCATCACTACAACCACCACAGACCCCACACCGGCATCGGCGGCAAAACCCCCGCAGAACGCGTTCACAACCTCACAAGGAACTACACCTAGCCTCGCGTCGGTGCCTCAAGACGCCTCGCCGCCGAAGGTGTGGCGGAACAGCACCTGCACATCCCGATCGAGGGCATCGAGCCGGGTATTCACCGCGTCGAAGCGCACGTTCACCGCGTCGAAGCGCGCCCCCATCCGGTCGTCCAGCGCATCGATCTTGCCGTCGAGGCGACGGATCTCGGAGCCGACCTCGCTGCGCAACGACCCGATCTCGGTGCGCAGCACCCGGACGAAGAGCGTCGAGACGACGGTGAGCATGCTGAAGAACAGGGTCGTGAACACCCCGAGCATCGCCCAGACCTGCGCCTGCGTCATCTGCAGCACCCTTCCATGATCGGCCCGCTCCGCCGAGAATGCCAGACTCCTGCCCCGCGGGGCCCGCGGCGGCTCGGATCTGTGGACAACCCGCCCGGCACAGGTCCTGTGCACGCCGAGAGCGCCTCCGCTGGGAGTAGGCGGATTCACTCCCTTCGGCAGATTCGGCCGCGACATCCGGCGACGAGTCTTGACCCTGTCATCGAGGAATCGAGAAGGGAAACGTCATGATGTGGGGTCACGCGGTCGTCTGGCCGTTCTTCCTGTTCATCCCGCTGTTCTGGATCGCCGTGATCGTCGCGCTGGCGATCGCGTTCGGGCGGCGACGGCGCGCCTGGTGGGGCTACCACCAGGGCTGGGCCACGTCGTCGGCCGAGCAGGTGCTCGCGCAGCGCTTCGCGAACGGCGACATCGACGAGCGCGAGTACCGTGCCCGCCTCGAGGTGCTGCGGGCGGCCCGCCCCGCGCCGGGGCCGCGCCCGTAGGCCCACGGTGGTTGCGCTGCTCGGAACGCGCGGGCGCGCCGCGCGACCGCGCAGCGCACACGTGTTCCGAGCAGCGCACCCCGGGGGTGCGGGGCCGCGGAACCCGGGGAGCAGCGAGGCGGCGGGGCAGCTAGGCGGAACGATTCACCAGTCGTGCATCGTGCCGTCGAGCAGACGGTTGACGGGCAGGTAGGCGGCCTCGTAGGGGTGCGCCGCCGCGGCCGCGTCGTCGTACTCGATGCCGAGTCCCGGCTGCTCGGAGGGGTTCAGCGCACCGCCCGCGAAGGAGTACGTCGTCCGGAAGACGTCGTGCGTCGCCGGGGCGTGCTGCATGTACTCCTGGATGCCGAAGTTCGGGATCGCGAGGCCGAGGTGGATGGCCGCCGAGAGGCCCACGGGCGAGACATCCGTCGGCCCGTGCATGCCCGACTTGATCTGATAGACCGCCGCGTAGTCCAGGATGCGACGCAGCCCGGTGATGCCGCCCGCGTGCGTGATGGGGCTGCGCACGTAGTCGATGAGCTGCTCCTCGATGAGCGTCTTGTAGTCCCAGATCGTGTTGAACACCTCGCCGATCGCGAGCGGCGTCGTGGTGTGTCGGCGCACGAGCCGCAGCGCCTCCTGGTTCTCGGCCGGGGTCACGTCCTCGAGCCAGAACAGGTCGTAGGGCTCGAGCGACTTCCCGAGCTTCGCGGCCTGGATGGGCGTGAGCCGGTGGTGCCCGTCGTGCAGCAGCGGCAGCTCCGGCCCGAACTCGTTCCGGACCGCCTCGAACACCCCGGGGATGTGCCGCAGATAGGCGCGCGTGTCCCAGCTCTCCTCCACCGGGACGGCGTTGCGGCGGGCCGGCTCGTAGTCGTAGCGCTCGTCGGTGCCCTCTGCGGCACCGGTCGCGGCGTTCGCCGAGCTTGCGACCCCGTACACCGAGGGCAGGCCGGGCACGCCGGTCTGGATGCGGATCGCACGATAGCCCTCCGCGAGGTGCTCGCGGATCGAGTCGAACAGCTCGGGCAGCTCGGCGCCGCTCGCGTGCCCGTAGACGAGCAGCCCGTCGCGGCTGCGCCCGCCGAGCAGCTGGTACAGCGGCAGCCCGGCCGCCTTCGCCTTGATGTCCCACAGCGCCGTGTCGACGGCGGCGATCGCCGCCATCGTGACCGGCCCGCGCCGCCAGTACGCCCCCTTGTAGAGGTACTGCCAGGTGTCCTCGATGCGGTGCGCGTCGCGTCCGATGAGCAGAGGGACGACGTGCTCGCGCAGATAGGCGGCGGCGGCGAGCTCGCGGCCGTTGAGCGTCGCGTCACCGAGGCCGGTGATGCCGTCATCCGTCGTGATGCGCAGGGTCACGAAGTTGCGCCCGGGGCTCGAGACGAGCACCTCGGCCTTCTCAATCAACACGGATGTCTCCTCTTCTGACGATCTCGTCGAATGCGTCGATGGTGGCCTGAGCCGCCGCGCCGGGCTCGAAGCCCGCCGCGACGCGGGCGCGCATGATGGCGCGCTGGCGCTGCTCGAGCTTCTCTCGGCCATTCCGGGCGATCTGGTCCAGGCGATGGGCGATGCGAGGGTTGGCGAAGCGGGTGCGCAGGGCCGCCAGCGCGGCATCCGTCTCGGCATCGGAGAACCCCAGGACGGGCCGAGCCTCGGCCCAGAGCTCTTCGAGCGCGGCGCGCAGCTCGGTGTCGGCGAAGGCGGCGTCGACCGTCGCGAAGCCCTGCAGCAGTCCGAGGTACGCCAGGAGCGTATGACCCGCGTTCAGCAGCCAGAGCTTGCGGCGCTCGAACGGCGCGACGTCCGCAACGAAGCGCACGCCGACCTCGTCCCACGCGGGCCGGCCGGCGGGGAAGTCGCCCGAGATGACCCACTCGCTGAACGGCTCGGTGATGACCGTGAGCGGATCGTCCGAGTGCGGGGTGATGCGGTCGACCATGGTCGAGGGGAACGTCGCGTTCCGCGCGATCCAGCGGGCGAGCTCGGGGTCGGATGCCTCGGCGAGGCGCGTCACGGCGCCCCGCAGCACCTCCCCGTTGCCGCTCAGGTTGTCACAGCTGACGAGCGCGAGCGGTCCGGCTCCGGCCGCTCGCCGCGCGGCGAGCCCGGCGACGAGGCGCCCCGGGGCCGGCGAGCTCTCCGGGTCGTACCCCGTCTCGGTCACGGTCAGGGTCACCACGGCGAGCTCGGGGTCGGCGAGGGCCGCGGTCCAGGCATCCGTGTTGTCGCCCGCGTGCGAGGCCGCGACGGAGGAGATGCGGCTGAAGGCGTCCCCCTCGGCGCTGCGCTCGATGAGCGTGTAGACGTTGCCGGTGGCGGTCATCGCCTCGGCGAGCTCGGGCGAACGGCCGGTGAAGGCCGTGTAGCGCCAGGGCTCCTCGGGGTGCAGGGCGTTCGCGCGCTCGGTGTACCAGGCCTGGTGCGCGCGGAAGAAGTTGCCGAGGCCGAGGTGGGCGAGGCGCGTCATGCCGGCTGCTGCGCCCGCTGCCAGGCGGCGCGGAGGTAGGCGAGGTCGTCGGCGGTGCGCTCCGCGAGCGGAAGCGCCGTGGAGAAGTCCTCGAGCGTCACCCAGCCGTCGTACCCCGCGGCGGCCAGCGCGCGGAAGAGGGCGTCGATGTCGCCCTGCCCCTCGCGCAGGGTCGCCCACTCGGCCGCCCACACGGCGGCCCCGTCCGGCCCGAGCTCCCCGGTGGGCCGCCACGCCACGTTCTTCACGTGCACGTGGGCGAGGTACTCCCCCAGGATCTGCAACTCGGCCTCGACGTCCTCGTGCCCCTCGTGGATGAGGTTGCCGATGTCGTGGATCACGCCGACGTGCGCCGGGTCGAGCCCCGCGACGAGCCGGTAGGCGGCCGAGGCGCTCGAGGTGATCGTGCGGTGGTGCAGCTCCACGAGCAGCTGCACCCCGTGCGCCGCGGCACGCTCGGCGGCCCACTCCAGATCCGTGCGGGTGCGCGCGAACACGGCGCGGTAGTCGTCCGTCGGCACCGGCGGCATGGTGACGCGCACCCGCTGCGCGCCGAGGGTCGCGGTGGCCGCGAGCATCCGTTCGACATCATCGTGATCGGATGCCTGCGCATAGCCGCCCAGCCCCGAGAAGTCGAGCCCCGCCTCGCGCGTGATGCGCGCGATCTCGGGCAGCGCCTGCTCAAGCCCGGTGAGCGGCCAGGTGGCGCGGTTGCCGGCCCAGAAGCCCGGGACCTCCGCGGCGTCCTGATCGGTGATGCGCCATTCGATGCCGTCCCAGCCCTGCGCGGCGAGCGTCCGGGCGGCCTCGTCCGGCATCCAGTCGGGGGTCGAGGCGGTGAAGACGGAGAACCTCATCGTGCGGAGACCCCGGCCGGGTCGAATACGACGTCGTCGTGGGCGCCGGCCAGGACCTCCGCCACCTCGACCTCCCGCCCGAGCGCCGCCGAGACGTAGACCGCGCGCACGACGGCGAGCGAGAGCAGCGCGTCATCGACGCCGACGCGCGGCGCACGCCCCTCGCGGATCGCCGCGACGACGTCGTCGTACTGCCGCCGATGCCCCTGCGCGAAGGCGTCGCCGGGCACCGGGTTGCCGAGCAGGTGCTCGGCTGGCACGAGGTCGGCGGCGAGGTTGCGCGGCCCCTGCCGAGTCGGGTCGACATGGGTGTCGCCGAGCACCTCGGGGGCCAGTCCCTCGGGCGGCTCGGCGTAGAAGTACTCGAGCTGGTCCCGGTCGATGAGCGCCGAGCCCTTCGTGCCGTGCACGTTGAGCCGCACCGAGAGGCCCGGGAACGCGGCCGTCGTCGTGTGCAGCACCGCGAGCGCGCCGTTCGCGAAGCGCACCGTCGCGGCGAGGGTGTCCTCGACCTCGATGCGCTCGTGCGCGAGCGCGGCCGCGTAGGCGAAGACCGCGACGGGCTCGCCCAGGAACCACACGAGCAGGTCGACGGTGTGCACCCCCTGGTTCATGGTCGAGCCGCCGCCGTCGAGCGCCCAGGTGCCACGCCAGTCGCCGGAGTCGTAGTAGCCCTGGCTGCGCCACCAGCCGACCGTCGCGACGGCGCTCGTGACGCGGCCGAGACCGCCGTCGTGAGCGGCGCGGGCGACGACGACGGAGGCCGGGTCGAAGCGGTGCTGGCTGATCACGCTGACGACCTGTCCGCGGGCGGCGGCCTCTCGGGCGGCGGCCGCGAGCGGCAGCGCCTTGCCCACCGTCGTGTCGAGCGGCTTCTCCAGAACGACGTGCGCGCCGGCGGCGATGGCCTCCAGCGCGAGCTCGACGTGCGTGCCACTCGGGGTCGCGACCACGACGAGGTCGCGAGCACCCGCGGCGAGCGCCTCGGTGAGGCTCGCGTACTCGGCCGGCGCCGGCCAGTCGGTCTCCGCCGCGATCAGCGCGGCGAGCGTGGCACGGGCCTCGGGCCTGGGGTCGACGAGGGCGGTGACGACGGGCTCGCCGTGCAGTGCCATGGCGCGCACATGGGTGGCGGCGATGACGCCGTTCCCGACGAGCGCGACCGTGAGTCGCTCCGTGTTGTGGGGCGCGTTCATCGCGTGGTCACTCCGATCTGCGTGAGGAGGCGGTCGAGGGCGCGGGCGGCCGTGCCGAAGGCCGCCGGTCCGCTGAAGCCGCCGAGGGTGAAGCCCTCGGCGAGGTGCGGCTCGAGGCTGACGAATCCGGCATAGCCGGCGTCGCGCAGGGCGGTGACGGTCTCGAGCAGCTCGCCGTCGCCCGCGCCGGCGGGGACGACCTCGCCGGTGGCGGCGCGCGCGTCCTTCACCTGGAGGTAGTCGACGTAGGGCGAGAGGATGCTCCAGCCGTCGCTGTAGGGGCGGACACCGACCTGCACGTAGTTGGCGTTGTCCCAGGCCAGGCGCAGGTGGTCGCTTCCGACGGACTCGACGATGTCGAGCACGCGGGCGGGCACGTCGCCGTAGATCTCCTTCTCGTTCTCGTGCAGCAGCACGATGTCCTCCGCCGCGGCGAGCGCGGCGAGCGCGCTCATGCGGGCGAGCACCGCGTCGCGGACGTCCTCGGGGGCGACGCCCTCGGCTCGGAAGAAGGAGAAGATGCGCACGTAGCGCGTCCCGAGCCGGTGCGCGACGGCGATCACCCGGCGGAGCCGTTCGACCTCGTGCTCCACCGGCAGCGTCACGTCGACCTTGCCGATGGGCGAGGCGATGGCGGAGACACCGAAACCGGCGGACGAGATCGCCCCGGCCACGTCATCCGTCTGCTCGGGATCAAGGTCGACGACGTTGACGCCCCACGCGCTGCGCACCTCGATGTGGTGCGCACCGAGTGCCTCGAGCACCGCGAGCTGGATCGCCGGGTCGGGCGAGATCTCATCGCCGAAACCGGACAGCGTCCAGCTGCGGCTGTCGTTCACGTTCTCCACGCTAGTCACTTCACTCCTCCTGCTGTGAGGCCGCCGACGAGATATCGCTGGAAGACCAGATAGAGCACGACCACGGGCACCGCGCAGATCAGCGAGGCCGCCATCATCTGGCCGTAGGTCGGGATCGCGCCGCCCTCCTGCGAGGCGGCGAACGCCTGCAGCACGACGGCTGCGGTCCGGGTGCCGGGGTTCGTCAGCGCCGAGGAGAACAGCACGTCGTTCCAGCCCAGAAGGAAGGCGAAGATCGCCGCGACGACGATGCCGGGCCAGCTCAGCGGCACGACGATGCGCACCAGCACGCGCCAGCTCGAGGCGCCGTCGATGCGCGCGGCCTCCTCCAGCTCGACCGGCAGGCCGCGCAGATAGGTGACCATGACCCAGGTCGAGAACGGCAGGGCGAACGTGAGATAGGTGAGGAAGAGGCCCCACCGGGTGCCCACGATCGCGACGCCGAGGGTCTGGCCGATCGTGGAGAACAGCACGAACACTGGCAGCAGGATCAGCGTGCCGGGGATCGACTGCAGCGCGAGCAGTGCCCGCAGGATGCCGATCCGGCCGAAGAAGCTGAAGCGCACCAGCACGAAGGCGGTGGCGATCGCGAGCACGGAGCTCACCACGGCGGTCGCCGCGCACACGAGCACGCTGTTGCCGATGCCGCCGGCGAGGTTCACCGTGCTCCACACCTTGAGGTAGTTGTCGAAGTGCAGCGACCGCGGCCAGAATCCGCCCGCGGCGACGGCCGTGTCGGAGTTGACGCTCGACAGCAGCATGTAGAGCACCGGCAGCAGCACCACGATGAGCAGCACGACGACGATCACGACCACAAGCGGGCCGGGCATCAGCCGCATGACATCGGACTGGCGATAGCGACGGCTCATGCCCGCACCTCGCGTTTCTCGCCGACGTCCAGCCGCACCGCGCGCAGGTAGGCGAACAGCGGGATCGCCACGATGATCAGCGAGCACACCGCGATCGCCGCGGACAGCCCGAAGCGGAAGCTCTGGAAGCTCGTCACATAGGTGAGGAGCGGCAGCACGTCGACCGCGTCGGGCGCCGGCACGCCGAAGAGCACATAGGGAAGCGTGAAGGCGTTGAAGTTGTGCAGGAAGGTGATCACCACGGCGAGCGCGGCGGGCCCGCGCAGGTACGGGAAGATCACGTACCAGAGCTTGTGCCACCACCCGGCGCCGTCGAGGGCGGATGCCTCGTGCACCTCGTTCTCGACGGCCTGCAGCCCCGCGAGCACCAGCAGGTAGGCGAAGGGCCACGAGGTCCACAGCTGCACCAGGATGAGCGACCAATAGCTCTGCGGGCCGTTCAGCCACAGCCCGGGGTGCGCGCCGAACAGGCCGAAGGCCTGGTCGACGACTCCCCCGCGCAGGAAGATCGTGCGCCACACGGTGCCGACCACGAAGGCGGGCAGCACGTACGGGATCAGGAAGCAGGAGCGCACGATCGCCCGGCCGCGGAACGCGTTCTGCGTCGCGAGCGCCGCAGCGGCTCCGATCGGAAGCGACACGACGGCGACGATCACGGCGAAGCTGACGCTGATGCCGACCGAGGGCATGAGCTGTGAGCCGCCGACGGCCTCGACGTAGTTCTTCAGCCCGATGAAGGGCGCCTGGAGCCAGGAGCGCAGCGTGTACTGATCGAGGTCGAGCAGCGAGATGATCAGGGCGATGATGAGCGGCACGACGATGACGACCACCATGAGCACCCCGCCGGGGGCGAGCATCCACAGCGGCCGACCTTCGCGCCGGGCGGCCAGGCGGCGGTTGGACCGCCTGACCGCCCCGGGAGCGGTGGAGACCATTCGGTCGTCAGCCCTTCGCCTTGTCGAGCGAGGTCTGCGCGGCCGACTGCGCCGCCTTGAGCTTGCTCTCGATCTGGTCGTCTGACAGCGAGCCCCTCGCGAGCTGCGGCAGCGACTGGACGACCACGTTGGTGAGGTCGAGCTGCACATCGCTCCACGCACCGGTGAACGGGGTGCCGTAGGACTTGCCCGCGGCGTCGATGACCGGTGCGAAGGCGGGGTTGTTCGTCTGGAACTGCTTCGCGGCGTCCACGTTGGTGGGCAGGTCGCCGAAGAGCTTCTGGTAGCTGAGCTGGGAGTCGGCGCTCGTCAGGTACTTGACCAGGGCGAATGCGAGGTCCTGGTTCTTCGAGTACTTGGCGACCACGATGTTGTCACCCGAGAGGATGCTCGCCGCGGGATCGCCGGTCGTGGCGGTCTGCCCCGGGGGGATCGTCGGCAGCAGCGCGTAGGCGTACTTGCCCGCCACCGCGGACTTGTCGAGGGTCGCGGCCGAGGTGCTCGAGGTCATCGGCAGGAACGCGGCCTTGCCGTCGGCGAAGGCGGCGAGCGCGTTGGCGCCCTTCCAGCCGACGGAGGCCGGGTCCACCACCTTCTGCTGGGTGAGCCAGCCGAAGTAGGTCTGGTAGGCCTTCATGACCTCCGGGCTGTCGATCTTGGCCTTCTTGGTCGTGACGTCGACGATCGGGTTGCCCGCCGTACGCGACATGCCCCAGATGTACTTCCACGGGTCGTAGCCGTCGGCGTAGTCGACCGCGATGCCGTAGACGCCGTTGCCGGTCACCTTGGCGGCGTCCTGGGTCAGCTCGTCCCAGCTCGTCGGCGGCTGGCTGATTCCGGCCTGGGTGAGGATGTCCTTGTTGTACGCCATCACGTACGGGCGGCTGGAGAACGGGATGCCGACCTGGTGCTGGTCGTCGGGGCCGGAAATGCCGAGGGTGGCCGGGATGAACCGGTCCTTGCCGCCGACCTCCTTCCACGTCGCGTCGTCCATCGTCGTGAACGCGCCGGTGGAGTAGGCGGTCGGCGTGAAGGTCGTGCCGAGCGTGTAGATGTCCGGGCCCTGGCCCGAGACGACCGAGGTCTGGATCTTGGTCAGCTCGTCCTGGGGGCTGGGGTAGGTCTCGAACGTGACCTTCGCGCCGGTCTGCTTCTCGAAGGCCGCGGACACGTCGGAGAACCACTGCTTCTGCTGCGTCGGGTAGATCGGCTGCGACTCGATCATCACATCGAGGGTCTTGCCTTTGCCGTCGAGGCCGCCGCCCCCGTTCGAGGCGGAATTGCCGGAGCACCCCTGGAGCGCGATGCCGAGGACGGCGATCCCGACCAGGGCACCCAGCGCCTGTCGTCTTTTCATCTGGACTCTCCTTTGAGCCGGGGAAGGTGTTGCAGGAATGGTGTGCGCCGGCCGGAGCCGACTATCGAGACTGTAGACAGCGCGGCAACCTTGCTGCAAGCGTTTGCCAATTTTTGCCGAGTGTGCTTGGCTCGTCGTCATGAGGCGGACCGAGGACGCGCTGCCGCGACGGCCGGCGACGCTCGCCGACGTCGCGCGAGCCTGCGGCGTCGCCACCTCTACCGTGTCGCGCGCGCTCACCAATCCGGGCCGCGTCAACCCCGCCACGCGGGAGCGGATCGAGAAGGCCGCGCGCGAGCTGGGCTACGTTCCGAACTCGCAGGCCCGCGCCCTCACGTCCGGGCGCACCCGCAGCGTCGCCGTGCTCGTCTCCGACATCACGAACCCGTTCTACTTCGACATCATCCGCGGCACGCAGCAGCAGCTGAAGGCGGCCGGCTATACCCAGCTGCTCATCGACACCGAGGAGTCGGACGAGCACGAGGTGGAGATGCTGCGCGCGCTGCGCCGCTCGTACGACGGCGCGATCCTCACCGCGACACGGTTGACGGACCGACGGCTCACGGCTCTGGCGGAGGAGATCCCGCTCGTGGCCATCAACCGCCAGACCAAGGGCGTGGCCAGCGTCTTCATCGACACGCCCAGCGGCGTGGACCAGGCGATGGAGCACCTCGTGTCGCTCGGCCACCGCACCATCGCCTATGCCTCCGGACCGGCCACCTCCTGGCCCAACGAAGGGCGCTGGCGGGCGCTCCAGAAGGCCGGGCAGAGGCTCGGCGTGGACACCCGCATGGTGGGACCGTTCTCGCCCAACCGCAGCGGCGGCACCGCGGCGGCGGATGCTGTGCTCAACAGCGGGGTGACCGCCTGCATCGCGTTCAACGACCTGCTCGCGATCGGCATGCTGGGTCGGTTCGAGCAGCGCGGCGTCCGCGTTCCGCACGACATCAGCCTCGTCGGCTGCGATGACATCTTCGGCGCGGACTTCTGCAATCCACCGCTCACCACGCTGACCGCGCCGGCCGAGCAGGCGGCGCGCGTCGCCGTCTCGATGCTCGTCGCGCGCCTCGGCACGCAGCTTCCCGGCGGCATCCGCCAGGCCGCCACGCTGCCCACCCACCTGACGGTCCGCGGCTCAAGCGGACCGGCTCCGGCCGCACCCGGAGGGAACACCACACGCCGCAGGAGCGCGGCTTCCCACACGGAAAGGCCATCGTGACCGTCCTCGAACCGCACCCCGACCGTCTGTTCCCCGCGGACCCGACCGAGCGCGCCATTGCGCGACGCCTCTACGCCGGCGTCGCGGACGCGCCGATCTACTCGCCGCACGGGCACGTCCCCGCCGAACTGCTGCTGAACGATACGCCCTTCCCCGATCCGGCCGCTCTGCTCATCACCCCCGATCACTATGTGACGCGCCTGCTGCACTCCTCCGGCGTCTCGATGCGCGAGCTCGGCTACGGCGAGCGAAACGTGCCGGCCGCCGTGGACGGACGGCACGTCTGGCGCGCCTTCTGCGCACGCTGGGACCTGTTCCTGGGCACGCCGGTGCGGTACTGGTTCGAGTCCGAGCTGCACGACGTGTTCGGCCTGACCACACAGCCGTCGGCGTCCAACGCCGACGAGCTCTACGACCAGCTGTCCGAGACCCTCGCCGGGGACGACTTCCGGCCACGGGCGCTCTTCGACCGGTTCCGGATCTCCGTGCTCGCCACGACCGACGACCCGGCGGACGACCTCGCCGCCCACTTCGCGCTGCGCGCCGACCCCACCTTCCACGGGCGTGTCCTCCCGACCTTCCGCGCCGACCGCTACATGGATCCGAGCGCCCCGGCCTGGCCGGCGCACCTCGCCGAACTCGCCGCTGCGGCCGACATCGACTGCGGCAGCTACCTGGGGCTGCTCGACGCGCTGCGCTCACGGCGCGCCCACTTCATCGCCGCGGGCGCGACGGCGACCGACACCGGCGTGCGTGATGCCGGATGCGAGCCACTCGAGGCCGCCGAGGCCGAACGGCTGCACGCGGCCGGGCTGGACGGCAGCATCACCGCGGAGGAGGCCGTCGCCTACCGGCGCAACATGCTCTACCGGCTCGCCGAGATGTCGAGCGAGGACGGCCTCGTGATGCAGCTGCACCCCGGGGTCATCCGCAACCACCACACGCCGACCTTCGAGGCGTACGGGCCGGACACCGGTCACGACCTTCCCGCCGTCGGGGCGTTCACGGAGCCGCTGGCGCCGATCCTGCGCGCCTTCGGCACCGACCCGACGTTCCGGATCGTGCTCTTCACGGTGGACGAGTCGGTGTTCTCGCGCGAGATCGCGCCGCTCGCCGGGTTCTACCCCTCTGTCTACGTCGGCGCCCCGTGGTGGTTCCTCGACTCCCCGGCCGGCATCACTCGCTTCCGCGCGGCCGTGACGGACAGCGCCGGATTCACCAAGACCTCCGGATTCATCGACGACACGCGTGCGTTCTGCTCGATCCCGGCCCGCCACGACATGTCGCGCCGCGTCGACGCCGCCTTCCTCGCCTCGCTCGTCGCGACGCATCAGCTCTCGGAGGACGACGCCCTCGGGATCGCGCAGCGGCTCGTCGCAGACATCCCGATCGGCACCTTCCGCCTCGACGGGGAGCGCGGAATCGACGCCGCCTCGGCGGCCTGAGCGGCTTTCGCGCACACGAAGAGAGGGCGCGGCGGGCATCCACAGCCCCGCCGCGCCCTCGTCCGTGGCGCCGCCCGCGCCTCAGTAGGCGCCGAGGTCCTGCCACGGCCCGTTCGGGTCGCCCGGCGCCTGATCGCGCGTCCACCACTTGGCCTGCCAGAGGTGCCCGTTATGGGCGACCGTCTCGCCGCCGAGGTAGATCCACGACGGCGTCCAGCTCAGCGCGCCATCCGGCGCACCGACCACGGCAGCGCCCTGCTGCTCCCAGGCGCCATAGGGGCTCGCGCCGGGCGTCTCGCCCTGCGTCCACCACGCGGCGGTGTACGTGTCGCCCCGGTAGCTGGCCTGCTCGCCGGCGGTGTAGACCGTCGTCGGGCTCCAGGCCGGCGCGACCGGCTTCGTCACCGTGAACCCGATCGGGGTGGAGCTGCTCGGCGCGAAGCCATCCGAACCCGGGTAGTGGATCACGAGGGTGTGCGATCCGGGCGCAAGCCCCGCCGTCGACAGTGATAGCTCCCCCGCGCCGGCCGCCAGCGCGACCGGGTCCCCCGCAGCGGCGCCGTCGAGCTCGGCGGTCACCGCGCCGTCGGGGGTCGAGCCGTCCGCCGCCGAGACCGTGACGTGCACCGCGAACGCGCCGCCCTGGGCGACGGTGTCGCTCGTGGGCGTGGCGTGAACGGTCGTCGCGGCGGGCTGCGACACGGGCGGGTCGTCCACGGTGCCGGTGGCGCCGGCCGCGAGGACCTGCGCGTTGACCGCCCGCACCGTGTCGGCGTCGACCTTGAGGACCTTCCGGTCGTAGGTGTAGAGGCCACCGGTCTCCGACTCGACGTCGTTGTCCTGCGACAGGATCGCACCCGAGAGCGTCGAGGCGGCCAGGTCGACGAGCGGAGTCGTCACGCCCAGGTACCGCTGGGTCTGCTGCGCGATCGTCGTGGTCCCCGAGGGGCAGCCGGATGCCGCGACGCACAGGACCGGGTCGCCGGAGCCGGGCGTCGTCCAGACGTGCCCCGGCGTCGAGAGCCGCAGGCCGCCGTGCTCGCCGTCCATCGCGGCGCGGCTCGCATCGGGCTTCGGGTTCGCCGGGCCCGGGTAGGCGTGGTCGTCCAGGATGTCCCCCGCGCCGGTGTCCGCCACCCCGCCGACGTTGGCGCCGGAGTTCGCGTCGACCAGACGGCTCGGGTCGAGCGCCGTGATGTCCGCGACGACCTGCGTGGTCACGGCGACGGAGCTCTCGCCGTCATGCTCGTTGTACGGCGTCCAGATCACGACGGAGGGCGAGCTGATCAGCTGCTTCACCATCGCGTCCGTCTCGGCCTGCCACTGGGCGAGGTTCGCGGCAGAGGGCGCCGGCCCGCCGTAGTAGGCCGTGGCGGGGGCATCCTGCATCACCATCATCCCGAGCTTGTCCGCCCAGTAGTAATAGCGCGCAGGATCCACCTTCAGGTGTGCCCGGTCGATGTTGAAGCCGAGATCCTTCATCGACTGCAGCGGGAACTTCAGGGCGTCGTCGGTCGGGGCGGTGTAGAGCCCGTCGGGGTAGAAGCCCTGGTCGAGGGTGCCGAGCAGGAAGATCGGCTTGCCGTTGAGCACGACTTTGTTGGCGCCGTCCACCTTGGTCACGCCGATCGAGCGGATGCCGGTATAGCTGCCGACCGTGTCGACCGAGGCGCCGTCCCTGAGCGTGATCCTGAGGTTGTAGAGGTAGGGGTCGTCGGGCGTCCACAGCTGCGCGTCCTTCACGTGGATCGCGAAGCTCGTGTTGGCCGTCCCCGTTCCGGAGGCGACCGTCCTGCCCGTCGCGAGCGTGCCGGTGCCGTTGGCGGCATCGTCGCTCGTCTGCACGTCCACTGCGACGGCTCCGGCCGTTGAGGAGGCGCTGTTCACCGTCACCTCGATCCTGCTGTCGAGCGCGTCCGGTGTGATCGTGACCGAGTCGATGTGCGCGGTCGGCACGGGCTCCATCCACACGGTCTGCCAGATGCCGGACGTCGGCGTGTAGGTCGAGCCGGAGGGGCTGGCCGACTGCTTGCCGAGCGCCTGACCCACCGTGGTGGTGTCGGTCACGGCGACGACGAGTTCCTGCGCGGCGCCGGGCTTCAGCGCGGCGGTGACGTCGGCGGTGAAGGCGGTGTAACCGCCAGTGTGCGTGGCGACCTGCGTGCCGTTGACGTAGACCGTGGCCTGGTAGTCGACGGCGCCGAAGTTCAGCAGGAGCCGGTTCGACGCGCCGACGTTCCAGTCCGCAGGGACCGTGAAGGTGCGGCGGTACAGGGAGTGGTCGTAGTGCTTCCCGACCGTGGAGAGGGTCGACTCCATCGGGTAGGGGACCACGATCTGCCCGGGCAGCTCCGCGCCGAACGACGGCGTCAGCGCCGCGGCGGCGCCCTCGAACTGCCACGCGCCGTTGAGGCTCTGCCAGTCGGGGCGCGTCAGCTGCGGCCGGGGGTAGTCGGGGAGCGGGTTCTGGTCGTCGACCTGCTCGGTCCACGGGGTGGGCAGGAACGTCGAGCTCCTGTCGTCGTTCTGCACGTATGAGCCGCCCAGTGAGAACGCGGGAACCGTGCCCGTGCTCACCGTCAGCCCGCCGGTGCCGTCGTAGTCGACCGCCGTCGTCACGGTGTACGAGGCGAAGGGCACCGGGCTCGCCGTGGTCAGCACGAGGGATGCCAGGTCGGAGGGGTCGGCGGCGACGGCGGTGACCGCGATCGTGTTCGGTCCGCTCGTGATCGAGAAGGCGGATGCCGCTCCCGACGGCACCGCGGTGAGCGGAGCGCTCATCGTCAGGTGGACGGTCGTGCCGGTCGCGTCGATCTGGGCGCTGCTGGCGCCGATCAGGTTCGACGCGAGCGCGGCGACCTGGTCTGCGGTCAGAGCCGATCGGAACGCGCTGGCCTCATCGACCGCGCCCGGCCAGAAGTCCGTGGCGCTGCCGCCGAACTGGCCGCGGCCGAACACCAGGTCGCCCTGGCCGTCCTGGACCGTCGTGCCCGCGGCGTGCGTCGCGGCCAGAGCGCCGTTGACGTAGAGGCTGATCGTCTTCGCGTCGGCGTCGTACACGCCGACGAGTTGGTACCAGCGCCCGGCGACCGGGGCGGCGCCGCTGTCGATGACGGTCACCCCGGTGGTCGCGAAGGCGAAGCGCTTGTTCGAGCTCAGGTACTGGAGGAAGAACGCGCCGTGGCCGGAGGTGCTGTCCTGGCCGGCGACCGTGGCATTGTGCGAAGGCAGGCTGTCCAGCCGGACGTACGCCGCGACGGTGAAGCTCTGGCTCACCGGCAGGAGGGAGGCGCCGCTATCGAGGTATCCGGTGCTGCCGTTGAGGTCCACCGCCTTGCCGCCCGGGCTCGCGACCCAACTCGCACCGCCGCGGAGCGTCACATCGTGACCGCCGCCGCTGCTGTCCGCGCTGGTGGTCCCGGACCCCTCGTCAAGCGACCATTGACCGCTCGCCTGCGGATCGGCGGCGTCGGCTGCGCCGACCGGGGCGGACGCCGCAGCCGCGACGGCTGTTGCTGGCGACGTTGCCAGCAACAGCGATGCCACTACGGCCGCAGCAGAGGCGAGCGCGGCGATGGCGCGACCCGGTCCTGACCTTCTTTCCGTGTTCTTCTGGCTGAACATGTTCGAACAACTCCGTTCGGTGAAGCATCGGGGACGCCATCCGTTCCGGCGCCGAATCGCTGCACCACGAAGGCTGGCTAGCGGGAGACTATGGGCTCACAATTTCCGGCTGCAAGCCTTTGCCATCTTCTTGCCAAAAGTTGCCGTGGGGCCGGCCGTCGCCTCTCGGTCCGCCTCCTCGCCCTCGTGCACGCCGGATGGACATGTGCGCCCGCCGACGCGCACGCACGTGTCCATCCGGCGTGCACGACCGGGGAGCCGACCGGGGAGCCGGACCGCGCGCCGGCGGCGTGCTCAGCCGCGCACGGACTCGTCGAAGGCCGCGTAGCTGAGCCGGTCGCCCTGCGCGCCGACGAGGCCGAGCACCAGGTGCCCCTGGCCGAGCAAGGTCATCAGTTGCTCCAGCGTGAGTGGGTTCGCGGCGAGGCTCGCGTCGAGCCCCTCGTCGTCGCCGTACTTCGTGCCGATACGGTCGATCCAGATCACGGCGTGGCCCGACAGGGTCATGCCGCCCGTGTCCAGATTCACACCCTGCCCACGGTTCGCGGTGTCGAGGTGGAAGCCGCCGATCGAGAGCGCGTCGCACGCGATGCGGATCGCCGTCGCTCGGGTGCCGTCGGCGAGCGGGACGGTCACCACGCCAATCTGGCTCGGTCCGGACAGCTGCAGCGAATCGCCCCAGGTGCTCGCCGAGGGCAGGCTGAAGACGCCGTGGTCGTTGTCGGCGCCGAGAGCGAGAATCGGCGTCTGCGTCGTCGGGTCGCTCGACGCCCCCGGCGGCGTCGTCGGCTCCCGTCCCGGGGCGGGGGTCGATGGGCGGTCCTGTCCGGGCACCCGCACCGTGCCGTCGCCGTCCGGAGCGATCTCGACGGGGCCTCCGCCCCCGCCGCCGGGTCCCGTGCCGGGAGCCGGAGCCGGCCCCAGGGCGGCGCCCGGGTTCGAACCCGCGGAGCCGCTCGGGCTCGTCGTCGCCGACGGACTCGGCGACGACGACGGGCTGGGCGACGATGACGGGGAGCAGAAGATGAGCAGCACGCAGCCGGCCTGCGCGTCCGCGGGAGCGACGGCGGAGGGCACAGCCGCGCGCGCCGCCTGCGGGACGAGCCCGCCGGAGGCGAGCGCCGCGATCGCGACCGCCGCCCAGATGCCCCCGCGTGCGAGGTGATCGCGGTGCGGACGGCGGTGCCGGTCGTCGTCGGGCACGGCATCCGCCTGCCCCTCGTCCGCTCGCGCACGACGCACCGAGGGGGCGATCACGGGCTCGGCGTGGCCTTCTCCGGTGAGCACGCGGGAGCCGGGCACGCGCGAACCGGCGGAGCGCGACGGATCGGATGCCTGTGGCGAGGCACCGGCCGGGGCATCCGCCCGCGGCAGCCACGACACCGCCAGCACACCACCGACGGCGGCGAGCAGCATGCCGACGAGGAAGCCGCCGAGGTTCACGCCGATGAGCGAGTACACGGCCACCACGAGCGCGATGACCCCGTAGAAGATGCGGTGCACGGGCATCAGCGCGATCAGCACGCCGAGCAGGACCAGGGCGAACGGGATGACGAGCGCCTGGAAGCCCTCGAGACCGAGCTGGATATGGATCTTCCCGATGTCGAGCTGACCGGAGAAGAACTCCTCGATGCCGCCGAGCACGATGAGCACCGCACCCCAGAAGGGGCGCTCGCGGCGCCAGCGCGCGAAGGCGGCGCGTCGTGTCGTCACGATGCGCCGCGACCCTACTTGCCGCAGCTCGCGTCGTCGCCCGAGACGACCGACATCTTCATGCCGGTCAGCGCGAGCGTGCCGGCGGTCGTGCTGTACGCCGTCTGGGAGAAGTTCTTCAGGGTGATGCCGTCGGCGTCCTGCGCGAAGTCGCCGGCCGAGCCCTTGGCCGCGGTGACGACGCTCGCGGCGTCCGTGCCGATGCGCACATTGTGGAAGATCGCGTCGCCGTCGAGGTCGGTCATGCCGATCTGCAGATTGGTCGCCGTCACGGGGCTGCTCGCGCCGGCCCTGATGACGAGCCCGATCTTCCCGAGCGGCGAGTCCGTGACGACCGACTGACAGAGATTGCTGATCTTCGCGTCACCGATGTTGGCGATCGCCACCGGCAGCTCCGTGCCGGATTTCAGTTTGGCGACCCCGCCGTACTGCGAGAACTGCTGGCCGTCGAGCTCCGTGCCGGCCATGGTGAACGAGGTCCCCGAGACGGCGAACGACACGGGAACGGCCCCCTGGGCGACTCCACCCATCACGAGCGCCGCGGCGATGCCGACCGGAACGGCGACCATCGCGATACGCCCCCCGCGCGATTTCACGATGCCACTGAGCTTCATTGCTCCCCCTTGAACACTCGGCAGATACGACACCCTTATCGTACCTCGAAGAGGGTACAAGGCTATTGACAGGCGGTCAAATAAGGGGCACGCGTGTCGGCACGGGCGCTCGGTAACATCGAGCCATGTCCGCGCCCGACCGTCGCACGCGCCTCACCCCCGAGGCCCGACGTCGGCAGCTGATCACCCTCGGGGTGAATGCGCTGGCGGACCGGCCGCTCGACGCCATCACGATCGAGGTGCTCGCCGCGGAGGCCGGCGTGTCGCGCGGCCTCGTGTTCTACTACTTCGGCTCCAAGACAGGGCTGCACCACGAGATCGTGAAGACCGCGCGCGACAGCCTCATGCACGCCACGGAGCCGCGCCCCGAGCTGCCGCCCCTCGAGCGCCTGCACGACACCATCGAGCGCTTCGTCTCCTTCGCCTGCGAGCACCGGCTGACGTTCTACTCCCTGGTGCGCGGGGCCGCCTCGGGCGACGAGACGGTGCGTGAGATCGTCGACGAGGTGCGCTCAGCCCAGGCAGCACGCCTCCTGTCTGTGTTCGGCGATCTGGGTGTCGCCGTCGACGCCCGATTGCACCTCGCCCTGCGCGCCTGGGTCGCGCTGGCCGAGCAGGCCCTCGTCGATGGCGCGATGAACGCCGAGATGCGCCCCGACGAACTCGTGCGCTTCCTGGAGAAGAGCGCCCAGGCCGTCGTCGAGCTCACCGTGACCGAGGCGGACCGCTCGCGCTGACCGGCCGGGGCGTGCGGGCGGATGCCCCGGCCGTTCGTGCCCCCGGCGTCCGCCGCCGGCGGTGCGTGGACCCCGCGGTCTCAGGCATCCGCCACCGCAGGCATCCGTTCACTCACACACGATGTCGCCGGGCGCGGGCGCCGCGATGTCCACGGGCTCGCCGGCCGCGAGCGCGTCCCGGATCGTGGCGACGATCTCGTCGACGGGCTCCGCGATGTCGAAGGACGCGCCCTGTTCGTCCGGACCGAGGGGTTCGAGGGTCGCGAGCTGCGAGTCGAGCAGAGTCGCGGGCATGTACTCGTGATGCCGCCCGGCGAGGCGCTGCTCGAGCACCTCGCGCGAGCCGCTCAGCAGCCCGAAGTACGCGTCGGGGGCGTACTCCCGCAGCAGGTCGCGGTAGGCGCGCTTCAGGGCGGAGCAGGCGATCACGACGCCGTCGCCGACGGCCAGCCGCTCCCCGATCCGGCGCAGCCACGGCTCGCGATCCGCGTCGGTGAGCGGGATGCCCGCGGCCATCTTCTCCTTGTTGGCCTTCGGGTGCAGATCGTCGCCGTCGATGAAGACGCGGCCGGACACCTCGCTCAGCCGATCCCCGACGGTGGACTTCCCCGACCCGCTGACGCCCATCAGGACGATCGGCTGGACGGCGGCGGGGGTCTCGGTGCTCATGAAACCATCCTCTCGCGTCCCGGACGGCGCCGCGTCGCAGGGCCCGGGCGGCGGGTGTGCCGCACGAGCCCCTATGCGGGGCCTCAGTGCGGGGTCCGCATGCGGCCGCACGTGAGGACCGCGTGACGAGCCGCATAACAGGGAGCGACCGTCCCACCCACGTGTGTGCGCGCGCCCATAGGGTGGAGACATGACTGAGCAGTCCGTGGCAAACATCGGTGTCGTCGGCCTCGCGGTGATGGGGTCGAACCTCGCCCGCAACCTCGCCTCGCGCGAGGGCAACACGGTGGCGGTCTTCAACCGCTCCTGGGAGCGCACCGAGACCCTCATCACCGAACACCCCGAAGCCGGATTCGTCCCGGCACACAGCTATGAAGAGTTCGCCGCATCGCTCTCGACCCCGCGCACGGCGATCATCATGGTGCAGGCCGGCCGCGGCACGGATGCCGTGATCGACGAGCTCACCAAGGTCTTCGAGCCCGGCGACATCATCGTCGACGGCGGCAACGCCAATTTCCACGACACGATCCGCCGCGAGCAGGCGATCCGCGAGACGGGCATCCACTTCGTCGGCACCGGCATCTCCGGCGGCGAGGAGGGCGCGCTCAACGGCCCGTCGATCATGCCTGGCGGTTCCGTCGAGTCGTACAAGACCCTCGGCCCGATCCTCGAGTCGATCGCGGCCCGCGCCGAGGACGGCGAGCCCTGCGTCACCCACGTCGGCACCGACGGCGCCGGCCACTTCGTCAAGATGGTGCACAACGGCATCGAGTACGCCGACATGCAGCTCATCGCCGAGGCCTACGACCTGATCCGCCGCGGCACGGGCAAGACCCCGGCCGAGATCGCGGATATCTTCACGCAGTGGAACACGACCGACCTTGAGTCCTACCTCATCGAGATCACCGCAGAGGTGCTGAAGCAGACGGATGCCGCGACCGGGCAGCCGCTCGTCGACATCATCGTCGACCAGGCCGGCGCCAAGGGCACCGGGGCGTGGACCGTGCAGAACGCCCTCGACCTGGGCGTCCCCGTCTCGGGCATCGCCGAGGCCGTGTTCGCCCGCTCGCTGTCCAGCAAGCCGGAGCAGCGGGCTGCGGCATCCGATCTGCCCGGCCCGGACAGCGAGGACTGGAAGCCGGACGACCCCGATGCCTTCATCGAGGACGTGCGCCAGGCGCTCTACGCCTCGAAGATCATCGCCTACTCGCAGGGCTTCGACGAGATCATCGCCGGGGCGCAGCAGTTCGGCTGGGACATCAAGAAGGGCGACATCGCGAAGATCTGGCGCGCCGGCTGCATCATCCGCGCCCGCTTCCTCGGCCGCATCACCGAGGCCTACGCCGAGAACCCGGACCTCGTCGCGCTCGTGCTCGCGCCGTACTTCCGCGACGCCGTGACCGCCGCTCAGGGCGCGTGGCGCCGGATCGTCGTCTCGGCGGCCGAGGCGGGCATCCCCTCGCCGGCGTTCTCCTCCTCGCTCGCCTACTACGACGGGCTGCGGGCCAAGCGCCTGCCCGCCGCACTCGTTCAGGGTCAGCGCGACTTCTTCGGCGCGCACACCTACAAGCGCGTCGACAAGGACGGCGTCTTCCACACCCTCTGGTCCGGCGACCGCTCGGAGATCGAGACCGAGCCGAGCTGGCACTGATCGGTTCGCCGCCCCGGCCCTCGCCCGGCGCGAGCCGGGGCGGCGCTCAGCTCACAGGTCGAGGAGCTTCTGGTTGCGATCGACCAGGGACTCGACCAGACGCCGGGTGAGCACCGCCCCCGCGACCGCGATGCCCAGGGGGGCAAGGAACTCGAACGAGGCGTGGGTGAGCTCGAAGACGATCGCCGTCGCCATGAGCGGCGCCTTCTGACTGGAGGCGAGTAGCGCCGCCGCACCGACGAGCGCGAAGGCAGCGATCGAGGTGCCGGGCCAGGCGAGCGACCAGAGCAGCCCGATGACCGCTCCGGCCGAGGCGCCGAGTGCGATCGCGGGCGTCAGCACGCCGCCGGAGGCACCGGAGCGGATCGTGACGAGCGTGAGCACGCCCTTGGCGAGGAACGCGGCGACGAGGAATCCGATCGCCGTCCAGCTCGTGGCGTCCATGCCGAGCTGCGCGACCGCGCGGCCGTTGCCCATGACCTCGGGGATCCAGATGGCGACGATGCCGGTGAGAACGGATGCCGCGGGCAGCAGCCACAGGATCTGGGCGCCCTTCGGCCGCATCCGCTCCGCCCACGCGCCCCAGTGCGAGAACCAGTAGCCCAGCAGCCCGAACAGCGGCCCGAAGATCACGACGCAGATCGTCAGCGACCAGGACGCGGTGGCGCCGTGGATGCCGTAGAACGGCTCGTTGCCCTCGACGACGCCGGCGACCCACGCCGAGATCGCGGAGGTGCCGAACGCCACCGCCACCGTCTCGATCGACACGCTCGCGAGCAGGATCTCCACGGCGAACAGCGCCCCGGCCAGCGGGATGTTGTACACGCCGGCGAGTCCGGCGCCGGCTGCGGACGCGACGATCACGGCGCGCTCGCGGCCCTCGAGCCCGAGGACGCGCCCGAACCAGCCGCCGATGAGGGCGCCGAGCTCGCGCGGGGCGACCTCGCGCCCCACCGAGGAGCCCGTTCCGACGATCATGATCTGCAGCGCCGCGTGCACGATCGTCTGCCACCACGGCATCGGCGTGCCGTCGACGGCCTTCTGCACGCTCGGCACGGCCTTCGCGCGCGTGCGCAGCAGCCACCAGGCGACCGCGGCGACCACACCGCCCGCGACGACCGCGGCGAAGCGGCGCCAGACCGGCGCACCACCGGCACCGGGCTGCGCGAGGTCCTCCACATAGCCGAAGGCGAGATGCTCGAAGCCGCGCAGCAGCAGGCTCACGAGACCGGAGGATATGCCGACCAGGATTCCGACGATGATGATCGCGAGCGCGAAGTGCAGTATCCGTCGGGCAGGGGCGGTCATGCTTCCGACGTTAGCGGGTCGCCGGGGCCGCCCGGTGCCACCCCGCGCCGATCGGGCGCGGGGTGCGGGCGCATCCGATCGCGACGCCGAGACGCCACGGAGGTCACGACGCGGGCACGGATCCCGGTGCTGCCGCGGGCACGCGCTCCAGCAGCACGAGCGTCTCGAAGTGGCTCGTGTGGGGGAACATGTCGAACAGCTGCGCCCGCACGGGCTGCAGGCTCGGCATCGCCGCGAGGTCGCGGGCGAGGCTCTCCGCGTTGCAGCTGGAGTACAGCACGTGCGCCGCGTCGCAGGCCTCCAGCCAGCCGGCGAGCTCGGGGCCGATGCCGCGGCGGGGCGGGTTCACGACCACGAGCTCCGGGGCGGCGTTCGACTCGAGGGCGAAGCGGGTCGCGTCGGCCGCCGTGAACATCGCGTTGAGGCCGGCGACGGACGCCGCGCGCCGCGCGCTCTCCACGGCGTCCTCGCTCACCTCCACGCCCGTGACCTGCCGCCCCGGAGCCGCCAGGTGCAGGGCGAAGCCGCCCACGCCGCAGTAGAGGTCCCAGACGGATGCCGGGGCGAGCCCCTCGACCCAGGCGGCGGCCCGGCGGTACAGCCGGGTGGAGATGCCCTCGTTCGTCTGCACGAAGCTGCGCGGCAGCAGCTGCAGGGTCACCTCGCCGAGTGGCAGTTCGAGGGCGCGCTGCTCGGTGAGCCAGAGCTCCTCATCCCCCTCGAGCACGGCCTTGTGCTCGGGCAGCAGGTTGACGGTCGCGACCACGAGCTGCGGCAGCTCGGCGCGCAGCGCGGGCAGGTGCTTGCGGATGCGGGCGACGGATTCCGTGGACCGCAGCACGAAGCGGACCATGAGCTCGCCGCGGGCCGAGGCCGTGATGATCAGGTACTTGAGCTCGCCGCGGCGGGCGGGGACGTCGTAGGGCACGAGCTTCGCGGCGGTGATGAAGGCGGCGAGCCGGGGCAGCACGTCCCGGATCGGGGACGCCACGATCGGGCAGCCCTCCAGGTCGACGCCGCGGCGCTCCGCGTCGAGGATGCCGAGGGTGGGGGCATCCGTCGTGCCGCCGATCACGAGCTTGGCCTTCGTCCGGAATCCGGCCGTCTCGCTCGCGGCGGGAGGGAGCCACGCGATGCCACTGCCGCTGCCACCGGCGTATCCGTCGATCAGCTCACGCGCCCGCTCCTGCTTGAGCGCGAGCTGCCGGTCGTAGGCGACGTCGAGCAGCGTGCAGGACCGGCAGCGCCCGTCGTCGAAGTAGGCGCAGTCGATCGCGACGGAGGTGCGTGGCGCGCCGACTCCGTTCGGCGGCTGCGGGCCGGCCGAGGGGGCCGGCACGGCCGGCGGGATCTGCTTACGCGGCCCCATCGAACATCGAGGTCACCGAGCCGTCGGCGAACACCTCGTGGATCGCACGGGCGAGCAGCGGCGCGATCGAGAGCACGATGAGGCGATCCCAGCGCTTCTCAGGCGGCACCGGCAGAGTGTCGGTGACGACGACCTGGTCGATGAACCTGCTCTGCAGGATCTCGAGCGCCGGGTCGGAGAACACGGGATGCGTCGCGGCGACGACGACGCCGACCGCGCCGGCGGTCTTGAGCGCCTCGGCGGCCTTGACGATCGTGCGGCCGGTATCGATGAGATCGTCGACGAGGAGGCACACACGGCCCGCCACGTCACCGACGATCTCGTGCACGGAGACGTCGTTGTGCACCTTCGGGTCGCGGCGCTTGTGGATGATGGCGAGCGGGGCGCCGAGCTTGTCGCTCCAGGCGTCCGCCACCTTCACCCGCCCCATGTCGGGCGAGACCACGGTGAGGGTCGCGGGGTCGAGCGACTCCTGGAAGTGCTTGAGCAGAACCGGCATCGCGAAGAGATGGTCGACGGGGCCGTCGAAGAAGCCCTGGATCTGCGCCGCGTGCAGGTCGACCGACATGATGCGGTCGGCGCCGGCCACCTTGAACATGTCGGCGACGAGCCGGGCCGAGATCGGCTCGCGGCCGCGACCCTTCTTGTCCTGCCGGGCGTAGGGGTAGTACGGGGCGACGACGGTGATGCGCTTGGCCGAGGCACGCTTGGCCGCGTCGACCATGATGAGCTGCTCCATGAGCCACTCGTTGATCGGGCGGGTGTGCGACTGGAGGAGGAAGATGTCGGCGCCGCGCACGCTCTCATCGAAGCGCGTGTAGATCTCGGAACCGGCGAAGGTGCGGATGTCGGTGCCGAGCAACTCGATGCCGAGCTCATACGCCACGTTCGTGGCCAGCTCGGGGTGGGCTCGCCCTGAGGCCAGCACCAGTCGGCGTTGTGAGGACGACTTGATCCCCGACATCATCTCGGACTCCGTCACCGGCCACGCCCTCCCGGACTCGCGCCCGAGCAAGCCCTCACCGGCAATCCTACCGGTCGCGGCGGGGCGCTCGCGCCCGCGGGCGCTCACGGACGCCCGGCGATCTCCACGAAGGAGCCCGTCACCGCGTCCTCGGCCACGTTGGCGGCAGGACGCAGCTGGGCGAAGGGGCCGACGGATGCCCGTGCGCCGATGACCGCGAGGACGGCGTCGGTGCGTGTAACGCGCGCCCCCGCCCCCACTTCGGTGTCGAGGAGCGTCGTGTCCGGGCCGACCGTGGCACCCTCCGCGACGACGGTCGCGCCGGTGAGCTGCGTGTTCGGCAGGATCGTCACGTCGCGCTCGAGCCGCACGGCCAGGTCGATCCACGTGCTGGCCGGGTCCTGCACCGTGACGCCCGCGAGCTGCCAGCCGCGGACGATGAGCGCGTTGAGCCGCGCCGCCGCCTCGGAGAGCTGCGCGCGGTCGTTGATGCCCTCGACCTTCCAGCTGTCGGGGGTCGGAAGAGCGCTCACGTCCATGCCCGCGGCGCGCAGCGCGGCGACGACGTCCGTGAGGTACTTCTCCCCCTGTGCGTTCGCCGTCGTGAGCTTCGCGAGCTTGTCGCGCAGCTCGTTCGCGCCGAAGACGTAGACGCCCGCGTTGATCTCGTCGATCGTCCGCTCGCTCGCGCTCGCGTCCTTCTGCTCGACGATGCGGGCGAGCGCGCCCTCGGCGTCGCGGACGATGCGGCCGTAGCCGCTCGGGTCGGGGACGACCGTCGAGAGCAGGGTGCCGGCCGCCCCGGCGGCGCGGTGCCCGTCGAGCAGGGTGCGCAGGGTGTCGGCGTCCAGCAGCGGCACGTCGCCGGAGAGGATCAGCACGTCACCGTCGAAGTCCGGCGGAAGCGCGGCGACGGCGAGCTCGACGGCGCGCCCGGTGCCGGGCACCTCGTCCTGGTCGATGATGCGGGCGGATGCCGCGAGCCCGGTCACGGCGGCCGCGACCCGCTCCCGCTCGTGCCGGACGACGACGAGCAGCTGGGCGGCGTCGAGCGCCTGCGCGGTGGCGAGGACGTGCCCGAGCAGCGGCACCCCCGCCAGCTCGTGCAGCACCTTCGGAGTCGCGGACTTCATCCGCGTTCCCTGACCGGCTGCGAGGACGACGATGGCGAGGCGGCTGTCGGTCACAGCCTCATTATGGCCGCGACGACCACCTCGGCGGAACGCTCGGCCGCATCGTCGACGTGGGTGAGGAACTCGTCGCCGTCGGGGGCGCACAGATCACTGATCGCCCGGACGGACAGGAAGGACTGGCCGTGGGTGTGGGCGAACTGGGCGAGGGCGGCGGATTCCATGTCCACGGCGGCGACGTCCGGGAAGCCCCCGCGCAGCGCGGCCGCGCGGGCCGCGGTGACGAAGGCCTCGCTCGAACCGATCGCCGCGGCCCGGACCGTGCCGTTGCGCGCCGTGTCGTTGCGGACCGTGCCGCTGCGCTCGGCGTCACCGTGCTCGGTGCCACCGTGCTCGGCGCCGAGCGCGCGCGCAATGAGCCCGGGAGCGGCCGCGTAGTCCTCGGGCATGCCGGGCACCTGGCCGAGCGCGTAGCCGAAGGCCGTCGCATCCGCATTGAGGTTCACATAGCGGGAGCCGACGATCACGTCGCCGACCCGCACGCCCCGGGCCAGGCCGCCGGCGGTGCCCGCGCTGATCACGGGGGCCGCGGGTCCGAAGGTGTAGTACGCGTAGGCGGCGGCCGCCACCGCGTTCGCGAAGCCGATCCCGCTGCGCAGCAGCGTCACGGGCCGGTCGTCGATGAGGAGGTCGCGGCGCAGCCCGGGCCCGCTCTCGTGGGCGAGCGGCTCGCCGGTCTGCCGGCCGCGGGCGAGGAAGGGCGCGGCCTCCTCCTCCATGGCGACGACGACGACCGCGCGGGGTTCCGCCGGCGCCGCGGACTCCGCCCCTGTCTCTGTCCCTGTCGCTGCCGAGGCGGACGGGGTCATGCGATGACCTGGCTCCACTCGTCGCGCCGGGCGAGGAAGTCGCGGGCCGCCCGCTGGGCGCCCTCGAGCGAGTGGTTGGCGCCCCAGCCGCACTGCACCTCGTTGGCGGCGGGGACCTCGGCGGCCTCGGTGATGTCGGTGAGGGTCGCCTCGATCAGCTCGAGCACCTCGTCGTAGGCGGGCTCGCCCTGCAGGATCAGGTAGAAGCCGGTCTGGCAGCCCATCGGCGAGAAGTCGATCACCGCCGTGCTGTGGTTGCGACTCTTCTCGGCGAAGAGGTGCTCGACCGAGTGGACCGTCCTCATCTCGAGGTGCGCGAGGTTCGGCTGCGCGAAGCGCACGTCGTACTTGACGATGACGTCACCGTGCGGCA
>DASWPQ010000076.1:0-121674 GCA_036398375.1 Gryllotalpicola sp.
CGCCGTCCGCCTCGAGCACGACCCCACCGCCGACGTCGACCTCACCGAGCATCTGACCGCCCGCTGCGCAGTCTGCGGCACCGAGCTCATCGGCCCGACCGCCTACGACACCGTCGCCTGCAGCGACGCCGGCCTCCTGTGCCGCCCCTGCTACCTCGTCACCCACCCCGGAGCACGCCCATGAACGCCCGCATCGCCGACCTCCTCGACCAGGACTTCCCCCACGGCACACCGGCCGGATACGACGCCGGCTGCCAGGGATCCCACTGCAACGGGGCATCCGGTCTCACGTGCTGCGACGCGAAGAAGCTCGTCAACGGGTCCTTCCGCGCCGGCCGTGCCTGGGCCCGCTACGCCGGCACCCCGATCCCCGCCGGCGAACTGCCCGCCATCGTCGAGAAGCTCGCCGCGCTGGCCGCGGACGACCAGTACGCGAAGCGGACCGGCATCACACCACGTGACAAACCCGCGAAGAAGACTCCCGCGGATGTCACACCCCGCACCTCGGGCGAGGAGTCACCCGCCGCCCTCATCGACGAGGAGACCGAGACCGCTGCACCGGTCGGCTCCACGACCATCGTCGAGACGGCCGAGGATCCGACTGGTGAGCCGGAGACCTCCTCCTCGCCCGAGCCACACCCTGTGGAGGACGACGCCGGACCCGAACCGGCATCGCCCTCCATAGGCCTGCACAGCCACTCCGCCGACCTCGAGGACCTCCGTGCCGCACTGGTCGCCCGCCTCGAGCACACCAGCCAGGCAGCGTTCGCGGCCGAATCGGGTATCGCCGTCAGCACGCTGAAGCGCTTCCGCGACGGGCACCGCCTCTACACCAAGCCCCTGAACGCGCTGCGCGCCGTGCTCGCCTCCGAGCTCGCCCTGCCGCGCGCTGAGACCACCACAGACCTGGTCAAGGATCACGCAACCCCGGCCGTCGACGAGCCGTCCCCGCCGCCGCCGGACGCCGTTCGTGACGCCCTGGAGCGGCAGCAGGAGGACCTCGTGAATGCCACGCGCGCGTACCGCGAAGAGCGGCAGGCGCGCCGGCTCGCCGAGGAGCGCGTCGCCGAGCTCGAGCAGCAGCTCGCCGCCGCCGAGGCAGGGGGGGGCGTCCATGCCTGACCCGACCCCGGCACGCGAGACGGCGATCACCGAGGTGGTGCTCGCCACGCAGGCCCTCGACCACCACCTCGAGCAGCTGCAGCACAACCACGGCCTCGCCGTGACCATGCACCGGGTACCCGGTGCGCGGCTCCAGATCATCTTCGACATCACCCAGGAGCAGTAGATGGGATCCACCCTCACCGTCCCGGGCCTCGTCGGCGCCTGCGCGGACTGCGACCGCCTCATGCGCACCACGGGCCGCGGCGCGATCTACCCGGACGTCCCGGACGGCACCGAGCTGGTGATCCACGGCGGCCGCGGCCTGTGCCAGGCCTGCCTGTCCCGACACCGGCGCCGTGAGGCCGGCGACCCGCACCACACCCCGAGGACCTACGGCACCGACTGGGTGCCCCAGCCGCGCGCGGCAGACCTGCGCGGCGAGCCCGTCGTCGGCATCGTCCGCTGGGAGCACGACCAGTACCGGCTCATCGAGGGCCGGCTCAAGCGCCAGACCCGCGACCGCATCGTCCTCGACATCGACGGCGACTCCCAGGAGTTCCCCCTCGCGGAGTGGCAGGTGTGCCTGCCGTGAGCCGCATCCACGTCCACCACGCCGAGCAGCTCCTCATCCCGCCGGCCCACAAGCTCGCCCTGATGGCCATCTGCGACGACGCCGCCGAGGACACTCGGCTGAGCTTCCCGGGCCGCCACAAGCTCGAGAAGGTCGTCACCACCACCAAGGGCCGGCCCGCCTCCGAATCCACCATCAAGCGATACCTCAGCGAACTCATCGCTGCCCAGCTCCTGGCCCGCACCAGCTTCGCGCGCCGCGGTGCCCGCACCACCTACCTCGTCTTCCCGACTCCCGAGGAGATCGAGGGCCTCGACACGAAAGACCCCGACCTCAACCGTGTGGGCCAAGAAGCGATCGACGCCGCCAAGGCCTGGTTCCTCGACATCGACGAGGTCCGCGCAGCCAACCTCGACCGCGCCCGCAAGCGCGCTGAGACCATCCGACGCAACACCGAAATCGCCGCCGATGAGCCCCTCGACGCCCCCGACGAAAAGGGGCCCACGCATGGGCCCCTAAATCCGAGAAAGGGGCCCACCGAAGACCTTAATGGGGCCCAACTGGTGGGCCCCCTACCTCCTGAACACCTCTTAGAGATACCCAAGTCCATAGACACCCTCACCAGAGCAGCTGTGGAAAACCCCGGACTGGACCACGAAGAATCCACCCACCCGAAACCGCGGCCGCGCTCGCCGCAGGCGCTCGACGTCGACCGGGTCATGACCAGGTGCCGGCGGTTCTTCGACGACTACCCGCTGACGACCGCCGAGGCGTGGATCCTCTGCGAGCAGATCATCCGCCGCTCCCCCGCCGCAGTCGTCGACCCGACCGGGTACGTGATCCGCACCCTGCAGCGCTCCGCCGCCGAGTGGGGCCCGGATGCTGCAGCGATCCTCGCCGGGAGACGCTGATGGACGCCTACAAGGAGCCCGCCGAGGACGCCCTGACGCTCGCCCGGCTCGACGCCGAGCTCGCCGGCATCACCGCGACCTGCAGCACCGCCGGGTGCACCGAGCCGCCAGCCTGGCACACCAGGTGCCGGCGCTGCGGCGGCATCGGCTGGGTCTGCTCCGCCCACATCGACACCATGCGGCTGGCCCTGTGGGTCACGTGCTCCGCATGCCGCACCCGCCGCGACCGACTCGAGCAGCTCGCCACCGTCACCCGCCTCAAGGAGCCCACACCATGATCGGCCCCAAGACACCGAAGCTGTCGCCGCAGGACGCGAGACGCGCCTACCAGCTGGCGACCAAACGCGACGCCGGCCGGTGCGTCCGCTGCGGCCGCACCGACGTGACCCGAGACCACCGGCAGAACCGCACCGCCCACAACACCACCGCCGGGAACCTCCAGCTGCTGTGCGGCACCGGCACCACCGGATGCCACGGCTGGAAGACCGGCCATCCTGCCGACGCGATCGCGGAGGGCTTCGCGGTACCCGGCTGGGTCCCGAACCCGGCAGCGTGGCCGGCCGCGCGATGGGGCCACGACCCCGCCACGAACGTCTACCACCGCCGCTTCGTGCTCTACGACGACACCGGCGGCATCACCACCATCACCCCCGCCGAAGCAGACCAGCTGTCCGACGGCCTCATCACTCTCGACTGAACAAACCCGAAGGAGCACACCATGGCCCGACAGCAGCCGCTCACCGCAGACGTGAGCACCACCCTCGCCAACATCACCGCCTCCGACTGGCTCGACATGCGAGACCGCGTCGCCGAGATCATCGGCCGCTCCAACGCCCGCATGGAGAACGCCACCCGCGTGAAGATCGCCGAGGCCCTCCTGCGCGCCGGCTTTATCGACATCCCCAAGGTCCTCGCTGACATCCACCCGATCACGGACCCGATCCTCCCCGACGACGCGCTCAAGATGCACCTCGTCGAGGAGCCCGAACAGTGACACAGGGGGGGGCGACATGAGCCAGGACCCGTTCGAGCTGCACTCGCCCGACGTCGCCGCGCTCCTCGACTTCGAACGCGACACCCCGCGTGACGAGCGCAAAGACCAGGCCATCCGCACCCGCCTCGGCATCACACCAGCCCGCTACTGGCAGTTGCTCCACCAGGCCATCGACACCCCCGAAGCACACCACCACGACCCCGAGCTCGTCGCCCGCCTGCACCGGCGCCGCGACGCCGCCCGCACCACCCGCAACCGAAGGATCCAGCCATGACCGACAACGTCACCGAGATCAAGCCCCGCGCTCGCCGCGGCCGACCCACCATGCCCGACATGCAAGTTGACAGCCAGGCATCCGTCGTCGACGCGCTCACCACACCCGCCACTGGACCACGACTCGAGCTCGTCCCGATCGACCGTCTCGTCGTCGACGACGAGACCAACGTCCGCAAGCAGCTGCGCATCGACGCCGACGACCTTGTCGCCTCGATCGCCGCACACGGCGTCCTCCAGCCGCCCGTCGTCTACCCCGACCCGATCAACGACGGCCGCTACCGCGTCGAGATCGGCCACCGCCGCACCGTCGCAGCCCGACAGGCCGGCCTCACCGAAATCCACGTCCTCGTCGTCGACGCGCAGGACGCCGCCGACCGCATCGGCCGCCAGCTCGACGAGAACCGCGCCCGCACCGGCCTCACCGACTCCGAGGAGCTCGCCGCCGTCCACCAGCTGGCACTGTTCGGCCTGCCGGCCGAGGAGATCGGCAAGAAGACCCGACGCGACACCACCACCGTCGAGCAGGCGCTGAAGGTCACCCAGTCCCCCGCAGCCACCCAGGCATTCGAACAGCGCGAGCAGGCCGGCCAGCCCATCACCCTCGAAGACGCCGCCGTGTACGCCGAGTTCGAAGGCGACGACGAGGCGCTCGCGAAGCTCAGCCGTGCCCAGCCCCACCTCCGCGCAGCCAGGGTCGCCGACGAGATCCGCCACGAGCGCGCCGTCGCCGCAGCGCTCGCCGAAGCGCGCGACAAGCTCCCCGACGGCGTCACGATCCTCGACGGAGCCCCGAACTGGGACTCCAAGACCGTGCAGAAGGTCTCCTCGCTGCATGTCGACGAGGAGCGCACCAAGCGCCTCACCCTGGCGATCGCGAAGAAGCAGGCCGGCGACGACCTGCGCGCCTGGCTCGCCGTCAACGGCTCGTACGGCACGCCGACCGTGACCGTCGAGTACGGCGTCGCCAACTGGACCGCACACGGCTGGCACGCACCCGCCTACATCAAGGCCGGCCGGCACCTCACCGAGGCCGAGAAAGCCGACCGGAAGCAGATGAAGGCCAACAAGGCCGAGTGGGGGCCAGCCAGCATCAAACGGCAGGAGTGGATCACGACCCAGCTGCTGCAGCGCAAGAAGCTCCCCGACGACGCGATCCGCCTCATCGCCCACCGAATCATCCGCAACCACCAGATCACGCCCTACGAGGAGACCGGGTCCGGCGACCTGCACAAGGCCGCAGACCTGCTCGGGCTGCCCCACCGCGAACTGTCCTGGGGCGGCGACACCCCCGGCAACATCCAGCAGCACCTCATCGAGCGCCCCGACCGCGCGCTGCACGTCGCGCTCGCCATGGCGCTCGGCGCCTACGAATACCGGTTCGGCCTGGTACGCGACCCGCAATACGCCCGCGACTCGCGCGCAGCCGGCTACCTCACCACCCTGCAGCAGTGGGGCTACCAGCTGGACCCCGTCGAGCAGCGCCTCGTCGAGACCCACACCCCGGCCGAGCCGACCCTGGACGACATCGACGAGGAGGCGGCGAGCTGATGGCCGACTGGATGCAGGACCCCGAAGCCCAGGTCTGGGCGAAGCACGTCATCGACGGCCTCGCCCCGATGATCGCCGACTCTGTCGTGACCGTCTCGATCGCCCCGTCGACGCCCGATGATGTGAAGTTCGCCGTGGAGCTCGGCCTGTCGATCATGCTCGACAAGCCGATCATCCTCGCCGTGCCCGCCGGCCGACAGGTCCCCGACCACCTCATGCGCGTCGCCGATGAGATCCTCGAGCTCGGCGAGGACGGCTTCACCCGCGAGCAGGCCGCCCTGATCCAGCACCTCGCCCAGAAGCACGCAGACCGCCGATGAACCGCGCTCGCCGCAGAGACAGCATCCGTCACGACCGCATGTCCCCATGGGACCACAACGAAGCCGTCCACATCATCCGCCAGCTGCGCGCCAAGAAGAGCCTGCCCCGCATCACCGGATGGGCACGCCGCTACCTGCTCCAGCAGATCGTGACCGATATCGGACGACAGCGCACCCAGGAGCAGGCGATCACGCAGATGCTCCGCCTCACGAGCAGATCAATGGTGCCCGTGACGGCCGCCGCCCGCCACCTCGCCGACGTCGCATCCCTCGCCACCGTCGACGCCGAAACCCTCGCCCAGCTCGCCATCGACGCCTTCCACTTGACACCACCCCGAGGAGAGCTGTGATCGGAGACCTCGTCTACCCGCCCTACATCCGACCCAACCACAACCACTACTGCCCCAACACCCACGTCGACCGCGTCACCGGCGAACCCCGCCGCCTCGAGACCACACGCGACTCCGACCTCTGCGGCATCTGCCACGGCCGCTACCCCCACCTCCTCCGCTCACTCGCCGAGACCATGCCCGCGCTCGCCGACGCGGTGACGCGGCTGAAGACGCAGCGGTATGACGCGGACCGGGTACAGCAGTCCGGCGTGAAGGACGTCACCTCCTCGTGGAATCCCGCGGCACTGTCGACGATCCGGCGCATCGACGAGTACGCCGGCGAGCTGATCCGCACCATCACCCACGACGCCCCGAACGGGTGCGTCGTCACCGACACGATGCCCCGCCCGGCGGCGCTGACCGCGATCGCGACGTGGCATGCCCGCTGGCTGTCCCACTACCCGACGAAGGGTCCCGAGTGGCTCGAGCAGGCCTACCAGCTGCTGAGCCGCGCGACGCGGGCCCTGGACACGACGACGCCCCGCTACAAGCGCATCGTCCTGCCCGACTCCGCGACCTGCCAGGACCCGATCACCGAGACGCCCTACGGCCCGGTCCGCTGCGGCGGCCGCCTCACCGCGATCATCCCGACAGGCGACGAGGAGCAGCGGCCGTCCGAGATCCTCTGCACCCTCGACCCCGACCACACCCGCCTCGACCCCATGGACTGGTTCGGTGCGCTCAGCTGACCCGGCCCGCGCCGGCGCCGACAACTACTGGGTCACGCTCGACGACGCCGCTCGCCTGCTCGGCGTCACCCGACGCGCGGCCGAGAACCTCGCCCGTCGCGACCACTGGCGCCGGCACCGCCTCAAGATCCCCAGCGGCCGCAACCGCACCGAGTACCTGTTCGCCGACATCAAAGCCACCCGAGACCGCAGAAAGAGGACCCGATGAACCGCTACGAGGTCGAAGGCATCGCCCACGACGCCACCCTCGGCAGAGACATCCTGATCGTCGGCATGAGCCACTCATGGCGCGAAACGCTCGATGAGCTGGCCCAGGCGCTCGGTACCGCCCTCGCGACCATCACCCGCGACAACGGCAACATGAGAATCACCACCAAGACAGGCGGCTCAATCAAATTCGCCTCTGGCACCCCTACGTCCATGCGCGGCCGCAGCGCCGACATCGTCTATATCGGCGATCTCGTCCACCTCGGCGATGAAGCGCTCCGAGTCATCGCAGCCCGGACCGCCGGCGAGATCATCGGGAGCTGACATGACGACCGAGACCCCGATCACCAACCGCGAGCTCATCGCCGCCGCGCGCGGCCGCCACGAGCTCACCGGAGACACCGTCCTGCTGACCTTCGCCGAGCGGGTCCAGCAGCAGGACCGCGCCATCCACGAGCTCACCACCGAGCTCGACGACCGTGATCGGCGCATCGCCGAGCAGACCGCCGACCTCGCTCAGCTCGCCGCCGAGCTCCGGGCGCAGTTCCAGGCCCGAACCACAGACATCGACGACCGCGACCGCGCTCGCGGCATCGCGGTCCAGCTCGAGCAGGAGCTCGCCCACCTCGAGGACCACCAATCACCCAAACCGGAGTCTGGATCGCATGGCATCTAGACGGGGAGCTCACCTCAAGGACTAAAACCGGTGGCTGTCGCCCAATCAGTGAGGTCTGGATTCTCAATCCATCGCATCTCCAACTCGCGCGGCACTGCCCGAGCGAAGTCCCGAGACGTTAGCGATCCACGCAACCACGAGTCGAGGGCGTTGATGACCCAGATCGCCATAGGCTGCACCTTCTCGGGGTGCTCGATGTGCGTGTAGCCGAACGCGCTCACGACAAAGATCGCAACCGGAAGATCACGCCTCTTGAGCTGAGCAGTGAAGGCCAAGACGCTCGCGAGAGCAGTCTGAGTCACTGGATCGGTGGGAAGCTCGCCACGCGGATGCGTGCCCGTCCTCAACTGGGTAAACGAAGTGATCACGGCAGCGGCGGCGTCAGCCACCCGCTCACGGTACCTGCTCCGCTCGCCGCGTACCGCCAACAGCCACGAGGCGGCCAATGCCAAGCTTGCTCCGAATGCGGTCGCAAGAACCGTCTGCCAGAAGCTATTCCAATCCCATCCCGGGCCGACCTCCGCCGCTATCCGTTCGAGCTGACAGACCACCAGCTGTGGATCACACGTCACGAAGCGAACACTATAAGGAAGGCAACATGAAGAACAGAAGCTACAGCGGCGGCAGCGGTGTCCACATCGACCGTGACGGCTACGTCACCGACACCGAGAGCGGCACGCTGCTCGGCCGGCGCGATCGCGAGTCCGACCACGTCTGGTGGGCGAAGATCGGCCGCAACAGCACCATGGCCACCAGCCGCTACGCCGCGATCGAGATCATCAGACAGAAGCACGCCCACATTGACCGCTGACGCCATGACCCTCGCCAACGGCAACTTTGAACTGCCGCGCTCGCCGAAGCGCGACACGCCGTTCCAGATGGTCAATGCGCGGATATGGTGCCGCCCGGTGTGAGTATTACGAATCGTAGAGTTTGGGTGCTGCTCACCCGGAATCTGATAGAGCCTCGACCACCTGGTCGGGGCTCTCGTCGTTAAGGGCGGTGAGCGCCGTGAATCGAGCGGACCGCGACATCAACTACCGGCGGGGTAGATCCGGCCGCCCCCTCGAGCGCGCGAAGAAGCGCATGCGTGAGACCGAGACCCACTGCCGACGCTGCGGTGACGAGATCGACTGGACGCTGCCCTACAAGGATCCGATCACCGGCGAGGTGAACGTCTGGTACGGAACCTACGGTCACCTCGACGAGCTCGACGCTGGGGGTCATCCCTACCATGGGCGGGCCGAGCACCTGCACTGCAATAGCAGCGCCGGCGCGACCTACGGCAACGCGAAGCGCAACGCAACAAACGAGCCGCTCAGCACCTCGCCGGACTGGACCTGAATCAGCCCATCACCATCTCTCTCGTGCTACTCGACAGGCGACCGTCGCAGCGCCCGGGCAGCTCCAGATGTCGCCTTCGACTGTCTCCTACCTGAAGCCGCGAGGACAACGTCACGAAGAGCGATCACGCCCTGATACGGAATCAGTCGTGTGGATCCTGTGAAACAACTGACTCCGTCGAAAACCCGGCCAGTTTTTTGGAATCCGCATCGAGGGAAAGACCGCGCTCGCTTCCTTTTTTTCTCTCCCCGTTCTGAGAAGGCGACCACACCCGATGCCGAAGATCCCGCGCCACGGCACCGAGCAGCGGTACCGGATCGAGCTGAAGGCCGGAAACACCTGCGATCGCTGCAAGGCCGCTCACCGCAAGGTCAGGCAGCGCGAACGCGACCGCGCACGAGACCGCGGAATGCGCGCGGTCATCACACTCGTGCCGCGACCACAGTCCATTCCCACAGATGAGCCGCAGGAGCCGGCGGGGCCCGCGCAGGCCGGCTATCGCCAGGTGCCGGCCTACGGAACGACCGAGAAGGCGGTCCGCGACGACCTCGAGCAGCTGGCGGATAAGTCGCTGCCGTTCTTCGAGTCATACAAGGCTGCGGCGATCGTCCTCGCCCGCGAGATCGACTCCGTCGACTCCAAGACCTCGAAGGCCCCGCTCGTGAAGCAGCTCGTCGACACGATCCGCGAGCTCAAGGGCAAGGAGGGTGCCGGTGCCGACGCATTCGCCTCTCTCCTCGAGCAGCTCGCCCAGCCTCTGGTGCCCGCCTAGGTACTCGACGCGGCGGAACCCGAACAACCCGAGCCACGGGCCGAGGGTTGCCGCCGTCGCTCGGGCGCTCGGCTTCCCGCTCATGCCGTGGCAGGAGCACGTCGCCAACATCGCCGGCGAGGTCGACCCGAAGACCGGCTTGCCCGTCTACCGCGAGATCGTGCTGCTGGTCCCCCGCCAGTCGGGCAAGACGACGCTGATGCTCGCCGAGTCTGTCTACCGCGCCTTCGGCATGGTCTCCACCTTCGGGCGGCCGCAGAACATCGTGTACACCGCCCAGACCGGCGACGACGCGATCGTGAAGTGGAAAGAGCACGTCGAGCTGCTGGAGGGAACCCCGTTCGGTCGGCTGTTCCAGGTCGACAGCGTCAACGGCCGGCACGCGCTGCGGTGGGCGAACGGCTCGAGCTACCGCCCGAGCGCGACCACCACCAAGTCGGGGCACGGCAAGACCCTGGACGAGGGCATCGCCGACGAGTATTTCTCCCAGGTCGACACCCGCGTCGAGCAGGCGTTCATCCCCGCGATGATCCGCCGCGCCGACGCGCAGGCGTGGTTTCTCTCCACGGCCGGCGACGCGCAGTCGATCCCGCTGAACGCGAAGATCGAGGCGAACCGGGAGCGGCTGGACGCCGACGTGCTCTCGGCGAGAGCCCAGCCGACCCGCATCGCCTACTTCGAGTGGTCCGACGACCCGTCCAACGATCGCGACGACGTCGACAACTGGAAGACGTTCATGCCGGCGCTGGCCTCCGGCGACATCCGCATCGAGGACGTGCTCGCCGCCCGCGAGTCAATGACGGACCGCGACTTCGACCGCGCCTTCCGGAACATCACCGACCGCGGCGCGTCCAAGGAGATGGTCTTCGACACCGAGGACTGGTCCGGCACCGGCGTCGACACGTACATCGCTGGCCCGCGCGAGTTCGCCCTCGACGTCGCCCTGGACCGCTCCTGGTCCTCGGTGTCGTGGGCCGGCCAGACCCCGGACGGGCAGGAGCTCGCCGAGGTCGTCAAGCACGAGCGCGGCACGACCTGGGTAGTCCCATTCCTGATCGACAAGTTCGACCGATTCCCGCGCTACAACCGCCGCGTCTACGTCGTCGGCGGCTCCCCGGCCGCGACGCTCGAGGAGGATCTCCGCCGCGCCGACATCGAGGTGGTCATCCTCTCCCGGGGCGAGTATGCCGCAGCCTGCGCGTACTACTACGACGGCGTCTCCAACCGCAACATCTTGCACCTGCCAGCCGGCCAGGTGCCGCTGGAGATCGCAGCGGCCGGCGCCGTGTGGGGAACCGGGGATGCGCGCACCTGGAACCGCGCGAAGTCCACCACGATCATCTCCCCGCTGATCGCGTGCACCTGCGCGGCGTGGGGGTTCCACCTCGCCAGCCTCGAGGACTACGACGTGCTCGATTCGATCGCCTAGGAGGCGCCCATGCTCCGCAACGCCGCAACGACCGCGCTGGAGGTGCTCGGCGGGGCGCTCGTCGTCGCCGGGATCGCCCTGTTCTGCATCCCCGCCGCCCTCATCGTGGCCGGCGCGATGCTCGTCTACGCCGGCTGGAAGCTCAGCTGATGGGCGCGTTCACCCGCGCCCGGTCCGCCCCGAACGACACCGAGCGCACCTTCCCATACCGGTGGGGCTCCACACCGCGGCCGCGGATCCCCATGGGCGACGCGATGCGGCACTCGGTCGTCTGGACGGCCGTGCAGACCCGCGCCGCGCTGCTGTCCACGCTGCCGATCGACGTGTTCCGCAAGGTCGATGGCATCGACGCAGAAGTCCCCGCGCCGCCGTTCTTCTCCGACCCGTCCACGACCAACATCGACATCATCGAGTGGTTCCACTCCTCGCAGACCTCGTTGGACACTTGCGGGAACGCTTTCGGGATCATCCGCGAGGCCGACCGGAACGGCAAGCCGGCGAAGATCGACCTCGTTGACTACGCCGACGTCATCGTCCGGGTGCGCAAAGACAAGCTCAGCTACTGGATCCGAGGCCAGAAGTACACGCCCGACGAGATCTGGCACGAGCGGCAGTACACGCTCCCCGGCCTCGTCGTCGGCCTCTCCCCGATCGCTCACGCCGCCTGGTCGCTGGGCCTGTGGCGCTCCGCCCAGGAGTTCGCTGACTCCTGGTTCTCGAAGAACGGGGCGATCCCCCGCGGCATCCTGCGGAACATCAAGCGCACCCTCAACGTCGGCGAGGCGCAGAAGGTGAAGGACCAGTACCGGGCCTCGCTGCAGGCCGGCGACATCTTCGTCACGGGCTCCGATTGGGAGCTCGACATGGCCCAGGTCGCGCAGAACGACGCGGTCTTCCTCAACGCGATCAAGGCGACCGAAGTCGAGCAGGCCCGGTTCTTCGGCATGCCGCGAGATCTCGCCGACATCGACTTCACCGGATCGACCGTCACCTACGCGAACGTCACGCAGCGCAACCTGCAGTTCCTCACGATCAACTTCCAGCCCGTCATCACGCGCCGGGAGAAGTTCATCTCCAGGAACCTGCTGCCGGCACCCCGGCACATGAAGTTCAACTCCCGCGCCCTGCTGCGCCTGGACCCGAAGGCACAGGCGGAACTTCTCATCGCCGAGGTCGCCGGCCGGGTGCGCGCGCCCAGCGAAGCGCGCGCACTGATGAACCTCCAGCCCTTCACCCCGGATCAGCTCGCCGAGTTCGACCGGCTCTGGCCGAAGAACCAACCCACCGCCAAGTCGACCACGCAAGGAGAGTGACCATGGCCCACATCACCATCGCGGCCGACATCGCCGGCCGCCGCGCCGCGGCGCAGGCGAACCCCGCGATCGCCCCGTCGACGCCGCAGCGCGCGCAGGCCTTCGGCGCACAGCTGCGCGCCTCCAAGGTCGAGCGTGACGGCAAGCCGTTCTACCAGCTCGACGGCGTCGCCTCCGTCGCCGACACCTGGTACACGATGTACGACTTCTTCGGCCCCTACGACGAGCGCATCGCCGGCGGCGCCTTCGACAAGACTCTGGCAGCCGACCCCGACGTCGCGTTCCTGCTGAACCACCGCGGCATGACCATGGCGCGCACGAAGGTCTCCAAGACCCTCACCCTCGGCACCGACGCGACCGGCTCGCTGACCGTCCAGGCTCTCGTGAACCCCGAGCGGCAGGACGTCCGCGACACCGTCACAGCCGTCGACGACGGCGACATCGACCAGATGAGCTTCGCGTTCCGCATCATCGGCGGCGAATGGTCGCCCGACTACACCGCCTACACGATCACCGAGGTCGACATCGACCGCGGCGACGTCTCCGCCGTCAACTATGGCGCGAACCCCTACACGTCGATCAGCTCGCGCGCCGCGGCCGCTATCGACGGCATCGAGCACCTCAGCGGCCCCGTGCTGCGCGCGATCGCCGCGGCCGCCGACGCCCGCATCACCGAGCTCGGACTCGAGCAGCGACGCGCGCCGGCCGTCGGCCCCAACCGGGAGACGCTCCTGGCCCGGCTCGAGCTCGGCCTCGACTGACCCACCGACCCCGCGGCCTCCGGCCGCGGCACCCGCCATGCGGCCACCGTCCAAGATCCGGGCGCGCGCGGCAACATCCGCCTGGTCATGGCAGACACCCTCACCCCGCACACGAGAAAGGCCCTGTTGTGACCCTTCAGGAGATGATCGCCCAGGCGATCGAACGCCGCGCCGCGCTGGAAAGCCAGCGCGCCGGCATCCGCGACGAGCAGCACGCGCTGCTCCGGGCGCTCCCCGCCGGCGGCTCGCTCAGCGAGACCGACCAGGCCCGCTACGACGAGCTGTCGACCCAATCGCGCGGCCTCGTCCCCCAGATCGACGCCGCGAACGAGCGCGTCGGGCACCTCGAGCAGGAGCTCCGCGACGACGAGCGCCTCCAGGCGAACACCCTCCAGCGCACCCCGGCAGCACCGGCCCCGGCCGGCGGCACCCAGTCGGTCCGCGTCGGCGCCGAGCCGCGCACATACCAGCGCGAGAACGATCCGCGCGGCATCCAGTTCACCCTGGACGTCGCCCGCCAGTTCCTGCGCAACGACCAGGGCGCCAACGAGCGCCTCCAGCGGCACATGCAGGAGGAGTTCGTCGAGCGCGCGAACGCCGGCCGGCCTCTCCAGGAGCGCGAGGAGCGTGCCGCCGGAACCGGCGCGTTCTCCGGCCTCGTCGTCCCCCAGTACCTCGTCGACCAGTACGCGCCGCTGGCCCGCGCCGGTCGCCCCGCTGCGGATGCCATGCGGCACCACGACCTCCCCGCCCAGGGCATGGTCGTGAACATCGGCAAGGTCACCACCGGCACCAGCGTCGACGACCAGTCGGCCGAGAACGACACGGTCGAGGAAGAGGACATCGACGACACGCTGATGTCGATCAACGTCGCCACCGCGGCCGGCTCCCAGACCGTCTCCCGGCAGGCCGTGGAGCGCGGCGTGGGTGTCGAGGACACCACCGTCGAGGACCTGATCCGCGCCTACGCTGTCAACCTCGACGGCAAGGTCCTCAACAGGGCGACCACGGGCCTGACCAACGTCGCCACCGCGATCACCTACACCTCGGCCGCCCCCACCGGCACCGAGGCCTACCCGAAGCTGATCCACGGCGCGGCCGCCGTCGAGGCCGCGCTCCTCGACCAGGGGCTCGGCGACACGATCCTGCTCATGCACTCGAACCGCTGGTACTGGTTCCAGTCCCAGATGGTCGCCACCTGGCCGCTGTTCGGACAGCCGAACATCCCGGTCCAGCAGGGCGGCGTCAACTACGCCGAGCGGTACGGCAACGGATTCCGCGGCCTGCTGCCCAACGGCACCCCCGTCATCGTCGACAACAACATCGCGACGAACCTGGGCGCCGACACCAACCAGGACGAGATCTACGCGATCGCGCAGTCCGAGTCCCACCTGTGGGAGGACCCCGCTGCGCCCATGCTGATCCGCGCTGAGCAGCCCAGCGCCAAGAAGCTCGGCATCGACCTGGTCGTCTACGGCTACTACGCGTTCACGTTCACGCGCCGTGCCCACGCCCAGAAGATCACCGGCACCGGCCTGGTCGCCCCGACCTTCTGACCCACCCTCGGGGCTGCCCGTCATCCGGGCAGCCCCGACCCTGGCCCCACCGCACCGAAGGGAAGCACCATGGCCGAGGAGACCCGCGCCGAATTCAACGCCCGCCGCGCCCAGGAGTACGTCGACTCGCTGCAGCACGAGCTCACCGGATATGAGCGACTCAAGAACCGAGAGCGCATCGCCGACGTCACCGCCGAGCTCGCCGCCGCGAAGGAGCAGGCCGCGAAGCTCGCCGCGGCCACCCGCAAGACCGCAGCGGAGGACGGCGAGGACGTCACGCCGACCGGCGCCACCAGCACGCCGCAGGAGATCCGCGACCCCGGCTATGAGAAGCTGAAGCTCGAGCAGCTGAAGACGCTCGCCGCCGAACGCGGCCTCGACGCCACCGCGTTCAGCGTCAAAGCGGACTACGTCGACGCGCTCGTGAAGGCAGATGAGCCCCCGAAGGAGCCGGGCGACTCAGGCGATGCGGGCGGCCAGGACCAGCCGCCCCAGGCGTAGGGGCTGCGGTGAGCGACCAGGAGTCCCCGCTCGCCACTCTCGAAGAGGTCAGCCGCGCCATCTGGCGCCGGGTGACCCCGCCAGGCGACGTGAACCAGGGCGACGTCCTGACGTACATCGAGTCCGCCGTCCCGGTCATGGAGGACATCTGCGGGCCCATCATCCAGCGCGAGGCCATCTACACCCGCGACGGCGGCCGGCCGGCGATCGTGCTGCCGGCCGAGTTCACCGCCGTCACGCAGCTGCTCGAGGACGGAACCGCGAGCAGCGACTTCACGGCCGCCGGCGAGGAACGCATCATCTACGCCGGGACCAGCCGCCGGCCGCGGATCTTCAACGAAGGCATCCGGAACATCTCGGCGACCGTCACCATCGGCATGGAGACAATCCCGAGCAACATCCGGCTCGCCGCGCGCATCCTGATCGCCTTCATGTGGCGACAGGACCAGCAGGCCACCACCCGGCCGCAACTCGGCGACGTCGACCCGGACAACACGGCCCGAACCCCGCAAGGCTTCCTCGTGCCGCGCCGCGTCATCACCCTCTGCGCCGGACTCGTCACGAGCGGCGACTTCGCCTGATGGCCGACGAGAGCATCGCCGCCGATCTCCAGGCGGCCTTCGAGGACCTGTTCCACACCCTCTGGGACGGCGCCGAGCCGGACGTGCTCATCAGCGATGGTCACCCCGGCCGCATCGACGCCGACGACGCGGTCGCCCTCATGGGCGTCTCCCAGGAGGAAGTCCCCGGCCCGATCAGCGCCACCCGCAGGGTGCGCGAGGAGACCCTCACCGTCACGGTCGTCATCAGCTGCTACCGGGTCGGCGGCCAAGACCAGCAACGCATCGTCGACGCCCGCGCCCTGAAGCTGCTCGGCGATCTCTCCAACCACCTGCGCAAGACCGACCCGACCCTCGGCGGCCTGTGCGTGTGGTGCTTCCGCACCAGCTTCGACCTCGAGAAGTCCGCCGACCCGGCCGTGCTCACCGACGGCCGCCTCACCGAGATCAACGCCAAATTCACCGCCGTCGCGCGGATCCGCACCAGTTAGGAGGCCCCGGTGGCCAAGTTCAAGAACATCAGCCCGCGCGGCGACATCGAGGTGCCGCTCCTCGACCGGGTCGTCAAAGCCGGCGAGACCTTCGAGGTCGACGACCCCGCCGACGCTGCGAGGTTCGCCGAGCAGCCCGGCAACTACAAGCCGGTCCAGGAGCCCAAGGCCGCCAGCAAGCCGGCCCGGAAGCCGGCCACGCCGCGGGTCAAGACGACCGACACCGCCGCCGCGCCCGCCGCCCCGGCCAGCGCTGACCAGGAGGACGCGAAATGAGCACCCAGCTCGACTGCTCGATCGGCTTCGCCAAAGAGGCCACCTACGGCACCTACACGGCGCCTGACCACTACACCGAGTTCACCGCCGAAGACTTCGACTACAACCCCACCTTCGTCCAGGGTGCCGGCATGCGCGTCGGGACCAAGTTCGACGCGGCCGACCGGGACATCGTCACCAAGATCGAGGCCAACGGCTCGATGACCGTCGAGAGCCTCAGCAAGGGGCTCGGCGCGCTGTTCGAGGCCGCACTCGGCACCGCCGTCTCGACGAAGATCGACGAGACCGACGCCTACCAGCAGCTCATCACGCCGGCCGCCAACGACTTCCTGCCCTCCTACACGGTGCAGAAGGGAATTCCCCTGCTCGGCGGCGGGATCCAGGCGCAGACCTTCCTCGGCGCCGTGTGCTCCGGCTTCGACCTCACCGTCGGCAACGCCGCGATCCCCACGATCAAGTTCTCATTCCTCGGCCGCGAGTTCGTCACCTCCGAGGCCTACGCCGCGGCCAGCTACCCGGCCGGCATCGAGGAGCTCACCTTCGTCGGCGGATCCATCGCCGTCGGCGGCACCGTGGTCCCGCCCACCGCCACCGCGCTCGCGACCGGCGGCACCCAGGTCGCCAACATCCGCGAGGTATCCGCGACCTACGACAACGGGCTGGACGGCAACGGATTCAACCTCGGCGGGCAGGGCCGACGCACCCGCAAGCCGGCGCTCGGCAAGCGCACCCTCACCGGATCGCTGACCGCCGAGTACGACTCGAACGACTTCCGCGACGCCTACCTGTCGCAGGAGCAGATGTCGCTGCTCCTGGAGTTCCAGGGCATCACGGAGATCGACACCGACATCGTCCCCACGCTGCAGCTGGTGATCCCAGCGATCAAGCTGCGCGGGCAGGTCCCGCAGGCCAACGCCGGCGACGTCGTCGCGCAGACGATCCCGTTCACGACGTTCTTCAACCGGGCCAGCTCCGAGGCGGTCTATGTCGCGATCGTGACCGGCGAGACGGCGCTGTAGCGTGGCCGGCCCCGAGGCCGGTGGCTACCAGGTCATCGTCGACCCGCAGCAGTGGTATCGGCTCAAGCGCGACCTCGACAAGTTCGATCCCGAGCTCGCCAAGGCGCTGCGCCGACGCATCCGCAACGCGGGGAACGTGGCGGCGGAGAAGGTCAAGGCGACGCTGCGCCTCACGCCGCCGACCGGCGGCGAAGACGGGCTCGCGCCGGCCGGTCGGCTCCTGCTGGAGAACGCGACGAAAGTCACGGTCAGCTTCGGGAAACGATCGGCCGCCGCGCGGATCGTCACGAGCTCCTCGCGCCTGCCGGAAGAGCACAAGGGGCTCCTGAACGTCTACAACAAGACCTCGTTCCGGCACCCCGTGTGGCCCGGAGGCAAGCCCCGATCCGAATGGGCGTGGGTCACTCAGCAAGGCCGGCCCTACTTCGGCTCGGTCATCTACAAGGCGCTGAACGCCGCCGTCACCCAAGAGATCTTCGACGCGATCGACGACGCCGTGAACGCGCTCGACGCCCAAGGGAAACCATGAAACTGATCATCGGCACCGACGAGTACGACCTCCTCTCGATCCTCGTCGGCGGCACCGTCGACACGCACCTCGAGCTGATGGACGTCACCAAAGCAGCCGGCGCGGAGATCACCGTGAAGCGGCTGCGGAACTACCTCGTCGAGGACCTCATCAAGAACACCGAGGCCGGCGGACACATCGACACCCGCGAGAAGCTGCTGTGCTTCGCCGGGCTGATCTTCATGGCCCGCCGCAACGCCGGCACCGTGGTCACCTTCGACGAGGCCCGCGCCACGCCGCTCGACACGGTCGCCTTCAACTGGGCCGACGACACGCCCCGCGAGGACGATGCCGACCCAAAAGGCCCCGCGGATTCCGCTCCGGGAGACGACAGCGCAGCGACGCCGGTCTGAGAGTCGACGACGTCCGCGCGTCGCTGGATGAGTGGCTCCTCATCGTCCAGGAGATATTCCCGGCGATCACGCCCCTGACCGTGGGCCGGCTGACCCTGCACTGGTGGCTCCAGTACATCGGCTTCGCCGACGCGCGCCTGAAGGCCGCCGACGAGGCCCGGAAACGATCGGAGGCGCGTCGTGGCCGCTAGCAAGTCGCTGTATTTCGACATCATCGGCCGCGACCGCGGCGCCTCCGCCGCCATGGAGCGCATCGGTCGGGGCCTGACGGCCTTCGGCGCGGCCACCGGTATCGCCGTCGCCGCCGCGGTGAAGTCCTTCGCGGACTGGGACGCGAAGATGGCGCAGGTCCAGTCGCTCTCGCATGCGGGCGTCTCCGACATGGACTCGCTGCGCAAAGCAACGTTCGGCTTCGCTACCGACTTCGGGATCTCCGCCTCCGACGCTGCGGATGCCGAGATCGAGCTTGTCAAGGGCGGCGTGTCCATCAAGGACATGATCAACGGCGGCCTCTCCGGCGCGCTGCAGCTGGCCGCCGCCGGCCAGATCGACGTCGGCGAGGCCACGTCCATCGCCGTCAGCGCCATGACCCAGTTCCACCTCGGCGGGAGCCAGGTCACGCACATCGCCGACCTGCTGGCTGCCGGTGCCGACAAGGCCCTCGGCTCCGTCTCCGACCTCGGCCAGGGTCTCAAGTACGTCGGCCCGGTCGCCTCCAGCATGGGCATCTCGATCGAGTCGACCGTCGGCGTGCTCTCCGAGCTCGCGCAGAACGGCGTGCTCGCCGACCAGGCCGGGACCAGCCTGCGAGGCGTGCTGCAGGCGCTCACGTCGCCGTCGAAGCAGGCCTCTGACGTGATGCACGAGTACGGCATCAACGTCTTCGACACACAGGGCAAGTTCATCGGCCTCGACGGGGTCGCCGACCAGCTGCAGAGCAAGCTCGCGGGCCTGACCGAGTCCCAGCGGGACGCGGCCCTCGGTCAGATCTTCGGCAACGCGCAGATCACCACTGCGACCATCCTCATGCAGGGCGGCTCGCAGGCTGTCGACAAGTGGACGAAGGCCGTCGACGACAACGGTTTCGCCGCTGAGCAGGCCGCCGGAAAGCTCGACTCGTTGAACGGCGACCTCGGCAAGCTGAAGGCCGCGTTCCAGAACGATCTGATCGAGACTGGCCAGGCCTCCAACGGCGTGCTGCGCGGCCTCGTCCAGAACGCAACCGGCGTGCTCGAGGCATGGGACAAGCTGCCGCAGCCGCTGAAGGATGTCTCCCTCGGGCTCGGCGCCGCCGCCAGCGCGGCCGGCCTGCTCACCGGCGGTGCGATCCTCGCCCTGCCGAAGATCGAGAAGTTCGACCAGTCCCTCGCCCGGCTCGGCGCGCGGCCCGGCCTGCTGACCGGCGGGCTGAAGTCGACGGCGTCGTTCCTCACCGGGCCCTGGGGCATCGCGATGGCCGCTGGCGTCGGCGCCGTCCTGCTGTTCGACAAAGCGACGTCGGCGAGCTCGAAGGACGTCGCTGCGCTCGAGAACAAGCTCATCACCTCGAAGAAGAGCGTCGACACCTACGCCCAGTCCCTGAAGGCCGTCACCGACGCCAACGTGCTCCAGCAGGTCAACCAGCTCCTCGGCGGCCCCGGCATCGCCGAGAGGGCCGGGTGGACCACCGCAGGCAAGCAGCTGAAGCAGTTCCTCGACGTTGCCGGCGACGGGACCAACCAGCTGCGGAACTTCGGCCAGGACGCCCTCGGGTTCCTCACCCACGGCTTCGGTGGGGTGCAGAAGGCCCTGTCCACCATGGACAAGGCGCTCGCCGACACGAGCGGCACCGACCTGCCCGCCGCGCAGAAGGCCTTTCAGGACTTCGCGGAGTCGCAGAAGCTGTCGGCCGACGAGACCGCCGGCGCGCTGCAGAACATGCCGAAGTTCCGCGACGCGCTCGACGCCCAGCTGCAGCAGCTGGGCAAGAGCACCTCCTCGGCCAACGAGATGTCGCTGGCCATGGGCAAGCTCGGCAGCGCCTCCTCGGATGCCGCCGACGACACCGACGTGATCTCCTCCGGCGTCGGTGACGTCAGCCAGGCAGCCCAGGATGCCGAGACATCCGTCGACGATCTGGCCAAGGCGCTGCAGGGCCTCGACAGCGGGCAACTGGACGCCTCCGAGGCGGCCGTCTCGCTGCAGCAGGCGGTCGCCGACGCGACCAAGACGGTGACCGATCACACCGAGGCCGCCAAGAAGGACAAGGCCACGGCAGACGATGTCGCAGCCGCAGTGAATGCGCAGCACTCGGCGTTCAACCTCAGCAGCTCAGCCGGCCGCGACAACCAGAAGGCGCTCGACGACATCGCCTCCTCCGCTCTGTCGCTGCTCGGTGCGCAGGAGAAGGCTGGAGCCTCGACCGGGGCGCTCACGAAGGCCACCGCCTCCGCCCGGGACCAGTTCGTCGACGCGGCCAAGAAGATGGGGCTCTCGCAGACCGCGGCCGAGCAGCTCGCCGACAAGTACGGGCTCATCCCCAAGACTGTGAAGACGACGCTCGAGGTGTCCGGATCGGCGGCCGTCCAGCGGCAGGCCCAGGACGTCGCCAACGCCATCCTCAGCATCCCCGGCCGGCGGGACATCCAGATCAACGCCGTCGTCAAGCAGACGGGCGCCGCACGCGGCGTCGTCGGCGCGGCGTATGCGGGCGGCGGCCAGATCGTCGGTCCCGGCGGTCCGACATCCGACCAGGTCGCCATCCTCGCGTCGGCCGGCGAGCACATGCTCACCGCTGCGGAGGTCGACCACCTGGGTGGCCAGCAGTCCGTCTACGGATTCAGGTCGGCGCTGGACCGCGGAGGCATCGCAGCAGCGGCAGCTTTCCTCGACGCCTCCACCATCGCGCCGGCACCGAAGCAGCCGAGCTCGACGACCACGACGGCCAAGTCCCGCCGCCCGCCCGCGTTCGCCAGCCTGTCCATCGGAACCTATGTCGCCGGCACCGCCGGCCCGCAAGAGATTCTGCAGGAGATGACATGGCAAGCCAAGCTGGGATGATCCCCGCGCCGGACATCGAGCTGCAGGACATGCAGATCTTGTTCGCCGGCCTGCTCATGGGCGCCGGCACACAGTACGACCTCACCGAGGACGCCGACTTCCTCGACATGGCCGCGCTGAAGACCATGGATGCCTCCCGCGATTGGGCTGACGGTTCCTGGACCGGCCCTGACTATGCCGACGTCCTCCTCCCCGAGCTCACGATCGAGATCTGGGAGGAGGGCGCGGCGGGGATCACAGACAGTCTCAGCGCGTTCCGGCGTGCCTTCACCGCTCGCGCCGAGCCGGTGCCGCTATGGGTGAAGCTTCCGGGCCTCGACCCGATCGGCACCTGGGCGAAAGCGAACAAGCGGAGCATCCCCGTCACCAACGCCTTCGAGCACCTGGCGGTCGCCGACGTGCAGTGGAGGTGCCCCGAGGGCACCTGGCAGTCGGTGCCGCGCAGCATCCAGCTGCAGGCATCCGCCACCCAGGTCGCGGGCCTGGAGTTCCCGCTCTTCGCCGACGGCGCACTCAACTTCGGGACGACATCACAGCTGCCGTCGACGGCCGTACTGACCAATGACGGGAACGCCCCGGCCTGGCTCGTCGGCCTTGTCGAGGGGCCGATACCAGCCGGGTGGAGCTTCGCCGTGGACGGGCACGTCGTCCGCTACGGCGAAGATCTCGCCGCGGGCCAAGCCGTGACCATCGACTACTCCTCGGGTCAGGCCACCCTCGCGGACGGAAACGATCGCAGCTACGCGCTCCTCGAGCGTGACTTCGCCCCGGTGCCTGCCGGAGGGACCAGCAACATCGCCTTCACCGCGGCCTCGGGCCAGGCACTCATCACCACCGCCGACATCTGGAGGTAACTCATGGACCGCAGCGGTCTCTTCGTCGCGCCCGTCCCCGGCGATCCCCCTGCAGGCGCATCCCCGCTGGACGCCCGCATCGCGCTCGCGGCGCTCGTCGGCACCACTGGGGCATGCCTGGCGGGCGGGGCTGTCACCCTCTCGGCCACAGACTGGACCGCGCAGCTGTCCGATGCGGTGTGGCGCCTGCCCGACCCAACCTCGAGCCGTGGCGCCTTCGTCTCACCGACGGATGCGCAACAGCTGGCCTTCGCGGCCGCGCCGGCCACCGGAAGCCGCATCGACGGAATCGACGTCAAGCAGGCCGACTACGCCAATGGCGACGCAGACTCGCGCGCCCGCGTGGTCGTAACGCCGGGCAACCCCGGTGCGCCGAGCACGGAGCCGGCGGTGCCCGCAGGCCACTGGCGCTACGCCACACTCACGGTCTCCGCAGGCAACGGCAACGCCGCGGCGGCGACCCTCACCTACAAGGACGCTTCCCGGCTCCAGGCGCTCTCGATCACCGCACCGAGCTATGCGCTGCTGCAGCTCACCGCAGGTGAGCCCGGTCAGCGTGCCTTCGTCACAGACGATCCGACACCCGCCAGGAACGGCGGTTACGTCTGGGCGGGTGCGGCGTGGGCGGCCGAGAAGGCGTTCATCTCGGCGACGATGACCGCCGCGAAGGCGTTCGCCAGCGGCGTGCAGTCAACCGTGCCGCTGGACACCGTCATGGCGTCCAGAGGTTTCGGGGCACTGTCGAGCGGCGCGATCGTCATTCCTCAGACCGGCATCTATCTGGCCTACATAGAAATCGTGTGGCCGGCGTCCTCGAATGCTCAGACATCCGGTTTCTACATGGGCCCCAATAGCGCCGGGGGCTCCGTTCTGGTGAGCGGTCAGGTCTCGGAGATAAGCGGCGCGGTCGCGTCATCGTGGCGGCAGTCCGCCTCGTTCATCATCTCGGCGTCCGCGGGCGAACGGATTTTCCCGATCGCCGACCAGAACACCGGGGCGACGATGACCGTCAGCTCTGCATGGATGAAACTCGTGAAGATCGCCTAGCTGCTGCGCGCCCCGGTCCTCGGGCCCAGCGGGCCGGTCTGCTAGTCGATCAGCTCAGATCGGCGATCCACGACATGTTCGCGACAGTCGGCGCGGAGCCCAGACGCAGGATGCGGAAGCTGAATCCGGTGTTGGTGATGTTCGACAGGGTTGCCCACTGGATGCTGCCGCCCGCCGCCTCGGACACGGTCACGGCCGGCGTCACGCCGGCTGGATATGGCGGGTCGAAGGCCACGACGGTCGGCGTCGAATAGAACACCGGGGCGGACGACCCGGAAGATGCCACGTTGCCGGCGTAAATCCCCGACCGCCGTGGCTTGAACCACGTGCCGGACCAGACGTAACCGCCGTTCTCGGCAGGGAAGGCTCCTCATGCTCACCGCGTATGTAGCCGAAACGATCACCGGCAAGAACCTCGGACCACTGCCCGCCCAAACGAGGTCCTGGGCGACGAGCATCGACGGCAAGGACACGCTGCAGGTCAACCTGCCCTTCGCGGCGATCGGCAAGCAGAAGGACTGGATGCGGCTGATAACCACCCCGGTGCGATCCACGCTGATCCTCGACTGGGACGGAAGGATCGTCGCCGCCGGACCGATATGGACCCGGCAGCGCAGCACGAGCGCCGTCTCGCTCGGCGCATCCGGGCTGCTGTCGATCTTCGCCCGACGGAAGGTGCACACCTGGTCGCAGCCATATGCGGCCGCGGTGATGAAGTACGCCGGCATGTCCCTAGGATCGATCGCCGCCGAGCTCGGGAAGCTCGCCACCGCGGCCACGAAGGGCACGTCCATGGCGCTGCCGGTCATCTGGCCGGCCGACGAACCCGACGATGACGCGGACAACACGCGCACCTACTACGGCTACGACCTGGCCTATGTGGCCGATCGGTGGGCCGAGCTCACCGGCGTGATCAACGGCCCGGACATCTACCTCCAGCCGGAGTGGACCAGCACGCAGCGCACCGCGATGCGGTGGCGGGCGCGAATCGGCACGAAGGCACAGCCGATGATCACCTCGAGCGCGAAGCTCACCTGGAATGTGTCCCAACCTCGCAGCTCGGTCCGCGGCTTCACCGCCTCGGAGGATGCCTCTAACCTCGCCGCGGTCCAGTGGTCGCGCGGCACCGGAACCGACACCGACACGCTGATCGCGCGAGCCACAGACGAGCATCTCCTCGCCGTCGGCTATCCGGCGCTCGAGGGCGAGATCGACTACACCACCGTCCAGGAACTCACCACACTGCAACGCCACGCGAGTGGCGACCTCGCCATCGACGGATCCCTCGCCGAACAGTTCAACATCGCTGTGGCCGCCGACCAGGCGCCGCTGCTTGGCACCTACCAGCTCGGCGACTATGCGTCGATCGTCGTCAAGGGCGACCCGTGGGTTCCGGACTCTCCGTCGACGGGATACCGGCGTCGGCTCATCGGGCTGTCCGGGGACGCCACACCGATCGTGACCCTGCAGCTGCAGTAGGAGGACGGATGCCTCGCGTGAACAACCCCGAGAACCCGCGGAGTGCAGGCGGGTTCCTCGCCCGCCTCGATGCGCTGGAGAAACAGGTCCGGGACCTCAAAGCCGTCAACCCGTCCAAGCTCAGCCCACTCGCCATCGTCGCCAACGCAGCCAATTACGCCATGGCCGCAGCTGACACCATCGTCGCCCAGGCGACGGTGTCGGTGCCCGACGGGTACAGCAGGGCGACCCTCCAGCTGATCCTCTCGGCCAACTACGCGAGCCCCAACACCGGCCTCACCGAATACGCAACGTCATACGGGTCTTACTCGGCCAGCAATGGACAAAGCGGAAGATCCGGCAACTACGACACGGCGATCGCCGATGGCGGCATCAACTCAAACTCGGTCGGGCTCTCCGCGGTCCTCGAGGGGCTGGACGCCGGCGACACCATCACGATCGCGGCACACGTCTGGTGCGGATCCCCGAACGTGACGCCGAACGCCTTCAACCTGACCACCATCGGCGGCAGCCTGATCTTCCTCCGCTGATCAGGGAGCGGGGGTGGCCGGCGCCGTCGGAGCCGTAGTCGTCGGCATGTCGAGCGTGTAGCTGGGAGGCGGAGGCAGCGCCGCACCGCTCGAGTCACGCCCGTACCTGCCGTCACCGAAGTAAGACGGGTCATCGGTATCGACCGGCGCCGAAGCTGACTCACCGCCGGTGGCCGAGCTGCTTTGGCTCGTCGGGTGATTCGGCGTGGCGACCGGAGCGGGCTGAGCCTGGACAGGCCCCGGGTCTGCCGGTGCCGGCGCGGCATTCTGCGGTGCCGCGGGCTGCTGCGAGGTCGATGCGGACGGAGATCCTCCTGCAGGCGCACTCGAGCTGGGATCCGGCGCGGAGGACGGCACCAAGGGCTCGGTCGCCGCCATGGTCGGCGACTCTTCGATCACGATCGGTTCTCCTGTCTGCGCCGGCGTCGACGTGGCACTGATCAGCGGCTGATCCGGCCGCGACTCGGCGCCGTCCTGCGCGGCCGCCGCAACGGCGAAGCCGGTCACGACCGCAGCCACAGCCAGGATCACCCCGCCGCCGATCCAGACCCGCTTCATGTCCACAGGGCTGATCATCGCGCAATCCCCCGACAACGCCAACCCGATCCACAGAAATGACACCCCGATTGGGAATGACCTCGTCGTCCCCGATCGATCCTTGAGGAGCATCATGACCACCCAAATTGACGGGTGCCCGGTCCGGGACGACGTCGCCACCGCATTCACCGGCCTCGCCGAGCACTTCCAGCAGCTCACCGAGCACGAGCTGCACATCACCGCACCGCTTGGCGGCGAGCGGACCAGGGCGCAGCAGCAGGATCTCTACGACGCCTACCTGCACGGCGGCGCGCTGGCCGCCGACCCTGCCGACCCGAGCGCCGCGCACCATATCCGCCAGGAGGACGGCGGCGAAGCCTCAGCCCTCGACCTGCACGACTCCGGCGCGGATGCAGGAGTGAACGTCATCGGCTCGCCGCGTCACACAACGCTGCTGAGCATCCTCGCCCAGCACGGATTCCAGCCCGAGGGCGACACCTTCCATCCCGCCGAGGGCTGGCATGTCCGCTACATCGGAGGCGGCACCTCAGCCTCCCCCACCACCACCACACTCACCAGCACCACGTCCGAAGGAGACGAATTCATGATGATCGTTCGCGTCGACAAGGCGATCTACCTGCTCGGCCCCGGCTACAAGCACCTGTTCACGGCCGAAGAGTGGGACCAGTTCCCGCGCAAGGCCATCGACAAGGACTTCGGCGCCGCGCCCGCGGGCTCGGCAGCACGCCGTGCCTTCGACCTGACCGTCGCAGTCTTCACCCAGCCCACCAAGTAAGCCATCGCCACCGGATGGACCCGCTCAAGCAGCTCGAGCAGCTCTTCCCCGGCGCGCCGTGGCTGCCCTGGGTGGGCGCCGTCATCGCCGCCCTCGGCCTCATCGTCCTGGCGGGCAAGCTGCTGCGCGACGTCTGGCAGCTCGCCCGCCGTTCCGCGGCCGCAGTCACCAAGGTCGCCGAGACCAGCGAAGCGCTCGCCGAGCTCCCCGCCTTCACCCGCGAAGGCACCGCGTTCTTCCGCAAGCACGGACCGATGCTCGACCAGCTCGCCGTGCAGATCCTCAACGACCACGGCAACGTCAACCTCCGCGAAGAGCTGACGGCCGCGCTCGACGCCGCCCGCTCCGCCGACCAGCGCAGCGGCGAGGCCATCACCCGCCTCGAGCGCGTCGAGCGCGGCGTCGAAGGCCTCTACGAGCAGACCGACAACCTCGACAGCCGCCTCGACAACGTCGAAGACACCTTCCGCCCCACACCACCGAAAGGCCCCGACTCATGATCACCAGCCTCACCAGCGCCACCTGGTGGCGCGCAGCCGGCCTGCGCATCCTCAAGACCATCGTCGCCATCGCGATCCCCTACCTCGGTGTCGCCGCGCTCGCCGACGTCCCGTGGATCGCGATCGCCTCCGCGGCCGTGCTCGGCGCGATCGGCTCGCTCATCACCTCGCTGCTCGGCCTGCCCGACGACACCGGCTCGCCTCTGCTCGTGCAGCTGTTCGAGCGAGGCCTGAAGACCTTCCTGCAGGCGCTCCTTGCCGGCATCGGCACCGACGTCTTCGTCACCCAGGTCGAATGGCTCACGGTCCTCCAGACCGCCGCGCTCGCCACCGCGCTGACCCTGCTGACGACGCTGAGGACGGCGCTCCCCTCGATCATCGACGCCGGCACCGCGACCTCGGGCACAGCCTCAGTGCTCACCAGCGTGACCCACCTCGACGCCGCCGGCCAGATCGTCGCCTCGGCGCACTCCATCGTGGCCGCCGCAGACCCGACCCTGACCTCGGCCCCGATCGCGGATGCTCCGTCGTCGCCGACCCCGCCGACCGAGAACTGAGCGGAGGACCTCATGGACGCTCTCGCCAGCCCCACCGTCTCCAGCGGAATGCTCCTCGTCGAGATCCACGACGGCACCGGCCGCTGCACCCATCGCTCTGAGCACAAGAACCTGATCACCGACGTCGGCCTGCAGGGCTACTACGGCCAGGTCCTGACCGCCGGCAAGCCCGCGCTGCCGACCGGGATCAAGCTCGGCACTGGATCGGCCGCGCCCTCAGGCACCGGGGCCGGCGCCGCGCTCGGCGCCTACCTCGCCGGCACCGCGAAGGTTCTCGATGCCGGCTTCCCGACGGTCGCCGCGCGCGTGGCCACCTACAAGGTGTCCTATGCGCAGGGCGCAGTGGTCGGCGGCCCGATCACGGAAGCAGCCCTGGTCACGGACGCGGCGGCCGACGCGACCTCGGATGCCGCGCACACCTGGGCGCGGATCCTCGTGGCCGGCGTCCCGGCGCTCGGCGCGAACGACTCGCTCACGCTCACCTGGACGCACACGCACTCCGCCGACTGATGCGCTACGACGTCGCCCTGGGCAGCCTGCCGTTCCACAACCCGCTGATCGACCTCGCCACCGCGGCCGGCGTCACACCGGCCGGCCTGCCGGCCTACACCGGCGAGCTCGTGTTCAGCGATGAGTTCACCGGTGGCGGCGTGAATGGCGACCGGTGGCTGAACGGGACGTGGGATCCGGACTCAATGGCTGAGGGCGCGCCGGAGTGGCAGGCGCACACGGTCAACCACCAGGTCGGCGATGCCAGCAACAACTTCGGCTGGGAGCTGCAGCAGTATGACCCGTCCGCGGCCACGTTCGCGGACGGGTCGCTCCAGCTGACGATGCGCGCGGAGAACCTCGTGCCTGAGCAGAGCGCGCCGAGCTTCCCGTACACCTCAGGGATGCTGATCACCTCGCAGCGGTTCGCGACGACCGGCGGATTCGTCGAGGTCCGGGCCCGAGGATCCGGCGTCCCCGGGTCGTGGCCGGCGGCGTGGATGATCCCGCAGTCCTTCGCCTGGCCGCCGGAGATCGACATCTGGGAGAACTGGGGGCAGACGCCCTCCTCGAGCACCTATGGCCTGTACCAGCTCGGGGGCGGGCACGCCGGCGGGAACCTCGTCGGCGACAGCCGCCAGTTCCATACCTACGGGGTGCGGTGGGTGCCGGGCGTCTCCCTCACCCAGTATTACGACGGGGTCGCGCAGGCGCCGATGACGAGCAACGTCCCGGCGGAGCCGATGTACTTGATCATCAACCACGCCGCCGACTTCCGCGCCGGACAGCAGCCCGCCGCGGCCGACATGCCGTTCTCGGCCCAGTTCGACTACGCGCGCGCCTGGGCGCTCGACAGCTAGGAGGCTCTGGTGGCGATCGCCTACGTCGCATCCTCCGCGGTCGAATGGACACTGCAGCAGTCCACCACCGTCCCCGTCCCCGCCGGAGCGACAGCCGGCGACGTGGCCCTGGTTATGGTAGCCACGCTCGCCTCCGGCACCGCCTCATCCTCGACCCCGCCGGACGGGTCCTGGACCGAGCTGCCCAGCTCGCCACTGACCCCGGCGGTCTTCTCCTCGACGCTCACCCGGGTCCAGCTGTGGAGCCACGTCATCACGGGCCACGAGCCCGCCGCGTGGGTCTTCGCGCAGACCGCCCCGACCACGAGCAACGCGAGCCAGGCCCTCGCCGGCGTCTGGCGCGGCGTCGACGCGGACACCCCGCTCGACACCACCCCGACCGGCGCCGTCGGCACGACGAGCGCGGCCACCGGCACCGCGACCGCACCCACCCTCACCACCATCACCGACGCCGCCACCGTCGCCTTCCTCGGCTGGTCCTGGGACGGCGCGGCCACCACCCCGCCGGCCGGATTCACGGAGCGCGCCGACGACCAGTCGTACCTCGCCGACCGGACCGTCACCCCGCCGGCCGCCACCGGCGCCGTCACCCACAGCGCCGGCAACAGCGCCGGCGCCGGCAAGCCCTGGGCGGCCTGGCTCGTCGCACTCCGGCCCGCCGGTACCGGCACCGCCTACACGCCCACACCGGCCGACACGGGCGCCAGCAGCGACCACCTCGCCGTCAGCATCTCCGGCAGCATCCAGGTCACCCTCACCGACACCTCCGCATCCACCGACACCGCGCAGCCGCAGGCCATCGGCTATGGCCACAACGACACCGACACAGGCACGTCGGCCGACACTCAGCTGCTCCAGCTCGAGCTGCACCGGCCCGGCGCCGACACGACCTCCAGCGCAGACGCGCTCGCCGTCACCCTCACCCTGGGCCGCCCGCTCGCGGACACCGCCGTAAGCAGCGACCACCTCACCGTCGCGCTCCAGCTGCAGCGCGCCTTCGCCGACACCGCTGCATCCGCCGACGCCGTCGGCGCCGAGCTCACGAGCCCCGGCGAGGAAGACGCCACCGGCGCCGACGACAGCTCGTCCGCCGACCAGCTGACAATCGCGCTCGCGCTCACCCGCACCGCCGGCGACACCGCGACCGGCGTCGACCACATCCAGGTCAACGTCACGCACCCCGGCGACGGCCGCGACATCACCGTCACCGCTACCCTCGGGCCCCGCCGCTGGGCCGCAACCCTCGGGCCGCCACGCTGGAGAGGACACCTCACATGACGCTCGCCTACCCGCGCGGCTCGATCGAGCTCGTACCCATCACCGTGCTCCTGAACGGCGTCCTCATCAGCGACGGCGTCGAGCTCGCCGTCGTGCCCGTCGGCACGCCGCTGCCGATCACCTCATGGGCGCCGCTCGACCATGCCGGAGAGGCCGTGGGGCGCCTCCTCACGGGCGACGAGACGCCCGGCGGGTACCTGGTCTACGCCCGCGTCACCGACACCCCGGAGAAGCCCATCATCCGCGCCGGCTCCATCAGCATCACACCCAGCTGACACGGTGAAAGAATCCGCACATCGAATCAGGCCCCTGGCCGCGCTCTTCGGAGCCGGCCGGGGGCCTTTTCTGCGTCTACTGGCTGATGCGCTCGGCGATGATCGCGACTCGGGTCCCGCGAGCCTTCGGACCGGCGGAAGTGAGTGCGGATGCGCGCCGAGCCCGTTGATGCTCGACCGCGGACCGGCTTCTCCCGACGATCAGGGCGGCCTGCTCGGCGGTGTATGCCTGATCCAGCGCGACAGCGAGCTCATCGGCCGTCCATCGTCCGCGCCGGATCGCAGCGGATGCTGTGCGAGCCAGGGATGCCCTGCGCCGCTCGTCCAGGCCGGGCTTCCTCTCCGGAGGCATCCTCTTCGAGGCTGGCGTGCTGGGATGCGCGAGACGGTACATGGCCCGTGCTTCACGGCACACCTCGCAACGGCATCCCCGGTCGAAGCGGCTCTTGGTGCCGTGCCCCGGCATCGGTGCCCGCCAGAGCGGCAGACCGAGAGCGCGGCGCCGGCGCGCGACCGCGCGACGACTCACACCAGTACGCCGCTCGATCTCACGGTCTGCGCATCCATCGCGCAGGAGCCGGTCGACCTCCTCCATGTCAATCGGCCCACTCGAGCATCGCGTCCGGCACCCGGTCCAGCACCCGAGCGGCCAGGGCCAGATACCAGCCCTGCGGCTTCGGACCGCGCGGGATCTGAATCAGGACGCCGTCCTCGGCGCCCTGGGCCAGCCGGGCGACCTCGGCATCATGGCCGGCGCGAAGGGCACCCAGGTCACGGATCACACCGGCCCGGGCGGCGAACCGCCCGGACTCCCAGTCCTTGACGGCGTGCCGGCCAACGCTGAGCTCGTCCGCGAGCTCGGCCTGCGAGAGGCCGATCAGGTGGCGGGTCGCGGCGATCTCCGCCGGCGTCGCGCTCTCGTCCATGCATCCTCCAGATACAGGGGTGCCCCGACCCGAAGGCCAGGGCACCCGGTGGTCTCAGTCCAGGTCCGCGCGCTGCGCAGCCATGACGGTCAAGACCTCACGCGCCTCGACCTCGTCGACCTCGGTGCTGCCGGTGTAGTCGCGTCCCAGGTCCAGCGACGCGGCGACCTCGTGCTCCTGCAGCTGGAACTCGGTGGCGAGGGCCTTGATGCTGATGGTGCTCATTTCGGAATCCTTCCGTCTGGCCGGGAGCTTGTCTCCCTTGCTCATGACACCAGCATAACACACCAAAATGGTGTGTCAAGGGTGGGGTGGCGGATCCGCCCGACGCTCCTGCTCGATCATCCCTGCCAGGGCGACGAGCGAGTCGATGATCTGCGCGGGGTCTCCGTCGCCCTCGAATGCGGCGGTGAGGGCTTCGGTGCCACCGGAGGCGTGGTCGCGTGCCTCAGCTGTCCACACGGTGTCAGAGCCGTCGTCACCGAGAGCGATCCCGATCTGCTGCTCGAGCCGGGTCAGCTCGTCCCGGATCTGCGCGGCCGCGGTCGGGTCGTCGTGTCCGTCGTCGTAGCGGCGCAGCGCATCCAGGTATTGCTGCGCGAGCTCGCGCACCTGCTCGCCCCGGCCGGTCACGCGGGCTTCCCTTCGAGGTGCACGGGCTGGATCTCGGCCTGCAGCGGCGCGGAGGCGGCGATCATGTCCGCGACGATCGAGGCGGGGGCGTCGGCGGCCAGCCAGTCGGCGGCGTGCTCGTCCGGGATAAGCATGACGGTGCGCTTGTGGATCGGGGCGAGGTGTGCGGGCGGGTCCTGGGTGAGGATCGAGTAGCAGATCCACCGCGTGCCGTCGACGAGGATCCCGTCCTGGACGAGCGCGGCCATCAGCAGCAGGTCCGAACCCCGCTCGTACCGGTACCACTGGGACGTGTCCGGGTCGTAGCGCTCGTAGAAGCCCGTGGCAGGCACGAGCGCCCGCCGTGCCGGTGCCTTCTTCGCGAACCGCTCGGAGCGACTGTTGGCACCATGGAGCGGCCACGGGGCGGGCTTGCCATCCACGATCAGACCCCACCAGGCATCCGTGACGCCGTCCGTGCTGATGATCGGATAGGTCCGCCGACTCGTCGGATTCGACGGCCACTCGCGCCGCTCCTCATCCCCGACAAGGCCAGCCCACTCGCGGAAGGCCTCCTCGACGGCGGCGTCGCGCTGCTCCTTGGAGTAGTGGCGGGGATCGAGGCCGAAGCTCACGCACATGCCCGTGATCCTACGCGCGCGGGCGCGCCCAGCCCTCGTTCGGGATCGAGGGCATCAGCGCACCCCGGGATCGCCGCTGCTGCTCCGCGTAGTGCTCCTGTACGAGCGCGACAGCATCCTCGAGGCGCTCGCCCCAGCCGATCGTGTGACGCTGCCGGCGGTCGACAGCGTGCCACTGCGCCCGGAACTGGATGAAGGTCTCCGGGCCGATCGCATGCGGGCCCTGATGGATCGTGTAGCGGACCGCGAGGGTGCGTCGGTGGATGCAGATCCAGTCATGCTCCCCGAGCTGCACGACCGCGAGATCCGGTGTTGTCGCTTCCTCAGACATGTGCCTATCATCGAACCCTTATTCGATAGAAGGAAAGCATGAGTCTCGTACGTTTGACCGAACCGGCCGTGCTCTGGCTCGCCGGCGACAAGCCATCCCGCATGGTCTGGCGCTCCCGCCACTGGCGCATCACCGACGAACCCACCCCGCTCTACGAGGAGGTCTACCACGAGCTCCTGACACACCCCGCCCGGCACCAGATCGGGTGGAGGTTCCAGGTCTCCGACGAATGGTCGGACACCCACGTCGTCGACGTCCGCACGGACGGGGACGAATGGTTCGTGACCGCGGTCTACGACTGAGCAGCGAGGTCCTCAAGCCGCCAACGCTGCCGCCCACAAGTCGCCGTCTTCCACCTCGGTATAGATCTGGGTAGTGGCTACGCTCGAATGGCCGAGCAGCTTCTGCACGGCCCGGATGTCGCGGCCACCGAGCCGATAGGTGCGGGTGCCGTATCGGTGCCGGAGCCAGTGAGCAGTCACGGCGCCGGGGAGCGCGTCGGCGATAAGGACTCCGACGCGCGAGGGCGAGAGCGGTCCACCATGGGGCGATGGGAAGAGCCAACCGTCGACGGCGGCAATGCGCTCGGCGAGGTCGGCAGGGCAAGGGACGAGCCGCTCGCGACCGCCCTTGCCTATGACGCGCAGCACGTCGCCGAGCAGAGACGGTTCGAGGTCACTGCTCTTCACCCGGGCGATCTCCGCTCGCCGGAGGCCGAGTCTGGCGCCGAGCTCGATCATCAGGTCTACGCGAGGATCGTCGTGACGCGCCTGCTGCAGGTGCCGATCGCTCGCGGTCCGCGGCCTGCTCGGCGGGATGGTCACGACGGGCAGGTCCGCGGACGGGTCGCTGGCCACGAGGCCGGCGCGCTTCGCTGCGCGGAAGAGGGAGCGGACGGCCGCACGGCGCACCTTCGCCGAGTTCGCGGCCTCAGCTTCGGCGATGAGCTGCTGCAGGTCGGCTGGCACGACGAGAGCCGGCGATGCCACGCGCGAAGCGAGCATGCGGATGTAGTTCATGTACGCCGCGATCGTGTCGGGTGATCGGCGAGCAGAGGCCATCCATAGCTTCCACGCAGCGATCGCTTCAGACCATGCCCGGTTATCCATTGATGAGTCCCATGTTGCTGATACTGCCCCCGCAGAAGGTGCACCGTGCATCACTAGTGTTGGGGCGGACTGGTCAGGCGATGCTTACTCGTCGGCCAGGTCACGCTCGCGCCGAGCGCGTTCGAATGCAGCACGCCGAGACCAGACGATGCGTACGTTCCGCCCATTGGGCGACACGGTGTAGGCGCCGAATTTGTCGACCCAAAGCCTCGCGGCACGCGGGAAGAATTTGCGCCGCACCGGGCGGGATGCGGTCCTCTTCGAGCTTGTAGCGGCTCATGCGATCGCCCTCCGCCGCAGCGGGACGACCGGCCGCAGGCTGCGCGGTGGGGCATAACAAAAGTTTCGTTATGGGACACATCTGATCGAGAAATGATCCGCCGGTGTCCGCATTAATGCGGACACGATCCGGCCGCGGCAGGGAAAACGACGGATGCCCGCCCCGGTCCGCGCGAGCCCAGCTCACGCGGCGCCCCGGGGCGGGCATCCGCTCTCAGTCCGTCGACTGCGCCTACTCGGCGACGACGACGTCCTCAGCCTCGGCCAGCTCGGCCTCGCCCTCCGCCTCGGCGACCACAGGGGAGAGCGAGAGCTTGCCGCGGTCGTCGATCTTGGTGATCTCGACCAGGATCTTCTGGCCGACGGAGAGCACGTCGTCCACGTTCTCGACCCGCTTGCCACCGGCGAGCTTGCGCACCTCGGAGATGTGCAGCAAGCCGTCCTTGCCGGGCAGCAGCGAGATGAACGCGCCGAAGGTCGCGATCTTGACGACCGTGCCCAGGAACTGCTCGCCGACCTCCGGGTTGGTCGGGTTGGCGATGGCGTTGACCTGCGCGCGGGCGGCCTCGGCTCTCGGGCCGTCGGTCGCGCCGATGTAGACGGTGCCGTCCTCCTCGATGGAGATGTCGGCGCCGGTCTCGTCCTGGATCGCGTTGATCGTCTTGCCCTTGGGGCCGATCAGCTCGCCGATCTTGTCGACCGGGATCTGCACGCTGATGACGCGCGGCGCGGTCGGCGCCATCTCGTCCGGCCCATCGATCGCCTGGTTGATCACGTCGAGGATCGTGATGCGGGCGTCGTGCGCCTGCTGCAGCGCCTTGGCGAGCTCGGACGAGGGGATGCCGTCGAGCTTGGTGTCCAGCTGGATGGCGGTGACGAACTCGGCGGTGCCTGCGACCTTGAAGTCCATGTCGCCGAGCGCGTCCTCCGCGCCCAGGATGTCGGTCAGCACGGCGTACTCGGTGCCGCTCTCCGTCTGCTCCGAGATCAGGCCCATCGCGATGCCCGCGACCGGCGCCTTCAGCGGCACGCCCGCGTTCAGCAGCGCCAGGGTCGAGGCACACACGGAACCCATCGAGGTCGAGCCGTTCGAGCCGAGCGCCTCGGAGACCTGACGGATCGCGTAGGGGAACTCGTCACGAGCCGGGAGCACCGGGACGAGCGCACGCTCGGCCAGGAATCCGTGGCCGATCTCACGGCGCTTCGGGCTGCCCACGCGCCCGGTCTCACCGGTCGAGTAGGGCGGGAAGTTGTAGTGGTGGATGTACCGCTTGCTCGTGACGGGGCTGAGCGAGTCGATCTGCTGCTCCATCTTGAGCATGTTCAGCGTCGTGACGCCCAGGATCTGGGTCTCGCCGCGCTGGAAGATCGCCGAGCCGTGGACGCGCGGGATGACCTGCACCTCGGCGTCGAGCGGGCGGATGTCGCGCGTGCCTCGGCCGTCGATGCGGATGCCCTCGCGCAGCACACGACCGCGCATGACCTTCTTGGTGACCGACTTGTAGGCGGCCGAGACCTCGCCGATGGCGGACTCGGGCAGTTCCCCGAAGCCGACCTTGGCAGCGATCTCCTCCTTGACGCGGGCCTTGAGCGCGTCATCCGCGTTCTGGCGCTCGATCTTGTCGGCGATCTGGTAGATCGGACCGAGCTCCTCGAGGGCGAGCGCCTCGACGGCCTGGTAGGTCTCCGCGGTGTAGGGCAGGAAGACCGGGTAATCCTGGACCTCCTTGGCGGACTGCGCGGCGAGCAGCTTCTGCGCGGCCACGAGCTCCTTGATGAAGGGCTTGGCGGCCTCGAGGCCCTGCGCCACGATGTCCTCGGAGGGCTTGGTCGCGCCGCCCTGGATGAGGTTCCAGCTGTGCTCGGTCGCCTCGGCCTCGACCATCATGATCGCGACGTCATCGTTGCCTGCGGCATCCGTGATCACACGGCCCGCCACGACGATGTCGAAGACGGCATCGGCCAGCTGCGAGAACTTGGGGAAGGCGACCCACTGGTCGCCGATGAGCGCGAGGCGCACGCCGGCGATCGGGCCGCTGAACGGCAGGCCCGAGATCTGGGTCGACGCGGAGGCCGCGTTGATGGCGAGCGCGTCGTAGAACTCGTCAGGAGCGACCGAGAGCACGGTCACCACGATCTGGATCTCGTTGCGCAGGCCCTCGATGAACGAGGGGCGCAGGGGGCGGTCGATGAGGCGGCAGACGAGGATCGCCTCGGTCGAGGGACGGCCCTCGCGGCGGAAGAATGAGCCAGGGATCTTCCCAGCGGCGTACGAGCGCTCTTCGACGTCGACGGTCAGCGGGAAGAAGTCGAAGTTGTCCTTCGGGTGCTTGCTGACGCTCGTCGCGGAGAGCAGCATCGTCTCCTCGTCGAGGTACGCGGCAACGGCGCCCTGCGCCTGCTGCGCGAGTCGGCCGGTCTCGAACCGGACGACGCGCTTGCCGTACTTGCCGTTGTCAAGAACGGCCTCGGCAAACTTGATTTCGGGACCTTCCATCGAGGTCGTACTCCTTCGTGGTTCCGCGGCGCCGTGTTGCGCGCGCGGGCGTACAGAAGGAGCAGGTAAGAGACAGAACTGAGCGCGAGCGCTGCCGCCCGGACTCGTGCTGGCCACCAGTAGAAGAACGCGGAAGGCTCGCACAGAGGACGCGAGTTCCGAAATCCACCACCGAGGACCAGCTTCCTGTCAGCCTGCTCCTACAGACCGAATGGTACCAGGAGCGCCCGTCATCGCTCCGCAAGCCCGGTGGTGGCGCGTGCCGCGGCCGCGAGCTCCACCCCATAGCCGCGGCCGTGGCTCGCGGCATGGACCGCCAGCGGATGCAGCTGATGCAGGGGGATGCGCTCGCGCCAACCGGCCCGCAGCGGGTGCTGCCGCTCGTAGCCGGCGAGGATCTCGTCGAGCCGAGGTGCGCCGAAGAGCGCGAGCATCGCGAGGTCGGTCTCCCGATGGCCGCCATGGGCGGCCGGATCGATCAGCACAGCGCCCTGATCGCTCCAGAGCAGGTTGCCGTTCCACAGATCGCCGTGCAGGCGCGCGGGCGGCTCGTCGTCGTCGAAGATGCCGTCGGCGATCAGAGCGCAGGCGTGACGGATGTCGCGTGCCTCCTCCGCAGTGACGCTGCCGGCCCGCTCGGCGATGGCGAGGAACGGCAGCACGCGGTCGCGGGCGTAGAAGATGCCCCAGCTGCGCTCGTGGGCGAAGGACTGCGGCCGGGAGCCGATGAAGCCGGGGCCGTCCCAGCCGGCCGGCGGAGCGCCGAAGGCCGCGGCGCCCGCGGCATGGGTGCGGGCGAGGGCCGCGCCGAAGGCCCGCGCGGCGGCGGGCTCCGGCCTTATGGTCCGGATGCGCTCGAGCTCGATCCGCCCCGGCGCGACGGCGATCACGCGGACGACCCGGGCGCCTCCGGCGCCCGTCGCCTCGCCCAGCCAGCGCAGCCCGGCCGCCTCCGCTTCGAAGAAGCCCTCGGGCGCGCCCGGATCCTGCTTGACGAGGGTGTCGCTCACTCCCCCAGTCTCTCGCTGTCGGCGCTGTCCCTCGCTGTCGGCGCTGTTCTCTCTCGGCCAGCGCTTCGGCACACCGTCAGGCGGCCGGCTCAGCGGCGGCGCAGCATCGGGATCGCGGCGAGGACGACCACAACGAGCACCGCCAGGGCGAAGACGAGCAGCACATCCGGGATGGGGAAGAACGCCAGGGCGACGCCGACCGCGATGACCGGCACGGTCAGGCCCGCATAGGCCGCGAGGAACATGCCGGAGAGCACCTCGCCGCGGTTGTCCGGACCGGCGGAGGCCGCGGCCACGCCGATCGCCGATTTGAACACCAGGCCGACCCCCGCACCGGCGACGATGCCGCCGAGCAGGAACAGGGCGAGCGTGGGCGCCAGTCCGACGACGGCCACGAGGCCGAGGCCGATGATCATGAGCGCGACGCCGAGCTGGAGCTGGCGACGCTGGCTGAACCGGGCGAAGACGAACTGGGAGACGGCGCTCGCCCCCATCGTGGCGAAGACGACGACGCCCGCCACCAGGGGGCTCTGCAGGTGCAGCAGGCCGATGACGATGCTCGCGGTCAGCGCGGTGAAGAAGCCGAACACGCTGAAGGCGGCGGCCGCGCCGATCGCCGCGGCGCCGAAGGTCGCGCGGGCCTCCGCTGGGATGCGTACCCGCTGCGGCGCGTAGGGGCGGCGGGCCGCCACGGTGTCGACCGTCTCGGGCACGAAGGCCACGAACACGATCGCGAGGATCAGCAATACCAGGAAGATGACGAACGGCGTGAAGACCGGGGCGGGCAGGAGCTGCGCGACGAGCCCGCCCAAGATCGGCCCGAGCGCGAGGCCGCCGGTGTTGACGACGGTCGCGACCATGCCGGCCCTGGCGCCGTTCTCCTGCGGGTGCGAGACCGAGCGCAGCTCCGCGAGGTGCGCCGTCGCCGTGGCGGTGAGGGTGCCGATGCCGACGCCCGTGACGAAGCGAGCCACGAGCAGGCCGGAGAGGTCGTTCCAGAACAGGAACAGCACGGCGGCGAGCGCCTCGATGGCGACCGAGGCGATCACGAGCCGGCGCCGGCCGAGCCAGTCGCTGACGTGACCGGCCAGGTACAGGGCGACCATGACGCCGACCGCGTAGGCGGCGAAGACGATGGTGATGACGTAGGCGGGGAAGCCGTCCTGCCGCTCGTAGATGGGGTAGAGCGGGGTGGGCACCGTCGAGAAGGCCATCGCGAAGAGGAAGGCGCCCGCGATGATCCAGAAACCCGCGTGATGGCGGGCTTGGCGGGCGCTGCGAAGAGGAGCGGTCACTGAAGTCACGGTAGGCAGAACAGCGGACCGCCACGATTCATTCATCCGCGAGGACGAATATTTCCGATGTGATTGATCGAGCAACCCGATAATAAGCCGATGGATGCCCGTCAGCTCGAGATCTTCGCCGCCGTCGCCGAGGAGCGCAGCTTCACCCGCGCCGCACGTCGGCTCTTCGCCGCCCAGTCGACGGTCTCGGCGGCGGTGCGCGCGCTGGAGGGCGAATTGGGCGCCGCCCTGTTCAACCGCTCGACGCGATCGGTCGAGCTGACCGGGCTCGGGGAATCCGTGCTCGCCGACGCGAACGCGGCACTCGACGCGATGGACCGCATCCGTACCGTGGCGGCACCGGGAGCCGAAGGGCTGCGCGGGCGGGTGCGGATGGGCATCTTCACCACGCTGGGCCCCTTCGAGCTGCCCACGCTGCTGGGGCGCTACCACCGCGAGCATCCGCTCGTGCGACTGCAGCTCGTCGCCTCGCCGGCCGGCTCGACCGGCCTGCTCGAGGAACTGCGCCGCGGCCGCCTCGACGTGGCTCTCGCCGCCCTCCCCGCGGGCGAGCTGGCCGGGCTTGACCCGATCCCGCTGGGCAGGTCGGACTACGTGGCGATCCTGCCCGCCACGCATCCGCTGGCCACCCGCACACGGGTCGGGCTCGCCGAGCTCGCCGCCGAGCCCTTCGTGGACACACCGGAGGGCTTCGGCAACCGCGTCTTCCTCGATCGCGCGCTGCAGGCGGCGGGGCTGCAGCGCGCCGTCGCCGCGGAGGTGGCCGACCTCTCGGCCGTCGCCGCCTACGTCGCCGTCGGCCTCGGGGTCGCGGTGCTGCCGGCGATCGTCCACCTGCCGCCGGGCGTCGTCGCCGTTCCCGTTGCCGACGTGCCCGCCTGGAGCTACTTCGCCGTCAGTGGCCCGGCCGGCCGGCGCACCGCCGCCGTGCAGGCGCTGCTCGCGCTTCTGCGGGAGCAGACGGCGGGCTGAGACCGGTCGGAGGCTCCGGGGAACGGGACACCACGCGCCCCGGACCGTTCCGCTCAGGCGCGACGGTAGTGCGCCAGCTCGGCCTCGAGCTGCGCGATGCGGCGCCGGTCGCGCTCGCGCCGGTAGGCCGGCACGGTGATGATGAGCGCCAGGACGACCCCGACGGCCGCCCCGAGGCTGTTCGACTCGAGGTCCCGCAGATCGGACACCCGCCCGGGGATGAAGCGCTGCGCCGTCTCGATGACGCCGGTCATGGCGACGCAGGCGAGCAGGGCGAGCCACCACAGCCGCCTGCCGAGCAGCAGCACGAGGAAGACCCCGATCGGCACGAACATCACGATGTTCGCGAGGAACTCGACATGGGCATAGCTGATCTGCGCCGCCACGCCCGGCCAGTGCGGGGCGATCACCGTCCGCGCCTCGTGCAGCATCCGGTAGAGCCAGTGCTGACCGCGATGGTCCAGCGGCTGCGGCCCGAGCGTGACCCAGGCGACGAGCGCGAGGTACGCGAGCGTCAGCGGCGCGAGCACCGGGTGCCGGCGGAACATCACGCCGTCACCTCGAGGTCCCTGAGCTCCTCGAGGCCTTTGAGCCCCTCGAGCCGCACGTCGATGGCGTACGGCCGGCTCGCGTTCACGACCTCGGCGGGCACCACCGCGTATCGCCCCGCCGCACGCAGCCCGTCGAGCAGCCCCTGCCAGGAGACCTGCGCCTGATCGCCGAGACGACCGGCGAAGTGGAATCCGCCGTCGGTCAGCAGGTAGACGCCGACGTCCGCGCGCAGGCTCCACCAGTTCCCGCAGTCGGGGACGAGCAGCGCAGAGACGGGCGCCGCACCGCGGGCGAGCGCGAGTTCGATGGAGAACTGGTGCCGGCGCGTGTCCTGCACCGTGATCGGATGCCCCGCGCGGGGCGCGGTGGTGAACTCCAGCCCCTCCAGCCGCAGCAGACGCCCCTCGGCGGTGAAGTTGGCTCCGCGGCGACGAGCGGCGGCGATGAGCCCGACCACGAGGCCGGCGGCGAAGAGCACCGTCACGACGATGCCCACGACGTACACCGCCGCGTATCCCAGGTCCTGCAGAGAGCCGGTCACGAGCATCAGCAGCAGGAGTGCCACCCAGGGCAGGGGGGCCCAGCGCCAGAACGGCTTGCGACGGGGTCGGGGCATGCCGCCACGGTACCGGAGCCCGGCTGAGCGCGGCCGTTGTGCTTGCTGGGAGCCCCGTTACCCGGCGGGTCCGAGCGGCGGGTCCGCCCGACCTGACGACGAAGGCCGCCACCCCAGTGGGATGACGGCCTTCGGAAGCCTTCGGGCGAGATCGCCTAGCGGCGCAGACCCAGACGCTCGATCAGCGAGCGGTAACGCTCGATGTCGATCTCCTGCAGGTATCCGAGCAGACGGCGACGGTGACCGACCAGGATGAGGAGGCCACGACGCGAGTGGTGGTCGTGCTTGTGCTCCTTCAGGTGCTCGGTCAGGTCCTTGATCCGCTTGGTCAGGATGGCGACCTGGACCTCGGGGGATCCGGTGTCACCGGGGTGGGTTGCGTACTCGTCGATGATCGCCTTCTTGGCCTCTGCATCAAGTGCCATGAATAGGATCCCCTCTCTCTCGCTGCGCGGTGCCCGGGGCCGAATGCCTGAGCTCTCTTGTTCCGCGGCCGTCAAACGGCAACCTTGAAAGTCTAGCAGAGCGGTAAGGATTCCCTCGAACCCCCTCCCCGGCCGGGCCGGCCCTCACTTCGGCGTGGCAGGGTGGCGCCCATGCGGGGGATGCGGACGGACGTGCAGGGGCTGCGCGCCGTGGCGGTCGCGGCGGTGGTCCTCGACCACGCGGGGCTGCCGGGCGCGGGCGGCGGGTACGTCGGTGTCGACGTCTTCTTCGTCGTCTCCGGCTTCCTCATCACCGGACAGTTGCTCGGCCGGCTCGAGAGCACGGGGCGCATCGGCTTCGCCGACTTCTACGCCCGCCGCGCCCGCCGCATCCTGCCCGCCTCGTTCACCGTGCTCGCCCTCACGGTGCTCGGTGTGCTCCTCTTCGTCCCGCCGACGCTGCGTGTGCAGGCCATGACGGATGCCGTCGCCGTCGCGCTCTACCTGCCCAACTACGTCTTCGCGGTCCGCGGCACCGACTACCTCGCCAATCCGACCCCCTCGGTGTTCCAGCACTACTGGTCGCTCGGCATCGAAGAGCAGTTCTACTTGCTCTGGCCGGCCCTGCTGCTGCTCGCCTGGCTGGTCTTCCGCCGTCGTCGCAGTGGCGTCGCCGTCGGCCTGGGCGCGCTGGCCGCGGCATCCCTCGTGCTCGGCATCGTGCTGACCCGCAGCGACCAGCCGTGGGCGTTCTTCGCGCTGTGGTCGCGCGCCTGGGAGCTCGGCGCGGGCGGGCTGCTCGCCCTCGCCGCACCGCTCGTGGCCCGCAGGCTGCCGCCTGCCGTGGCGCGGGTGCTCGGCTGGGCGGGGCTGGCGGGCATCGTCGCGGCGTGCACCCTGTTCGGCGCCGGCACCGTCTTCCCCGGCACGGCGGCGCTGCTGCCCATGCTCGCGACCGTGGCCGTGATCGCCGCCGGGAGCGTGCCCGTGCGCGGCGGGGTCGGTGCGCTGCTCGGCCTGCCCCCGTTCCAGTTCCTGGGGCTCATCTCCTACTCGCTCTACCTCGTGCACTGGCCGCTGGAGCAGCTGCCGCAGGCGGCCGTGGGCTACGACCGCCCGCTGCCGCTGCCCATCACCCTCGGGCTCGCGGCCCTCGCCGTGCCGATCGCCTGGGCGATGTACCGCTGGATCGAGAACCCGGCACGGCACGCCGCCCTCCTCAGCCGCGGCCGGCCGCGGCGTACGCTCCTCACGGCGCTCGGCGGCAGCGCCGTGCTCGCGGCGGGCGCGTGCCTCGCCCTCGTCGTCACGGCGGGCGTCGAGCCGCACGCGAACCGCACGGTCGCCGACACCGCGCCGACCGTGCCGCTGCAGGCCACCTCGTTCGTGCCCTCGAACCTGAAGCCGCCGCTCACGAAGGCGCAGGACGACAACCCTCAGCTGTACGCGGACGGCTGCGAACTCGACTTCTCGACCAGCACCCCGCACCCGTGCGACTTCGGGCCGGCCGACGCACCGACCGTGGTGCTGTGGGGCGACTCCGCCGCCGCGCAGTGGGCGCCCGGGCTCGGTCAGGCGGTCCAGAAGGCGGGGTACCGGCTCGTGACCCAGACCAAGAGCGGCTGTGCATCCACCCTGCTCGACCATGTGCGGGACGGCGAGCCGTACCCCTCGTGCGACGCCTGGCGCACGGCCGTCCTGCATCAGCTCACCGCCGATCCGCCCGCCGTCGTGGTGCTCGCCGACTACGCCAACGAGGAGCTGCCGTCCGGCACGGACGCGCTCGACCAGTGGGACAAAGGGCTCACCGCCACCATCGCACAGCTGCCCGCCACGACGAAGGTACTGCTGCTGGCCGACAGCCCGGACCTCAAGGTGAACCCCGTCGACTGCCTCTCGCAGCACGTCGACGACACCGCGGCCTGTGCTCGGCCGGCATCCGTCGCCCTGACCTCGCCCGGTCGGCTCGCCGTGCAACGGGCCGCCGCGCAGACCCGCGCCGAGCTCATCGACCTGACCCCGTACTTCTGCCGCGACACGTGCCCGCCGATCCTCGGGGACACGCTCGTCTACCGCGATTCGCACCACCTCACGGCGAGCTTCGCGAGCGAGCTGGCGCAGCCGCTGAGCAGCAAGCTGCAACGCTATCTGCCGTAGCCTGAGCAGGTGAACGACCCGGCCGATACCCACACCCCGGTCCGGCGTTCCCTCTTCGTCGACATCCGCCCGCTCACTGAAAGCCCCGCCTTCGCGCGGCTCTGGCTCGGCAACTCGGTCGCCGGCATCGGCAGCCAGATCACCATCGTCGCGGTCGGCCTGCAGATCTACGACATCACCGGCTCGACGCTCGCGGTGTCGTTCGTCGCGCTGTTCGCGCTCGTGCCGATGGTCGTCATCGGCATCTACGGCGGGATGCTCGCCGATGTGTTCGACCGTCGGCTCATCTCGCTGATCTCCGCCCTGTTCGCCTGGGCGTCCACGGCGGGCATCTGCCTCATGGCCTGGACCCACACCGACGTCGTGTGGCTGCTCTACGTGCTCACGGCGGTCAACACCGTCGCGGCGACCGTGCTCAGCAGCGCGCGCTCGGCGATCGTCCCGCACCTGCTGCCGGCGCGCCTGCTGCCCGCCGCCAACGCCCTCCAGGGCATCTCGGTGGGCGTGATGATCACCGTCGGGCCGGCCGTGGCGGGCGTGCTCGTCGCCGCGGCGGGCTTCGGCGTGACCTACTCGATCGACGTCGTGACCTTCACCTTCGCCTTCCTCAGCGTGATCGCGCTGCCGAAGGTCGTGCCGGAGGGGAACGCGGAGCGCCCCGGCCTGCAGTCCCTGCGGGAGGGCATCCGCTTCCTCTCCGGCGCGCCGAACATCCGCATGTCGTTCATCGTCGACATCATCGCGATGACCTTCGGCCAGCCCCGCGTCCTGTTCCCGGCGACCGGCGCCATGATCCTCGGCGGCGGCGCGGTCACCGTGGGCGTGCTTACGGCCGCCTATGCGGTCGGCGGGCTGCTCTCGAGCATCTTCTCCGGACCGCTCGGACACGTCCGGATGCAGGGCCGAGCCGTGAGCCGGGCGATCCAGGTCTACGGCGTCGCGATCCTGGCCTTTGGCGTTGTGCTGCTGCTGTGGTCGACGAGGGGCTTCGGCCCGGTCGGGCCGCACTGGTCCCAGGCGCACGTGCCGGGCGTCGCCCTCGCCTCGCTGGCGCTGTGCGTGGCCGGCGGCGCGGACAACGTCAGCGCGATCTTCCGCGGCACGATCCTGCAGGCATCCGCCCCCGACACGATGCGCGGCCGGATCCAGGCCGTCTTCACCGTCGTCGTCACGGCGGGCCCGCGCCTCGGGGACCTCTACATCGGCGCGATGAGCGCGATCGCCGCGCTGTGGCTTGGACCGGTGCTCGGCGGCATCCTGATCGTCGTGCTGATCCTCGTGCTCGTGCGCACGCAGCGCTCGTTCCGCGAGTACGACGCGCTGAGACCTGTTCCGTGAGTGGTGGGGCCCCGGACTCACGTCCGAGGCCCCACCACGGGTCTCCTACTGCACCGCCAGCAGGTCGATCACGAAGATCAGGGTCTGACCGCCCAGCGGGTGACCGCCGGCGGGGCCGTATGCCAGGTGCGGCGGGATGGTGAGCTTACGACGTCCGCCGACCTTCATGCCGGGGATGCCCTCCTGCCAGCCGGCGATCAGCCCGCGCAGCGGGAACTGGATCGACTGGCCGCGGCTCCAGGAGGAGTCGAACTCCTCGCCGTTGTCGTAGCCGACGCCGACGTAGTGCACGTCGACCGTCGCACCGGGGGTCGCCTCGGCGCCGTCACCGACCTCGATGTCGACGATCTCGAGCTCGGCCGGCGCCGGACCCTCGGGGGCGTCGATGTCGGGCTTGGTCTTATCGGTTTCTGCCATGCATCCATCCAACAGCTTCGGACAGGGGCCGCGCAAAGCCGTCCAGGCGATGCCCAGCGGGAGTTGCGCCTGCGCCCCATTGCGCGGCACAATAACAGCACGAACTCGCCGATGGCTCGAGTTGCCGGCCCTGCCGCACCAGCATCGGCGAGTTTCTCTGTACCGGGGCGGATGCCTCGCGGCTCAGCGCCGCAGGATCTCCTGCCGGTCGCTCGTGACCGCCTGCAGCAGCCGGAGCTCGTCCCGCTGCGCGGGAGAACGGCGGTGGTCGCTGATGATGCGCTGCCGCGCATAGGCGAGCGCGGTGGAGTCGCGGATGAAGCGGCGCATGGCGCGCCGGGCCCGCGGACCGTGCGTGCGCGCCCAGCGCCGTGCCTGGCGACGGCCCGCGACGGTGCCGAGCATGTCGACCTCCGCCGCCGTGAACCAGCCCGCCCTGGCATACAGGGTCAGCGCCTGGTAGGTCAGCTGCGCGTCGCGCCGCCGCGCCAGCAGCACGAATGCGGCGAGGATGCAGAAGATCGGCAGCTCCACGATCAGGTAAAAGAAGAAGGCGCCGTTCTCGTTGAGCGCCGAGCCGAGGTTGAAGCCCGCGTGCAGCAGGATCGCGGCGACCAGCCCGCCGAGGAACAGTCGGATCGTGCGCGGCACGGTGCGCCTCCCGCGCGCGGCGAGGCCGAGCGCGATCCCGGTGCAGGAGGTGAAGGTCAGGTGGGCGAATGGCGAGAGGATGCCGCGCACGTAGAAGGTGTAGGCGAGGTCCGCTCCCCCGCCGGCGCGCAGGGCGAGCCCGAAGTACTGGATGTTCTCGACGAAGGCGAAGCCGGCCGCGATGGTCGCCGCGTAGACGACGCCGTCGATCGGCCCGTCGAAGGTGCGCTGCGCCACGAGGTACACGATCAGCACGCCGACGCCCTTCGCGATCTCCTCGACGATCGGCGACTGGACGGTGATCGAGAAGAACTGGCTGCGGCTGATGCCCACGTCGTGCCCGTACTGGTTGAGCGTCTCGTCCACGACGAGGGCCGTGAGGATCGAGACGCCGGCGCCCCACAGGAACGCGAAGGCCCGGGCGACGAACGGCTCCGGCTCCCAACGGTCGACCCAGCGCACGACGGCGAGCACCGCGACGAGGGGCACGAGCGCGACGAGGCCGTTCATCACGACGCCCGTCACGCCGAGCACCTGCACGAGGTAGGCGACGACCCACATCACGGCCATCGCCCCGATGCCGATGCCGACGAACGCGGCGACGATCATCCCGGTGCCGGGGCGCGGCCGTCCGAAGGACGGCAGGACCGTCGAGATGGGACCGGTGGTCGAGGTCGGCGGGGCGAAGGCGGGGTCGGTGGCGCGCATCTGAGCCTCAGCGGAGTGCGGGCTGCAGGGCGCCCCGGTCGGAGGTGACGGCGGCCAGAAGCATCCGCTCGTCTCGCCGGGCCGCCGGCACGCCCCGGCCGGTCTCGATGCGCTGCCGGGTCTGCGCCAGCTTGGTGGCGTCGGCGATGAACGCGTTCATCGGCGCGGCCCGGCCGACCGAACGCGCCCAGCGCCGCGCGGCCTGGCGCCCGCGCCCGGTGCCGAGCATCGCGACCTCGTCGGCGGTGAACCAGCCGGCGGCCTGATACTGCCCGAGGGCGCGATGGGTGTGCTCCTCCTCCTGCCGGCGGGCGAGCACGACGAACAGCACGATCAGCAGGAACAGCGGCACCTCGATCAGGCCGTACACGCCGAGCCAGCCGTAGGCGCTGCCGTCCGCGAGGCCGACGGAGTTGAACGCCGAGTGCAGCAGCATCGCGGCCGCAAGCCCGCCGAGGAAGAGCAGCACCCCCGCGCCCCGGCTGCGCACCCGGGTGGCGAGGCCCAGACCGGCGCCCGTGCAGGAGGTGAAGACGAGGTGGGCGAAGGGCGAGAGCATCCCCCGCACGAAGAACGTCGCCGCGAGGTCCGCTCCCCCGCCCTCGTGCAGGGCGTTCGCGAAGTACTGGATGTTCTCGACGAAGGCGAACCCGGCCGCGACCGTCGCGCCGTAGACGATGCCGTCGACCGGCCCGTCGAAGGTACGCCGCATCACGAAGAAGATGAGCACGACCCCGAAGCCCTTCGCCGCCTCCTCGACGATCGGCGAGCGCACGAGCGCGGCCGTCACGTCGTCGTACCGCAGGTTGGCGTGGAAGTCGTAGTACTGCACGCTCGCGTCCACCACGAGCGCGATCACGATCGACGCGCCCGCCCCCCAGAGGAACGCGAAGGTACGCGCCCAGAACGGCTCGGGCTCCCAGCGGTCGAGCCACCGGATGACGAGCAGCACGACGGCGAGCGGGACGAGGGCGACGAGCAGGTCGATGATCACTCCGGTGGGGCCGAAGGCGAGCCCCAGGTAGGCGAAGGCGATGACGACGCCGATGGATGCCAGCACGATGCCGATCACACCGAGCACCCGTGCCCCGAGCCCGGCTCGCGGCACGGGCGGACGGGTCCACACCGCGGCGACGGCGGTCGGCGCGGGCTGCGGGGCGGTCTCGCTCATGACGTCTCGAACACCTTGCCCGGGTTGAGAATGCCCTGCGGGTCGAACACGGCCTTGAGCTGCCGCTGCAGGGCGTAGGAGTCGGGGCCGAGCTCGTCCAGGAGATGGTGGCGTTTGAGGATGCCGACGCCGTGCTCCCCGGTGAGCGTGCCTCCGAGCCGGAGCGCGGCACGGAACAGCGCGTCGGCGGCGTCCCGCACCCGCTGCGTCAGCACGCCGCCCTCGAGGACGAAGTTGGGGTGCAGATTGCCGTCGCCGGCGTGGGCCGCCGTCGGGATCTGCACGCCGTACTCCGCCGAGACGTCGGCGATCGCGTCGAAGGCGTCGGCCAGGCGCGAACGCGGCACGGACACATCCTCGATGAGGACCTCGCCGCGGGCCTCCAGCGCGGAGTGGAATGACCGCCGGATCATCATGAGCTGCTCCCCCGTCGCGGCGTCCGTCGACATCCGCGACTGCCCGCCTGCACGCTCGATCAGCTCGACGACATACAGCACGGTCTCGGGCGCGGGCGACTCGTCCAACTGCACGAGCAGGAAGCCGTCGCCGCTCGCCGGCCCCACCGCGTCGCGGACGACCTCGTCGCCGAGATAGGCGCGGATCGCGCTGAGCGACTGCCCGTCGAGCAGCTCCATCACCGCCGGGCGCAGTCGCGCCTCGACGATCGCGGCGGAGGCCGCCGCCGCCTGCCGCACGGTCGGGAAGAACGCGCCGATCGTGACGACGTCGCCGGTCCGCCGCGGTCGCACCCGCAGAGTCGCCTCGACGACCACGCCGAGCGTGCCCTCGCTGCCGACGAGCAGCGCCGTGAGGTCGTAGCCGGTGACGCCCTTCACCGTGCGGCGTCCGGTGGAGAGGAGCCGGCCGTCGGCGAGCACGACCTTGAGGCCGAGCACCGCCTCGCGCGTCACGCCGTACTTCGCGCACAGCAGCCCGCCCGCATTGGTGGCGATGTTGCCGCCGATCGACGAGATCGCCTTGCTCGCCGGATCGGGGGCGTACCAGAGGCCGTATGGCTCGAGCGCCGCGTCGAGGTCCGCGTTGAGGACGCCGGGCTGCACGACGGCGAGCTCGTCGGCGGGGGCGATCTCGAGGATCCGGTCCATCCCGGCGACGCCCAGCACGATCACGCCGTCGCCGCCGGTCGCGCCGCCCGCGAGCCCCGTGCCCGCCCCACGGGGCACGACGCCGACGCCGAACTCGCTCGCGAGCCGCAGCGTGGCCTGGACCTGCTCGATCGAGACGGCGTCGACGACCGCGAGCGGCGTGCCGGCGGCCAGGAAGCCGGACTTGTCGGTGCGGACGGCAGCCAGGCGTGCGGGGTCGACGGTGACGGCGTCACCCAGTTCGGCGGCCAGACGGGCCAGGAGATCCATGCCCCGATGCTATTGCGGACTTAACATGGAACGTGGAGAGGAGGGCTGGGACGTGACCACACTCACCGTGGTGATCCCCGCTCTGAACGACGCGGAGATGCTGCGCCACGCTCTCGCCGCCCTGACCGCTCAGACGCGCCCGGTCGACGAGATCATCGTGGTCGACAACGGAAGCACGGACGACACCGCCGAGGTCGCCCGGGCCGGTGGCGCGCGCCTGCTGCACCAGCCGGTGCGCGGCATCATGTCCGCCTCCGCCACGGGGTACGACGCCGCCGAGACCGACCTCATCGCCCGCATCGACGCCGATTCGCGTCCGGGGGCAGATTGGGCCGAGCGGGTCGTCGCCGAGTTCGACTCCTCGCCGTCGATCGGCGTGCTGACCGGCCCCGGTGCGTTCTACGGCGAGCACCCCTGGGCGAACTGGCTCGGCGAGCGCCTCTACATCCCCGCCTACTTCCACATCGTGGGGCCGTGGCTCGGCGGGCCGCCGATCTTCGGGTCGAACTTCGCCATGCGCGCCTCCGTGTGGAACGCGGTGCGCGAGCTCGTGCACCGCGACGACCCGCACATCCACGACGACCTCGACCTCGCCCTGCACCTGCCGTTGGACGTGGTCGTGCGCTACGACGAGACGCTGCGCGTCGGCGTCTCCGCGCGCCCGCTGGAGAGCTGGCGCGGCATCGGCCGCCGTCTCGCGTGGGCTTACCACACCTTCGCGGAGCACTGGCCGGAGGCCTCGCCCTGGCAGCGGCGCGCGGCGCGGCGCGCCTGGACGGCGGCCAGCGCCGAAGGCGACGGCCCGGCTGGGCGGCGCGCGCCGGACGCCGACGAGGCGCGCAGCAGCCGCTGACCGGATGCCGTGCTGGGCGTCAGTCGGCGTGGCGGAACAGCTCCACCATGTCGACGGCGAGCTGGTGCGGCGTCGTCTCGCTCGGACTGTGGCCCGTGGCGTAGATGGAGACGGATGCGCCGATCTCCCGCGCGTATCGCCGGTAGCGGCGCGCGCGCCACAGATCGTGGGCGCCCGCGACCACGAGCTTCGGGATCCGCGAGGCGCGCAGCCGCGCCCGCAGATCGGGGGCCTTCATCATGAGCCCGACGATGCCGTCGACGCTCACACGGCGGGTATGCGCGAGCCGGTCGTTGGCGAAGCGCAACCGCTCCGGCGTGACCTTGCTGAAGTTGGTGCGCACGTTCCAGAGCAGCACGCCCCCGCCGAGGTGCTTCGTGAAGAAGGGGGTCAGCGTGAGCCAGCCGATGAAGCGGATGCCGCGGAACACCTGGCCGGTCAACGGCGGGCTCGCGAGCAGGGTGAGGCTCCGGAGGAGCTCGGGCCGCCGCGTGGCGACGAGCTGCGCCAGGATGCCGCCGAAAGAGAATCCGAGCAGGTGGGCGGGGACGCCCGTCTCCAGCAGCGCGACGAGGTCGTCGAGGAAGAGCTCGTACGTCCAGCCGTCGGCGCCGGCGGGGCCGGCATCCGCCGACTGGTATTGCCCGGCCAGGTCGTAGCACTGCACGAAATAGCCCTGCCCGGCCAGGATCGGCGCGAGCAGCGCGAAATCCTCCTTCGACCCGGTGGCGCCGCCGACGAGCACCACGCGCTCGCCCTCCGGATCGCCGAGGTCCCACGCGGCCAGGGAACCGCTCGGCGCGTCGAAGCGATAGGCCCTGGTGCCCTCGGGCGCGACCGCCCAGTCGATGTCGGGCAGACCCTCGTCCAGGCCGTACGCATGCTCCGCCGTGAAGGGCAGGCTCATACGTGCTGCTCCGCGCGCTGGAAGGTTCTGATCATGTCGTAGGCGAGTTGGTTGGGGGTGGTCTCACATGGGCTGTGGCCTGTGCGATAGACCGCGAGCTCCGCACCGATCCTATCGGCGTACTCGGCGTGCACCCGCACCGGCCACAGATCATGCTCCCCCGTCGCCAGGAGCAGCGGCACCCCGGCGGTGGCGACGGCCGTGGTCACATCGGGGGTGTTCATCATGAGGGCGATGATGTCGTCGACGCTGTCCCGGCTGGTGACGGCGAGACGGGCGCGCACGAACTCGAGGCGGCGTTCGTCGACGCCGTTCTTGTTGGTCTGGATGCCCCAGATCATCAGCCCCGCACCGATGTGCGGGGAGAAGAACCGCGACAGCGGCCCGACGATCTTGATGCCCCGGAACACGTTGCCGGTCAGCGGCGGCGCCGTCAGCAGCGTCAGGCTGAGGAACAGCGCCGGTCGGCTCGCGAGCACGATCTGGGCGACGACGCCGGCAAAGGAGTAGCCGAGCACATGGGCCGGCTGCCCCGCCTCGAGGAACGCCACGAGGTCGGCGACGAAGAGCGGGTAGTCCCAGTGCCCGGAGCGCGGCGAGGGGCCGGCGCCCTGCGACTCGAACTGGCCGGCGAGGTCGAAGGCCTGCACGAAGTACCCCGCCTGGACGAGCGGCGGGGCGAGCAGCACGAAGTCCTCCTTCGAGCCGGTCGCGCCGGGGATCAGCACAACGCGCGGATTCGCCGGGTCGCCGAGCGACCATCCGGCGAGCGTGCCGCTGGGCGCCGCGAAGCGGAAGGGGACGGCATCCGGATCGGGCGTCGACCAGTCGATGGGCCGGATGCGCGCGTCCAGCCGCGCCGCCTCCGAACGCGAGCCGACGGCCGTCTCCATACCTGACATTCTGCGCTCTTTCCCTACGAATTCTCGGTTTCGCGAACCGCGAGGATCGGTAACGCCACGAGGTGCGCGCGCATTCCACGCACATTCGGCGCACGGGCCGCGACCGAGGTCGGGCACAGAATCGGGCAGGGGATCAGGCGTCGGCAGGGGCTCCGGAGAGGCGTTCGGGCGAGAGCTCGACCGCCACCTGTTCGCGCGTCATCAGGCCGGACTCCACGACGAGGTCGGCGATGCTGCGGCCGGTGAGCAGCGCGGTCTTGGCGAGCGAGGCGGATGCCTGGTAGCCCAGGAACGGTGTCAGCGCGGTCACGACGCTCACGCTGGAGCCGACCATGCCCGCGAGACGCTGCTCGTTGGCGGTGATGCCCTCCACGCAGTTGACCCGCAGGGTGCGGAAGGCCTGTCGCATCCACGTGATCGACTGCAGCAGCGAGTGCGCGATGACGGGCTCGAAGGCGTTCAGCTGCAGCTGCCCCGCCTCCACGGCCATCGTCACGGTGACGTCGGCTCCGACGACGGAGAAGGCGACCTGGTTGACCGCCTCGGGGATGACGGGGTTCACCTTGCCGGGCATGATGCTCGATCCGGCCTGCCTCGGCGGCAGGTTGATCTCGCCGAGGCCCGCCTGCGGGCCGGAGGAGAGCAGCCGCAGGTCGTTGCAGATCTTCGACAGCTTCACGGCGGCGCGCTTGAGCGCCGAGGAGAACGTCATGAACACGCCGGTGTCGCTCGTCGCCTCGATCAGGTCGGTGGCGGTCGTGAGCTCGAGGCCGGTGATCTCCGCCAGGTGTCGGCGGACGATGGCGGCGTAGCGCGGGTCGGCGTTGATGCCCGTGCCGATCGCGGTCGCGCCGAGGTTGATCTCCGACAGCAGCGGCAGGGTGTCGGCGATGCGCTGGACGTCCTCGGTCATCGTCGTGGCCCAGCCGTGGAACTCCTGACCCAGCGTCAGCGGCACGGCGTCCTGCAGCTGGGTGCGGCCGATCTTCAGGATGTGGGCGAACTCCTTCCCCTTCGCGTCGAAGGCGTCGCGCAGCAGCCGCATCTCCTCGAGCATGCTCGTGAGGGAATACATCATCGCGATCTTGATCGCGGTCGGGTAGACGTCGTTCGTCGACTGGCTGCGGTTCACGTCGTCGAGCGGGCTGAGGAGCTGGTACTCGCCCTTCGCATGGCCACCGAGCTCAAGCGCGCGGTTCGCGATCACCTCATTGGCGTTCATGTTGGTGGAGGTGCCCGCCCCGCCCTGGATCACACCGACCACGAACTGCTCGTGCAGGCCACCCGCGATGATCTCCTGACAGGCGGCGTCGATGAGCGCCGCCTTCTCGGCCGCGAGCGCGCCGAGCTCAGTGTTGGCGCGCGCCGCGGCCTGCTTCACCCCGGCCAGCGCCGTCACGAGCTCGGGGTAGACCGAGATGGGCCGTTTGCTGATCGGGAAGTTCTCGACGGCGCGCGCGGTGTGCACGCCCCAATATGCCTCGTCGGGAATCTCCCTCTCTCCGAGAGAGTCGGACTCGGTGCGCACACGCGCTCCTCTCTGCTTGCGGCTCGTGGCCTGTGGGTCTCGGCGTACGGGCCCCGGGTGTGGGCCTCGCCGCGCGGCTCAGCTGATCCGGCCGAGCATCCTGCGGATGAAGCCCTCGCGCGCGGCCGTGTAGGGCGGCGAGACGAGCTGCATCGTGTCGGGCTTGAGCGGCTTGCTGAGCACGGCCTTCTCATGGCTGAACACCTCGACGGAGCGGCGGCCGTGGTAGGCGCCCGTGCCGCTCGGCCCGACGCCGCCGAAGGGCAGCCCGTGCACGCTCAGGTGCGCCAGCGGGATGCCGAAGCCGACCGCGCCCGAGCTCGTCTCCCGGAGGAAGCGGCGCCGCGTCGTGGCGTCCTCGCTGAATACGTACAGCGCGAGCGGCTTGTCGTGCGCGGTGATGAAGCGCAGCGCGTCGTCGAGGCCGTCGACCGTGACGAGGGGCAGGATCGGCCCGAAGATCTCCTCCCCCATGACCGGGGCGTCCCGCGGCACGTCGGCGAGGACCGTCGGGGCGAGGTAGCGGCTCGCGGCATCCGTCTGCCCGCCCACGATCGTCGTGCCCGCGCCGAGCAGGCCGGACAGCCGCGCGAAGTGCCGCTCGTTCACGATCCGGCCGTAGTCGGGGCTGCGGGAGGGGTCGGCGCCGAAGTAGCGCTCCGTCCAGCGGGCGAGGGCCGGTCCGAGCCGCGCCTGCACCTCGCGCGTCGCGAGCACGTAGTCGGGGGCGACGCAGGTCTGCCCCGCGTTGAGGAAGCGGCCCCAGACGATGCGGCTCGCGGCTGCGTCGATGTCGACCGTGTCGTCGACGTACGTCGGAGACTTGCCGCCGAGCTCGAGCGTCACGTGGGTGATGTGCTTCGCCGCCGCCTCCAGCACGATGCGCCCGACGGCGCCGTTGCCCGTATAGAAGATGTGGTCGAGCCGCTGCGCGAGCAGCTCGGTCGTCTCGGGCACCCCGCCCTCGACGACCGTGACCGCGTCGTGATCGAGGTAGCGCGGCACGAGCCGGGCCAGTGCGGCGGAGGTCGCCGGGGCGAGCTCGCTCGGCTTGAGCACGAGCGCGTTGCCCGCGGCGAGCGCGCCCACCGCCGGCCCGAGCAGCAGCTGGATCGGGTAGTTCCACGGCGCGATGACCGCGACCACGCCGAGCGGCTCGAGCACGGTCGCGGCGCGGGCGGGCAGCAGTGCCGGCGGAACCGGCACGCTCCGCGGCCGCAGCCAGCGGCGCAGCCGCTTCGCGACAGCGTCGATCTCGGCGACCGTGAAGCCGATCTCCATGAACTGCGTCTCCGCGGGCGCCTTGCGCAGATCGGCCCACAGCGCCTCCTCGAAGGCGGTGCCGTTCTCCACGAGCATCGCGCGCAGCGCCCGCAGCTGGGCGAGGCGCCACTTCAGCGAGCCGGTGCGGCCCGTCTCATAACGGGCGCGCAGACCGGCGACGCGGTCGGCGATCCCAGGGGCGGATGCCTGGCGCTCGCCTGCGGCGGCGGGAGTCGGTGCCATGCGCGCCAATCTAGCCCTAGCGGGCCGGTGCCAGGAGGACGTCCTCGCGGGCGGTCGCCCCGGCGTCGGGGATGAGGTCGAGCGTGAGCCGCACGCCCTCCGGTCCGTCGGGGAACAGGCGCCAGATGCGACGGAACGGGGTGCCGACGAGCTGCTGATGCACCTCGAGCGCCCCATCCGCCCAGCCTGCGCGTGCAGCGTAGGGGACGTCGGGCAGCTGCTCCTGCGGCCACAGCGCGGTACGACCCCGCCGCCACTCCGTCCGGCCGGCGACGAGCCGCTCGGTGGCGATGCCCGTGCCGGACAGCTCGAACGTCACGGTGTCTGCGTCCTGGCGCACGGTGAGGCGGCCCACCCCGAGGCGGTTGCCCTGAAGGGTGAAGGAGCGGCCGGCCAGAGCGGCCTCGGCCACGGCATCCGTCGCCTCGCCGCCGGGCTCGGCCACGTGTCGGCCGGCCAGCTCGAGCGCCGCGCCGCCCGGCTCCCCCGCCGGAGTGAAGGCGGCATCGACGCCGGGCAGCAGCTCGCGCCAGGCCGTCTCGAGGATCGCGTTGGCGTTGGAGGAGCCGGAGGTCGTCGCGAGCACGAGCTCGAGCTCGGGGATGACGACCGCGAACTGCCCGTAGGCGCCGTCGGCGCGGAATCCGTGGCTCGAGCGCCACAGCTGGAAGCCGTAGCCGATGCGCGACTCGTGGCTGTCGAACCAGGGATTGCGGACCTGCCGGCTGCTCGCCTGGTCGATCCACGCCGCGGGCACGAGCTGCATGCCCTCCCAGACGCCGCGCTGCAGCAGCAGCTGGCCGAAGTCGGCCAGCTGACCGGTCGTGAGCTTGAGACCCGTGCCGCCGAGCTCGATGCCGCGAGCGTCGCGTTCCCAGTGCGGGGCGCCCCAGCCGAGCGGGCCGAACAGGCGCGCGCCGAGATAGTCGCTCAGGCTGCGGCCCGTGCGACGCACGAGCGCGGCGGCCAGGACGTAGCTCGTGCCGGTCGAGTAGACGAAGTGCTCCCCCGGCGGGTAGGGCGCCGGCACGGCGAAGAACAGCTCGGCCCCGTCCCGGCCGGGCAGCGAGGTGAGCGTCGGCCAGACGTCACGGTCGTGACCGGTCGTCATGGTCAGCAGGTGCCGGATGGTCTGCCCGGGGATCTCCGCGAACTCGGGGAAGACGTCGTGCGTCGGCTCGTCGAGCCCGATGAGCCCGTCCTCGATCGCGAGGCCGATCGCCATCGAGGTGAACGCCTTGCTGACGGAGTACATCATGTGCGGCGTGTCCGGGCGGTAGGGATGCCACCATCCCTGCGCCGCGACGCGCCCGAAGCGGGCCAGCACGAGCCCGTGCACCCCGTGCCCCCCGGCGTCGAGCGCATCGGCGAAGCGGGCGACCGCGGCGGCATCGATGCCCAGCGCGGACGGATCGGCATGTTCCAACGGCATACCGTCGACAGTACCCGCGGCCTCCGCCAAGATGGGCGCATGCCTCTGAGCTGGAAGACCCACGGCGACGGCAGGACCATCGCCCCCGATGCGATCGTGGCGCCCGACGAGCGTCTCAGCTGGCCGCGCACGATCGGCATCGGCGCGCAGCACGTCGTCGCGATGTTCGGCGCCACCTTCCTCGTCCCGCTCATCACGCACTTCCCGCCCGCGACGACGCTGCTGTTCTCGGGCATCGGCACGCTCCTCTTCCTCACCATCACGGGCAACCGGCTGCCGAGCTACCTCGGCTCCTCGTTCGCGTTCCTCGCGCCGATCGCGGCGGCGATGGGCGCGAAGTACGACCGGTCCGACCACCTGCCCTCCGCCCTGTTCGGGATCGTCGCGGTCGGGGTGCTGCTGGCGCTCGTCGGGCTCGTGGTCATCGTCACGGGAACGGCCTGGATCGATGCACTCATGCCGCCCATCGTCGCCGGAGCGATCGTCGCCCTGATCGGCTTCAACCTCGCGCCCACGGCCGGCTCGAACTTCTCGCAGGCCCCGCTCACGGCGGGCATCACCCTCGCCGCGATCGTCCTGATCGCGGTGCTGTTCCGCGGGCTGATCGGGCGGCTTTCGATCTTCCTCGGCGTTGTGGTCGGCTGGATCGCCGCGGCGCTGCAGGGCCAGGTCGACTTCTCAGCGGTGGGCTCGGCCGCCTGGGTGGGCCTGCCGGAGTTCCACCTGCCGGCGAACCCCTTCGGCGGCGGGCTGCCGACGTGGGGCCTGCTGCCGGCGTTCCTTCCCATCGTGCTCGCGCTCATCGCGGAGAACGTCGGGCACATCCGCGGCGTCGCGGCGATGTCGGGGCGCCCGGAGCTCAACCGACAGACCGGCCGCGCCCTGTTCGCCGACGGCCTGTCGACCGTCATCGCGGGCTTCTTCGGCGGCTCGGGCACCACAACCTACGGTGAGAACATCGGCACGATGGCCGCCACCCGGGTCTACTCCACGGCGGCGTACTGGGTGGCCGGCGTCATCGCGATCCTGCTGGGGCTGTGCCCCAAGGTCGGCGCGGTGGTCTACTCGATCCCCGCCGGGGTCCTCGGCGGGGCGACCGTCGCGCTCTACGGCCTGATCGGCGTCATCGGCATCAAGATCTGGATCGACAGCAAGGTCGACTTCTCGAAGCCCCGCAACCAGTTCACCGCGGCGATCGCGCTCGTCATCGGCATCGCCAACATCACACTCACCTTCGGTCAGGTGCAGATCGCGGGCATCGCGCTCGGAGCCATCGCCGCGATCGTGGTGTATCACGTGATGACCGCGATCGGACGGGTGCGCGCTACAGGCTGACAGCCCGGTGGGTCGTCAGCGCGCGCCCGCCGAGCGCGCTGCGCGCGCCGGTCCACGCCAGACGGCGACGGCCCCGGTGGCACGGCCTGCCGAAAAGCCCGTGCCCTAGGATTCCCCGGTGACCGAAACAGCGTCGCCGCGGGGACGCTTCCGCGACTGGTTCCTGACCGGCATGACCGACATCCGGGGCGTGCATCAGGGACCCCACGGCGCCGAGACCGAGCGCACCCACTCCTGGTGGCGGGTCATGTGCCTCACGGGCGTCGACTACTTCTCGACGCTCGGCTACCAGCCGGCGATCGCCGCGCTGGCGGCGGGGCTCCTCTCGCCGTTCGCCACGATCGTGCTGCTCGTGCTCACGCTGTTCTGCGCACTGCCCGTCTACCGTCGCGTCGCCCGGGAGAGCTTCAAGGGATCCGGGTCGATCGCGATGCTCGAACGCACCCTGCCGTTCTGGTGGGGGAAGCTGCTCGTGCTCGCGCTGCTCGGTTTCGCGGCGACCGACTTCACGATCACGATCACCCTCTCGGCGGCGGATGCCACGGCCCACGCCCTCGAGAATCCGCTCACCCCTTCGTGGTTCACAGGGACGGGCTGGCAGATCGGCGTCACCCTCTTCCTCATCGCCCTGCTCGGCGCGGTCTTCCTCCGCGGCTTCCGCGAGGCCATCGGCATCGCGATCCCCCTCGTCGCCGTGTACCTGCTGCTCAACGCGGTGGTCATCGTCGTCGCGTTCTTCCACGTCGGCGGGCATCCGGTCATGGTGCACGACTGGTGGACGGCCCTCCGGCAGCAGCACGGCAGCTGGGCGCAGATCATCGGCATCTCGCTGCTGGTCTTCCCCAAGCTCGCGCTGGGGCTCTCCGGCTTCGAGACCGGCGTCGCCGTGATGCCCCAGATCACGGGCGGGTCCGCGGACACACCTCGGCATCCGACGGGCCGCATCCGCGACACGAAGCGCCTGCTGACCACGGCGGCGCTCATCATGAGCGCCTTCCTCATCACCTCGAGCTTCGTGACCGTGCTGCTCATCCCGCAGAAGGAGTTCCAGCCCGGCGGCCACGCCAACGGCCGCGCGCTCGCCTATCTCGCCCACGAGTATCTCGGGCCGGGCTTCGGCACGCTGTACGACCTCTCGACGATCCTCATCCTGTGGTTCGCGGGGGCGAGCGCCATGGCCGGCCTGCTCAATCTGGTGCCGCGCTACCTGCCCCGCTACGGCATGGCCCCGCAGTGGGCGAGCGCCGTGCGCCCCCTCGTCGTCGTCTTCACCGCGATCGCGTTCCTCGTGACGCTCGTCTTCCGGGCGAACGTCGACGCGCAGGGCGGCGCGTACGCGACCGGAGTGCTCGTGCTGATGAGCTCCGCGGGCTTCGCGGTCACGGTGTCCGCGCGCCGCAAACGGCAGCGGAAACGGGTCGTCGGCTTCGGCATCGTGACCCTGGTGTTCCTCTATACGACGGTGGCGAACGTCATCGAGCGGCCGGACGGCGTCCGCATCGCGCTGCTGTTCATCCTCGGCATCCTGATCGTGTCCGGCTTCTCACGCGTGCGACGCTCCTTCGAGCTCCGCGCCTCCTCCGTCACCTTCGACGACCGGGCGCTCGGGTGGCTGCATCAGGAGGAGGAAGAGGAGGGCGAAATCCGCTTCGTCGCGCACGAGCCCGGCGACGACACCGCGCAGGAGTACCACGACAAGAGCCGCGACGAACGGCACTACAGCAACATCCCCCGCATGAGCCGCATCATCTTCCTCGAAGTGCGACCCAAGCCGCGCGACGCCGAGGACGCCTCGGACTTCGTCGAGGGCCTGGAGGTGCGCGGCGTCGAGAAGCACGGCTACCGCGTGCTCAAGGTCGAGAGCATCTCGGTGCCGAACGCGATCGCCGCGGTGCTGCTCGAGGTCCGCGACCGGACCGGCGTGGTCCCGAGCATCTACTTCCAGTGGAATGAGGGGAACCCGATCTCGAACATGGCCCGGTTCCTGCTCGACGGCACGGGCGAGATCGCGCCGGTCACCCGTGAGGTGCTACGGGAGGCGGAGAAGAACCCAAAGCGCCGGCCGATCGTACACGTGAGCTGATCTGCGCGATGAAGTCCTGCAGCCGCACGTAGACCTCCTGCGACTCGGGGTGGGCGGTGTCCTGTTGCCAGGTGTGCTCGGTGTTGCGCGCGTCCCACCCGTAGCTGATGAGCTCGACCGGGATGCCGCGCCTCTCGGCCGCGCGCACGAAGTTGAGGTTCGCGTGGTAGAAGATGTCGCGCTCGCTCGTCGTGACCAGCACCGGCGGGTAGGAGGCGTCGAGCCATTCGATGGGGCTCAGCCACCTGGAGGCCTTCTGGAGGGCGGCGGGCTTCATCCGCATGCGGCGGAACCCCGGCAGGAGCATCCGGACGAAGTCATGGCTCATGATGAAGCCGGGCTCGAACACGACCGAGAAGTCGACGGCGCCGCAGTGCAGCACGAGTCCGCCGAGCTCCGCACGGGTGATGGCGGGGCGGAGGTCGTAGTGCTCGGCAAGCTCGGCCCGGGTCGTCGTCGCCGCCAGGAGCGCCGCGATCTGCGCGCCGGCCGAATCGCCGCCGAGCACGATGGTGCCGGGGTCGCCGCCGTGCTCGCTCACGTGCGCGACCACCCAGCGCAGCGCGTCGTTCGCGTCGTGCAGCATGTGCCGCATGCCGGAGCCCCCGCGCAGCAGACCCGCCGTGCGGTAGTTCACATTGACGACGACGATGCCCGTGTCCGCCTGCACCGCGCAGTATTTGGTGAGGGCCGATTTGTCTCCGCTCGTCCACCCGCCGCCGTGGAAGTAGACGTAGACGGGCAGCTTCCGCGCGTCGGAGCCGGCGCGGTGCGGCGTGAGCACGTCCAGACGGTGGCCGGAGGCGCCGTCGCCGACGTAGTCGACGTCGAGCAGGTAGTCGACCGTGCGCACGGGCTCGGCGTTGAGCCGGCGGGACTGGATCGGGGCGAACGGCAGCATCATGGCGGTCCACAGCCAGGGACCGACCGGGAACGGCGCCGTGCGGCTACCGGAGCGTCGAGACATCGATCAGTGCCAGAACCGCGGCGGCGTAGGCGGACTCGGGATCGTCGGCAGTGAAGACGAGCTGCTCCCCCGCCCGCTCGGTGACGACCTGCCAGCCGCCGCCGTCCCGTCGGGCCAAGGAACGGAAGGTGCCGCCGAGCAGGCTGCGCAGCTGGTCCTCCCGCGGGATCCAGAGCGCCTGCTCGAGCGCGATGGAGTCGAGTGCCCATTCCGTCGTGCCGTTGAAGCCGAGGATCGTGCCGGTGTCGTACTCATGCGGCTCGATGGTCATGTCGGAGACGGTGAAGGTCTCCTCGCCGGAGAACTCGGAGCCCTCGATGCGGAAGGCGTCGCCCGGAGCGGGATGCCAACGCAACCCGGCGTCCCGCAGCTGCCGGGCTAGTGAACTCACGATCACGTGGCCATTATGACCCCGCGTGTTGCGGGTTCGATCAGGCTCAACCGAGCACGAGCCGAGAGCGGAATGAATCTGGCACTCTCATCGTTCGAGTGCTAATGTAAAAGCAAGTTGAGTCGATCGGGCTCAACTCTGGAAACTATGGAAATGGAGTGGTTTCTATGGCAATGAACTTCGACCCCTTCCGCGAGTTCGACCGTCTCGCCGGCACCTTCCTCGACCGGCCGGGCGCTCCTCGGCTGATGCCGATGGACCTGTACCGGGACGGCGACACCTACGTCCTCGCCGCCGACCTGCCCGGCATCGACCCGGGCTCGGTGGACATCGACGTCGACGGCCAGCTGCTGACCATCCGCGCGCAGCGCACCCTCGCGACCGGTGACGGCGTGAAGTGGCTGACGCGCGAGCGCCAGGGCGGCACCTTCCTGCGCCAGCTGAGCCTGGGCCAGGGCATCGACACCGAGCGCATCGCCGCCGACTACTCGAATGGCGTGCTCTCGATCACCATCCCCGTGAGCGAGAAGGCCAAGCCGCGCAAGATCGCCGTCACGGCGCGCCCCGACACGACGGCCCCCGCCGTCGAGGAGACGCACGAGGCGTAGTCCGCACCGAACCCCGATGCGATCAGAACGGGCCCCGTCCTTCCTGGACGGGGCCCGTTCTCGTTGTTGCGATGACATCCGGATGCCTCGCGCCGGCTACCTCGTGACGACGACGACCTTGCCGCGCACGTGCCCGTTCTCAAGGTGCTGGTACGCCTCGACGAGCCGCTCGATCGGGTAGATCGCCTCGATCGGCACCCGTACAGAGCCGTCCGCGACGAGACGGACGATCTCGGCGTACTGCTCCATCGTCGCCTCGGGGTTCCCGACGCCGCGGGCGCCGTGCCGGCCCCGCGCCGCGATCGTGTTGATGCGCTCGAGGGACACGCCGAGCTCGAGGGCGGCGTCGACCGACTCCGGGCCGTGGTTGTCGAGCGCGACGGTGTAGCCCTGCGGCGCGGCATCCGCCAGTCTGCGCACCAGCCCGTCGCCGTACGCGACCGGGACGACGCCCAGCTCACGCAGGAAGTCGTGGTTCCGCTCACTCGCGGTCCCGACCACGGTCGCCCCGCGCAGCAGCGCGAGCTGGCTCGCGATGACGCCCACTCCCCCGGCCGCGGCGCTCACGAAGACGGTGTCGCCCGGTCCGATGCGCGTGCCGTCGACGGCCGCGATCGCGGTGCGGCCGGTCACGCTGATCGCGCCGGCCGTGTCATAGTCGAGCGCCGCCGGCTTCGAGATGACGACGCCGTCCCGGTTCACGTCCGTGCCCTCGGCTGCGACGATCACGAAGTCGCCGATGGCGCGATTGCGACGCCCGCCGAGAACCGCGTCGCCGAGCGCGAACCGTGTGACGCCGGTGCCGAGCTCGTCGACGTCGCCCGAGAAGTCGAAGCCGACGCCGCTCGGCAATGTGGTGCCGTAGTTCTTCGCGTGCTCGCCGTCCTGGAAGATCTTGTAGTCGGCAGGGTTGAGGCCATTGGCGCGCACCTGCACGCGCAGCTCGCCCGGGCCCGGGTGCGGCGGCTCCTCCGTGACGATGCGGAGCACCTCTGCGGTCGGGCCGAACCGGTCGTAACGGGCGAACCGGGCCATCTGAGTCCCTTCATCCATGCGCTCGACGTTACTCGGGCGTCCGGGCGCCGACACGTGCCGGCCGCGCCGCGTGCGGGCCCCAGGCCCGGCCCCGGGCGCGCACGCAGGGCGGTAGCGTGGGTGCGGTGACTGAGCTTCCGCCCTCCGCTCCCACCACCTCCATCGCGCCGGTCGCCCCCGTCGCCAAGAAGGTCCCCGCCGAACGCCGCTTCCACGGCGATGTCGTCGTCGACGAGTACGAGTGGCTGCGGGCCAAGGACGACCCAGAGGTCATCGCCCACCTCACCGCCGAGAACGCCTACGCCGAGGCGCGCAACGCCCACCTGGCGCCGCTGCGCGAGACGATCTTCGAGGAGATCAAGTCCCGCACCCTCGAGACGGACCTGAGCGTCCCGGTGCGCGAGGGCGCGTGGTGGTACTACTCCCGTTCCTTCGAGGGCAAGCAGTACGGGGTGCAGTGCCGTGCGCCGATCGCGGGGCCGGATGACTGGACCCCGCCGCGTCCGGCGGAGGTCGACGCGGCCCAGCCGGCGCTGCCCGGCGAGCAGGTGCTCTTCGACTCCAACCGCGAAGCGGGCGGGAACGAGTTCTTCGCGCTGGGCACCTTCGATGTGTCCTCCGACGGCCGCCTGCTGGCCTATGCGACGGACGTGGAGGGCGACGAGCGCTACACCCTGCGCATCCGCGACCTCGAGACGGGCCGCGATCTGGACGACGAGGTGCCGAACACCTCCTCAGGCGCCTTCTTCACCCCGGACAGCCACTTCGTTTTCTACACCACCGTGGACGACGCCTGGCGGCCGGACACCGTCTGGCGGCATGAGGTGGGCACGGCGGCATCCGCCGATGAGAAGGTGTTCTACGAGCCCGACGAGAAGTTCTGGGTCGGCGCGGGGCTCACCCGCAGCCGCCGCTTCGTGGAGATCGGCGCCTCCTCCTCCGTCACGAGCGAGTCGTGGCTGCTCGACACGGCCGATCCGACCGGTACGCCCCGCATCGTCTGGCCCCGCCGGGAGGGCGTCGAATACTCCATCGAGCACGCCAGGGTCGCGGGTGAGGACCGGCTGCTGGTCCTGCACAACGACGGCGCGCTGAACTTCGAGCTCGTGGACGTTCCGGTGACGGACCCCGCCGCCGAGCCACGTGTGCTGCTCGCGCACGATCCTGCCGTGCGCCTCGAGGGGGTGGATGCCTTCGCCGCCCGGCTCGTGGTCGAGTACCGCCGCGAGGGCCTCAGCCGGCTCGGCCTGATCCCCCTGAACGACGCCGAGTCGTTCGACGCCGATGCGGGCACGGGCTACGGCGTGCTGACCGAGCTGCCGTTCGACGAGCCGCTCTACACCGTGTGGGCCTCGGGCAACCCGGAGTGGGAGCAGCCCACGATCCGGCTCGGCTACGGCTCGATGGTGACGCCGTCGACGGTCTACGACTACGTTCCGGAAACGGGCGAGCTTCGGCTGCTGAAGCAGCAGCCGGTGCTCGGTGGCTACGACCCGGCGCAGTATGAGCAGCGCCGCGAGTGGGCCCGGGCCGAGGACGGCACCGCGGTGCCGATCTCCCTCGTGTACCGGAAGGATCTGGTCGACCCCGGCGTTCCGGCCCCGCTCGAGCTGTACGGCTACGGCTCGTATGAGCACAGCATCGACCCGTCGTTCTCCGCCGCCCGGCTCTCGCTGCTCGACCGCGGGGTCGTCTTCGCCGTCGCGCACGTGCGCGGCGGGGGCGAGCTCGGCCGCTACTGGTACGAGGACGGCAAGAAGCTCGCGAAGAAGAACACCTTCACCGACTTCGTGGCCGCCGCCCGGCACCTCGTCGAGGCCGGCTGGACCTCGCCGGCGCGGATGGTCGCCGAGGGCGGCAGCGCGGGCGGCCTGCTGATGGGCGCCGTCGCGAATCTCGCGCCGGAGCTGTTCGCCGGCATCCTCGCCGACGTGCCCTTCGTCGACGCGTTGACGTCGATCCTCGACCCCTCGCTGCCGCTGACCGTCATCGAATGGGACGAGTGGGGCGACCCTCTGCACGAGGCATCCGTCTACGCCTACATGAAGTCCTATTCTCCGTACGAGAATCTGCGCACGGATGCCTCTTACCCGCCGATCCTCGCCGTGACGAGCCTCAACGACACCCGGGTGCTCTACGTCGAGCCCGCCAAGTGGGTGGCGCGCCTGCGCGCCCTCGGAGCGGACGCGCTGCTCAAGATCGAGATGGTCGCGGGCCACGGCGGCGTCTCCGGCCGCTACAACTCGTGGCGCGAGCGCGCGTGGGAGCTCGCCTGGCTCCTCGATCGGCTCGGCCTCGCGAGCGCGCCTGTGGACAGCTGACACGCGCCCGTGCCCGATTCCGGCACAGTGAGCGGATGCCTCCCCAACCGCTCCGCTCGGCGCTGTGCTTCCTCGGCCATATCGCCACGCACGCCGAGCTGCTCGAGGTCCACGGACAGGAATCGGCGATCCTGCCGTTCCGCATCAACGCCGGGGCCTCTCGTCGCCTGCGCACCGGCCTGTACGTGTGCGCGCATCTGTCCGAGTCGGAGTTGACGGCGGCCTGGTGCGGCGGTCACCTGGACTGCCTGACGGTGCTGGCCGAGCTCGGCCTGCCGGTGGACGACGGCGGTGAGCTCCACCTTCGGCTCGCCCGCGGTCACGGCCGCGCCTCGGCACGGCGCCGGGTGGACGCACCGTTGACGCACGCCCACTGGAGCCGCCTGCGCACGCCGATTCCACGCCTGGAGGAGACGCTGCACGCCGCACGCCTCGGCGAACCGCTCGATCGCCTGCGCGTGCCGGTGGTCGAGGCCCTGCGTCAGGCGATGACCACCTGCCTGAGCTATGCGGCGAGCGCCGAGGTGCTCAGGGCGATGGTGTCCGCCGGGCACCCGGCGGACGAGCTCGCCCGCACGGTCGCGTCGACGCCGCGCCGTGTGCAACTCGCTCTGCGCCGGATCGGCACCACCCCGCCGGAAGTCAGGCACGCCTTGGAGAGACTCACACCAGGGAACCTTTTCTGATCCTCCGGGACCCAATGCTTCCTCCGGGGCCCGATGTTCCGAAGCGGCAACATTGGGTCCGGGAGAGTTCAGATTGGTTCCCCCGCGCAAATGCGGCCAGGGAGAGGGGCCCGCTCAGCGCCGCACATCAACGACCGCACGGCGGATGCAAGCCGAGGAAACCAAGTCGAAGAAAACCAGCCGAAGAGTCGCAGCCGAACATACTCAGCCGAACAGCAGCGCCGCCTCGTCCCAGCGGCGACGGGGGACGGCGTTGAGCCGGCGGGTGGCCTCCGTGATGCTCACGTCCACGACGTCGGTGCCCTTGAGCGCGACCATCGTGCCCCACTTGCCCGCGGTGACGGCGTCGACCGCGGCCATGCCGAAGCGAGTCGCGAGCACGCGGTCGAAGGCACTCGGCGCGCCGCCGCGCTGGATGTGGCCGATGACGGTCGCGCGGGACTCGATGCCGGTGCGTTCCTCGATCAGGGGCGCGATGATGTCGGCGATGCCGCCGAGCAGCGGACGGCCGAAGGGGTCCAGGCCCTTGTGGGAGTGCGCGCCCTCCATGGTGTCGAGGTGGAAGCCCTCGCTCACCACGACCACTGGTGCGCGGCCGCGATCGCGCACCGACTCCACCCACTCGCAGAGCTGCTCGATCGAGGTCGGCACCTCGGGGATCAGGATCGCGTGCGCTCCCCCGGCCATGCCGGAGTGCAGGGCGATCCAGCCGACGTAGCGGCCCATCACCTCGACGACCATGCAGCGCGCATGCGACTCAGCCGTCGTGCGCAGGCGGTCGATCGCCTCGGTGGCGATGCCGACGGCGGTGTCGAATCCGAAGGAGTAGTCGGTGGCCTGCAGGTCGTTGTCGATCGTCTTCGGCACGCCGACGATCTTGAGGCCGTCGTCGCTCAGTCGGCGCGCGGCCGTCAGCGTGCCCTCGCCGCCGATCGCGATGATCGCGTCGATACCGTTGGCGTCGAGCACCTTCTGGATGTTCTCCGGCCCGCCACCGGCCTCATAGGGGTTGGTGCGGCTCGAGCCGAGGATCGTGCCGCCCTCCTTGGACAGGCCGCGAACGCGGTGCCGCGGCAGCTCCATGAGGTCGCCTTCGACCACGCCCTTCCAGCCCCAGCGGAATCCCACGAACTCGTGCCCGTAGACGCGATCGCCCTTGAGCACCGCGCCACGGATGACCGCGTTGAGCCCGGGACAGTCCCCGCCCGAGGTCAGAATTCCGATACGCATCGCAGCTCCTTACCCGCCGAGACTATCGGCTGAGGCCCAGGGCACGGGCGAGTTTGGATCCGGATGACGGAGGCTGCGCGCCGGCTCCGAGCAGACGCTCCTCGATCGCGTCGAGCAGGGCGGCGCGGTCGGATACCTCACCCATCGCGCCGGCCGGCAGCAGCTCCGCCTCCCACTCCTGCCAGCGCCGCTCGACGCCGTGCGTCGCCCCCGCGCGCAGCTCGGTCGCCACGACGTGGTCGTCGGCGAGCTCGACGAGCGCCCCGCCGGACGCATCGCGCAGCACCGTCGCGACGCGGCGGTTGCGGATGCGCGCGATCGGCACGAGGGGCTCGTCACCGAGGTGCTCGGCGAGCGCGGCGCGGACCTCCTCCGGCACGCTCTCGTCGTCGCCGAGCGCGAACTGCTGCTCGCGGCGCCCTTCGGCCTCCGGCGGCCACTTGATGTGCCAGCCCGCGTCGTGCCCGCCGAGGCGCCGGCGCACCGCGATGCGCCGGTTCGCGAGGTCGAGCGCCCGGGTGTCGTAGTACGTGGCGTCCAGCTCGAAGGTCTCCGCCGCATCCGCGGACGCGACCCGGTCCGCGCCGACGAGCGACGGCATCCGCGCCGCCTCGTCCACGTCGTATTTCCGCTCGATCTCGACCTCGCCGCTGCTCATGCGACCAGTCTGCGGCATGCTCCGAAATGTTCCCCAATCGTCTCTTGGCGGCCTCCGAGGCCCGGCGTACCCTGACCCCATGAGCGACAGTCGGAGAGAAGATTTCGACGATGAGGACGTCGATCTTGAGGGCGAGTTCCCGGCGGACGTCGAGGACTACGAGCCCGAGGACGAAGCACTCGACGAGGACGAGCTCGACCTCGACGACGACTTCGAGTCGGACGAGGAAGGGCTCCCCGACGAGGAGCGCCCGACCGGGTACGGCGACGAGTTCGACACGGACGACGAGGAATTCGACAACCTCGACGACGAGTAGCCCCTCCACCGGAACCTGATCGTGCCCGAGGTCTCCGCAGCGGGCTGGGCCCTAGTCGAGCGCCTCGCGCAGCAGACCGATGAGCGCGTCGAGCTGAACGGATGCCTCCGAGCCCGGCTCCACGTCGACACCGTCGAGCGCGCGGGCCGCGAGGCCCTGCTTCGCGTCGATGAGCTCGGCGATCTTCGAGTCGATCGTCTGCGCGGCGATGATGCGCCAGGCGGTGACCGGCTCCTCCTGGCCGATGCGGTGCACCCGGTCGATCGCCTGCGTCTGCTCGGCCGAGGTCCAGGACAGCTCGGCAAGCACGACGTTCGACGAGGCCTGCAGGTTGATGCCGACGCCGGCCGCGGTCAGCGAGCAGACCACGACCGCGACCTCCGGGTCGTTCTGGAACGCATCGATGGAGCGCTGCCGCTCGAGCGTCGTCTGGTCGCCGCGGATCGACACCGACTTCAGCTCGCGGGCCGCGAAGAGCGCCTCGGCCTGGTTCATCACATCGATGTGCTTCGCGAAGAACACGACCTTGCCGGTCGAACGGGCCAGCTGCGCGGCGTAGTCCGCGGCGAGGCCGGCCTTCGCCTGGCCGATCCGGCGCACCATGGTGAAGACGTTCTCCCCGGTCTTGGAGTTCTTCGACTCCTCGAGCTCGGCATGCGCGACCATGCGGATGAGGTGCTCGCGCCGGGCATCCGTGTCGCCCTCGAAGTTCTCGCCGACGCCGGCCGCGACCGCGCGCCGGTACCGCGCCACGAGACGGCCCGCGAGCTCCCGCTCGGCCGCCTTGATCGAGCGGCCCAGCTCGTCGTCGAGCTCGACGGGCAGGTCGACGACGCGCCGCGAGGGCAGGTCGGCGGCGACGTCGATCTTGCGGCGCCGGACGATGCCGAGGTCGATGACGGCCTCGCGCGCCTCCGGGTAGAACTCGTGGTCGGCCGGCGTGAGCCCCGTCTCCTCGAGCCGGTCCATCAGCTCGCGCGAGGGCTTGCTGCCGTCGATCCAGCCGAGGAGCTGCCAGATCGCGCGGAAGTCGTCGATGTCGTTGATGAGCGGGGTGCCGGTCAGCGCGATGAGCAACGGCTCGCCGCCCGGAGCCGTCTTACGGATCGTGTCCGCGAGCGCGAGCACGTACTGGGAGCGCTGCGAGTGCAGGTTCTTGATGAAGTGCGCCTCGTCGACGACCATGCCCTTGAAGCCCATCTGGGCGATCCAGGCGAGGTGCCGGTCGAGCACCTCGTAGTTGACGATGACCACATCGGCGAAGGCGTCGAGACCCGCGCCGTCGCCGTGGATGACCGTCGCCCGGCGGTGCGGGGTCCAGCGCTCGACCTCGCGAGCCCAGTTCATCTTGACGACGTTGGGCACCACGGCCAGCAGCGGGTAGGCGTTCGCGACCGAGGCCGCGAGCAGCGACTGCGCCGTCTTGCCGAGGCCGGGCTCGTCCGCGAGCAGGAAGGCGCGGTGGCCGAGGCGCGCGGACTCGATGAACTGCGCCTGATGGTGCATGAGCTCCATGCCCTGGGGCGCGTAGCGGTCGATCTTCGGCGCCGGCGGCAGCTCCATGCTCGCGACCTGGCCGCCCGAGCCTTGCTCGAACGACTTGAACAGCGGGCCGAGCAGCTCCCAGGAGTCGAGGCGACGGCGAGGCGCCGCCGCGGCCTGGTCGGCGTAGCGCGAGAAGTCCGGCGCGAGGAAGGGGTTGGAGAGCTGGCGCGCCTTCACCGACTGCGGCACGACCTGCTTCTCGGCGAGCTCGGCCGATAGCACGGGCTTGTTGTCGAGCACCTTGGGCTCGTCGACGGTGATGATGAGGTCGTCGGGGCTCATCTCGGCGCCCGACTCGAGCAGCCAGTCGCGGCGCATCTTCTGCGCGGCGGACGACGGCGGGGCATCCGTCTCGAGCAGCTGGATCAGGCTCGTGTCCCTGGCGGCGGTCTTCGCGAGGATCTGCGCGATGCCGTCGAGCCGCTTGAGCTGCTCGGCGCGCTGGGAGTCGCTCAGCTCCGGGTCGGCCTTGGCCCGGGCGCGCTCCTCGCGCATCAGCAGCGCGATGACCTGGAACTTGGTCCGGTTGGTCGGACCGAGCTTCTTGCCACCCTGCGCCTTGGCCTCCACCTCACGCACGCGACGCGCGAGGACGGGGATGAGGCCGTCGTTGTTCTGATGACGGCGTCCGGCACGTCGCTGCTGCGCGACGCGCTCACCGGTCTGGGACATGTGCCTCCACGGGACGATCTGCCGGCCCTCCGGAGGTGATCCCGGAGCGGGCCGATATGGGACGGATGCCTAGGCCACGGCACGAACGAGCAGGCTGAAGCAGCTCGGGCCGCGGCGGAGGAAGCATCCGTCGCTGAGTCCATGGTAGCGGATGCGTGGAGCGAAAGCGGCTAGGCCGAAGGCCTGACCTTGATGAGCACGCCCGCGGCGACGAAGCTCGCCGCCGCGACGATGCTGAGCCCCTGAATGGCGATGGTCGACAGTGGCAGGGGGAACACGGGGTTCCACACGATGAGGATCGCGGCCAGCAGCGCCACGATCCACCATTGTCTGGCCTGGATGGCGAACCATCCGGTGATGGCGGCGAGGATGGCGGTCGGGTACTCGATCCAGATGTAGCTCTTCGAGCCCGCCAGGGCGAGCCCGGCCATCACCACGATGGCGCCGAGGAAGCCGGGGGCGAGAGCGAGGCGGGCGGGCTGCGGGGCATTCGACGGACGGGGCATCGGATCTACCCTATTCGTCCGCCGGCCGCAGCCCGCCCGCCGGTGGGCTCAACCGAGAAACGACTCACCCTTGCGGAGCAGAAACGCCGCCGGCTCGCCCACGCACTGCGAGCGGACGGTCAGCGCGGCGCGCTCGGCGAGGAGGGCGAAATCCTTCTCGTTCAGACGCGACATCGGGACGCGGCGGCGCTCGGCGTCGGCGGCGATGCCGCAGACGGCGAACACCACGTCGGGAAGCTCTTCCGCCGCATCCTCGCGGTCGAGATAGACGATCGGTGCGCCGGTGTGATCGAGTGGCAGGACACTCAGGATCGCGGCCGCGGCCGCCTCGGTGGAGACATCGGTCATGTCGATCACGGTGTGGTCGGGTCCGCTCTGGGGCGTGTTGATCACGCCCGCCGTGAGGGCGAGCCACTGCCCGGGCTCCATCTCATCGAGGACGGACAGGATCGCGCCGGACAACAGGGGGTCAAGGTTCTTGAGCACAGCGTGCCTCTCAGTAAAGCCGGTATATGACTCTCCTCAACCCCAGAGCGACAGTAATGGGGGCGCACGAGCTCTGCGTATTCCCCCAAGAGGGGGGTTGGGCCGCATCGGCCGGAGATGCGGGATCCGCTGCACCCGATAAAACAGCGCTGATCAGGGATTCAGAGAGGAATCCTCATTACTCGGGCACGCCGTCTCCCACTTCGGGGGGTAGACCTCGCGTTCCCCTTCGACACCCTTCAGGCGTCGGCTGCGGGCGTCTGCGCGAGCGTCTCGATGACGGGCTTCAGCGCAGCGGACCATGCGGCGTAGCCGGCCGCGGTGAGGTGCAGCCCGTCCACCGTGTACTCGGACTTGAGCCCGCCGTCCTCGCCGGCGAGCACGGGCCACAGATCGAGGTAACGGCACGAGACGGTCGGCGCGAAGCGGGAGAGCTGCTCGTTCACCCCGCGCACGACGTGGGCGTACTCGGCCTGCCGGGGCAGGATGCTCTGCACGAGCACGTGCGCGTCCGGGAGCCTCTCGCGCAGCGTGGTCAGGATCGTCTCGATGTTCTCGACGACCTGCTCGACCGGCAGCCGCCAGGCGAAGTCGTTGGTGCCGATCTCGAGCACCACCGCGGCCGGCCGCACGGCGACGACCTCGTCGATCCGGCCCAGCAGGTCGGTCGTGGTGTTGCCCCCGACGCCGAGGTTGACCACCGTCTCGCCGGGAAGCAGCGCCTGCCAGTCGCCCCGTTCGGTCAGGCTGTCGCCGACGAACGCGGTCACCGTGGCATCGCTCATGTTCCCTGCCTCCCTCGGGTCTCCACCGTAGTCGTTCGCCCCCCGTCAGCGCACGAGCGCGGCGATCAGTGCACGAGGGTGCGGCCCATGATCGCGGTGCTCAGCGCGTCGATGGGATCGGCGGCCGCGCGCGGGTTGGCGATCAGGGTGAAGTCGATGTCGCCGACCTCGGGCAGACCGAGCCGGTTCGACACCTTCACGAGGTCGGCGGGGATGAGCGTGCGGGGGAACAGGGCGACGCCGAGGCCCGCGCGCACCGCGGACAGCACCCCGTTGACCTCGCGCGTGCTGCACGTGATGCGCCAGGTGCGTCCCGCGCTCTCCAGCGCGTCGATCGCCATCCGCCTGCTCATCGACGGGTCCTGGTAAGAGACGAGCGGCACGGGATCGCCCGGGGCGAGCTGGATGCCGTCGAGCCCCATCCAGACCATCTGGTCGGTGCTCACCCGGGTGCCCTCCTCTGCGCCCGGCGTCTGCTTGATGAAGATGAGGTCGAGCTGCCCCGCCGTGAGGCGCCGGAGCAGCGCGGCGGACTGCCCGACCGTGAGCTCGAGGTTGAGTTGCGGGTGCGAGGCGCGGAACTCCCGCAGGATGCGCGGGAGCTGGGTCATGGTGAAGTCGTCGGCGGCGCCGAAGCGCAGCCGGCCGCGCATCGCCTTTCCGCTGAAGTAGCTCTCGGCCGCCGCATGGGCCGCGAGGATGCCGCGCGCGAAGCCCGCCATGGCGTCCCCGTTGTCGGTGAGACGCACCTGCCGGGTGTCTCTGTCGACCAGGACGCGGCCCGCCTGCACCTCGAGGCGCCGCACGTGCTGGCTGACGGTGGGCTGGCTGAGCCGCAGGCGCTGCGCCGCCCGAGTGAAGCTGCCGGTCTCGGCGACCGCCAGGAAGCTCTGCAACAGAACCGGATCGAACACGATCGCCACCCCTTCGTGAGCTATTGCGTTTCCCAATGGGAGTTATTGGCACCATTCTAAGGAGTTATCGAATCGATGCGACTATCCTTGACTTTGTTGTGAGCACCGCGAATCCCCCCACCGAACCGATGCCAGTCTTGAGCGAGCGTCCGCGGTGGCGAGACACGTTCGCCTCTCTGCGCGTTCCGAACTACCGCCTGTACGCCACCGGCCAGATCGTCTCCACCACGGCGCAGGGCATGCAGCGTATCGCGCAGGACTGGATTGTGCTGCAGCTGTCGGGCAACGTGGCCGACGTCGGCATCACGGTCGCGCTGCAGTTCGCCCCCATGCTCGTCTTCGGCCTCTACGGCGGGGTCATCGCCGACCGGTACCCCAAGCGACGCATCCTGCAGGTCACGCAGACCGTGACGGCGCTGCTGGCCGCGACCATGGCGGTGCTCATCATCACGGGCTCGATCGAGGTCTGGATGATCTGGGGCATCGCCCTCATCGGCGGCTTCGCGACGCTCGTGGACAACCCCGCGCGGCAGTCCTTCGTCTCCGAGGTCGTCGGCCCGACCCTGCTGCGCAACGCGCTCAGCCTCAACTCCTCGACGTTCCAGCTCGGCGCCCTGATCGGTCCGGCGCTCGGCGGCGTGCTGCTGTCGGCGATCGGCGGCGGGTGGTCGTTCGCGGTCAACGCGCTCGCGTGCCTCGGCACCGTATATGCCCTGAGCCGCATGAACTCCTCCGCTCTGCTGCCCGCACCGGCCGCACCGCGGCACAAGGGCCAGCTGCGCGAAGGTCTGCAGTACGCCGCCCGCAAGGACGAGATCCTCTTCACGCTCATCGTCCTCAGCTCGGTCTCGCTGTTCATCTACACGATGCCGGTGCTGCTGACCGCCTTCGCCGACAACGTCTACCGGGTCGGCCCGACCGGCTACGGCATCTTCAACGCCCTCGTGGCCGTGGGCGCGCTCGGCGGCGCACTGCTGTCCACTCGCAGAACCGGCGTGAGCCTGCGCACCGTGATCATCGGTGGCGCGATCCTCGGCTTCGTGCAGGGGGTCGCGGGGCTCGCACCGCAGGTGCTGATCTTCGGCGTTGTGCTCATCGGCGCGGGCCTGGCGCAGCTGCTGTACTTCACGGCGTCGAACTCGCTCGTGCAGATGTCCACAAACATCGCGATCCGCGGCCGGGTGATGGGCGTCTTCGTGCTGATCCAGCTCGGCGGCCAGTCCATCGGCGGCCCGATCATGGGCGCCATCGTCGACGCCTTCGGACCACACGTCGGCATGATCGTCTCGGGCGCCGTCCCCATGCTCACGGCGCTCGTGGCGGGTGCGGTGCTCGTGAAGCGCCGCGGCGGCAGCATCGTCGCGATCGCGCGACGGGCCGCGCACCTCGGAGCCTGAGCGCGTCATTCCGACCCCGCGCCCCTAATAGGCTGGGAGCATGTCCATTCCCGTCGTCCTCGCCGTCGACTTCGGCGGCACCAAGGTCGAGGCGGCTCTCGTACGTGCGGACGGCACGCTGGTCGACGGCTCCCGGCTGCGCGCCGCGACCGGGCGCAGCGCCGAGGTCGCCGAGCTCGAGGCATCCGTCGCCCAGGTCGTCACGCATGCGCTCACCGTCTTCCGCGCGCTGCCGGACGGTCACGAGCTGATCGGCGCGGGCGTCGGCTGCGCCGGCCCGATCGACCGCGCGGCCGGCGCGATCTCGCCGCTGAACGTGCCGTCCTGGCGCGGCTATCCGATGCGCGCGCTGGTCGAGCGCGTTGTGACGGATGCCGGCTTCCCGGTGCCCGTCGTGCTGGAGATGGACGGCGTCGCGATCGTGCTGGCCGAGCACTGGGTCGGCGCGGCGCAGGGCTATGACAACGTCATGGGCATGGTCGTCTCGACCGGGGTCGGCGGCGGCATCATCTCGCACGGCCGCGTCGTCACCGGCACGACCGGCAACGCCGGTCACATCGGCCACATCGAGGTCGCGGGCATCGTCGGCGAGGACACCTTCGGCAATCCGAACGTGCTCGAGGCGATGGCCAGCGGGCCGCACACGGTCGCCTACGCGCGACAGCACGGCTTCGAGGGCACGACCGGCGAGGAGCTCGCCGCCGCCTACCGCGCCGGCGACGCCGTCGCGCACGCGGCGATCGAGCGCACCGGCCGCGCAGTCGGCAAGGCGATCTCGAGCGCGGCCGCGCTGCTCGACCTCGATGTCGTCGCGATCGGCGGCGGCTTCTCGCACGCCACCCCGGACCTGTTCGACTTCATCCGCGACCAGGTCGCGCGCCATCACCTCGAGTTCGTGCGCCGGGTGCGCGTCGTGCCGTCCGGACTCTCGAACGACGGACCCCTGATCGGCGCCGCGGCGCTCATCTTCAAGCGCGACCAGCTCCCGCCGATGTAGTAGCGGCCCGCAGCGGTCGTCGCTCAGGTCTTTTCGCGCAGCCGGGGAGCTTCTTCGCGCGCATTTGCGCCAGGGAACCCTTTTTCCCAACCAGGGAACCATTGTTGCCGCCCCGCGCTCCCGGTGCGCGAAGGCGACAATGGTTCCCTGGGGACGAGAAAAGGTTCCCTCGCGCAAATGCCCGCCAAGAGACTCGCCGTCGTCCGGCACACGGCGCTCAGGCGGCGGGGACTCCGAGCAGCTCGCGGGCCGTCCGGACGTCGGCGGCGATCTGCGCGATGAGGGCGGGAATCCCCTCGAAGGCGACCATGCCGCGGATGCGCGCCGCGAAGCTCACCTCGACCTCGTGATCGTAGAGGTCGAAGCCGCCCACCGACTCACCGATGACGTGCGCCTCGACCTGCTTCTGCGGCACCCCCTCGAAGGTCGGGTTGTTGCCGACCGAGATCGCGGCCGGGTAGCGGACGCCGTTGTCGATGAGCCAGCCGGCGTAGACGCCGTCGGCGGGGATCAGCCCCTCGGACTGCGGCGACAGGTTCGCCGTCGGGAAGCCGAGCTCGCGCCCGCGCTTCGCCCCGTGCACGACGACGCCGCGCAGCATCGGCTCGTGCCCCAGCAGGCGCTGCGCCTCGGCGATGTCGCCCTCGGCCAGCAGCTGCCGGATGCGCGTGGACGACACCCGCTCCCCCGCCGAGCCCACGACATCGTCGATGAGCTCCACCGTGAAGCCGCGCGCCGCACCGAGCTCCCGCAGCAGGGCGACGTCGCCCAGGTTGCCCTTCCCGAAGCGGAAGTCGCTGCCGACATAGACGCGACGCGCGTGCAGCGCCGCCACGAGGTACTCGGTCACGAAGCGGTCAGCGGGAATGGCGGCGAAGGCCGCGTCGAAGTGCACGACGAGCGTCGCGTCGACCCCGGTCTCGGAGAGCAGGTCGAGCTTCTGGTCGAGACTCACGAGCGCATCCGGGCAGCGCTCCGGCGCGATGACCTCGAGCGGATTCCGGTCGAAGGTGACGACGGTCGAGGTGAGCCCCGCAGCCCTGGCCTCGCGCACGAGCCGATCGATGACGGCCCGGTGGCCGGAGTGCACGCCGTCGAACTTCCCGATGGTGACCGCGCTCGGCCCGAAGCCGGGCCCGATCTCGGCGGCGGTGTGGAATACCCTCACTTCACATCCGCCTTGCCCATCGTCGTACCCGTTGCGGCGCCTGCCCGAGCGGCGCGGATGCCGGCCGGGTGAGCCTTCAGCCACCACATGCCTGCGAGCGGCAGCACGAGCGGCACGAACCAGTAGCCCTGGCCGAAGACCGTCCACACCGTGGCCGTGTCGCCGAAGGCGTTGCCGGAGTCTGGACCGAGCGCATCCGGCAGGAAGGTCGTGATCGCGCCGATGACGATGACGCCGGCGAACTCGATCGAGACGGTCACCCAGGCGATGCGGTACCAGACCCCCTTGTGCACGATCAGCGCGATCGTCGCGAGGATGTAGACGAGCGCCGAGATGCCCGAGATCGAGATGGCGACCGGCGCCTTCGCGAAATGGTCGATGATCTGGAAGGCGCTGCGACCGACGGCGGCCATCACGAGCACGCAGTAGACCGCGATGAGCACCGTGAGGGTCCCCGTGCCGACGATCCTCGGCATCGCAGCCGAGAGCCTCTCGGTGACGGATTTGGTCTCAGACATTGCCGTTCGATTCTACGGGGACCGTGGCCGGGTTCCGGCGCCGGGCCTCGCTGCGCTCGGGCCGGGGTCATCTGGCCGGGCGGCGAGTGGGATGCCACCGGCATCCCACTCACGCGCCCGTCCAGATGACCCCCATCCGATAGAGCATCACGGCGACGGCGAGCCCGATCACTCCGAGCGCCACGACGCTCCACCTGCTGCGTTCGACGAGCGCCCACGCCATGCCGAGGAACGGCAGCAGCACCACGGCGATCTGGTACATCCAGAACTCCAGCAGGCTGCCATGGGGATGGTTCCCTACGGCGGGCGCCACCGCCGCCACCACGAGCTGGGCGATGAGCAGCAGCCCGACGAGCGCCGTCGCCCCCATCGTCAGATCGCTCGGCGTGCGCCCGGTGAGACCGACCACGAGGCACAGCAGTCCGGCGGCGAGCGCGATCGCGATCTGCGTGTACATGAACCACTCGACCACTGCTCACGACTCCTGAGTGCTGGGGAAACCGGTCTCGACGCGTACGACTCCCGACGTCGAGACGGCGACGAGCGCGACGAGGCGCCCGTCGGGCGCGAGGGCGGCGCGGATGCCAGGCCGCTCCGGCTCCGCGACGGAGAGCTTCTTGCCGTGCCCGAGGTCCACGGCCTGCTGCGCGTCGAGCTCCAGGCGCGGGAACAGCCGCTCCGCGACGACGGCGGGCGCGAGAAGCGCGTCGGTCGGCGCGACCGCCCCGCTCGTGAGCGCCTCGAGCGGCGTCGCGGCGGCCACGTCGAAGGGGCCGACCGCGGTGCGGCGGAGCATCGTGAGGTGGCCGCCGACGCCGAGCCCCGCGCCGAGATCGCGGGCGAGGGCGCGGACGTACGTGCCGGAGGAGCAGGCGACCCGCACATCGAGGTCGATCAGACCAGGCATCCGTCGCATCGCCATCACGTCGAAGGAGCGGATCGTGACCGGCCGCGCGGCCAACTCGACGGCCTCGCCCGCCCGCACACGGGCGTAGGCGCGCGTGCCGTCCACCTTGATGGCGCTGACAGCGCTCGGCACCTGCTCGATCGGGCCGGTGAGGGCGCGGACGCCTGCCGCGACGTCCTCCTCGGCAACGGCGTCGACGAGGCCGGGTGCCGCGGTCGCCGTGAGCTCCCCCTCCGCGTCGTCCGTCACGGTCGCCTGCCCGAGCCGGATCGTCGCCTCGTAGACCTTGTCGGCTCCGACGACGTGCGTCAGCAGCCGGGTGGCGGTGCCGAGCCCGACGATGAGCAGGCCGGTGGCCATGGGGTCGAGGGTGCCGGCGTGCCCGACCTTGCGGGTGTTCGCGGCACGGCGGACGCGTGCGACGACGTCGTGGCTCGTGAGGACCTGCGGCTTGTCTACGAGCAGGACGCCGTCCGGCCCGCTCACACCTCCGCCTTCGTCATGTCGAGCACGAGGTCGATCTTGGACCCGAAGACGCAGTCCAGCAATTCCCGGGCATCCGGGTCTTCGCGGTAGTGCCGGGGCATCTGCAGCGCGAGCAGCGTGTTCAGCAGCATCCCCTGGGCGAGGAAGTCGCGGGCCTCCTCCGCGCCGAAGCCGGCCTCGTCGCGGAGGGCGCGGAAGATCGCGAGGAAGCCCGCGCGGGCACGCGGACCGATGGCGGGGTCGTGGCCCAGCAGGAAGGCCTGCATCAGGGGCAGCAGGATGCCGCTCTCCTCGACGAGGTCGATGTATGCGCGGCCGAGGTAGGCGCGGCGCGGCGCGCCGGAGAGCTCCTGTGCGTCGGCATCCACGAGTGCGCTGGAGAACAACTCCCGCAGACGCCTCTCCGCCCGGTCGAGCACCTCGACGAAGAGCCTCTCCTTGCTGCCGAACATCCGCACCACGTAGGGCTGGCTGATGCCCGCGGCCTGCGCGATCTGGTCCGTCGTCGTTCCGGCATAGCCGCGCTCGCCGAACACCCGGCCGGCAGCCTCGAGGATCAGCTCGCGGCGCTGGGCGGCGGGAATCCGTTCGGATTTCATCTCGCTCATGCTTGACAGGTTATCAGTCGATTACTTACTCTCAGTTCTTGTAATCATTCAATTACTACAACTTGGAGGACGACGTGTCGACCACCCTCGAAACGGATGCCGCGCGGCCCGCCGCCGCCGGACCCCGCGCCCGCCGTCGGCCGCTGTGGCTCATCATCGCCGCGGCATCGCTGCCCATGTTCATGGGCACCCTCGACAACCTCGTGGTGACCAATGCCCTGCCCGTCATCTCCCGCGACCTCGGCGCAGGCATCGACGAGCTCGAGTGGGTCATCAACGCGTACTCGCTCGCCTTCGCGAGCTTCATCCTCATGGCCGCCGCCCTCGGCGACCGCTTCGGCCGCCGCACGATCTTCGTCATCGGCATCGGCGTCTTCACCGTCGCCTCGGCCTTCTCCGCGCTCAGCACGGAGCCCTGGCAGCTCATCGCCGCACGCGCCGTGCAGGGCATCGGCGCAGCAGCGCTCATGCCCCTCTCCCTGACGATGCTCGCCGGCTCCGTCAGCGAGAAGGCGCGGCCCGCCGCGATCGGCGTGTGGGGCGGCGTCTCCGGCCTCGGCGTCGCCCTCGGGCCGCTCATCGGCGGCGCCGTCACGCAGGGCTGGGCCTGGCAGGGCATCTTCTGGCTGAACGTGCCGGTCGGCATCGTCGCCGTGCCACTGGTGCTGCTCGTGCTGCCCAACAGCTTCGGGGCACGGCTGCGGGCGGATGCGCTCGGCCTCGTGCTCGCAGGATTCGGCGTCTTCGGCATCGTCTACGGCATCGTGCGCGGGAACGCCGCCGGCTGGTCGAGCGGCGAGGTGCTCGCCGCTCTGATCGGCGGAGGCATCCTGCTCGGGCTGTTCCTGCTCTGGGAGTCGCGCGCCGCGGCGCCCCTGCTGCCCCTGCGGCTGTTCCGCGTGCCGAGCTTCACGATCGCGAACCTCGTCGGCCTCGTGTTCAGCTTCGGGATCTTCGGCGCGATCTTCATCCTGATCCAGTTCCTGCAGATCGTGCAGGGCAAGAACCCGCTCGAAGCCGGCGTCATGACCACGCCATGGACCATCGCACCGCTCGTGATCTCCCCGCTGACCGGCATCTTCATCACCCCGCGCTTCGGGCCGCGCCTGCCCGTGGCCCTCGGCCTCGGCCTCTCGGCCATCGCGATCGCCTGGATCGCGCTCATCATGTCCCCCGGCCTCGCCTACGGGGCGATGGTGCCGCCCTTCCTGCTCGCCGGGGTCGGCATGGGGCTCATCTTCGCGCCGTCCTCCACGGCGGTGCTGATGGACATGCCCTCCGCCGACCACGCCAAGGCCTCGGGCTCGAACGCCACCCTGCGGGAGATCGGCACGGCCCTCGGCATCGCCGTGCTGACGGCGGTCTTCACGGGAGCGGGCGGCCAGCTCACCCCCACCGGCTATGTGGATGCCGCGCAGAAGGCGGTCTTCGTCGGAGCCGTGGCCCTCGCGGCCGCCGCGCTCGTCGCCCTGCGGCTGCCCGGGCGGCGCGCGCAGCTGGCGCGGGGCTGAGCCCCGGGTCCTCGGGCCCCGCCGCGTCTCCGCCGGCTCCCCGCCGGCTCTGCCGACCCCGCCGGCAACAGGTTCCCATTCCGGACAGATGCACCCCGTGCCGCGGGTGCGAACGTCCGGAATGGGAACCTGTTGCCGTGGGGGAGAGCACGGGAGGGCAGAGCGGGGCAGGCCCGGGGCGGGCGGAACGACCGGGGCGGGCGGAACGGCCGAGGCGGGCGCAGCGCGGCCGGTACTGTGGCTCCCATGCGGATCGGGGTGATCGGAGCCGGGGCCATCGGCGGGACGATCGCCGCACTGCTCGACCGGTCCGGTCACGAGGTCGAGGTCGTCGCCCGGGGCGCCGGCCTCGCGGCGATCCGGGCGGACGGCCTCCGGCTCGACGGCGGCTGGGGCGAGCACACCGCCCGGATCGCCGCCGCCGAGACGCTCACCCGCTCCCCCGAGCTCGTGTTCCTCACCACCAAGGCGCAGGACGCGGAGGTCGCGCTCGCCGACAGCGCCCCGCGGCTGGCCGGCGTGCCTCTCGTCGTCGTGCAGAACGGCCTCGAGGGGCTCGACGCCGCCCGGCGGGCCCTGCCGGACTCCCCCGTCTACGGCGCGCTCGCCCTCTACGCGGCGCAGAACGTCGAGCCGGGCCGGGTGACGATCACGGCGACGGGGACGACGGTCGTGGACCGCTCCCGCGAGGTCGCCGCGCTGCTGGCATCCGTCATGCCGGCCCAGGTGACCGACAACTTCCGCGGCGCGCAGTGGACCAAGCTCGTGATCAATATGGTCAACGGCACGCCCGCGGCGACCGGACTGCCCGTGCAGCAGACCGTCGCCGACGCGCGACTGCGGCCGATCGTGACGGCGCTGATGCGGGAGGCCGCGCGGGCGGGGCTCACGCACGGCATCCGCTTCGACCCCATCCAGGGGCTGACGCACTCCCGCGTGCGCTTCCTCGCCGCCGCGCCGCTCTGGGCCGGTCAGGTGATCCCGCGGCTCATGGCCCGCCGGATGGGTTCCGTGCCGAACCTCGGCTCGACGCTGCAGAGCATCCTTCGCGGCCAGCTCACCGAGATCGACTACCTGAACGGTGCGGTCGTCGCCGCGGCGCGCGCAGCCGGGGTGTCCGCACCCGTGAACGCGACGATCACCGCTGCCGTGCACGAGGTCGAGCGCACGGGCCGTTTCCTCACTCCGGACGAACTCGCCGCCCGGGCGCGACAGGCACGGCTCTTCCCGTAGCCGATCCGCCTGCTCCGCGCACGTCGGCCTCGGGGTGAGTCTGCCCAGCCGGCTCCCTCTCCGCGCAACGCGGCACCCTCCACAAGCGGGCGACGTGCTCGCCCGCGAAGCTGCGGATTACGCGAGCCGACTGCAGCGCGCCGAGCAGGGATCGGCGCACAGAACCAGCACAACTAGCACGAATCGCTGAGGATGCGGCGGGGCGCCTCGGGAATGGTCGTGTCCATCACAGCCGAGGCCGAGAAGAACGGATTCTCGCGTACGAGGTACTCCTCGTCGGGCTGCGCCCCCTGCGCATCGACGTAGAGGAGGAAGTGCCAGATGCCGCGCAGGCTTCCGAGCAGGTAGGCGCCGTCGACGACGAGCACGGCGTCGGCCGGTGCGGTCTTCCACTCGGAGAGCGCGGGCACGTCCCGTTCGGCGTCGAAAGCGGCGGTCTGGAAGCCCGTCGAGCCGGCCAGCCGCCACGGTCCGAGCAGCACACGCCGGAAGGCGACCTCGTCGTAGGCCTGGTCGCCGGGGCCGCGCACGGCCTGCGGCAGGAGGAAGTCGCCCATCGAGGCGCGGAAGGCGGGGACGCCACCGTCCTCGAACACGGCGGCGAGGTCGTCGGCGACGGCGGAGACGCCGGAGCCGGGGAACCCGTCGACGCCGATCACCCGCCGGCCGCGCGGATAGTTCGCCACGATCTCGTCGCGCACGTCCCGCAGGAACTCGACACGCGGGGTGGACACCAGCTGCTGCATGCCTTCAGGGTATGCCGCCCGCCGTAGAGTCGACAGGTGGTTCCGACCGTCTCGCCGCCCGCGCCCTCACTCGCACCGGCGCTGAACGCCTGGTTCCGGACAACGGCGCGGAAGCTGCCGTGGCGTGAGCCGGGATGCTCGGCCTGGGGCATCCTCGTCTCGGAGTTCATGCTGCAGCAGACGCCCGTGGCGCGCGTCGAGCCGCAGTGGCGCGCGTGGCTGGAGCGCTGGCCCGCCCCGGCAGCGCTCGCCGCCGTCCCGCCCGGCGAGGCGGTGCGTGCCTGGAACCGGCTCGGCTACCCGCGCCGCGCGCTATGGCTGCACGCCTGCGCGGTGACCATCACGGAGCGCCACGGCGGCGTGGTGCCCGCCGATGTCGACGAGCTGCTCGCGCTGCCCGGCGTGGGGCCGTACACGGCGCGGGCGGTCGCCGCCTTCGCCTACGGCGTGCGCACCCCCGTCGTCGACACGAACGTGCGGCGCGTGCTCGCCCGCGCGGTGGACGGCCAGGGCGAGCCGGCGCCGCCCGCGGCGGGTCGCGACCTCGCTGCGATGGAGGCGATGCTCCCGGCCGACCCGGCCGAGGCGCGCGTCTTCAACGCCGCGGCGATGGAGCTCGGGGCGCTCGTGTGCACGGCACGCTCCCCCTCCTGCGCGGCGTGCCCCGTGGCATCCGCCTGCGCCTGGCGCGACGCCGGCTACCCGGCATACGACGGCCCGCGCCGCGCGGTGCAGAAGAAGTACGAGGGCAGCGACCGGCAGGTGCGCGGCCTCGTCCTGCGCGAGCTGCGCGGGGCCCACGTGCCCGTGACGGATGCCGAGCTCGCCGGCCTCTGGCCCGATGCGGCTCAGCTCGCCCGCGCCGTCGACGGTCTGCTCGCCGACGGTCTCGCCGTGCGCGAGGGTGCCGGATACGTCCTCCCCTGACGCGTCCCCTCTGGCGTGTGGACGCCTTGCCCGCTGCCCGGGGCGCGGGATTCCCAGCCCGATGCGCTGCTCGGGGTACGCGTGCGCTGCCGCAGCCGGAGGCGCGCGCACGCACCGCGAGCAGCGCACCGCGGGTGAGCACAGCGCTCGGAGCCCGGCCGGGCCAGGGCGGGGCCGGGCCGGAACGCCGCGCCACGCCGGTAGCATCGACGCGATGAGCACTCCCATGCAGCGGCCGCGGCGCGCACGCGTCATCAACACGAGCATCGCCTCGGGTTACACCGCGGTCTACAGCTTCCACGAGGCGATCCGTGCCGTCGGGCTCGAGGAGCGCAGCCTCGTGAGGGCGCAGCGGATCGTCCAGGCGCCCCAGGCGGCCGCGCGCCTCGGCCTCGACGCGGACGCATCCCTGTTCAACCTCATGCGCATCCGCCTCGCGGACGGCATCCGGATCGCGAGCGACCAGCTGTGGATCCCCGCCGAGCTGGGCCGGCCGCTGCTCGACGTCGACTTCACCAACACGGCGCTGTACTGGGAACTGCGCGACCACTGCGACGTCCGCGTCACGGGGGGCAGCGAATCCACTCGGGCCGCGCGCGCGACCGCGACCGTGGCGCGCGAGCTCGAATGCCAGCTCGGCGACCCCGTGTTCGAGCTGGAACGGCTCTGCTATTCCGGCGCCACGCCGGTCGAGTACCGCGAGACGACGCTCGTCGGCGACCGCTTCCAGCTCGTGCACTTCTTCGGCGACGCGCCGGAGTCGCCGAGCGTGTGACACGGCGGGGGCGCCGGACGGCGCCCGCGGGCCGGATGCCGAGGCATCCGTCACCCGATGTGAAGCTCCCTCTGCGCAACCGCCGGTAGCCTGTCGGGGTGCCCGAATCTCCGCTCTCCGCCTCGCCCTACGAGGTGCTCGGGGTCGATGCGCGTGTGAGCGACGACCAGCTCAAGCGCGCCTACCGCAGGCGTCTGCGCGAGACGCACCCCGACACGGGCGGTTCGGCCGCCGAGTTCCGCGCCGTGCAGGATGCCTGGGAGCGGGTCGGGACGCCGGAGGCCCGTGCCACCTTCGACCGGACCCGCTCGCCCTTCACGGGCGGGGGCGGTGCAGCGGGTGCCGACGCGGACGACGAGCGGGTGTGGGCGACCTCCCGCACTGAGGGCGCCCGTCGGGACACCCGGCCGAAGGCGCGCTCCTACGGACATCCGGGCGGGTGGCGCCGCGAGCGCTACCTGGCGATGATGCGCGAGTGGGTCGGCCGCGGCGCCCCGCTCGACGACCCCTACGACCCCACGCTGGTGCGCGGTGCGCCGTACGAGATCCGGCACACGCTGGCCGATGCCCTCGCTGAGGAGGCGACCGCCCGTTCCACCGCCGAGCTCGGCATCGGCTATACCGTCTGGCACGACGTGCTCGCCCACGACGGCGGCAAGATCGACCACCTCGTGCTCGGGCCGACCGGCCTGTTCGCGCTGCAGTCGGAGGACTACGGCGGACCGGTCGCCGTGAAGCGCGGGGAGCTGATCCCCGCCGCCCCCGGAGTGCAGCTCGACGGCCGCCCCGCGCACGACCTCGCCGACCGGGCGCGGCACCTCGGGCGGCTCTTCAAGGTCCGGTTCGCCGGGGCGATCATCGTGCTTCCCGACGACGCCCTCGAATCCCCCGTGGAGTCGATCGGCAGTCATCGCGGCATCGTGCTGCTCGCGGTGCAACGCTCGGTGCTCGCCCATCTGCTGCGCAGCGGTGTCCCCGGCGTCCCGCGCGCGGCGGGCCTGGACCTGTTCGAGGTGCGCAGCCGTGTGCAGCAGGGCGTCCGCTTCATCTAGCCGTGCTGCGCAGCGTCGTTGCGCTACTCCGGCCGACACGCGCGCCTTCTCCGACAGGCACGCCGGTCCGGGAGAGTAGCGCGCCGGGAACGGCGGGGAGAGGACGACGGGGCGGCGGATCTGCTGGGAATTCCGGCGCGAACTTGCGAAACCACCCGCATTCCGGCTACCTAATTAGGTAATGCTTACCTTACCCGCCGCGACCGAGCGCCTCCGCGACGAGCGTCCCTCCTACCGGCCCTTCCGCGTGACGGTGAAGGCGGTGACGACCCTGTCGCCGTCGTTCCTGCGGGTGACCTTCACGGGTGAGGAGCTCGAGGACTTCGGCACGGCCGGGCTCGACCAGCGCATCAAGATCGTGCTGCCGCTCGAGGGCGACGGCGCCCCGGCCGGATTCGACCACCTCCGCATCTGCGATCCGCTGGTCGTCGCCGACGGCAGCTGGTACGAGCTGTGGCGGCAGACCCCCGAGACGCTGCGCAACCCGTTCCGCACCTACACCGTGCGCGGCATCCGGCCGCAGGACCGCGAGCTCGACGTCGACTTCGCGGTCCATGGCGACGGCGGACCCGCGAGCCGCTGGGTGCGCGCTGCCCGCCCCGGCGACGAGGTCGTCATCGTGGGGCCGGACGACCGCTCCACGGGCTGGCGCGTAGGGCTCGACTGGCATCCGGGCAGCTCCAGGGAGCTGCTGCTCGTCGGGGACGAGACGGCGGTCCCTGCGGTCTGCGCGATCCTGGAGTCCCTCTCGCCCGAGGTCCGCGCCACGGCGTTCCTCGAGGTGCCGGACCCGGCCGACCGGCTCGAGCTCGGGCTCGACGACGACACCCGGCACCGCGTCACCTGGCTGCCGCGCATCGCCGACCAGCGCGGCGCACGCCTCATCGCGCACGTGCGCGACTGGGCGGAGCAGAACCGCGGCGTCGTGACGCCGCAGGCGCTCGCCGCGCACCCCGTCGGGTTCCCCGTGGAGCTCGATGAGTCCGACGCACGCGACGGGATCCTCTGGGACTCCCCCGGCGCCCCCGACCCTGCCCCCGCGACCGAGCTCGGGCGCAACGACTTCTACGCCTGGATCGCCGGCGAGACGCAGACCGTCGTCACGCTGCGCCGCCACCTGGTGAAGGAGCTCGGCGTCGACCGTCGCCGTGTCGCGTTCATGGGCTACTGGCGCCACGGCCGGGCGGAGCTCAGCTGAGATGACGACCGCCCACCGGGCCGCGACATGGTTCGTGGTCTGCCTCGTGCTGCTCGCCGTCATCGCGCTGGCGAGCCTCGTCCTCGGCACGCAGCCGCTCGCCCCCGCCGCGGTGTTCCACGCCCTCGCCCACCCGCACGGAACGGGCCAGGCCGAGCGGATCGTGAACGGTCTGCGCCTGCCCCGCACGGTGGTCGGCCTCGTGGCGGGAGCCGCGCTCGGCATGGCCGGGGCGGTCATGCAGGGTGTCACCCGCAACCCGCTCGCGGACCCCGGCCTGCTCGGCGTCAATGCGGGCGCAGCGCTCGCGGTCGTCGCGGCGATCACCTTCTTCGGCGTCTCCACCGCCTCCGGCTACATCTGGTTCGCCTTCGCGGGTGCCGCCGTCGCGGCGGTCGTCGTCTATGCGGTCGGTGCGGCGGGCCCGAGCGGGGCGACACCCGTGAAGCTCGCCCTGGCCGGCGCGGCGCTGACGGCCGTCCTCACCTCGCTCGTCACGCTCGTGCTGCTCTCGCACAGCAGCGTCTTCCAGCAGTTCCGCTTCTGGCAGCTCGGCTCGGTCGACGGCAGGCCCCTGCGCGACGTCGCGCTCGTCGCCCCCTTCGCCGCCGTCGGCGCGGTGCTCGCCGTGATCGGCGGGCGGATGCTCAACGTGCTCGGCCTCGGCGACGACGTCGCACGCGGGCTCGGTCAGAACGTCGCGCTCGCCCGCGGCCTGTGCGCGCTCGCCGTCGTGCTGCTGGCGGGCGCCGCGACGTCGATCGCCGGGCCGCTCGTGTTCGTCGGCCTCGTCGCCACGCACCTTGCGCGGCGGCTGTGCGGCCACGACTACCGCTGGATCGTCCTCCTCTCGGCCGCGATCGGACCCGGCCTGCTGCTCTCCGCCGACGTCGCCGGCCGCTTCCTGGCGCCGCCCGGGGAGCTGGAGGCGGGCGTGGTCGTCGCGGTGATCGGCGCGCCCGTGCTCATCGCGCTCGTGCGCAGCCCGAGGCTGGTGAGCGCGTGACGGCCATGCTGACGCGAACGGATGCCGCGCACGCCGCGACCCACGCGGTGCGGCGTGCCTTGGCCCTCGGCCGGCGCCGCCGCTCGATCGCGCTGGGTGGCCTCGGCGTCGCGGTCGCGGTCGTCGCGGTGCTCACGCTCTGCCTCGGCGCCATCCCGGTCTCCCCTTCGGGGCTCGTCGCCGCACTCCTCGGGCACGGCACCCCCATCGAGCGGCTCGCCGTCGTGACGCTGCGGCTGCCGCGCTGGACCACCGGCGCGCTCGTCGGCGTGGCGCTCGGCCTCGCCGGCTCGCTGTTCCAGTCGACCCTGCGCAACCCGCTCGCGAGCCCCGACATCGTCGGCATCTCCGGCGGGGCGAGCCTCGCCGCCGTGACGGCGACCCTCGTGTTCCACGCGAACGGCGCGGCGGTGCCGCTGGCGGCCCTCGGCGGCGCCGGGGCGGTAGCTGCGGTGATCGGCCTGCTCGCCTGGCGGCAGGGCTTCGCCGGGCAGCGCTTCCTGCTCATCGGCATCGCCGTGGCGTTCCTGACGAGCGGTGGCATCAGCTACCTGCTGGCCCGCGCGGACGTGCAGCAGGCGCAGCAGGCGCTCACCTGGACCGTAGGCAGCGTGAGCGACCCGAGCTGGGGCGAGACCGGTCTGCTCGCCGCGGTGCTCGTGGTGCTCGTGCCCGTCACGTTCTGGCTCGCCGCCCCGCTTCGGGCGATCGCGCTGGGCACGGATGCCGCGCGCGGGCTCGGCGTGCGCACGACAGCCGTCACCCTCACCGCGATCGCCGTCGCGGTCGCCCTCGCCGCCGTCGCGACGGCGGTGGCCGGGCCGGTCGCCTTCGTCGCTTTCGTGAGCGCCCCGATCGCGCGGCGCCTGCTCGGCGCGGGCGGGCTGCAGCCGGCGGCATCCGCGCTCACCGGCGCCGCACTCGTCACGGTGGCCGACTTCATCGCCGCCCGCCTCGGCGGCTTCCAGGCCCCCGTCGGGCTCGTCACGGCCGTGATCGGCGCGCCGTATCTGCTGTGGCTGCTCACCAGAAGAGAAGGGGCCGCCTCATGAGCGACGTCCTCACCGCCGCCCGGCCGCGTACGCTTGCGGCCCGCGGACTCAGCCTCGCCTATGACGGCCGCATCGTCGTGCCCGAGCTCGAGCTGAGCATCGCGGCGGGCCGCATCACGGCGATCATCGGCGCCAATGGCTGCGGCAAGTCCACCGTGCTACGCGGGCTCGCCCGGCTGCTCGCGCCGCGCGCGGGCATCGTCGAGCTCGACGGCGCCGATGTGCGCGGCATCCCCGGTCGGCACCTCGCCAAGCTGCTCGGCATCCTGCCGCAGGAGCCGATCGCCCCGGACGGCATCACGGTGGCCGAGCTCGTCATGCGCGGCCGGCACCCGCACCAGGGCGTCTTCGGCCGGCGCGACGCGGACGACGAGGCCGTCGTCGCCGAGGCGCTGCGTCTCACCGACACCCTCGGGCTCGCGGCGGCGCGCGTCGGCGAGCTCTCCGGCGGGCAGCGCCAGCGGGTGTGGATCGCGATGGCGCTCGCGCAGAACCCCGACGTGCTGCTGCTCGACGAGCCGACCACCTTCCTCGACATCGCCCACCAGCTCGAGGTGCTCGACCTGCTCGCCGAGCTCAACGATCGCCTGGGCACCACCGTCGTGATGGTGCTGCACGACCTCAACCTGGCCGCACGCTACGCCGACGAGCTCGTCGTGATGGCGGACGGCCGCGTGCACGCCTCCGGAATCCCCTCCACAGTGATCACCGAGTCCGTGCTCTCCACGGCCTTCGGACTCTCCGCTCGCGTGATCGCGGATCCAGAGACCGGGTCGCCCCTGGTCGTTCCGCGCACGCGCCCTCGGCGCACCACGCGCCCACCGTCGGCCGCTGAGGCCGACGCCGAACGAAAGGAAGCATGATGACCAGACTGCGAACGCGCGCTCTCGGCGCCGCAGCGGCCGTCCTCGCCACCGCCCTCGCGCTCACCGGCTGCGCCTCCGACTCCGCCCCGAAGGCGGAGCCGAGCAGCTCGACATCCGCCGTGACCGTGACGGATGCCTTCGGCAAGACCGTCATCCCGACGAAGCCGCAGCGCGTCGTCACGCTCGGCTGGGGATCGACCGAGGCCGCACTCGCGATGGGCGTCGACCCCGTCGCGATGCCGTTCCAGCAGTACGCCGGCGACAAGAACGGCGTGCTGCCCTGGATCGCGGACTACGTCGAGAAGAAGGGCATGACGATGCCCACGGTGCTGCCCAACACGAGCGACGACCCGCCCTACGAGGCGATCGCGGCGGCCAAGCCGGACCTGATCCTGGCGCCGTACTCCGGCCTGACGCAGAAGCAGGACCAGCTGCTCAAGGCCATCGCCCCGACGGTCGCCTACCCCGGCGAGGCGTGGGCGACGCCGTGGCGCGACATCATCACGATCTCCGGAAAGGCGCTGTTCGAGCCGGCGAAGGCCAGGACGGTGCTCGACGGCATCGACGCCCAGATCACGAAGGCCGCGGCGGAGCATCCCGAGTTCCGGGGCAAGACGATCGCCGAGGTGTGGGCGTCCCCGCAGGAGTTCGACGTGTACAAGAAGGAGGACCCGCGGGTGCAGTTCGCGCTCGACCTCGGCTTCACCTCCGCCCCGAGCGTCGACGCCCTCGCGAACGGCGCGCAGACCTTCTACTACGCCCTCAGCACGGAGAAGGTCAACCAGCTGACGAGCGATGTGCTGGTCTCGTACGGAGACACAGCAGATGCGCAGAAAGCGTTCCTCACCTCCAGCTACGGTTCCGGAATGGAGCAGGTGAAGAAGGACGCCGTGGCGCAGCTGACCGGCCCGGCGTTCATCTCCGCAGTGTCCCCGCCCACGGCGCTCTCGCTGCCGTGGGGCCTCACAGATTACGTCGCCGCCCTCTCCACGGCGGCGAAGGCGGCCGACCGCTAGGCGCCGCCCATCGCCCCCGGCGGATTTCTGGTCGCCGGGTACGGGAATGCCCCGGGGAGGATCGCTCCCCGGGGCATTTCGCTGTGCGCGTGCACCCTAGGTGTGCGCCGTATGCGCGCGGATGCCGGCGGCACAGGCATCCGTTCACTCAGTCCTCGTCGTCGAGATCCTCGTCGTCCTCACGCGGCTTGACGTACGGGTCGGCCTCGCCGGCGTATGCCGCGTCCTGCGCGAGCGCCGCGACCTCGGAGTCCCGCGCGGCGGCCTGCTGGAGCAGCTCGCTGATGTGCGCGGCGTTCTCGGGGATCGCATCGGCGATGAACTCGAGCGTCGGGGTGAGCCGTGCCGTGATGTTGCGTCCCACCTCCGTGCGGAGCATCCCGGTCGCCGAGGCGAGTGCCGCGGCCGAGGCCGTGCGCTCCTCCTCGGTGCCGTAGACGGTGTAGAAGACACTCGCGTGCTGCAGGTCGCCCGTCACACGCACGTCGGTGATCGTCACGAATCCGAGACGCGGGTCACGGATGCCCTTCTCGAGGCGCTTCGCGATGATGACCTTGATGCGATCGGCGAGTTTGCGAGCGCGTTCCGGGTCGGCCATCTGTCCCTCCTTGTGTGGCTGATGCGCGTTCATGGCTGAGTCGCGTATGCCGAGCCCGGGACGGGCTCGGCGCGAAAAGGACGGGGGCCAGAAATGGCCCCCGCCACTGCGCGCTAAGCGCGCAGCTTCTCGCGCAACTCGATCGTCTCGATCTCGTCGCCGATCTGGATGTCGTTGAACTTGCCGAGACCGATACCGGCCTCGAAGTCCGTGCGCACCTCGGTGACGTCGTCCTTGAAACGGCGCAGCGACTCGATGGCGAGGCCGTCGGCCACCACCACGCCGTCGCGGATGACGCGCGCCTTGGCGTTGCGCGTGATCGTGCCGGACCGGACGTACACGCCCGCGATGTTGCCCCACTTGGACGAGCGGAACACCTCGCGGATCTCGGCGAGACCCGACTGGACCTCCTCGAACTCCGGCTTGAGCATGCCCTTGAGGGACTGCTCGATGTCGTCGATCGCGTTGTAGATGACCGAGTAGAAGCGCACGTCGACACCCTCGCGGGCGGCGCGCTCGCGGGCCTTGACGTCCGGGCGGACGTTGAAGCCGATGACGATCGCGTTGTCGATGGTCGCCAGGTCGATGTCGGACTCGGTGATCGCGCCGACACCGCGGTGCAGGATGCGCAGCTGGACGCTGTCGTCCACCTCGATCTTGAGCAGGCTCTCCTCGAGCGCCTCGACGGCACCGGAGACGTCACCCTTGATGATGAGGTTGAGCGACTCGACCTTGCCCTCCTCGAGAGCACGGGTGAAGTCCTCGAGGCTGATGCGCTTGCGGGCACGGGCCAGCTGGGCGTTGCGCTCGGCCGCCTCGCGCTTCTCGGCGATCTGACGGGCCGTGCGGTCGTCCTCGGTCACGATGAAGGTGTCGCCCGCACGCGGCACGGAGCTGAGGCCCTGCACCTGCACGGCACGCGACGGCACCGCCTGGTCGACGTTGTCGCCGTTCTCGTCGAGCATCGCGCGGACGCGGCCGTATGCCGTGCCGGCGACGATCGAGTCGCCGACGTTCAGCGTTCCGGACTGGATGAGGACGGTCGCCACGGCGCCGCGACCCTTGTCGAGCTTGGCTTCGATCGCCACGCCGCGCGCGTCCTTGTCGGGGTTCGCGCGCAGGTCGAGGCCCGCGTCCGCGGTCAGCAGGACCGCGTCGAGCAGCGCGTCGATGCCGATGTTCTCCCGTGCCGAGACGTCGACGAACATCGTGTCGCCGCCGTACTCCTCGGCCACGAGTCCGAACTCGGTGAGCTGCTGGCGCACCTTGGCCGGATTGGCGTCGGGCTTGTCGATCTTGTTCACCGCGACCACGATCGGCACGTTCGCCGCCTGGGCGTGGTTCAGCGCCTCGATGGTCTGCGGCATGATGCCGTCGTCCGCCGCGACCACGAGGATCGCGATGTCGGTGACCTGCGCGCCACGGGCACGCATGGCGGTGAACGCCTCGTGGCCGGGGGTGTCGATGAAGGTGATGGCACGCTCGTTGCCGTCGTGCTCCGTCCACACCTGGTACGCACCGATGTGCTGGGTGATGCCGCCGGCCTCGCCCGCGACCACGTTCGACTTGCGGATCGAGTCGAGCAGTCGGGTCTTTCCGTGGTCGACGTGACCCATGACCGTGACCACGGGGGGCCGCACCTGCAGGTCCTCATCGGACTCGTCCTCGAGCTCCTGGTCGAGATCGATGTCGAAGCCCTCGAGGAGCTCCTTGTCCTCGTCCTCGGGCGAGACGATCTGGACCTTGTAGCCGAGTTCCTCGCCCAGTACCTGGAAGGTGGCCTCGTCGAGCGACTCGGTCGCCGTCGCCATCTCACCGAGGTGGAACAGGACGGTGACGAGGTTGCCCGGGCTCGCGTCGATCTTGTCGGCGAAGTCGGAGATGGATGCGCCACGGCGCAGTCGGACGATCGTCGAGCCGTCGCCGCGGGGAACGCTGACGCCGCCGAGCGACGGCGCCTCCCGCATCTCGAACTCTTGACGCTTCGTCCGCTTCGACTTGCGCGCACGGCTCTTGCCGCCACCGCGACCGAAGGCACCCGCGGTGCCACCACCGGGGCCACGACCGCGACCGCCGCCACCACCCGGGCGCGGGCCGCCGAAGCCGCCGCCGCCACCGGGGCGCTGGAAGCCACCGGGCGCACCGCCGGCACCGCCACCGGGGCGCTGGAAGCCACCCGGACGGCCCTGGCCGGCACCTGCACCCTGGCGCTGGAAGCCCTGGCCGCCGCCACCTGGGCGCGGAGCGCCCGGACGGGGAGCACCGGGGCGCGGCGCACCGGGGCGGGGCGCGCCGGGGCGCGGAGCCTGCGGGCGCGGGATGTTGCCGGGCGTGGGGCGCTGCCCCATGCCCTGCTGGGATGCGAAGGGGTTGTTGCCCGGACGCGGGCTTCCGGCGGGGCGCTGCCCCATGCCCTGCTGGGATGCGAAGGGGTTGTTGCCCGGACGCGGGCCCTGCGGGCGCGGCGCGCTCGGACGCGGCCCCGGGGCCGACGCGGAGCCGGAACCCGCATCGGAGCGAGGAGCCGCCGCGGAGCCGCCGCGCGGGGCATCCGCTTGCGTGTTCTGCGCGCTCTGAGTGTTCTGCGTGCTCGCAGCCGGACGCTCGGCGACCGGACGCTCGGCAGCCGGAGCGGCCGCGGGGGTCTCCGGACGCGGCGCGGGGGCCGGCGCCGGAGCCTCGGCCCGCGGCGCGGGGGCCGGCGGGCGCGGGGCAGCCGGCTTCGGTGCGGACGGCCGCGCCGTCGTCGCCGAGGCGCTGGCCGTTGCGGTCTTGGTCACGAGAGCCGGGTTGGCGGCCACGTACGCCTTCAACTTGCGTACGGCCGGCGGCTCGATCGTGGATGACGGGGTCTTGACGAACTCCTTCAGCTCGTCGTTGAGAATCTCGACCGCCTTCTTGCTCTCGATTCCGAGGTCCTTGGCGATCTCACTCACGCGTGGTTTTGCAGCCACTTTTCTCCTGTTCCGAGGCCCGCCCCTCGGTTCAGGGCAGGCGCTAGTGGTGGACGGGTCTCATTTCGAGCCGCTCATCAGTTGTCCATTAGCCATTCAGCCTGTTCTCTATGTGCTGCGTGATCTCGACCGTGTCGAGCACGCCCGGCACCCGCAGCGCCCGCCCGAAGGCTTTGCGCTGGAGCGCCTTCCGCATACATTCCGCACTCGGGTGAAGCCACGCACCCCGGCCCGTCATGACGGCGGACTCGTCGACCACGATGAGGGAATCACGGACGACGACCCTCAGAAGAGAGGATCTGAGAGCGCGAGAACGGCACCCGATGCACGTTCTGACGGATTCCATTCTAGCCCCCTCCGTGAAGCGTCCTCGTCGCGGCTGACATTCCGGTCCCGAAGTCGACCGCACGGGGGCACGCCGCCGGCATGCCCCGGCCGCCAGCTACAAGATCGACATCCAGTCCGCCGTTGCGCTACTGCGCACTGTCGGGCTGGATGTCGATCTTCGCGCCGGTCAGTTTTGCGGCGAGGCGGGCGTTCTGCCCCTCCTTGCCGATCGCGAGGGAGAGCTGGTAGTCCGGCACCAGAGCGCGCACGGCCTTCAGCCCCTCGTCGACGACGTAGGCCTTGGTGACCTTCGCCGGGCTGAGGGCGGACGCCACGAAGGTGGAGAGATCGGGCGAGTAATCGACGATGTCGATCTTCTCGTTGTTCAGCTCGGCGGTCACAGCACGCACGCGCGAGCCCATCTCACCGATGCACGCGCCCTTCGCGTTGACCCCGGGTTCGGTGGCGCGCACCGCGATCTTGGTGCGGTGGCCTGCTTCGCGCGCGAGGGAGACGATCTCGACGAGACCGCTCGCGATCTCGGGCACCTCGAGTGCGAAGAGCTTGCGCACCAGGGCCGGATGCGTGCGGCTCACGGTGATCTGCGGGCCCTTCGTGCCCTTGGAGACGCTCGTCACGTAGACACGGATGCGGGAGCCGTGTGCGTAGTCCTCGCCAGGCACCTGCTCCTCAGGGGGCAGGATCGCCTCGACCGTGCCGAGGTCGACGTGGACCATGCGCGGGTTGGGCCCCTGCTGGATAACGCCGGCGACGATGTCGCCCTCACGCCCCCGGAACTCGCCCAGCACCGACTCGTCCTGGATGTCGCGCAGACGCTGGTTGATGACCTGCTTCGCGGCGAACGCGGCGATGCGGCCGAAGTCGCTCGGGCTGTCCTCCGCCTCGCCGACGACGTTGCCGTCCTCGTCGTGCTCGGGCACGTAGACGGTCACGTGGCCGGTCTTGCGGTCGAGATGCACGCGGGCGAGCGTCTCCGCCGCGGGCTCTTCAGCCGCCGGCGCGGCAACCGGCGCGCCGTCGTGCGCCCCGTGCCGATGCTCCGTCGCCTGCCCGGTGTGCTTCAGGTATGCGGTCAGGATCGCCTGCTCGATGATCGTGACGAGCTCCTCAAAGGGGATGTCCTTCTCGCGCTCCATCAACCGCAGGACGCTGAGGTCGATGTCCATGGTCCGGCCTCCTCTATATTGACTTTCCGGTATTCAGTTCGTGCCCCGCGCCGGACGGCGCGCACACGTAAAGCTCCCGCGGTGCCCCGCGGGATAAACCCCCAGTCTAGCGCCAGCCCAGCTCGGGAGCCACGTACTTCAGGATCTACTCGATCGCATGGGCGTTGTATTCCACCCCGAGCATGTTCGGCACGGTGAGCAGCATGGTGTCCGCCTCGGCGATCGCCTCGTCGCCGCGCAGCTCCGCGACGAGGCGATCGGGCTCCGCCGCGTAGCTGCGGCCGAAGATCGCCCGCGTGGTCTCGTCGATGTAGCCGATCTGGTCCTGCTCCTCGCGGCCGGAGCCGAAGTAGGCGCGATCTTCGTCGGTGACGAGCGCGAAGATGCTGCGGCTGACGGAGACGCGCGGTTCGCGCTCGTGCCCCCGTGCCTTCCACTCCTCGCGGAAGAGTCGGATCTGCTCCGCCTGCTGCACGTGGAAGGGCTTGCCGTTCTCGTCGTCCTTGAGCGTCGAGCTCTGCAGGTTCATGCCGAGCTGCGCGGCCCACTTCGCCGTGGCGTTCGAGCCGGCACCCCACCAGATCCGGTCCCGCAGCCCCTCCGAGTGGGGCTCGAGAGCCAGCAGTCCGGGCGGGTTCGAGAACATCGGCCGCGGGTTCGGCTGGGCGAAGCCCTCCCCCTTGATCACGGTGAGGAACACCTCGGCGCGGAGGCGCGCCATGTCGGCATCCGTCTGCCCCTCATCCGGCTCGTAGCCGAAATACCGGTAGCCCTCGAGCACCTGCTCGGGTGAGCCGCGCGAGATGCCGAGCTGCAGCCGGCCGCCCGCGATCAGGTCGGCGGCGCCCGCCTCCTCTGCCATGTACAGCGGGTTCTCGTAGCGCATGTCGATCACGCCCGTGCCGATCTCGATGCGGCTCGTGCGCGCGCCGATCGCCGCGAGCAGGGGGAACGGCGAGGCCAGCTGACGGGCGAAGTGGTGCACCCGGAAGTAGGCGCCGTCGGCGCCGAGCTCCTCGGCGGCCACGGCGAGCTCGATCGACTGCAGCAGCGCGTCGGACGCGGTCTGCACACGCGAGTGCGCGGAGGGCGCCCAATGCCCGAAGGAGAGGAATCCGATGTGCTTCACGGTGTCTCCAACGTCCGCCGGAGACGGTCTATGCCTGCGCGGCCGGCGCGGTGAGCCGCGCGACGGCCTCGGCGATCGGCAGCGTCTCGCGCTCCCCCGCGCGGCGGTCCCAGAGCTCGACGCGCCCCTCGGCGGCGTCGCGGCCGACGACGAGCACGTGCGGCACGCCGATCAGCTCGGCGTCGCCGAACTTCACGCCCGGGCTCACCTTGGGCCGGTCGTCGTAGAGCACGTCGAGGCCCGCCGCCTCCAGCTGCAGGATGACGTCCTCCGCGACGCCGTACGCGGTGTCGTCCCGGCCCGTCGCGACCACGTGCACGTCGAAGGGGGCGACGGATTCCGGCCAGACGAGGCCCTTCTCGTCGTTGTTCTCCTCGGCGATGATCGCGAGGATGCGCGTCACGCCGATGCCGTAGGAGCCCATCGTGACCGTGACGAGCTTGCCGTTCTCGTCGAGCACCTTGAGGCCGAGGACGTCGGCGAAGAAGCGGCCGAGCTGGAAGACGTGACCGATCTCCATGCCGCGTTCGAGCGTGACGGGGCCCGAGCCGTCGGGGGCGAGGTCGCCGGGCAGCACCTCGGCGGCCTCCACAGTGCCGTCCGCCTGGAAGTCGCGACCCGCGACGAGGCCGAGCACGTGCTTCCCGTCCGTGTTCGCGCCGGTCACCCAGCCGGAGCCGTCGACGACACGCGGGTCAACAAGATAGCGGATGCCGGTGCGCGACTTCTCGCCGAGCACGGGTCCCTCTGGCGACCACGGCCCGATGTAGCCCTTGACGAGGCCGGGATGCTTCGCGAAGTCCGCGTCGTTCGCGGGCTCCACCTCGGCCGGCGCGAACGCCACCTCTGCGCGCTTCATGTCGACCTCGCGGTTGCCGGGGACGCCGACGACGACGAGCTCGCGTCCGCCCTCCGGGTGGACCAGCGCGAGCACGACGTTCTTGAGCGTGTCCGCCGCGGTCCACGCGCGCCCGTCCGGGCGGGGGTGCTTCTCGTTCGCGATCGCGACGAGCGACTCGATGGTCGGGGTGTTCGGGGTGTCGACGAGCTCCTGCGGGGTGAGCTCCTCGTAGGAGCGCGCAGGCGGGGCAACCGTGGTGAACGCCTCGACGTTCGCCGCGTAGCCGCCGGCCGACTGCACGAAGGTGTCCTCGCCCACGGGCGTCGGGTGCAGGAACTCCTCGCTGCGGGCGCCGCCCATCAGGCCGTTGTCGGCGTTCACGATGACGTAGCTCAGGCCGAGACGCCGGAAGATGCGCTCATAGGCGTCGCGCTGCCTCTCGTAGGAGGCGTCGAGGCCGGCATCCGTGTAGTCGAAGGTGTACGCGTCCTTCATCGTGAACTCGCGGCCGCGCAGCAGACCCGCACGGGGGCGGGCCTCGTCGCGGTACTTGTCCTGGATCTGGTAGATCGCGAGCGGCAGGTCCTTGTAGCTCGAGTAGAGGTCCTTCACCAGCAGCGTGAAGACCTCCTCGTGCGTCGGCGCGAGCAGGTAGTCCGCGTCCTTGCGGTCCTTCAGGCGGAAGATGCCGTCGCCGTACTTCTCCCACCGGCCGCTCGCCTCATAGGGCTCACGGGGCAGCAGGGCGGGGAAGTGCACCTCGAAGGCTCCGGCGTTCGCCATCTCCTCGCGGATGATCCGCTCGATCTTCCCCTTCACCCGGAGCCCCAGCGGCAGCCAGGCGAAGATGCCCGGCGCCTGGCGCCGGATGTAGCCGGCGCGGACGAGCAGCCGGTGGCTGGTGACCTCGGCGTCGGAGGGGTCTTCGCGCAGCGTGCGCAGGAAATAGCTGGACAGGCGAGTGGGCACGGCACAAGTTTTCCACACACGGCCACCGGGCTTGACAGGTATCAGTCGCGATACCATACGGTCATGGCCATGACCTTGCGACTGACAGAAGACGAGACAGAGGCCCTGCGCAGGACCGCCGAACTGGAGGGGCGCTCGATGCAGGAGGTGGCGCGCGAAGCCGTGCGTTCTTACATCGAGACGTCCAGCAAGCGCAAACTGCTCGGCCGCTTTCTGGACGAGGAGCTTCCGCGCTACGCCGCGGTGCTCGATCGGCTCTCCGACTCGTGATGTTCGGCTCGTGATCTTCCTCGACGTCGAAGACTTGCTTCAGATCGCGACGCGCGATCTCGGCGGTCCCCCGCAGCTTCGCGACCGCGGGCTCCTCGAAGCAGCGGTCGCCCGCCCTCAGGCGAGCTACCTCGGTGAGGCGCTCTATCCGACGCTCGCCCTCCAGGGCGCCGCGCTCATGCATTCCATCGCGAAGAACCATGCGCTCGTCGACGGCAACAAGCGACTCGCAGTCTCGGCTCTCGCCGGTTTCCTCTGGTTCAACGGGATGGTTCTCGATTTCGATGACGATGACCTCTTCCGGTTCGTGCTCGACGTGGCAAGCGGCGCCATCGAACACGTCGAGGACATCGCCGCCTGGATCGAGGCGCATTCGCGGCCCCGCCGTTAGCCTCGGAGCATGGCTCGGCGCAGCTCACGGCTCTCCCTCTCCGCCGCTCAGAGCGAGCTCGCCGACGCACTGAGGGGACTGCGGCAGCAGCTCGAGCTGCCCGGCGGGTACCCCGCCGAGGCGGAGGAGGAGGCGCGGCAGGCATCCACCGCCGCCCTGGGCGAACTGCCCGATCTCACCGACGTCGAGTTCCTCACGATCGACCCGGAGGGCTCGACGGATCTCGACCAGGCGATGCACCTCGCGGAGACGAATGACGGCTTCACGGTGCGCTACGCCATCGCCGACGTGCCCTTCTTCGTGGCCCCTCAGGGCGCGCTCGACGCCGAGACCCGCCGGCGCGGGCAGACGATCTATGCGCCGGACGGTCGCATCCCCCTGCACCCGCCCGTCATCTCGGAGGCGGCCGGCTCGCTTCTGCCCGGCCAGGCCCGGCGGGCCTTCGTCTGGCACTTCGAGCTGGATACCGGCGGGACCGCGACCTCGGCGACGCTGACGCGGGCGGTGATCCGCTCGCGCCGGCAGTGGAGCTACGAGGAGGCGCAGCGCGCCCTCGACGATGGCACGGCCCCGCCGGCGCTCGCGCCGCTGCCCGCGATCGGCGGAGCGCTCCTCGCGCAGGAAGCCGCCCGCGGCGGCGCCTCTCTCAACACCCCCGATCAGGAGATCGTGCTGACGGGTGACGGCTACGGCGTCGAGCGGCGAAGGCCGCTGCCGATCGAGGACTGGAACGCGCAGCTCTCCCTGCTCACCGGCATGGCCGCGGCGCGGATCATGCTCGACGGCGGCGTCGGCATCCTGCGCACCATGCCGCCCGCCTCGTCCGAGGCGACCGCGGCGTTCCGACGCCAGACCGAGTTGCTCGGGCTGCCCTGGGCGGAGGGCACCGAGTACGGCGAGTACCTGCGCACCCTCGAACGCGAGCAGCCGAAGGCCCTCGCCGTGCTGCAGGCGGCGGCCTCCCTGTTCCGCGGCGCCGGCTACGAGGTCTTCGACGGTGCGCCGCCGAGGCAGCAGGTGCAGGCGGCGCTCGCCGCGCCGTATGCGCATGTCACCGCGCCGCTGCGCCGCCTGGTCGACCGCTGGGGGCTCGTCGTGTGCGAGGCGCTAACCGCCGGCCGTGAGGTGCCGGAGTGGGCGCGCGCCTCGCTCGCCGAGCTCCCGCACATCATGAACGTGACCTCCGCGCTGTCCGGCCGGCTCGATGCCGGAGCCCTGGACCGGGTCGAGGCCGCAGTGCTCTCGGGCCGCGTCGGCGAGGAGTTCGACGCCGTTGTGCTGGCGCAGAACCATGTGCGCACGCGCATCCTGCTCGCGGAGCCGGCCGTGGAGGCATCCCTCGACGGCCTGATCGGCGTCCCGGGCGAGACCGCGCGCGTACGCCTGACCGCCGCGACGATCGCCACCGGCACGCTGTCCTTCGAACCCGCCTGACGAGCCCGCCTGAGCGTTCGCGCTACTCTCCCCGACGCGCGCGCCCGCCCTGAGGGCGGCGCCGGTCCGGGAGAGTAGCGCGCGGCGGTCAGCGGGCGGATGCCTCGACATAGGCGGTGAGGTCGACGCTCACGGTCGTGGGCGGGACGACCGCGGCCGGGTTAACTTGCTCGGGCATGTGTAGCTTCCCTCTCCATAGTTGGTCGGCGTGCAGCCGCCTGCGTCGAACCCGCCATCCGGCGTCGCGCGTGGCGCGCCATCCGCCACGGTGGTCCTGACGGCCGTCCAGGCTTGTGCGGTGCCTGCCGGGAACACGCCATCGGGCTTGAGCAGCACCTCACGCTCGCCGATGAAGGCACCGGTGCCGGGGTCGATGATCAGGTCCTGGCGATAGCCCGCCGTGGTCTCGACATAGCCGATCGCCACGCCGGGTCGGCCATCGAGGTTCGCCTGCCGCTCGGCGGTCTCGGCCCCGGGGATCATCGCCGCCGCGCGGTACATCACAGCTCTCTCGACCGCCGGAACCGCCCCCGTGCGCAACTGGTCCGCGATCCACGACAGCGCCTCGCCGTCACGCGAGTTCCCCTGCCCGAGCGCGTGCAAATAGATGTAGTTGAGCAGCCGAGTGGGATCGTTCGGCAGCGAGGCGATCGTGGTGTCGGATGCCGCGTCGGAGCCGTAGAAGTCTCCGCCCGGGTTCGCCACCCACTCGGTCCCGATATTCGTCTGCTCGGAATCCGCCTTCGCCGCCTCCTCAGATGCAGCTCCGAAGGTCTGTTAAGTGGCGCGCGGGCTGCGCACCCAGATCCACGTCTTGCTGCGGTCGGCGGGGATGTAGATCTGCTCGTCGGAGGATTGCAGGAAACCCATGCTGGAACCGGAGGATGCGTCGGTCGAGTACGTCGCGTACACGGCCGTGGTGCTGAGCTCGAGGTACTGCCCGGGCTCGACCACGGGGTCGCTCGCATGGGCGGCGATATCGGCCGCGGCGTGCAGCACGGACGCCGCGGCCGGGCTCGCTCCCCCGCGCCAGCCAGCGAGGCCCACCACGTTCGTCAGCACGAGCACGGTCGCGAGGCCGAGGGCCACGGCCACCCCGCCAGGTGCGGACCCTGTTCAGGCGTGAGCGGACGGTTCCGATCGGGACCCCGAGGGCGGCGGCGGCGCCCTCGTAGTCGAGGTCGCCCCAGGCATACAGCAGCAGCGCGTCGCGATCGCCGTCGCGCAGCTTCCGGATCGCACCGGCCAGCCGCCGCACGGCCGCGGTCGCGTCGAGGCGGTCCCCGCGCTCGGCGATCGGATCGGCGGCGAGGATCGTCGCCGCATCGGCCGCGACGAGCGCGCGCCACGCCTGCGCTTCGAGTCGCGCGTGCTTGCGCAGCAGAGTCGTGGCGATGCCGAGCAGCCACGGCCGAGCGTCCTCGCAGGCGGGATCGAAGGACCCGCGCCGCTCGAACGCCACGAGGAAGGTCTCGGCCATCACGTCATCGGCCGCCTGGGCCCCCGCCCGCCGCGCGGCATAGCGGTGCACCGTGCGCGCGTGCCGGTCATACAGCGCCCCGAACCGCTCGGGCGCCGTCACCGACTCCCGGATGGCCTCGCCGTCCGTGCTCACAACAGGTATTGCGCGTTTCCGCGATTCGAGTTCACGGATTCAGGATGCCGCGCGGCGGATCCCGGTGGCATCGCGGAACGACCCGCACCTCCCTCATCCGAACGGACCGACGGATGACGTCACCTACCTGAATATATCGATTATCTGTATATATTAACGACCATGCTAATGGCTCAACGGATGCCGCGAAGCGGGTTCCAGCAGGACATCCACGGGCTGCGCGGCCTCGCCGTCGCCGCGGTCGTGCTCGTGCACGCCGGACTGCCCTGGATCGCGGGCGGGTACGCCGGTGTCGACGTCTTCTTCGTCATCTCGGGCTTCCTGATCACCAGCCAGCTGCTCCCGCAGCTGCGCGACGCCGGGCGGGTGACGTTCCTCCCGTTCTACGCACGTCGCGTGCGCCGGCTGCTGCCCGCGGCGCTCACCGTCATCGCCACGACGGCGATCGCGAGCGTGTTCTGCCTGCCGCGCACGCTGCTGCCGGCCTCGCTCGGCGACGCCGCCGCGGCCGCCGCCTACGTGCCGAATCTCCTGTTCGCGGCCCGCGGCACCGACTACCTGGCCGATCCGACGCCCTCCCTCTACCAGCACTTCTGGTCCCTCGGCGTCGAGGAGCAGTTCTACCTGCTCTGGCCGCTGCTGCTGACCGGCGCCGTCTGGGCCGCACGCGGCCGGCGCCGCCGCGCCCCACGGACCGCCGGCGTCACGGGCGCCGCCGGTGACACGGGGATCGTCGTCGCGGTCCTCACCGCTGTCGCCGTCGCCTCCTTCGCGCTCAGCCTGCACGAGACCACCGCGGACCAGCCGTGGGCCTTCTTCCCGATGTGGACCCGGGCCTGGGAGTTCGCGCTCGGCGGCCTGGTTGCGCTCGGCGGACCGGCGCTCGGCCGGCTCCTGCCCCACCCGGCGCGGGCCGCCCTCGGCTGGGCCGGGCTGGCGGGGGTCGCGGCGAGCCTCCTGGCCTTCGACGCGACGACCCTCTTCCCCGGCGTCGCCGCGCTGCTGCCGGTCGCCTCGGCGGCGGCCGTGATGGCGGCCGGCGAGGTGCACGGCGGCCCGGTCCTGCTGCTGCGGATGCCTCCGCTGCCGTTCCTCGGCCGCATCTCCTACGCGCTGTACCTCGTGCACTGGCCGCTGCTGCAGCTCGTGCAGGCGCGTGCCGGTTCCACGCATCCGCTGCCGCTCCGCGTCCGGCTGGCGCTGGCCGTCGCCGCCGTCCCGCTCGCCTGGGTGCTGCACCGCTGCGTCGAGGCGCCGCTGCGTCACGGCCGCGAGCGGCGCCTGGAGCGCCCCGGCTCCCCCGCCGCGGGGCCGGCACCGCACCCGCACGGCCTGCGCCCACTGCTCGCCGGGCTGGCGGCGAGCGCCCTGCTCGCCGGCGCCGCGCTGGGCGGGGCATCCGCCGCCGCAGCGGCGCCGCTGCACTCCGCACGCACGACGTCCGACGCACCGCTGACCGCACCCCCGGCCGGCACGCCGTTCGTGCCCGCAGGCCTGCGCCCCGCGCTCACGGCCGCGGCGGACGACAACCCGCCCATGTACGCCGACGGCTGCGAGCTGGGCTTCACGGCATCCGTGCCCCACCCCTGCGCCTTCGGAGCGGACGGCCTGCCGCGGATGGTCCTGTTCGGCGACTCGCACGCCGCCGAATGGCAGCCGGCGCTCGCCCGGGTCGCCGCGCGCGAGGGCTTCCAGCTCGTGACGCAGACGAAGAGCTCGTGCCGCTCAGTGTTGGAGCACCAACCCGGCGACCTCGCCCGCGACCGCGCCTGCGCGAGCTGGCGGCAGGCGGTGCTCCGGCAGCTCGCGGCGGAGCCGCCCGCTGTCGTTGTGCTGGCGAACTTCGATGGCGCGGCCACCTCGAACTCCGGCCAGGCGTCCGCGGAGTGGTCGGCAGGGCTGCGGGGGACCGTCGCCGCGCTGCCGCACACCACGCGGGTGGTCCTGCTCGCGGACACGCCCGACCTCCGCTCCAGCCCGATCCCCTGCCTGTCGCAGCACCTGGAGCACACGGCGCCGTGCGCCACCCCCGCGGCGCACGCGCTGCGCTCGACCGGGCGCGCGGCGATCGAGGCATCCGTATCGCAGACCCGAGCGAGCCATGTGGACCTCAACCGCTATCTCTGCGGCACCGTCTGCCCGCCGATCATCGGCGACACGCTCGTCTATCGCGACGCGAACCACCTCACGGCGACGTTCGCCGCGCAGCTCGCCGGCCCGCTCGACGCCGCACTGCGGCCGCTGCTCGCCCCGGCGCACCACCGCGGCATGGCCGGGTAGACGGACAGCCGGATGGACCCCGAAATGCCAGGAGGAACCGTGCTCTCCGAGAGGGCCGTCCCCACGATGACGCCCTCGGCAGGCGCACACCCCCTCTGCACGCTTCGATCATCTGACTATATTGAGCGCATGACCAGCACCATCCGGCTCGGGGCGTCCGAGCTCGAGCGCCGCTTCCGGCGCGCGCTGCGGTGGTACCCGCGCGACTGGCGTGAGCGGCACGGCGAGGCGATGCTCGGTGTGCTGCTCGACGCGGCCGAGGCCGAAGGGATGCCGCGGCCGAGCCTCGGGCAGCGGATCGACCTCGCCCGCCACGGCCTCGCCCAGCACCTCCTCGGCGGCATCCCGCCCATTCTGCGGGACCGCGCCGCGGCCTCCGCCCTGCTGGGGGCGACCGCCTTCGCGCTCTTCCACTTCGTGTTCTTCGAGTGGGAGCCGTGGACGAGCGCGAACGACCCGTACTTCCGCCACGTCGCCCCGTTCTCAACCTGGTCCGCCTACCTCGATCTGGCCTGGCTGCTCGCCGCGCTGCTGTACTTCTGCGGCTGGCGGCGCGGCGGCGCGACCGCCATCGCCGTCACGGCGCTCGGCGCCGCTGGACTGTTCGCGTTCCACTACCAGCTGCCCGGTCTGTGGCCGTTCGCGACCACCATGGCCGTGACGCTCGTCGCAGCGCCCTTCGTGCTCGCCGGGGCCCCGCAGCCGGCGGCGCGCCCCGGCCTGGCCGTGCTCGCGACGGCGGGCACCGCGGCGGCGATGGCGCTCGCGTTCCGGCTCTTCGCCTTCGACTACCGGCTCTTCACCTGGTTCCGCAGACCCGACTCCGAGCTCTGGTTCCTGATCGAGCGCGGGCGCGCCGAGGCCGTGGCCGCGCTGGTGCTGGCGGTCGCGGTGGTGGCCGTCGCCGCTCTGCTGCGTCGGCGCGCCCTGGCCGCCACGCTCGGTGCGACGCTGCTGCCGTGGCTCCTGTTCTGGTCGCTCCATATCGTCCACGACAGCTTCTGGGCGGGCGGCGAACCCGGGGTGACGCGGATGCGCTGGCTGCTCGCCTGCGCCCTCGCCGCGGTCTGCCTCGCCGCGGCGGTGCTGTGGCGCATCCGGCCGGCCGAATCCGCGACCGCCCTCCCCGAGCTCGACGACCAGGAGCCGCTGCATGGCTAGCCACGAGATGCGCGAACCGACCTTCTTCATGCTCACCGCCCTCGCGGACGGCCGCAAGCACGGCTACGCGCTCATCACCGCGGCGAAGGAGCTCTCGGGCGGGCGGGTCCAGCTCAAGGTCGGCACGCTCTACGCCGCGCTCGACCGGCTCACGGGCGAAGGGCTCGTCGCCCCGGCGGGCGACGAGGTCGTGGACGGGCGGCTGCGCCGCTACTACGAGCTGACGGATGCCGGTGCCGACGCCCTGCGCGCCGAGGCGTCCCGCCTGGCCGAGAACGCCCGCAACGCGGTCGCGCGGCTGAAGCTGCGCCCGGCCGGCGGCGCGGCCTAAAGGCGGCGGCGATGGGCATCGAGTCGGTCTACCGCGGCGCGCTGCGTGTGTACCCGGCGCAGTGGCGCGACCGCAACGAGGCCGCCGCCCTGGGCCTCCTGCTCGACTCGGCCGAGGCCGAGGGGCGGGCTGCCGCCGACTGGGGTCAGGTCGCGAGTCTCGTCGCGAACGGTGTCGCTGCCCGCGTCGAGCGCCTGGCCCCGCGCCGCTGGCGCGACCTCGCCGCCGCCTCCGCGCTGATCGGCACCACCGCCTTCGCGCTCATCGACTTCCTGTTCTTCGAGTGGCAGCCGTGGACCCACGTGAAGATCTACCCGTATGCCGGTGTCGTGCGGCATCTGCCGCCGTTCTCGACCCCGGCCGTGTTCGTGGTCGTCGCCTGGCTCGCCGGGGCGCTGCCCTGGTTCTGCGGCGCGCGCGCCGCCGCGCGGGCCCTCTTCGTGCTGGCGGCGCTGAGCGCGGTCGTGCTTGCCGTTCTGACGATGCTTCCGCTCAAGCTGCCGACGCTGCTCCACCTCCGCTCATCGAGCGGCGGCGGCACCTGCTGTGTATTCATCGCAGGGGCGGCGTTCGTGCTGCTGGGGGACGCCGAGCGCCGCATGGCACCGCTGCGGCAGTTGGGACTGTCGGTAGCCGTGGGCGCCGCGATGCTCGGGCTGTGGCGCAGCAGCGGGCTGATCGACGCACGCCTGTTCACGTACTGGCGGCGCGACGACGCCACGCTCTGGCGGGGCTGGATGACCGATGCCGACACCGGCCGGCTCGACGTCTGGCTGGCGATCTTCTACCTCGCGCTCGCGGCCGCGCTGGGCCTCGGCGCCTACCGGGTGGCACGCGCCATGCTCGCGGTGCTCGGACAGCTCGCGGCCGTGGCGACGTGCTTCGTCCTCCTCTCGCAGGGAGGCATCGGCTTCGGTGACGGCCCGCAGCAGAGCAACGGCGAGGTCATCGTCATGGTGGCGCTGGCGGCGCTGGCGCTCGGCGGCGCATGCGCCACGGGGCGCCCCGCCGTGCGGCGCCTGGCGCGAGGCATCCGCCCGACCCGCTTCGGCGGCCCCGCCCACTGAGCCGCCGCCCGACGCAGCAGGCCGATACCCGCGCTCGGCCCGGACCTCGCGGGCTACGCCGTCGCCGGGTGCGCTGCTCGGAACACGCGTGCGTGCCTCACCCGCGAGCAGCGGAGTGGGATGCCGCGGGGGCCAGGACCAGGGGTGCCGGGCTCAGTGCGCGCCGACGGTGACGGTGGGCTCGCCGACGGGCGCGTCCGCACCCATCTCGGCGGCGAGGCGGCGCGACTCGGCGATGAGGGTCTCGACGATCTCCGACTCCGGCACCGTCTTGACGACCTCGCCGCGCACGAAGATCTGCCCCTTGCCGTTGCCGGATGCGACGCCGAGATCGGCCTCGCGCGCCTCGCCCGGGCCGTTCACGACGCAGCCCATGACGGCGACGCGCAACGGCACGGTGACGTCCTTGAGGCCCTCGGTGACGTTGTTCGCGAGCGAGTAGACGTCGACCTGGGCGCGACCGCAGGAGGGGCAGGAGACGATCTCGAGCTTGCGCTCGCGCAGGTTGAGGGAGCGCAGGATCTGCAGACCGACCTTGACCTCCTCGACGGGCGGGGCCGAGAGCGAGACACGGATCGTGTCGCCGATGCCCTCCGCGAGCAGGATGCCGAACGCCGTGGCGCTCTTGATGGTGCCCTGGAACGCCGGCCCGGCCTCGGTGACGCCGAGGTGCAGCGGCCAGTCGCCGCGCTCGGCCAGCAGACGGTAGGCCTTGACCATCACGACCGGGTCGTTGTGCTTGACGGAGATCTTGAAGTCGTGGAATCCGTGCTCCTCGAACAGCGAGGCCTCCCACACGGCCGACTCGACGAGCGCCTCGGGCGTCGCCTTGCCGTACTTCTGCATGATGCTCGGCTCGAGGGATCCCGCGTTCACGCCGATGCGCAAGGAGACGCCTGCGGCGGCGGCGCGCTTCGCGATCTCGCCGACCTGGTCGTCGAACTTGCGGATGTTGCCCGGGTTCACGCGCACGGCCGCGCAGCCGGCGTCGATCGCCGCGAAGACGTAGTTGGGCTGGAAGTGGATGTCGGCGATGACCGGGATCTGGCTCTTCTTCGCGATGATCGGCAGCGCCTCGGCGTCGTCGCGACTCGGCACGGCGACGCGGACGATGTCGCAGCCCGCGGCGGTCAGCTCGGCGATCTGCTGCAGGGTGGCGTTGATGTTCGTCGTGGGCGTCGTCGTCATGGACTGCACGCTCACGGGCGCGTCGCCGCCGACCAGGACCTTGCCCACCTTGATCTGGCGGGATGCGCGACGCGGGGCGAGGACTTCGGGCGCCTTGGGCATGCCCAGATTGATTGCTGCCACGAATGTCAGTCTAGATAGCCGCGCGCACGAACGCTGGGTGGGTGCACAGCCGCCCAGCACCTTCGCGCGCTACTCAGACGCACACGCGCCACTCCCGTGGCCGGCGCGCCCGTCCGGGTGAGTGGCGCGACCGGCTCAACCAGCGCTGATCGGCTTGACGAGGTCCGCATAGGCCAGGAGCAGCTCCATGGCGATGAGGACCGTCACGACGCCGAAGGTGAGCGGCATGAGCCGGGCCATGTCCACGTGCTTCGGCGTCTTCCCACGACGGAAGAGCGCGAACCACCAGCGCTTGCCCTGTTCCCAGAGCGCACCGAGGACGTGGCCGCCGTCGAGCGGCAGCAGCGGCACGAGGTTGAACACGAAGAGCGACATGTTGAGGGCCGCGATGATCGAGAGCAGCCACTCGAAGCGGCCGAGGAAGGGCGCCGCCGTGTCGCTCGCGACCTGGCCCGCGAGCCGGCCGACGCCGATGAGCCCGACAGGGCCGTTCGGGTCGCGCTTCTGCGTGCCGAAGGCGGCGTTCCACACCTGCACCATGCGGTTCGGCAGGTTGAGGAACACACCCGTGACCTGGCCGAGCTGCCGGCCGATGAGCGTCGGCACCGCCGAGACGGGCTGGCGCACGTAGCCCTGGGCGAAGGCGAAGCCGACGACCCCGGCCTGCTCGACCTTCGCCTTGCCCTGGGCGTCGTAGACCGTCTTGCTCGACAGCACCGGGGTCATGGTGAGCGTGACATTCTGCTTGTCCCGCTCGACGACGACCGTGATCGGCGTGCCCGCGGCGGCGCCGATGAGATCGGATGCCGTGCTGTAGTCCGTGATGCGATGGCCCGCCACGCTCACGATGCGGTCCCCAGCCTGCAGGCCCGCGAGCGCGGCCGGGGCGACGGGGTCGGACCCGCTGCAGCTCGTCGAGGCGCTGGTGGCCGGCTTGAGGCACTGCGAGACCGAGTCGACGACGGGAATGCTCGAGGGCACCCCCACGCCGACCGTGATGATGCCGATCACGACGACGGCGATCACGAGGTTCATGACCGGCCCCGCCAGCATGATGATGATGCGCTTCCAGGGGGCTGCGGCGTAGAAGGCGCGGTTCTCCTCGCCCGGCGCGACGGTCTCGGCGCTGGACTGGCGCACGCTGTCGATGAACTCGGCGAGCCGCCCGCGCCGGGGCTGCCGTCCGTCCGCCCCCGGGGGGAACATCCCGATCATGGCGATGTAGCCGCCGATCGGCAGCGACTTCACGCCGTACTCGGTCTCGCCGATCTTGCGGCTCCACAGGGTGTTGCCGAAGCCGATCATGTACTGCGTCACCTTCACGCCGAACGCCTTGGCGGCGGTGAGGTGCCCCAGCTCGTGCAGGCCGATCGAGACGCCGATGCCGACGAGGATCACGACGATCCCGAACAGGAACAGCAGCACGGACTCCACGACGCCGAATCTATCGGTGCAGCCTTTGAAGGTGCCGCAAACCGACTATGTGTGACGAAGGCCGGGGCGAAAGGCCCCCGACGCTCACATAGGCTTTTCAGCGTGACGAACCCAGCCGATCGCCAGAGCAAGAAGGAGCGGCAGAACGCCGCCCGCGAGAAGGCCCGCATCATGCGGGAAGAGGCCAAGAAGAAGGCGCGCCGCAACCGCCTCTTCCTGCAGGGCGGCATCGGCCTCGGCGTCCTCGTTGTCCTCGCCGTGATCGCGATCGTGGTCGTGCAGGTCGCCAAGCCGACGACGTCCGCCGGCCCGGCCAACATGCTCAGCGACGGCATCGTGCTCACCAGCACCACCGACTACGTCTCGACGGCGGCCGTCGAGAACAAGGGCAAGCCGACGCCGACGAAGCAGGCCGATGACGACAAGGCCCACATCACCCTCTACGAGGACCTGCAGTGCCCCGTCTGCAAGGCGTTCGAGGACGCCAGCGACCCGCAGATCGAGCAATGGCTGAACGCGGGCACCGCGACGGTCGAGATCCACCCCGTCTCGATCCTCGACCGGCTGTCGAGCGGCAACAAGTATTCGACGCGGGCCGCGAACGCCATGGCCTGTGTCGCGCAGTACGACCCGAAGGACTTCTGGGCGGTCAACAAGGCGTTCTACGCCAACCAGCCGGAGGAGAACGGCAACGGCCTCACGGACAAGCAGATCATCGCCAACATCAAGAGCGGCGGCGTCAGCAGTTCACAGGTCAGCGACTGTGTGACCTCGCAGAAGTTCACCGGTTGGGTCGGTGCCGCGACGGATCGGATCACCCCGCCCGGCACGACCTTCCCGAATTCGAAGGCCAAGGTGCCGGCGACGGGCTTCGGCACCCCGAGCATCATCGTGAACGGGCAGCTGTACACCCCGCCGACGTCGAGCCAGCTCGGCTTCGGTGACGCCGACGCGTTCGCCGCCTTCGTCAAGGCCACCGTGCCCGGCTGGACCGGCGGCACCGCGAGCCCGACGCCGAGCGCCACCCCGGCCGGCTGACCCGGGGCGTCTTCTCACGCGTGCGTCCAGAGGGCCACGAACCGCAGGCCCCCGGCTCGCGGCTCGCGGCCCTCTGCCGTGTCGGACGGGTTCTGCCGAACGGGGGCCGGCCGGACGGGGCCCTGCCCGGCCGGGTCGCATCCGGCAGGTCCTGCCCGGCGCCCCTGCCCGGCGCCCCTGGCCGGTGCCGCGACGCGCGGCTAGCCTCGTGACATGACCGGGCAGAGGCGGCTCGTGGTCGGAGCGGGGCTCATCGGGCGCCGCGTCGCCCGACTGCTCGCCGATCGCGGCGACGACGTCGTGCTTGTGACGCGCCGCGGCATGAGCCTGCCGGGCGTCCGCGCCGAGGCGGCGGATGCGGCCGACCAGCCCGCGCTGACGGCCGCCGCCGACGGCGCGGAGACGATCTTCCTCGCCTCGGGCCCCGCCGCGTATACCTCCGAGGAGTGGGAGCGCAGCTGGCCGCCGGTGGTGCGCTCGGCGATCGCCGCCGCGCACGATGCCGGGGCCGGACTCGTCGTGATGGGCAACCTCTACCCGTACGGGCTCGCCGACGGTCCGATGACCGAGCACTCCCCCGAACGACCGGTGAGCGCGAAAGGACGCGTGCGCACGTCGGGCTGGGCCGCGGTGAAAGCCGCGCACGACGCCGGCGAGCTGCGGGGGGTCGAGGTGAGGGCCTCCGACTACTTCGGCGCCGGCTCGCTGGGCATGACGCACCTCGGCGAACACTTCTTCGTGCCGATCCTGGAGTCGCGGACGGCCCGGGTCGTGGGCGATCCCGGCCTGCCGCACAGCTGGAGCTACCTCGACGACATCGCCGCGACGCTCGTGGCGGCGTCCGACTACACGGGGCCGTGGGGGCGCGTCTGGCACGTGCCGAGCGGCGCGCCGCACTCCCGCGAGGAGATCGCGGCGACGCTGAACGAGTGGTTCGGCTCGCGCGGCAAGGTCGCCGGCACCCCGACATGGCTGCTGGATGCCGTGGGCCTGTTCAGCCCGGCGATGAAGGGCATCGCCGAGGAGAGCTACCAGTTCACGCATCCGTTCGTCATCGACGCGAACGAGACCGAGCGGATGCTGGGGATCACGGCCACCCCGTGGCAGACGGCGCTGCGCGACACGGCGCAGAGCTACCGGAAGCTCTTCACCGCCGGCAACTAGTTCCCGTTCCGGACAGATCTGCCCGCGGCACCGGGCGCGAACGTCCGGAACGGGAACTAGTTGCCACGGGAGACCGGGCCGAGAATCGGGCCGAGGCCGGTGATCAGGCGGTCCGCCTCGGCGCGGGCCCAGTCCTCCGCGGCGGCGAGGCTCTCGCGGCTGAGCGGCGCCTCGGGCTGATGCGCGTCGACGACGCGCTGCACGGTGTCGACGATGTCGAGGAAGCCGATCCGCCGGGCGTGGAAAGCCGCAACGGCCTGCTCGTTCGCGGCGTTGAACACGGCCGGGTAGGTGCCGCCTGCCGCCCCGACCCGCTTCGCGAGCGCGACCGAGGGGAATGCCGCGTCGTCGAGGGGCTCGAAGGTCCAGCTGTGGCGCGCCGTCCAGTCGATCGGCCGCCCGACGCCCGCGACGCGGTGCGGCCAGTCCAGGCCGAGCGAGATGGGCAGGCGCATGTCCGGCGGGCTCGCCTGCGCAAGCGTCGAGCCGTCGACGAACTCGACCATCGAGTGGATCATCGACTGCGGGTGCACAGTGACCTCGATGCGCTCGTAGGGCACGTCGAAGAGCAGGTGAGCCTCGATCACCTCAAGGCCCTTGTTGACGAGCGTCGCCGAGTTCGTGGTGACGACGAGGCCCATGTCCCAGGTCGGGTGCGCGAGGGCCTCGGCCGGCGTGGCGTCCCGCATCTCCTCCCGCCTGCGCCCGCGGAACGGGCCGCCCGAGGCGGTCACGACGAGCCGACCCACCTCCGCATGCGTGCCCGAGCGCAGCGCCTGCGCGAGCGCCGAGTGCTCAGAGTCGACGGCCACGAGCTGGCCGGGCGCCGCGGCCCGGGTGACGAGCTCGCCGCCGACGATCAGGCTCTCCTTGTTCGCGAGCGCCAGGATGCGACCGGACTCGAGCGCCGCCAGGGTCGGGCCGAGCCCGACCGAGCCGGTGATGCCGTTGAGCACGACATCCGCCTCGACCTCACGCACGAGCGCTTCGGCCTCGTCCGCGCCGAGGGCGGTGTGCGACACCCCGAACTCCGCCGCCTGCGCGGCCAGGCCCGCGGCATCCGTGCCCGCCGCCAGGCCGACCACCTCGAAACGGTCCCGGTTCGACCGCACGACGTCGAGCGCCTGCGTTCCGATGGAGCCGGTGGAACCCAGGATGACGATTTTGCGCACGGACTCTGTTCTACTCGCTCGCCCGCCTACTTCGCCGCAGCGGCGGTCTGCAGGATGTCGACGACGAAGACGAGGGTCGAGCTGCTGGTGATGATGCTCTGCCCCTGCGGCGGGTTGGCGCCGTAGCCCTCGGCCGGAGGGATCACGGCCACGACCTGCGAGCCGACCGTCTGACCGACGAGCGCCTTCGTGAAACCGGCCACGACGCCGTTCGTCTGGAACGTGGCCACTCCCCGCCCCCAGCTCTGGTCGAAGGTCTTGCCGCTGGCGAACTCGACGCCCTGGTACTGCGTGCTGACGAAGTCGCCGCTCTTCACGACGGCACCGGTGCCCTTCTTGAGCACCTCGATCTGCGTGGTGGTGGGCTTCGTCGCCTTCCCGATCGTCACCGCCGGCGTCCCCGAGGCGTCGAGCTTCACGGCTGGGAAGCCCGCCTTGGCGGGCTGGGCGGCGCCGTCCGCCTTCGAGCTGGCCGGCAGGTCGGGGGCGACGTAGACCAGGTCGCCGATGAACACGGCGGTGTCGGTGGCGGCGAGGCCCAGCTGCGTCGGGTCGGCGCCCGCGCCGAACGCGGTCGACGCCGGCTCTGTGAGGACGACGCGCGACCCCACGGGGACGCAGTCGAACATGTGGTCGAAGAGCGGCAGCGCCTGACCGGTGCCCGCAGTGAAGGAGAAGGCCGGGCCGCCGAAGCCCTCCGCGTCGAGCTCCTTGCCCGTCGTGCCGTTGTACACGGCGAACTCCGCGAAGGCGGTGGCGCCGCTCTGCACCTTGGTGCCCGTACCGGTCGTGGTGATGGTGCGCTGCGCGGACTTCGCGGTGACCGTCTTCGGCAGCGTCACCTTCGGCTCAGCGCCGAGCGACCCGGACACCGTGATCGAGTCCGACTGCTGACCGCTCTTCACATCGCAGCTGAACGCCGCGGGCGAGGCGCTCGTTGACGCGCTCGCCTTCGGCTTCGGCGTGCTGTCGGATTTCGAGCCCCCACCACCCGAACACGCGGACAGGAGCAGGGCGGCGGCGGCCGCGAGGGCGATGAGCGGGACGGTTCTGCGCACGGGAGGACTCTCGATCGTAAGGGGTGAGCCCTCAGTCTGCCGCACTCAGCTATCCGGAATCTCAAGATCCTGGGGATCCGGAATCTCACGTTCGTCCCCGCATAGGGTGATCGGGTGCCGTTTCGACGCACCGCCAGCTGGACCGCCCGGATCGCCGCCGCCGCGGTCGTGCTCGTGATCCTCGTGGCTCTGGCGACGCTCACGGGGCGCTCGGTCTCGGCCGGCCGCGCGGATGCCCGGGCGCAGGCGCTCCTCGCCGCGGGCAAGGCCCCGGCTCCGCGCTTCGATGCGGGCGACATCATCAGCGACGACGCGTTCTACAACGCCGATGCGATGACCGCGGAGGGCATCCGGCAGTGGCTGCTCGCGATGCCATGCACGCCGCGGGACCAGTCCCCCTGTCTCGCGTTCTTCCGCCAGGACACCACGACCCGCCCCGCGAACCGGAACTGCCACGAATACCGTGGCGGAAAGGACGAGACCGCGGCCCGGATCGTCGCGCAGGTCGCGCACGCCTGCGGCATCAGCCCCCGCGTGCTGCTCGTGCTCGTGCAGAAGGAGCAGTCGCTCGTCACCCGTCCGAGCCAGTACGGCTACGAGCGCGCGACGGGGTACGGATGCCCCGACACGGCGGCCTGCGAGCAGAAGTACTTCGGCTTCTTCAATCAGCTGTACTCGGCGGCCTGGCAGTTCCGGGAGTACGACAACCCCGCCGACGGCTGGAAGGTGCGGCCGGGGCGGGTGAGCGTGCGGTTCTCACCGGATGCCTCCTGCGGGGCATCCGTCGTCGACATCGCCAACCAGGCCACCGCGAACCTCTACCTCTACACGCCGTACCAGCCCGACGCCGCCGCTCTCGCGCACCCGGGCGCGAACGGCGGGAAGTGCTCCGCCTACGGGAACCTCAACTTCTTCCAGCTGTACAACGCCTGGTTCGGCGACTCGCGCGCGGTGCGCTACCCGGCCTGGTGGGGCCCGTGCCTGAACAACGTCGACGGCGTCGCATGCCGGCCGCGGAATTGACGAACCCCGGGAATCTTGCCCGGCGGAACACGCTGTCGACGCCGGAAAGCCAGGCCGAAGCCATTCCCCGCGGGGAATGCGTCTGCGATTACCCTAGGCGGGATGGCACTCGAAGCTGACCACGCCGCTCAGGGGGTGGCCCTCCGCGTGGCCGACGACGAAGCCGCGGAGGGCGAACACGTCTCGACGGGCAGCGGGCGCCTCTACACCCTCGCCCGCGTGACCCTCGCACCGCTCGCCCGACTGATCTACCAGCCGCGGGTGATCGGACGCTCGAACGTGCCGCTCACGGGCCCCGTGATCCTCGCGAGCAACCACCTCTCCTTCGTGGACTCCGTGGCGATCCCGATGGTCGCGCCGCGCCGCGTGCGCTTCCTCGCGAAGTCCAGCTACTTCGACGGCACCGGCTTCAGCGGCTGGCTGCAGCGCACCTTCTTCACCGCCGTGGGCGCGATCCCCGTCGTGCGCGGTGCCGGCTCCGCCGCGCAGCAGGCCCTCGAGCAGTCCCGGCAGATCATCTCCTCCGGCGACGCCTTCGCGCTCTACCCCGAGGGGACCCGCTCGCTCGACGGGCGGCTCTACAAGGGCCGCACGGGCGCGGCCTGGCTCGCTCTGACGACCGGTGCCCCCGTCGTCCCGGTCGGGCTCAAGAAGACCAACGAGTTCCTGCCGGTGGGGGCGAAGGTACCCCGCTTCACCCGCATCACGATCGCCTTCGGCGAGCCGATCGACCTCTCCCACCTCGGCAGCGCCGAGTCGGGCAAGGCCCGGCGCCTCGCCACGGACGAGATCATGAAGGCGATCCAGGCGCTGTCCGGGCAGGAGCTGGCCGGCAGCTACAACGAGTCCCCGCCCGCCAACACGGTCGAGCGGGTCAGACGGATGCTGCGGCCCGAACGGATGTGACCGGCTCGTGGCCCACGGGGAAGTTCACCGACGCGGCGATGAAGCACTTCTGCGCGGCCTCGTGGTGCAGCCCCTCGGCGAGCTCGAGCTGCGCGGCATCCGTGATCACGACCCGCGGTCGCAGGGTGACCGAGGTGAAGTGCCCGCCGCCGTCCGGGGTCTGCTGCATCGTGCCGACCGCGTCATCGTCGTAGCCGACGACCGTGACCCCGGCGCTCGCGGCGACGTGCAGGTAGCTCAGCATGTGGCACTGCGCGAGCGAGGCGAGCAGCAGCTCCTCGGGGTTCCACCGCTCGGCGTCGCCGCGGAAGGCGGGGTCGGCGCTGCCGGCGATCTCCGACTTGCCGGGAGCGCTCACGAGGTGGTCGCGGCCGTAGTCGCGATAGGCGCTCGTGCCCGTGCCGCGGTTGCCGGTCCAAGCGACGGTGACGGCGTAGCCATGCTGCAGTTCCATGCCCTCAGTCTGGCATCGGCGCGCGCGCGCTGGCCTCGGCGCGGTACGGACGCCCGGATACACTTCCACCATGACCGACACGATCGTCTCCTCCCCGTCGGACGCGTTCTCGGTGCCGCAGCAGCGCCGCGTCGTCACGGAGATCCCCGGCCCGAGGTCGCTCGAGCTGCACGCTCGTCGTCAGGCCGTCGTCGCCGCGGGCGTCTCGAGCGCGCTGCCGGTCTACATCGACCATGCGAACGGCGCCATCCTCGTCGACGTGGACGGCAACCAGTTCCTCGATCTCGGCGCCGGCATCGGAGTGACCACCGTCGGTCATACCCAGCCCGCCGTCGTCGCGGCGGCCACCGCGGCGCTGAACTCGCTCACGCACGGCATGGTCACCATCACGCCCTACGAGTCCTACGTGCAGGTCGCCGAGCTGCTGGCCGCGCACACCCCCGGCGACTTCGCGAAGAAGTCGATCCTCGTCAACTCCGGCGCGGAGGCGGTCGAGAACGGCGTGAAGATCGCCCGCAAGGCCACCGGCCGTCGCGCCGTCGCCGTGCTCGAGCACGCCTACAACGGCCGCACCAACCTGACGATGGCGATGACTTTCAAGGCCATGCCCTACTCGGCGGGCTTCGGTCCCTTCGCGCCGGACGTCTACCACGTGCCCGGCTCCTACCCCTTCCGGGACGGGCTGAGCGGTGCGGATGCCGCGGCGCGCACGATCCTGTACCTGGACAAGCACATCGGCGCCGCCGACCTCGCGTGCCTCGTCGTCGAGCCCATCCAGGGCGAAGGCGGGTTCATGGTGCCGGCGCCCGGCTACCTGCCCGCCCTGCAGGCGTGGTGCACGGCGAACGGCGTGGTGCTGATCGCCGACGAGATCCAGTCGGGCATGGCGCGCACGGGCGCTTACTACGCCTCGGAGCATTTCGGCCTCGTCCCCGATCTCGTGCTCTCGGCGAAGGGCATTGCGGGCGGCCTGCCGCTCGCCGCCGTCACCGGCCGTGCCGAGATCATGGATGCCTCGCACATCGGCGGACTCGGCGGGACGTTCGGCGGCAACCCGGTCGCCTGCGCCGCCGCGATCGCGGTGTTCGACCAGATCGAGCAGCTCGATCTCCTCGCCGAGGCGCAGCGCATCGAGGCGACCTTCCTGCCGCTGCTGGAGCGCCTGCGGGCGAAGTACGACATCGTCGGCGACGTGCGCGGCATCGGCGCGATGCTCGCGATCGAGCTGGTCGAGCACGGCACGCGTGAGACGAGCAAACGCCCGAACCCGGCCGCCGTCGCGGCGATCATCGCCCACGCCGCCCAGAACGGGGTGCTGCTGCTCTCGGCCGGCACCTACGGCAACGTGCTGCGCTTCCTGCCGTCGCTCGCCGTGAGCGACGAGTTGCTGCGCGAAGCCGCCCAGATCATCGACGAAGCGCTGGCGGCGCTGTGAGCGAGCAGGTGCAGGTGTCGAATCACGGCCTCTCCGAGCTGACCTCGGCGGGCGAGCGCCCCGCCGGCACGGCGACCGTCGCGGAGTCGGCCGAGCTCGCCGTCGTCGTGCGCGGCGACTTCATCGAGTCGCGGCACGCCGGCAGTGCGGTTGTGCTGGGGCAAGATGCGGTCGTGCTGCGTTCGCTCGGCTCCCCCGACGCCCCCGTCTTCGGACGCTCGTCGCTGAAGCCCCTGCAGGCGCTCGCCGCGCTCTCGGCCGGTGCGGAGCTCGAGGGTGCGGAGCTCGCCGTCGCCTCGGCGAGCCATGTCGGCACGCCCGCGCACGTCGCCGCGGTGCGACGGATCCTCGCGAAGGCGCAGCTGCTCGAGTCCGCACTGAAGTGCCCGCCCGCGCTGCCCGCCGACCCCGCCGCGCGCGCGGAGGTGCGCGCCTCTGGCGGCGGCGCGTCCCCGGTCTACATGGAGTGTTCGGGCAAGCACGCCGCGATGCTCGCCGCGTGCGTCGCGGGCGGCTGGGACGTCGACGGCTACCTCGACCCGGAGCACCCCGTGCAGAAGCACATCGTGGACACCATCGAGCGACTCACGGGCGAGAAGGTCGTCGCAACCGCCGTCGACGGCTGCGGCGCCCCGACGTACGCGGTGTCGCTGACAGGGCTCGCGCGGGGCGTCCAGCGCCTCGCGACGGCCCAGGCGACGTCGCCGTTCCCGCTGTACAAGAAGGCGGCGGCCGTCGCGCAGGCGATCCGCGACTTCCCCTGGGCGATCCACGGGCCAGGCTACAGCGACAGCGTCATGGTGGAGCAGCTCGGCGTCGTCGCCAAGCGCGGCGCAGAGGGGCTGCTCACCGTCGCGGCGCCCGACGGCACGACCGTCGCGCTCAAGGTGCTCGACGGGTCGCACCGCCCTGCCACCGTCGTGGCGCTGACCCTGCTCGTGAAGGCGGGGGCGCTCGGCGCGGCCTCCGTCGCCGCCATCCTGCCGGAAGTGGTGGAGGCGGTGCTCGGCGGCGGGCGCCCGGCCGGCGAGATCCGGCCGGCGATCTGACCCCGCCCCGACGCGGGCGGCTCGGAGAGGTCGATACGAGCCGAGGCATACAACCGATTCCGGAATTCGGAAACAATCTGTTCACGGAATCAGTTGCGGTTCCGTCAGATGACCATCGAAAGCGCCATTCCGGTGGAGTAACGTGTTCTGCGGCCCACGAGGCCCGAACCCACTCGACAGGAGAATCATGCGCATCGCCGTCCCCCGTGAGATCAAGGACAACGAGTTCCGCGTCGCCATCACGCCCGCCGGCGTGCACGCGCTCGTCGGCAGCGGCCACCAGGTCGTCGTCGAGCAGGGCGCGGGCCTCGGCTCGTCGATCACCGACGAGGAATACCTCGCGGCCGGGGCGACCATCGAGCCCGACGCCGCAGCGGTGTGGAGCGGCGCCGAGCTGATCCTGAAGGTCAAGGAGCCGATCCCCGGCGAGTACGGCTTCTTCCGCGACGACCTCGTCATCTTCACGTACCTGCACCTCGCCGCCGACCCCGGGCTGACCGAGGCGCTCGTTCGCTCCGGAGTCACCGCGATCGCGTACGAGACCGTCCAGCTGCCGAGCCGGCAGCTGCCGCTGCTGGCCCCTATGAGCGAGGTCGCCGGTCGTCTCGCGCCCATCGTGGGCGCGGCGACGATGATGAAGCCCGCGGGCGGCCCTGGCCTGCTCGTGCCCGGGGTGCCGGGCACGCGCCCCGCCGACGTCGTCGTCATCGGCGGTGGCGTCGCCGGCACCAACGCCATCACGACGGCCGTCGGCCTCGGCGCCCAGGTGACGGCGCTCGACACCAACATCAACCGCCTGCGCGAGCTCGACGACCTCTACCAGGGACGCATCCGGACCATCGCCTCGAACCCCTTCGAGATCGAGAAGGCCGTGACGAACGCCGATCTGGTGGTCGGGGCCGTGCTCATCCCCGGTGCGAAGGCACCCAAGCTCGTGACCAACGAGCTCGTCGCGCGGATGCGCCCGGGCAGCGTGCTCGTCGACATCGCGATCGACCAGGGCGGATGCTTCGAGGACAGCCACCCGACGACGCACACCGCGCCCACCTTCCCGGTGCACGGATCGATCTTCTACTGCGTCGCGAACATGCCGGGCGCCGTCGCGCAGACCTCGACCTATGCGCTCACGAACGCGACCCTGCCGTACATCCGCGCGATCGCGGGCCTCGGCTGGCAGACGGCGCTCGCGGCGGACCCGTCGCTCGCTCTCGGCCTGAACGTGCACGCGGGGTCGATCGTGAACGGGCCCGTCGCGGAGGCGCACGGGCTCGCGGCCGTCTCCCTTCAGGCTGCCCTCGCCGCATAGTCGGCACAGCCGGCGCCACCCGGCGCGCAGCCGCACTCCCCGCCGCGGCACGCCGCGCAGCGGCATCATGCCGCCGCCCCCAGTCTGCAGCGGCGGATGCGGCCGTCCGCCGTGACGAGCCAGCCCGCGCCGGAGCCGGGGGCGAGCGGGGGCGGCAGCACACGACTGCGGGTCAGCGCCCGTACGTCGGCGGCATCGCAGCCGGAGAACACCACGGGATGCTTCGCCTTCAGCGCCGCGAAGAGCGCCCAACGGCCGAGCCACGCATCCGCGTCCCCGACAAGGAGCACCCCCGTGGCGAGCCGCCGGTCGGCCAGCAGCGTCTCGGCGGCGGGCGCTCCGGGGTCGACCTGCCGGCTCAGGTCGACGATGGCCTCGGCCGGAAGGCCCGCGGCCCGGGCGCGGGAGACGACGCGGCCGGGGGCGCGGCTGACGAGAACCGTCGCCCGGCCGCGCGGAGGCACGAGCGGCACCACGACGGGCGGCTCGCCCGCCGCCGCGGCCGAGACGTCGTTCCCGGTCTCGGGCCGTGCCGTAGGGGCGAGGAACTGCACCCGCCGGCCGCGCCAGATGCCGCTCCCCGGCGGTGCCGCGTCGTCGTAGAGCTCGACGGGTGCGCCGGCCAGCACGTGGTCCTGCCTGCTGCCCTGCCGCAGCAGCACGGTCTCGCGGGCGAG
>DASWPQ010000077.1:0-2634 GCA_036398375.1 Gryllotalpicola sp.
GCGCATCGGGGATCGGGAGCGACGGGCGGAGGAGTCCGGACAGAAGCAGGCGGAGCCCGTGCCGCTGTATCGCAACCTCAAGGAGCAGCGCAGCCTGCTCAACAGCCTCGTCGGGATGCGCGCGAAGGCGACGGGGGAGGCACACGGTCTCATCCACGCCGAGCTGCGGCGCATCGCCGGGGGACCGGCCGTTCCGCAGGCGAGTGTCACCCAGCTGCAGGCCAGGATCGACCTGTTGCGCAAGAGCCTGCGCAGCTGACCGTCGCCGTCAGCCGGCGAGAAACTCCGCGGCCCTCGCTCCCCAGCTGCTGAGGTCGTCCGGGCTCTCCGCCGTCTCCATCCGGGATCCGGGAATGAGACGAGCCAGTTCCTCCGCCGTCGAGACCGGATGGGTCGGATCGTCCGCCCAGGGCAGGATCAGGACGGGAAGACGGAGCCCGCCGACGACCTCGCGGGGCGGCAGGTCGGAGGCGCCGACCCCGCGCAGGATCGACGGCAGCAGCCGCGCATCGGCCTCGAGGGACAGCGGCATGCCCTTCGCGCCCCGGTGCGGGACGGGAACGGGCGCCTCGCGCATCAGCGGCTCCAGCGCCGCGAGACCGCGGTCTTCGACCAGCTCCGCCATCGAGTCGTAGGCCCTGCCCTGGGGCGCCCTGGTCTCCCACGCCGTCGGCGGAGCGGTCAGCACCAGCCGGTCGAAGCGGTCCGGGGCGACGGCGGCGGCATGGAGCAGGGTCGCCGTGCCGAGGGACATGCCGATCCCCGAGACCGGGGCCGCCGGGGAGAGCACGTCGATGAGGGCGAGCAGGTCGCGCCCGAGGTTCTCGAACGAGAAGTCCGCGGGATCCTGCGCGCCGCCGGAGCGCCCGTGTCCGCGGGCGTCGTAGCGGATCAGGCGGTGGCCGGCCGCCGCGACCGGCTCCCAGTCGAAGGGGCCGACCGTCTCCGGGCCGAGGCCGCTGCTCGCCAGCGGATGCGCCCAGACGGTGACCGGCCCGCTGCCGAATTCCGTCCAGGCCAAGGTGGTGTCCCGGATCCGGGTCCGGTTCCAGCGTGGGGATGTCGGTTCTGTGCTTGTGGTCATGCTCACAGCCTCCCTCCGCTCGCCGGCTCCCGGCAGACCGGGTCTCTCCCTGGGAGGATCGCTCCCCGGCAGGTCCGTGGCAGGCTAGGCGGATGGACGGGGAACAGCTGGCGGACTTCCTGCGGGCGCGACGCACCGCCATCCGGCCCACGAACGCCGTGGCGGGCGGTCTGCGCCGGGTCGCCGGCCTGCGCCGCGAGGAGGTCGCCGAACTCGCCGGGATCTCGGTCGACTACTACACCCGCCTCGAGCAGAACCGCACGAGCAGGCCCTCCCTCCAGGTCGTCGCCGCCCTGGCCGACGCCCTCGAGATGAGCGAGGCGCAGCGTGCCCACCTGTTCCGGCTCGCCGACCACCCGGTGCCGGTGCCGCCTCCCAGGACGCGGTCCGCCGACCCGGCCCTGCTGCGTGTGCTGGAGCAGCTCGACGACGTGCCGGCCCACGTGATGACCGATCTCGGCGAGACGCTCGTCCAGAACCGGCTCTCCCTCGCCCTCTTCGGCGAGACATCCAGCCGCTCCGGGCCGGCCCGGAGCACCTACTACCGGTGGTTCACCGACCCCGGGTCGCGGGAGGTCTTCACCGCGCCGACCCGCGAGCGGGAGAGCCACGCCAGGGTGGCCGATCTCCGGGCGACGGTGAGCCGGCGGGCGGATGCGCCGGCGCACGCGCTCGTCGAGCGGCTGCGCGCCGAGAGCGCGGAATTCGCCGAGCTCTGGGAGGCGCACGAGGTGGCGACACGCTACAGCGACCGCAAAGAGCTCGTCGGCCCGACGGGTGTCCTCGAGCTGTATTCCCAGTTCCTCACGGCGGGCACACCCGATCAGCTGCTCGTGGTGTTCACCCCCGTCGCCGGCACGGGCGCCGCGGAGCTGCTGGCCGAGATCCCCTGACCGTCTCGGCGACCCGGTCCCGGCGACTCTGTCTCAGCGACCCTATCTCAGCCCCAGCAGAGGCAGAACGGGTGCCCGGAGGGATCGGCGTACACCTGGAAGCCCTCCGTCGCCTCGAGATCGGCCGCCGGCTTCAGCAGTCTGGCGCCGAGCGCGACCGTCTCGTCGTGAGCCGAACGCACGTCCTCGACGTAGAGGTCGAGATGGATCTGCTGCGGCACCCCGTCCGGCCACTCCGGCGGGACGTGGTTCGGGGCGAGCTGGAATCCCAGCCGCGGCTCGCCGTCGACGAGGACCGTGTGCCAGTCGTCCTCCGCGGCGACCGTGCCACCCAGCAGCCCGGCCCAGAACGTGCTCTCGGCGGCCAGGTCGGCGGTGTCGAAGACGATGATCTGCTTGTTGATCTTCATGCGGCTAGTGTTCCACGATCCTCAGCGGAAGTCGCGGGACGTCGTCCGCTGCGACAGGGTCAGCGGTTCGAACCGGTCGGCGATGAGATTGACGACCCCCTCGGCCGAGCGTTCGCGCATCCCGCGCACGATGAGGCCAGGGTAGTCCCTGGCGATCCGCCGATAGCGACTCCACACCTCGACGCCCCAGACGACGTTCACGAGCACCGTCTCGTCCTCCAGGTTCATGAAGGTGATGCCGCTCGCC
>DASWPQ010000078.1:0-57659 GCA_036398375.1 Gryllotalpicola sp.
TGCAGCTCGGCGACCTTCGCATCCTTGTCGGCGGGCAGCACTTCGGCGAACACCTCGTCGGCGTCGAGCTCGGCGGCGACGGAGTCGGCGACCGCGGCCGCGTCGCCCGTGATCATCGCGACGGTGACGCCGCGCTCGTGCAGGGCCCGCACGGTCGCGGCCGACTCGGGGCGGACCGCGTCCTCCAGCGCGAAGGCCGCCACGAGCCGTTCGGCGCGCATGAGGTAGAGCACCGTCGCGCCCTCTGCCTGCCAGCCGCTGACGGCGGCGGCGATCGCTGCGGGGACCGCGGGTGCGGACTCGGCGAGCAGCCGCGGGCCGCCCACACGCACGGGCGCGCCGTCCACCTTCGCCTCGACGCCGAGCGCGGGCCGGGAGCGGAAGCCGCTGGCAGGCGGCAGCGGACCGGCACCCGCCGCGCCGGCCGCGCGCACGAGCGCACGAGCGAGCGGATGCTCGGAGGCCGCCTCGGCCGCGGCGGCCAGGCGCACGGCATCCGTCTCATCGATCCCGTCGGCGACCACGTGCCGCAGCGCCGGCTCCCCCGTGGTCAGGGTGCCCGTCTTGTCGAAGAGGACGACGTCGACCGTGCGCATGCGCTCGAGCGCGAGGCGGTCCTTCACGAGCACACCGGCCCGCGCCGCGCGCTCCGTCGAGAGGGCGATGACGAGCGGGATCGCGAGCCCGAGCGCGTGCGGGCACGCGATCACGAGCACGGTCACGGTGCGCTGGATCGCATCGGCGGGGCTGCCGAGCAGCAGCCAGACGATGAAGGTGATCACGCCGGCGCCCGCCGCGAAATAGAACAGCAGCGCGGCGGCGCGGTCGGCGAGCGCCTGCGCCCGTGACGACGAGCGCTGCGCGTCGTCGATGAGGCGACGGATGCCGGCGAGCGCGGTCCCCTCGCCGACGGCGGTCACCTCGACCCGGAGGGCGCTGTCGGTCGCGATGGTGCCCGCCACGACCGCCGACCCCACGCCCCGGCTCACGGTGCGGGACTCGCCCGTGATCATCGACTCGTCGAGCTCGGCCTCGCCCTCGACCACGCGCCCGTCGGCCGGAACGCGTGCGCCGGCGCGCACGAGCACCGTGTCGCCGACCGCGAGCTCGGCGAGGGGGACGGCGCTCGGCTCCCCGTGGCGGATGACCTCCGCCGTGTCGGGCAGCAGCCCGGCCAGGGCGTCGAGCGCGCCGGAGGCGGCGCCGAGCGCCCGCATCTCGATCCAGTGCCCGAGCAGCATGATGACGACGAGCAGCGCGAGCTCCCACCAGAAGTCGAGCTCGAGGCCGGGGTCGAAGACCGTCGCCCAGGACGCCAGGAACGCGACGCCGATCGCCATCGCGATGAGCGTCATCATGCCCGGCCGGCGGCCACGCAGCTCGGCGAGCGCTCCGGTCAGGAACGGCCAGCCGCCGTAGGCGAAGATCGCCGTGCCGAGAACGGGCGAGATGAGCCCCGCCCCGGGGAAGCCGATGCGATAGCCGAGGATGTCGCCGAACATCCGGCTGAAGACGACCACCGGCACCGCGAGGGCGAGGCTCCACCAGAAGCGGTCACGGAACAGCGCCGCGTGGTCGCCGTGGTTGTGGCCGCCATGGCCGCCGCCGCCGTGCTGGTCGTGGTCGTGGTCGTGGCTTGCGGGATGCGTGTGGTCGCCGTGGCCGGCCGGGTGCTCGTGCTCGTGCCCCGTGTGCCCGCTGTGCCCGTCTGCGATGCTCATGCCCTCACAATATCCGTAAAAACGTACGGATGTGCGGGTATTTGGTCGTGGACGTCGCCGTGCGCTCCCGCCTCCCACCTGCGCGCTGCGCGCAGCCCCGGTGCGCTGCTCGGGACCGAGCCGCGCGCGCGTACCCCGAGCAGCGCAACTCGAGGAGGGGCGAGGCCCCCGGAGCGGGGAGCGGGGAGCGGGGACGGGAGACCGGGGAGCGGAGACGGGGGAGCGGAAGAACGGAGGGACCGGGGCGAGAGACGGGATGAACGGATGCCCGGAACGCGGCACCATGGAGGGGTGGCCATCTTCAAGAAGCGTCGTCGGCACGTCGGCGAGTTCGTCGCGCCCCAGACCGCGCCGCTGGCGCCGCTCGATGACGTGATCGAGGACGCCCTGCGGATCGCCTTCCACGGTGTGAAGATGACGGTGAAGAACCGGCTCATCCTCGACGCGCTCCGGGAGCACAAGCCCTTCGACCACGAGGAGCTGGAGGAGGTGGCGCGCGCCGAGTACCAGTCGCTCGCCGCGAGCAGCCGCGAGGCGGCCGTCCGCGCGCAGCAGCAGCTCGACCGCGACGCCGGTGCCTACTCCGGGCGCATCTACCCGGGCGGCAAACCCGTCGAGATCGAGCCGGACCACCGTCGCAAGCCCCTCGCGCTGCGCGCGGTCGCCGACGCCTATGAGACGCGGGCGCTGGAGCCGGCGTCGCTGAACAAGCTCATCGACGAGGCCAAGGCCGCCGCCTGGGACGAGATCGGCGGGGCGCTCGCCTCCCGGCTCTCGAAGTCCCGCCCCGATGAGGACCCGGAGTACCTCGCCTTCCGCGACGAGCGGCTCGCGCGCTTCATCGCCGAGGACCTCGCCGCGCTCGGCGATCGGGCGCAGGAGGTGTGACCGGCGCATGGCGACGGTCGGGCGATCCCTGTCGGCGTGGCGTGGCGCCCGCGTCAGCTGCAGCTGTAGATCGCGATCCCGGCGATCGTCACACCCGTGGCGGTCTTCGAGTTGGTGCTGATCTGCGTCCACTGCTGGTAGTTCGTCTGGGCCTGGATGTGGAACGGCGAGATGCTGAGCAGATTGCCGATCAGGCCCGTGTTGAAGCTGGTCGTGTATTCGCTGCCGTCCGGCCCGCTCGTCGAGTAGCTCCCCGGCGTCAGGGCCTGGCCGATGGCGCCGAGCAGCCCGCTGCTCATCGCCCACGTGACGTTCGCGCCCGTGACGCCGGGAACGTTCGAGGCGGCGAAGTGCCAGGTCACGACGATGTTGCTTCCCGAGGTGCCGCAGCTGTCGAGTGTGACCGCCTGCAGGGTCGTGGTGGCGAGTGTGCCCTGGCTGTACCCGGTCGCCGCGAACCGCGCGGAGGCGGCCTCCGGCTGGAGCAGCGCGGCGGTCACGAGCGCCCCGAGCAGGAGGGCGGCGAGACTCGCGCGGCCGCGGCGTCTCATGACCGCCCCTGCGGCGCGTTCCGGCGCCGGGCGAGCGCCGCGAGCAGCGAGCCCGTGCCGACCGCTCCCGCGGCGAGCAGCGCGAAGGCGCCGACGCGTGTGCCGGTGTAGGCGAGACCGGATGCCTCCGGTGCGGTGCCGCCCGTCCCGGGAGACGTCGCGCGACCCCCGTGGCTGCCGGGGCCGCCCGGAGGCGTTGGCGTCGTGCCGCCCGGCCCGATCGGCGACTCGCCCTGCGCCGTGACCCGGACGGTCACGACGGAGCTCTGCCCGGCGAGCGCCCCGGCCGCGGCGGAGGGCATCAGCACGGTCGCCAGCAGGTAGGCCTGCGCCGGGACGCCCGCGGCGTCGGCCAGGGAGCTCTGCTGCCCGGCCAGCTCCCCGAGGGGAGTGGCGTCGAGCAGTCGGCGCGCCCCCGCGGCGCAGTCCGCTCCCTGCCAGGGGGAGTCGCAGGCGGCGAGACCGAGCGTCACGGGTGGAACCCCGGCCGGGGGCCGGGTGAGCGGCCCGCCCGCGGAGATCGCGGCGAGCAGGGCGGTGAGGGAGACGGCGCGCGTCGTGACGCCGAGCTGCCAGTACACCGGTGCGTCCGCTTGCAGCCGGAACATCGCGCCGTCCCCGCTGAGGATGAGTTGCGGCCCGGTGACGACGGCGGCGGCCGGGGCGAGGTCCACCCGGGTGAGCGGCAGCTCGTGTGCGGGCAGCATCGCGGCGAGCGCCACGAGTCCGGCCGCCGCGGCCGTTGCGACGGGCAGGCGCCAGTGCAGCGCGGCGGTGGTCACGCCGCGCCGCTTTCGGGCGGGGGCGCAGGCGGCGATGCGGGCAGGGATGCCTGCGGCGGGGCCGGCGGCGAGGCATCCGACCCTCGCTGCGGCCACAGCGACCACGTGACCAGGGCGGCGACCGCGAGGGTGATGCAGCCGATGACGAGCGGCTGCGCGAGCCAGACGATGAGGCGGGCGAGCCCCGGCGCCGACCAGATCACGAGCCGCACCGTCGTGACCCGATAGGAGTCGGGGTCGGGCGCGAGGTTCGCGTCGCCCTTGAGCTGGAGCACCGCCGCCCCGCCTGCCTGGGGCATCACGGCCACGACGCGGTGCGTGACCGGCAGTTGCTGCGGCCGGTCGACCGTGACGACGTCGCCCACGTGGGCCTCGGAGGCGGGGATCTGCTTCACGATCGCGAGCGAGCCGGTCGGGATCGCGGGCGCCATCGAACCGGTGCGGAACATGATCAGCGTGATGTGGAACGCGAACGCGAGGATCACGAGGATGATGCAGATCGACCCCGCGGCGGCGGCGATGTCCAGCAGCACCGTGCGGATGATCGTGAGGGTGCGCTGCAGCGGCGCGCGGCGGGGCGCATCCCGATAACGGATGCCGGTGGCCGGGGCATCCGCCGGCGAGGCCTTCACGTGCGTCATGAGGTGGACCCCGTCACGACCCAGCTCGCCGTGGCGGTCTGGTTCTGCAGCGAGTTGTCGGCGGAGGCGGGCAGCTGCACGTTCAGGCAGTAGTAGACGGCCGCCCCCGGCGCGGTCGCGCTCGCCGCGGGCAGGGTGCGCGAGTTCGCGGGGACGGGTGTGGTGAGTCCGGACACGAAAGTCGTGGCGCTGCCGGCGATCCACGCCCCGCCCGCGCTCGGCGGGGAATCGGTCGTGCAGCCGCTCACGGTGTCGGCGAAGATCCGGTAGACCAGGGCGGCGAGCAGCGTTGTGCTGCCGCTCGAGCTCGAGAGGGAGAGCGCGACGGTGCCGCCGAGCGTCCCGGTCGCGGCGCGCACGGCGAAGGGGGCGGCGACGGTCTGTCCGGGGTACATGCCGGTCGAGGCGAAGTCGAGGGTCGCCGGGTTGTCGCTGGGGTGGGCGCCGTAGTCCGTGTCGGCGGTGGACGTGGAGGACTCGGGGGCGAAGGTCCCCGTCGTGAAGCTGCCCGCCGCGAACTCCTGATCGGTCCACTGCGCCTCGGTCGCCGCAGCGCCGACGCCCAGCACGAGGCCGAACGCGAGCACCGCCCGCACCGCGAGCGACGCCCGGCCGCCGAAGGGATGGTGCACGGTCGGCGTGGCTACTGCGAGACGGCCTGGAAGTGCCACACCGCGGTGCCGGTCTGGCCTTCGGTCAGCCCGTCGCCTGCGGTGACGACGAAGCAGAGGTACTGCGGCGTTCCGGCGGCGCTCGTCGTACCGGCCGTCAGGTCGAAGCTCGTGGCGGCCGGGACCGTGCCGAGGGCCGTGCCGGCCGGGACGAGCGCGGTGCCCGCCGTGACGGCGGCCGCGTCGCACGTGAAGTCGGCGACCTGGTACAGCCCATACGTCAGGTCGGCGACGGTTCCCGTGCCCGTTCCGGCGGTGACGGTCACGGCCGCCGGCACCGTCGTGCCGGTGTCGAGCTCGACGCCGTATGGAGCGTACGACACCGCACCAGGGGCGAGCCCGGCCGCGTTGACGTCGAAGCCGAGCGCGCCGCCCGGCGTGGTGGCGTGGTCGGTGAAGCCGTCGTCGGTGCTCACCTGGCCGACGAGGTTGAAGTCGCTCGCCGTGAAGGTGCCGTTGGCGAACTCGTCGTCCTGCCAGGCGGCGAGCGTCACTGCGGCGCCGACCCCGAGCACAACACCCCCGGCGAGGATCGCCAGTACGACGTTGGACTTCTTGCGCTTTCCCGTGTTCTTAGGCGTGAGTGCGATCTGAGACATGGAATTCTCCCCCCAATGCCGGAGCATTTTTTGTCACATTAGCCCCAGCTGGGGGGCGGCGGAAGAGCCCTTTTCGGGACGTCGGCCGGGCCGGGGCGGTCTGAACGAGGCGCCCTGTTCAGCCCCTGGTCATTCCACGTATTCGACGAGCGAGACCCCGCCCTGGTACGGCGTCAGCGCCACCGTGCCTCCCGCGCCGGCGAGGGAGACGTCGAAGGCCAGCGCGAACCGTGCGTGGTTCTGGAAAGTGCCCCACGTGGTGTCCGTGGGCGTGGCGGTGACCTGGCCGTTCCCCGTCGAGACGACCCGGAGCCGCGTCGCGTCGAACCGCAGCTGCGGGGCCTGATCGAGGTGGTAGGTCACGGTCTCCTCCGCCGTGAGGTTGAAGAGGTTGCGGACACCCTGGGCCAGGGGGCAGTCCGCTGCGAGGTCCGGGCTCGCGAAGCATCCGTTCACCGTCGTCTGCGCCCGCGCGATCGCCTGCTTCGCGAGGGCGGCCGATGGCCCGAGCTTCAGCGTGACGGATACGGGCGCGGTCGTCACCCGCACCTTCGTGGAGCTGCTCGCGAGCAGCTCCGTGTCGCTGCCGAGCCCCAGCGTGTAGCTGCCGGGGAGCGCCGGGATGGCGATCGTGCCGTCGCCGTCGGGCAGTGGCAGCGCGGTGCCGTCCACGGAGAGGGACGTCGCGTGCCCCTGGCCCGAGACGGTCGCGTGGATCGTCGCGAGCGGCGCGTCCGTGAGCTGCCAGCTCGCGGGACGCAGCGCTCCGTGGTCGATCCGCTTCAGGGCGAGGCGCGCGGTCCGGGGCGCGCCGTGCACGGTGTAGTCGACGGTGCCGGATGCCGTGTCGCCATGCTCCGTGAAGGCTCCGGCCGTCACGTGGGCGATGCCGCGATCGGCTTTGCCGTAGATCGCGTCGGTCAGCAGCAGGCCGTTCGACGGGGCGGGCGTGTCGGTCAGCGCGAGGGCCTCCTGCGCCTTGCCCTGGGCGAGGAGAGTCCAGTAGCGCGTGGCGGCGTCGGCCGGGCTCTCGCCCGGGCGGAGGGCCTGGACGGCGAACACGCCCGCTGCCGCGACGACGATCGCGGCGATGACGGCCAGGACGATCCAGCGGGCCGGGCTGCGGCGTGCGGCATCCGTCATGGCCCCATGGTGCCAGACCGACGGGTGCTCTTCCGCGCAGCCGCCGGCCGTTGCGGACGGCGGCTATGCCGGCACCAGCCTCAGACGGGCCTGCTCAGGTGGCGTGATCGGTAGCGGTGCCTGTCCTGCTGCCGGTTGCCGTGGACATGCGGACGACTGCCGTGGCTGCCGTGAGGTTCGGTGGATCGGTGAGCAGATGGGCTACCCGGTCCCGGCTGCGTAGGCCGAGTGGGCTGTTGGCCAGCAGCGCGAGTGCGAGGATGAATGCCGCCATCCCGACGATCACCCACCACATCGGATGCGTGTCACGGGCATAGTCGGGCGCCAGGGCGCCGCTCGCGCCGATGCCCGTGATGGTCCCCGCGAGAGCCACGCCCAGGGAGGTGCCGACCTGGCGGCTCGTGGAGGTGATCGCTGCGGCGGAGCCGGAGCGCGAGGCAGGCATACCGGAGACGGCGGTCGTCGTGATGGGTGCGTTCAGCAGCCCCTGGGCGATGCCGTACACCAGGAAGACCGCGAGCAGCAGAGGGATCGGAGTGCTGGGGGTCAGGAACGCGAGTGCCCCCGCTGCGGCCGCGAGTGCGGTCGAGGACAGCACGAGCGGGAGCCGTGTGCCGCGGGTGGCGACGAGGCGGCCGGAGAGCGGTGAGCACAGCAACTGGGCGACGGCCATCGGAAGGGTGTGCAGGCCTGCCGAGAAAGGCGTGAACCCCCGGACATCCTGCAGATAGAGCGTTACGAGGAAGAGGAAGGCGCCGTTGGAGGCATAGCCGCTGATTGCGGTGAGCGCCGCGGAGGAGAACGGGACGCTTCGGAAGAAGCGGGTGTCGATGAGCGGCTCCGGTCGCCGCCGTTCGTACCACAGAAGCGCGGCGAAGCCGAGGACGAAGGCGGCGACGAGCCCGATCGTCGCCGGCTTCGCCCAGCCGAGGTGGGGGCCCTCGATGAGCCCGGCCACGAGCCCCGCCAGCATGATGATGACGAGCAGCTGGCCGACGGGGTCGAAGCGGCGACGGAGTCCCGAGCGGGACTCCGGCACGAAGAGGAAGGTGAGGCAGATGGCGGCGATGCCGATCGGGATGTTGATCCAGAAGATCCCGCGCCAGCCGACGGTGTCCGTCAGCAGGCCGCCGACGAGCGGGCCGATGCCCATGGAGACCCCGACCACCGCCGACCAGACGCCGACCGCCCGAGCGCGCTCCGCCCGCTCGGTGAAGGTGGCGGTGATGATCGACATCGCGACAGGGTTGAGCATCGACCCGCCGAGGGCCTGCAGCATCCGGAAGACGATCAGCCAGCCGACCCCGGGCGCCACGCTGCACAGCAGTGACCCCAATGTGAAGATCGCGAGGCCCAGCTGGAAGGTGCGGCGTCGGCCGATCCGATCCGCCGTCGACCCCGACAGGATGAGGAAGCTGGCCAGCACAAGCGTGTAGGCGTCGATCGTCCACTGCAGCCCGGCGACGTCCGAGCCGAAGTCGTGCCGGATGGACGGCAGGGCCACGTTGATGGCCATCGTGTCCATCGACACGATCAGCAGACTCATGCAGCAGATGGCGAGGATCAGGAACTTGTGCCGATAACGGGGTGGCAACTGTGTCAGATGCTGTCCGGTAGTTGTCATTTGCTAACTATTTTCTGCGCGGGAGAGGCATACGGCGACCGTCGCGCCGCTCCTCGGGGTGCAACGGTCGGTGGCCGGGCTCAGTGGCTGAGGAAGATGTCCTGGTACCGCGCTACGGCGGCCATGGTCGCGGCCCGCTCCTCCGGCGTCGGATTTGCAGGGTCGCTCGCCACGGGCAGCGCTCCGAATCGCATCAAGCTCGCCATCAGCAGCAGACGCGCCTTGATCGCGGTGAGGTTGGAGCCGGCAATGGTGAACGGGGTTGGATCGGCGAAGCCCTCGGGTGTGCCCCGGCCCACGCGGGCTACCGGGATGCCGCTGAACACGGCGCGTTGCAGGAGGCGCTCGGATGCCTTGGATGGCAGCCTCCCGTAGGGAACCAGGCCCTCCACCACGATGCCGCCGAGGCGCCCGAGTCCGAGCTTCTGGTCGATGACCGCCTGCAGGATCGGAAGCTCATCGGCGGTGACGCCATAGTCCTCGTCGAAGTAGCCGCCCTCCTTGACGATCGAGACCGAGGGGATCGCCTGTTCCGTAATCCGCCCGCCGGCGTCCTTGATCGCCACGTCGATGGTCTCGAGCCCCGCCGCGGTTCGCCGGACCGCCTGCACGGTCTCCGGCAGCCGCGTCGTGCTCACCTCGGAGAGGTGGGTGTGCTTGTACGCCGGCAGGTACATGAGGGAGATGGCACCGTTGTGGCTGGTCTGGCCGATGACGCCTCCGTGGCCGCCTGTCGCTCGGTAGTTGCCGGGTCGGGCGTCGCTCTTGTACACCTCACGAGCGGCGAAGTACTGCTGTTCCTCGATCACCACGACACCGCAGCGGTTGCGGCCTGCGGAGTCGGCCCAGGCCCGCGATTCGATGAAGGCGATCGAATCGATGATGTTCTTCGGGCCATCGTTGCTGATCATGCCCTGCGGCCGTTGCGCCGCGTTGCCGCAGATGGGCACGGTGGTGTCGATGAGCAGGCTGAGCCAGTACGCGGTCTCCTCGACCTGGGGGCTGCCCTGGGTCCAGATCAGGCCGTCGTATTCACCGCTCGACGCGATGGCCTGCACGTCGTTCGTGATCTTCGCCAGCGCGGGCCGTGCGGGCACGCTCGACAGATGTACGGGCTTGTAGCCGTTGAAGTGGATGCCGCGCAGTTCGGGGCCGATGTCGCCATCGCCGACGTCGGTGCGCTCGGTGGCAGGCAGCCCCTTCGTGTAGCCGGCGGGCGGTGAGACCCGATAGAAGTCCACCTCGGCTCGCGAGGAGATCGGGCTCGCCGTGCCGTGTTCCTCGATGCCGAGCCGATCGATCTCCTCGAAGCTCCGCGAGCCGTCCGGGAAGAACCCCTGCCGCGCCTTCGACTCAGGGCCGAAGGCGGTGGCCATCTCCTCATCCCAGGCCGCTCCGTCCGCCTGCGTCGCCATGTAGGGCAGCGGGTAGAGGCCGTCTTCCGGTCGCAGCTCGACGGCATAGACGGGCTTGTCGCCTTCGTTCGAGGGGGTGTCGCGGAAGGCGCCGTCGGCTCCGACATAGCCGTCCGGCGGCCCGTACAGCTCGGAGGCGTCCCGCTCGAGGGGATGCGCAGAGAACTGCTCGACGTAGACGGTGACCGGCGCCGCGAGTCGCTGAGCGCGGAGCGCGTCGAACTTGAGCGGCTCCCCCGTCCGATCGGTCAGCAGCGGCAGCCCGTGCTGGGCGCGGGCCTTGTTGGAAGTGACCAGCGGTGGCGTGTTCTGGATCGTCGCGGTCGGGCCGCTCAGATGCGCGATGCGGACTTTCCCTGTTCTCGTCACGGGTGCTCCTGGGCTCGATGGATCGGTGACGTTCACGGTGCTCCCGTGCCGTTTCGCCCGAATCTCGCCCCCGTTGCCCCGGAGTAACTTGTGTCATCACCTTTGACGGTTACCTTGCGGCCGGAATCCCCTTCACCGTGGCTGCGCGCCGAGCGCGTGTCGCAGGCGGTAGGCGCGCACCTTGTCGCGGTTCTGGCAGCGTGCGCTGCAGAAGCGGCGCGTGCCGTTACGGGTGTCGTCGAAGAACACGCGATCGCAGCGCCTCGCCTCGCAGCGCCCGAGGTACTGGGTGGCGCCGGAGGACACCCACGAGGCGAGCGCCGCGCAGCATCCGACCTGCCAGCCCTCGACGGCGCTCGCCGAGTGGTCTTGATAGTGCAGAGACCACGGTGCCGATGGTGACAGGTGCAACGAGGCGGGGAACTCCGCGAGCAGCGCGTTGATCTTCGGCACGGCGGTGGGCACGTCGTCGTCTGCGAGATCGAGCAGCACGCCGTGCAACTGCTGGGCCAGGAGCTTGAGCCGCTCTGCCTCCGCCGGGATGAAGGCGACCTGCTTCCGGTAGAAGCGGTCGCAGATCTCGTTCCCGATCGCGACACATTCGCCTGCATCCACCGGTGGCGTGTACGGCACTCCGCACGAGTACCCCGCGGCGAGGCGGTTCGTCAGAGCGATCGCCGCCATCACGAGATGGTCGCGGTGCGAGCCGCTGGGGCGGGTCATCATTCCTTTGAGCGTCATGAAGACCATGGGGCACGACCGGGGATGTAACTGTCAAGGGCGCGCGAACAAGTTACCGACGAGCAATTTGAGCGAGATTCGGGCGAAACCGCGCGAGGAGACGGTAGTAGCCACTGATCCACACACGCTCGGAGGGCCGCAATGACCACCGCACTACCGACCGCGCCGGCACGGACCGGACGCGCGGAACTCAAGATCGAGGGCGTCTCGCGCGAATTCGTCTCGCACACCGGCGCCACCACCGTGGCGCTGGAGAACGCGTCCGTGACCGTTCGTCCCGGCGAGTTCCTCTCGATCATCGGCCCTAGCGGCTGCGGCAAGAGCACGCTGTTCAACATCGTGGCGGGTCTCGACATGCCAAGCGCAGGCAACGTCGCGATCAACGGCGAGCCGATCATCGGCCAGCAGGGCCACGTCGGCTATCTGCTGCAGAAGGATCTGCTGCTGCCCTGGCGCAGCGTCCTCAACAACGTCATCATCGGCATGGAGGTCGCCGGCGTTCCCAAGCGCACGGCGCGCAGCATCGCGATGCCGTTCCTCGAGGCATACGGGCTGAAGGACTTCGTGCACCACCGGCCCGATCAGCTCTCCGGCGGCATGCGCCAGCGCGCGGCCCTGCTGCGGACGGTGCTGTTCAACCGCGACGTCATCCTGCTCGACGAGCCGTTCGGCAAGCTCGACGCACAGACCCGCGCCACCATGCAGGAGTGGCTGCTCGACCTCTGGGACGACTTCCAGAAGACGGTGGTCTTCGTGACCCACGACATCGATGAGGCCGTCTACCTCTCCGACCGAGTGATCGTGATGTCGCCCCGACCGGGCCGGATCATCGCCGACATTCCGATCGAGCTGGAGCGCCCCCGCAAGTCCGGCATCGTGACCTCTCCGGAGTTCGTCGAGCTCAAGACGACCATCCTGTCCCTGCTGCACCCCAGCCAGAGCGAAGGAGCGACCCGCTCATGACCGCCATCCAGACCCCTGCGACGCTCGGCGCCGCGCCCTCGCTCAGCAGCTCGATGGACACGCTCGCTCAGCTGCCCCAGCGCGGCGCCCGCCGCCGGAGCCGGCCCCTCTTCCCCGCCGAGCCCGCGAACTGGAAGGTCGCGGTCACGGTCGTCGCGATCGTCGTCGCGATCGTCGCTGCGTGGGAGCTGCTCGCCGACCTCGGCGTGATCAATCCCTTCTTCTGGTCGAAGCCGAGCTTGATCTGGCAGTCCTTCGTGACGAACGTGACGAAGGGATCGATGTGGGCCGACATCCGCTTCACCTTCACCTCGACCATCCTGGGCTTCGTGATCGGCGTGCTCGGCGGCGCACTGGTCGGCTTGTCGTTCTGGTGGTCGCGCTTCTACGCGAAGACGGCCGAGCCGCTGCTTATCGCCCTCGAAGCGATGCCCAAGCTCGCCCTCGCACCGATGATCGTGCTCGCACTCGGCATCGGTCTTCCCTCCAAGGTCGCGATGGCCACGGCGATCGTCATCATCATCCAGATCCTGAACGCGCACGCGGCCGTCCGCGCCGTCGACCGCGACCAGCAGACCCTGCTGTACTCACTCGGCGCGAGCCGCCTGCAGGTGTTCCGCAAGGTGGTCGTGCCGTCCACGCTCCCGCTCATCATCGCGAGCTTCCGCGTCAGCATCGGCTTGGCACTCACCGGCGCGATCGTCGGGGAGTACATCGGCTCGCAGAACGGACTCGGCAAGATGATCCAGCTCGCCGCGTCCACCTTCGACATCTCGCTCATCTGGGTCGGTGTCTTCACGCTCGCCGTCCTCGCCTTCCTGCTCTACGTCGCCGTGCTGCTCATCGAACGTCTGCTCCTGCGCCTGATCCACGGCTGATCGCGTCATCGCGCATCGCGTTTTCCCCACCCGCACACCGCACCTGAACCACTCCTGCACCTCTTTCCCTAGGAGAACTCCGTGAAGAGAAAGCTCACCGCCCTCGTTGTGCTCGCCGCAGCGGCACTCACCCTCGCCGGATGCTCCGGCCCCGCCAGTACCGGATCCGGCAAGCCCGCCAAGCTCGTCATCGCGGAACCCGTACACGGCATCGGCTACCTGCCCCTCTACGTCGCGATCGACAATGGCTATTTCACGGACGCCGGGCTGGACGTGGAGACGACGACCCTCACCGGCGGCGCCCACGTGAACGCAGTGCTCAGCGGCAACGCCTGGGGCTTCATCGGCGGCATCGAGTCCGCGGCCATCGCCAACGCCAAGGGTGCACAGCTCGAGGCGGTCGCGGGTGTCGTGGACCGCGCGAACGTCTACTGGGTCGCGAAGAAGGGCCTCACGATCGACCCGAACGACATCGCGGGCTCGCTCAAGGGCAAGCACCTGAAGATCGCGGCGAGCCGCCACGGCGGCTCCGTCGAGATCGACACGCTCTACGAGCTCACGCAGCTCGGCCTGACCCCCGGCAAGGACATCACCGTCGTGAACAACGACGTATCCGGCTCAGAGCTCTCACTCGTCAAATCCGGCCAGGTCGACCTCGCGGCCACCTCGGAGCCGGTCCTCGGCCAGGGCATCTCCCAAGGGGTGTGGTCTGAGCCCTTCGTGAGCCTGCCGGCCTCGCTCGGCAAGTTCGCCTACTCCGACATCGTCACGTCGAAGGCGAACGTCAAGAAGGACCCGAAAACGGTCAAGGCCTTCGTCGAGGCGCTGTCGAAGGGCATGGACTACACGCTTCAGAACCACGCCGGCGCAGAGAAGATCGCCGAGAAGGAGTTCCCGAACATGTCGCCGGACGTCATCAAGACGACCCTCGACCGCACATACAAGGACAACTTCTGGGACGGGGTGCAGATCAGCGATGACGCCCTCAAGGTCGACCTCACCGTCGCCCGTGACGCCGGCCTGCTGCAGGACTCGTCCAACCCTGCGACCGCGGCGAACATCCTCGACCGCAGTTTCATCCCCAGCAAGTGAGCAGCCAGACAAGGAGCCGAACCATGACCGACATCCCCTTCCGCTACGACCCCGCCCACACGGCCCTCATCATCGTGGACGTGCAGAACGACTTCTGCGACCCCGAGGGCTCGCTCGCCAAGATCGGCAACGACGTCTCGGCCGCCGTCGCGATGGTTCCCCGCCTCGAGAAGCTCATCGACGACGCCCGCGCTGCGAGGCTTCCGGTGATCTTCATCCAGACGATCCATGACGAGACGAACGACACCCCTCAGTGGCTGAACCGGCATGCGGGTGAGCCGGGGCCGGGCCGGTCGAGCAGCACCTGCCGCACCGGCTCGTGGGGCGGCGAGTTCTACAAGGTCGCTCCACTGCCTGGGGAGATCACAGTGATCAAGTACCGCTACTCGGCCTTCGTCGGCACCAACCTCGACATCGTGCTGAAGACGCTCGGCATCCAGTCGCTGCTCTTCACCGGTGTCGCGACCGAGGTGTGCGTCGAGTCCAGTCTGCGCGACGGCCTCTTCGCGGAGTACTACGTCTCGCTCGTCGAGGACTGCGCGGCCACCTATTCACAGGAGGCGCACGACAATTCGGTGCGCGGCGTGGCCCGCAGCTTCGGCACCGTGGTCACGAGCGACTACCTCTCCGGCCTGTGGGCCGAGGCGCCGGCACTCTCCGCAACCGTCTGAGGCGGGGACGACCACGGGGCGCACGGACCTGGTTCCGTGCGCCCCGTGGTCGTCTCGATGGCTAGGCCTGGGCGATCCGCACCAGGTTGCCGGAGGGGTCGCGGAACGCGGCGTCGCGGGTGCCCCACGGCTGATCGGTCGGCTCCTGGAGGATCTCGGCGCCGGGCGCCGCGGAGACCTTCTCGAAGGTCGCGTCGAGGTCGTCGGTGGCGAACTGCACCATCTGCAGCTCGCCCTTCGCGAGCAGGGCGGCGATGGCGTCGCCGTTCTCCGGCGAGCGGCCGCCGTGGGGCTGCTCGAGCACGATCTGGATCTCGGGCTGGGTGGGGGTGCTGAGCGTGATCCAGCGGTACCCGCCGTTCTCGGCCTCGAAGAGCTTCGTGAAGCCGAGGGTGTCCTGGTAGAAGGTGAGGGCGGCGTCCGGGTCGTCGACCAGGATGTGCACGCCACTGAGTGAAACGGTCATGGCCTCGACCCTAGGCAGTGTTCAGGGCGGATGCTTCTCCGAAACTGCTCGCCTTCGCGGGCTTCCGTGGTCGGGCGATGACCATGACCTCGCACAGCGTGAGGGGGCGCAGCGCACTGTGGTCGCGGGCGCGATAGGCGCTGGGCGTCTCCCCGACGAGCTCGGTGAAGCGGGCGGAGAAGGAGCCGAGGCTCGTACAGCCGACCGCGACGCAGGCGTCCGTCACGCTCATGTCGCCGCGGCGCAGCAGCGCCGTGGCCCGCTCGATGCGCCGGGTCATGAGGTACGCGTACGGCGTCTCGCCGTAGGCGTCGCGGAAGCGCCGGCTGAAGTGCGCCGTGGACATGAGCGCCGTGCGCGCGAGGGCGGGGACGTCGAGGGGCTCGGCGTACTCGCGGTCCATCCGGTCGCGTGCGCGCCGGAGCCTGCGGAGCTCGTCGAGGTCGGTCACGCACCCATTCTCCCCGCCGCCGTCGCCCCGCCGCCGCCTCCGCCGGGAACTTGTTCCCGTTCCGGACGTCCGCACCCGGTGCCGCGGGCGGATCTGTCCGGAACGGGAACTAGTTGCCGGCGGGCACGAGCCGGAAGATTCGCAGCACACGCCCGGCAGCCGTCTCGTACTTCCGGTAACCGGGCCACTGCCGCTGGATCGTCGCCCACACCGCCTCGCGGTCCGCGTCGCCGACGAGGGTCGCCGTCACGGCGATCCGCTTGCCGCGGTAGTCGATCTCGGCGTGCGGATGCCTCAGCAGGTTGCCCGTCCAGGCGGGGTGGTTGCCGCGGGCGAAGTTCGAGCCCGTCACGATCCAGGTGCCGTGGTCGGGCACGCACATGAGCTCGGTCTGGCGGGGCTCACCCGACTTGGCGCCGATCGTGTGCAGCACGAGCGAGGGCACGAGGATGCCGCTCGCGGTGACCCGCCCGCCGGTGAGTCGGGCCATGAACCGCTCGAAGGGCGGCATGACCGTGGGGCCGACGCGACGGAACCATTTCGTGCGCGACACCCAGGCGACGGTGGCGCGGACGGCGCGAAGAGGCGAGAGCACCCCCTCAGTCTGCCGCGCAGGCGGCCGATCGTGTGGCTGTGCGGGGGCTACGAGGTACCTTTGCCGCATGACGTTCAATGAGAACGCGGACATCTCCAGCGGGAAGGCCAGCTCCCGCGGAGGTGGCAATCGGGGGATGAAGATCGGCGGGGGCGCCGGCGGCGGGGCGATCCTGCTCGCGATCATCGGCTTCCTGATCTACCAGTTCACGGGCGTCAACGTCGGCGACGTCACCACCGGGCTCTCCGGCGTGCAGGCCGGGACGATCGACACGAGCGGAGACACCGCCCTGCACTGCACGGCGGCCGAGGCGAACACGGACGAGAACTGTCGCGTCCAGGCCGGTGCCGCGATGCTGCAGACGTACTGGGCCGGGCAGGTGAAGGGCTACACCGACCCGCAGGGCATCGTCATCTTCGACCGGTCCACCTCGACGGGGTGCGGTTCGGCCGACACCTCGATGGGCCCCTTCTACTGCCCCGGCGATCAGACCATCTACCTCGACCCCGCGTTCTACGACGAGCTCGCGCAGCAGTTCCAGGACCAGGCCGGCGAGCTCGCGCAGCTCTACGTCATCGGCCACGAATGGGGCCATCACATCCAGAACATCATGGGCGTGATGCGCGGCAAGAACCTGCAGCAGACCGGCGCCGCCTCCGACTCCGTGCGGCTCGAGCTGCAGGCGGACTGCTTCGCCGGTGCCTGGCTCGGCGGCGCGCAGTCGACCACGGACGAGAATGGCCAGACCTACCTGAAGCCGATCACGCAGAGTCAAATCACGGATGCGATGAACGCCGCGGCCGCCGTCGGCGACGACCACATCCAGGAGACCGTGCAGGGTCAGGCGAACCCGGAGTCCTTCACGCACGGTACGAGCGCGCAGCGGCAGAAGTGGTTCCAGGCCGGCTTCACCGGCAGCCCGGCCGACTGCCAGACCTTCGGCATCCCGGCCTCGCGGCTGGGGTAGCGCAGGGCGGAGGGGCTCCGGCCGCGAGTCCTCGACGGAAGAGCCGGCCTCAGCGCGGTTCGCGCGATTGCGATGCCATCGCTCCTAGCTCACCGCGCCAGCTTGGCCCTGAGCTCGGCATCCGTCGGCTCGACGAAGTGCGTCGTGTCGGGGAACACGATCACGGGGATGTTCTTGCGGCCGCTGATCGCCTCGGCGCGGGCGGCGCCGTCCTCCTCCGCCTCCAGGTCCACGTAGTCGTAGTCGACGCCGAGCCCGTCCAGCAGCGCCTTCGAGCGACGGCAGTCGCCGCACCAGGCGGCGCCGAACATGGTGATCTTGTCGAAGGTCTCGGGCACGGAGCGGGTCTCAGGCATTCCTCGATCCTAAACCGGACAGGTCTAAACCGGCAGGTGCTTCTCCGCCGGCAGATGCCGCAGCAGGTGGCGGTAGAAGCGCTCGCCGCGTTCGAGGGCATCGACCGTGACGCGCTCGTTGACGCCGTGCAGCGCGGCGCGCTCCGCTGCCGACATCGCCAGCGGCGCGAGCCGGTACGTCGCGTCGGGCGTGTAACGGTGGAAGTGCCGGGCGTCGGATGCTGCGAGCATCACGTACGGCACGGTGAGCGTGCCGGGGTAGGCCGTGGACACGGCATCCTCGATCAGCCGCCACTGCGGGCTGTCCATGCGCGACTCGGGGCTCGGCTCGTGGCTCTCGAGCACCGCGAAGGAGATCGCGGGGTCGCGGATCACCCGGCGCAGCCGCGCGAGGGTGCCGGCGACGGTCTCGCCCAGTGCGATGCGCAGGTTGAGAACGGCGCTCGCCGTGTCCGGGATGACGTTCGGCACCGTGCCGCCCGCGAGGACGGTCGCGGCGACGGTGGTCTGGACCATGGCCGCCGGCTCGCCGCCCAGCCGTGAGAGCAACTGCGCGCTCACGGGTCCGAGCGCGGGCACGAGGGTCACGAGCGCCTGCCCGATCGGGCCGCGGGCCACGCCCCGGTACGCCTCGAACATACGGCGGCTCGTCGTGTTGAGCCGCTTCGGGAACGGGTTCCGGCTGAGCCGGGCGAGCGCGCGGGCGATGCGCAGCGGGGCGCTCGGCGTGCGGCTCGGAGTGCTCGCGTGCCCCGCCGGCGCCGAGGCGGTGAGCGTGACGCTGAGCACGCCCTTCTCACCGAGGCCGACGACCGCCGAGCGGTACGGCAGCCCAGGCAGCACGCCGTCGATGATCGCGCCGCCCTCGTCGAGCACGAGCCAGGGGCGGATGCCGCGCGCGTGCAGCTCCTCGGCGATCGTCTGCGCCGCCGTGCCGTTCGTCTCCTCGTCACCTCCGAGGGAGAGGTAGACGGTGCGCGCGGGGGTCGCGCCGGCGGCGAGCAGGTTCTCGACGGCGTCGAACAGGACGACGAGCGCGCCCTTGTCGTCGATCGCACCGCGCCCGTGCACCACGCCGCCCTCGATCGCGCCGGAGAAAGGGGGATGCCGCCACGCCTCGGTCTCCTCGGCGGGCACGGTGTCGAAGTGTCCCATCAGGACGATCGGGTCGGCGTCCGTCGCCCCCGGCAGCCGGTACAGGATGCCGCGCTCACCGACCCGCTCCCGTTCGAGCCGGCCGTGCACGAGGGGATACAGCTCCTCGAACAGCTCCTCGAACCCGGCGATGCCGTGCTCGACGACGCGGGAGCTCGTGGTGTCGAGCTGGATCAGGCGGCTGAGGCGCCCCGCGATCCCGGGGCGGGGCGCGACGGCATCCGTCGCATCGCTCGAACGGCTCGAATCGCTCACCGCCTCACGCTAGCGCCGGCGGCGGCCCGGCGTCGTCGTCACCGGGAGATCTGCAGCTCGCCCATGTGGAAGTCGACCGGGCCGGTCGTCGTGCCGCCCTGGATGGATGCGATCCCTCCGGGCGAAGCGTCGCAGCCGCCGCGCTCCGCCGCCACGGGCCGGAGTCCCCCGCCACGCGGGCTTACCGCGTATTGGGGGGAGCCACACGGTCGCGAACCCCGATACTTTCCCCCATAAGGGGTTGGGGCCCTTGAGGGGTGGGGGGACGGATGCTGACACCGCAGCAACTGGAGAGAGCCGTTGGCGCCATCCTTGCGTCGGCGGCGGGCGATGCGCTGGGGGCGCCCTACGAGTTCCGGGCGGCCGTTCTGCCGCCTGTGCCGATCGAGATGCACGCCGCCGCGCCGTGGGAGCTCGGCGAGTGGACGGACGACACGAGCATGGCCGTGCCGATCCTGCAGGCCGTCGCGCGCGGGAAGCGTCTCGACGACCCGATCGTGCTCGCGACCATTGTCGGGGAGTGGATCGGCTGGGCGCGTGAGGCGAAGGACGTCGGGATCCAGACGCGGGCGGTTCTGGGGCGCATCCGTCACGTCACGGAGGATGACGCGCGTGCCGCAGCCCTCGCGCAGCACACGGAGACCGGGCGCTCCGCCGGCAACGGCTCGCTCATGCGCACCGGCCCGGTCGCCCTCGGCTTTCTCGGCGCGGGTGAGGCGGTCGGTCTGGCCGCGGCTGCCAGGCGGATCAGCGAGCTGACCCACTACGAGACGGATGCCGGTGATGCCTGCGTCATCTGGAGCCTGGCCGTGCGCACCGCGATCCTCGACGGCGCGCCCGCGATCCGCGCCGCCGTCGACACGCTGCCGCCCGAGCGGGCCGCGCTCTGGCACGAACGGCTGTCCGCGGCGGAGGCGGTGCAGCCCTGGCAGGTGCCCGGGAGCAACGGCTGGGTCGTCGCCGCGCTGCAGGCGGCGTGGTCGGCGATCACGCACAGCTCATCCCTGGCAGACGCGCTCGTGCTCGCCGTGCGCGCCGGCAACGACACCGACACGGTCGCGGCGATCACCGGTGCCCTCGCGGGCGCCGTGTACGGTGCGACCGCCCTGCCGAGCGAGTGGATCGCCCGCCTGCACGGCTGGCCCGGCGGGGAGTTCCGCGCCTTCGGCGCCGCGGAGCTGGTCCATCTTGTGCACCGCGCCGTCGCGGACCCCTGGATCGAAGAGCGCCGCCGCTCCGCCGGCGTTGCATAGCCGGGCGTAGCGGAGCCGGGCGTAGCAGCGGAGCGGCGTCGGCGCCGGTCACCGCACGAGTCGCGCGCGGGCGCCCCTCCCTGCCCACGCCCGGACGAACTCGCCCCGGTCGGGGCCTGGCCGCGCAGGCATCCGTTTGTCAGGCTCACGGTATGGCGCCCTACGTCCCCGGCTACCGCATCGACAGCGTCGAGCGGCCGGACTCGCCTGGGCCGCGGCGCGGCGCGGCGACTCGAACCTGATCCTGCATGGGCTCTCGCGGCTGGTCGTCGACGTCGAGCGCTTCGACGACGGGCGCGAGGAGATGAACGCCGTCGGCATGGGTGCGCTCTACACCCGCGATTCGCAGGGGCGGATGCTTCGCGAGCTGCCCGCGGCCGACGCGGCGGTGCTGATGCGCTATCACTACGCGTACAGCTCCGCCGTCGAGGGGGTCGTCACGGCGTCCGTGCACGGCCACGGCCGTGCACTCCTCCTGGACGTGCACGCCTACCCGCGGCATCCGCCGCCCTCTGAACTGCACCCCGAGCAGCGTCGCCCCGAGCTGTGCATCGGCACGGCCGGCGTGAACACGAGCCCCGAGCTGCTCGATGCGGTGCGGCAGGAGTTCGCGTGGCTTGAGCGCGGGATCGACGAGCCCCTCTCGGGCTCCTACGTGCCGCAGGCCTATCTCGGCGACCGGCGTGTGCAGTCCGTGATGCTGGAGATCAGGCGCGACGTCTACTGCGACGAGGCGACGCTGGAGCTCGACCGGCCCGTGTTCGACCGGCTGGTGGCGTCGGCCGCCGCGGTGGCGCGGGGGTGCCACGAAGGCGATGAGTAGCTGCGGCTGTCGCGCAGCTGCGCGATGAGCAGCCCCAGCACGGCCGCGAGATGCGTTGTGTCGCCGGTGGAGCGCAGCACCGCGACGCCGCCCTGGACGCCCGCGATGAGCGCGGCGGCGGTGAGCTCGCCGTTGACGTCGGGGCTCACCTCGCCCTTCTGCTGCATGGTGACGATGCCACGGCGGAGCTCCTCCTGCCAGCGCCGCAGCAGAGCGCTGATCACCTCGGCGCCGCCCGGCACGTCCCCATGGCGCATCAGCGAGCTGAGCGGGCAGCTCGCGCCCTGGGCGCGATAGCGGGCGATGACGGCCTGACGCCATCCCTCCCAGGCCCCCCACGAGTCGAGCCGGCCGAGATAGGGCTGCTGATCCGCGAGCACGCGATCGGCCTCATACCTGGCCACTTCGAGGAGCAGCTCCTCCTTGCCACCGGGGAAGTAGTGGAACAGCTGGCTCTTGCTCGTTCGGGTCGCGGCGCGCACGTCGTCGAGCGTGACCTCGCCGGCGTCCTCGCTGCGCAGCAGCGCCGCGCCGCCCTCGACGATGCGCTGCCGGGTGGCGAGCCCCTTGGGCGTCAGGGTCATCCCGCTAGCCTACAGCTTTATGGACTTGTGGGTCCAAAAAGTTCCTTTTAGCGTCGAGCCCATGACGCAGAGATTGGACGGCAAGACGGCCCTCGTGACGGGGTCAACCAGCAATATCGGGCTCGCGATCGCCCGCCGCTTCGCCGCGGAGGGGGCGCAGGTGGTCGTCTCGGGCCGCGACGAGGCGAAGGGGCGAGCCGTTGTGGACGACATCCGCGCGGAGGGCGGCCGCGTCGACTTCGTGCGGGCCGAACTCGACGGCAGCTCGCGCGCGAGCCGGGGCCTGGCGGATGCCGCGCTCGCCGCACTCGGCGGCCGTATGGACATCATCGTGAACAACGCGGGCATCTACCCTGGGGCGACGACCCTGACGCTCGACGAGGACACCTTCGACCGGATCTTCGCGGTCAACGTCAAGGCGCCGTTCTTCCTCACTCAGGCGCTCGCACCCGTTATGGCCGCGGCCGGCGGCGGCGCGATCATCAACCTGGGCAGCTGGGGCGCCCGGCTCGGCCTGCCGGTCGGGAGCGCCTACGCCGCGAGCAAGGGTGCGCTGGAGACGCTGACCCGGGCCTGGTCGGCCGAGTTCGCGGCGCAGGGCATCCGCGTCAACGCGATCTCTCCCGGAGTCATCCGGCCGCCCCAGCTGGGTCCCGCTGAGAGCTTCCGCGGCGAGGTGCTGATGGCGGGCACGCCGGCCGGTCGGGCCGGCCATCCGGATGCGATCGCCGCCGCCGCTGTCTATCTCGCCTCGGGGGAGGCGGAGTTCGTCCACGGGACCGTCCTTGACGTGGACGGCGGCCGCACCGGAGTCGCCGTCAACGCGGGGAGCGCCCTGTAGCCGAGCCGGGGCCATGGGGAACCCGGGCCCGCGAGGCGGGGGAGCCCGGCGCGGTCGCTAAGTCGCGAGGAACTGGACGAGGCCGATCGTGGCGGCGGCGACGGCCGCCGCGCCCCAGAAGGCCCGGGTGAGCCACGCGCGCTGGACCTCGGCCCGCAGATCGTCGAGAGGGGCCGGATCGAACGCCTGCGCGCGCAATGTCGTCGTCGCGCCAGCACGCCACGTCGACGATTCGATGGCGACCTCGGCGACGGTCACGGCCTTGTCCTCGTCGAGAGCGCTCTCGACGCCCGTCAGCCATTTGTGCAGCGCTCGATCGGTGGTGATGCCGACGTCGTCGAACTCGCCGTCCGCCGTCAACGAGTACGGCGCGATGAAGACCAGCAGGCCGTAGACCGGCACGTTGAAGCCGGTCGCGCGGGTGAGCGTCACGGCGGCATCCGTCGCCGCGTCCCGCGAGGCGAGGATGTAGCCCCGCTCCGCGCCGTTGACCGTGATGCTGTCCGAGGATGCCCACACCGCGCTGTTCTCGTCGTGCAGAACCGTGATCGCGAACACGCCGCCCGGACCGATCGCGAGGTGGTCGATGAGCCGGCCGTGCTCGCCCACCGGCACGGAGTGCAGTACGACCCAGCTCGGGCCGAGCTTCGCGAGCTCCTCGGCGACGCGCAGCTCGCCGAGCGCGCCGGCGTACCACTTGCGGGACTCGTCGCTGAGAGGGCTCGTCCCGAACACCTTGCCGAGCAGCGTGCGCTCGGGGGCCTCGGCCTGCGCGTCGAGGCAGGCGGTGATGACGGATGCCGGGGTCGGGCGCGCCACCAGCGAGGGGATGTTCGCCGCCGGCCTCCCGCGCGCCGCCTGCAGACCTGTCACATCGTCGTTTATATGCCAAGATCTCACCTCCGATCAGTCCCAAAGCGAGGCCCCCTCGCACGGGTGGGCCCCGCTCGGGTCGCCCTCGTGCGAGGGGTGGAGCGCGCGATCCCGCGCGGGCCTGTGCCCCGGCACCCGCTCATGACCCGGCGCCGCTCTGCCAGACCGTCAGGCGATTGTTCGGCAGGCACACGTAGGCGGTGCCCGCGGCGTCCTTCGCCTCCCACTCCTCGTACGGGCCGGACGTCGGTTCGTAGTGCAGTCGCAGACCCGAGTCGAATTCGACGTCGAGGATCGCCGGGTGCTCGCCGGCCGTCGCGTCGACCACCGCGGCGCCGACGAGCCCGTTGAGCAGCGCCGGGGTCGTGGGGCTCGTCCCGGACGAGCTCGCGTCGTAGTCGGCCGAGGTGCCGTCCGGCAGACGAAGCCCGATGAGCCCGCCCACCTCGAGGTAGGCGATGCCGCGATCGAACCAGAGGTAGAGCGTGTCGGGGCGGAACTCGACGCTGTACACCGCGAGGCCGGTCAGCCCGAGGTCCTGGCGCCCCGGGCGGGCCCGGCGTGCGCTCACGGCGCCCACCCCGTCGGGACGGGGAAGGAGCCGTCCGGGTTGCGGACGACGTGCGCGGCGTCGCTGCGCAGCGGGACGGTGGTGGTGCCATCCATGCCGATGGGCTGGTTCCGGGCATTGCGGAACACGACGTACCCGTTCGGGTAGCGCGGATCGCGCCCCGCTTCGACGATCCTCACGCTCTTCCCTTCCGGCGAGGTGTAGACCCAGCCCTCATCGTTGCGCGCCCGCCCTCTGACCCAGTCGGGCTGCGTGCCGGGCATCTCTCCGGGCGGCTCGTCGCCCCGCACCGCATCACCGGTGAAGGCACGGTCGCCCGGTTCCTCCAGGCCCAGGTGGCGCAGCTGGCACCCGGGGCCGTGTGTGAGCGGATTGCACGGCGTGTACGGCGTGATCCGCACCGGATCGCTGCCGGGGCGTGGGCGGCGTCGGTCCGGGGGCGGCTGCAGGGTGGGCTGCGGGGGCGAGACATCCGTCGATCCGCCGAGCGACAGGACGAGCCCCAGCACACCGAGGAGCCCGGCCACTGTCGCGGCGCCCGCCGCCGCCCCGGCATCAGCCAGTCCGCCGAGCTGCGACAGCGCTCCGCCGAGCGGCAGCGGCGGGGTGATGAAGGTCGCCGTGCGCGGGCCGCGGTCGAGCGCACGTGGCGGGTCCGGATCCGGCAGGGCGACCGATCCGGGCTCGCCGCCGCGGATGCCGGCGATCGACCAGCTCGCGGCCGGCCCGGGTGTGAGCAGGGCGCCCACGAGAGCGTCCGCCGCGCCGAGCAGCTCGGAGGAGAGGCGGTGCGCCGGGGCGACGAAGCGCGCGACCGCCACGTCGGCCCCGGGGGCGTCCAGCGCATGGGGCAGCAGCCGCCAGGCGGTCGCGGCATCGCCGGTCGCGTCGTCGATGCGGGCAACGGCGTGGCGGTACCGCGCGGCGGCGTCCACGAGCGGGGGCGGCTCGAGCACGGTCGTCACCGCAGCACGCCCGCGAGCCGCGCGTCGTCGCGCTCGAGCTCGGCCGCCGCCGTGTCGAGCGCCTCGGCGACCTGGCGCAGATGGCCGACGATCGCCACGCCTGTTCCGACCCGCGCCGTCGCGTACCGCACGAGTGCTGCGTGCACCTCAGGGAACGGCCCCGCCCGGCGCAGCAGCTCGTCGAACGCGAGCACCGCGACGTACTCCGCATCGCCCGCTGCCGCGGCCGCCGCCCGCAGGCGTCGCACCAGCTCTCCCACCGTCGGGGCATCCATTCGCGTCGTCATGGCAGGGGACGCTAGGGAACGCCGGCGACCGGGGGACGGCGCAGGGGGCCGAAATGTGGAGAGCTCGGCGGCCTTGACGGCTGTGCTGGGGAAGATAGCGTGCACTCGTGGGGTGGGACGAGGTCGCGCGGATCGCATCCGAGCGTGGCCAGGCCTCGGCGACCCTCGTGCTGCGCGGTGACCGGGTGCTCTTCGAGCAGTATCGCGGCGCACGGCCGGAGGAGCTCTTCTACACCTTCAGTGTCAGCAAGCCTTTCACCGCCCTCTCCGTCCACCTGCTCGCCGAGCGCGGGCGCCTGGAGCTCGACGCCCCCGTCGCGAGGTACTGGCCGGAATACGCCGCGAACGGAAAGTCAGCCGTCACGGTGCGGCAGCTGTTGACGCATCGCAGCGGGGCGCCGTACTCGACCGGCTGGGCCGTGGGGGACGCCCTGCGTATGGCCGACTGGCAGGCATCCGTCGACGCCGCCGAGACCGCGCGGCCGCGCTATCGGCCGGGAGCGGTCGTCGCCTACGAGCTGCTGAGCTTCGGCTTCGTGCTCGGCGAGCTCGTGCGCCGCGTCGACGGGCGCCCGATCGCGCGGTTCGTCGATGAGGAGCTCGCACGCCCCTGGGGGCTGACCGACACGCAGCTAGGGCTGAGCGATGCGAGCTGGGAGCGGCGGCTGCCGCTCGTCGCGGGAAGGCCGGTCGAACATATACGCCAGACGGCATTCAATCGGAGGCGGGTACGGCAGGCGGTGATCCCCGCCGCCGGCATCCACACCACGGCACGGGACCTGGCGCGGTTCTATCGCGCGCTGCTCACGGGCGGGGCCGGAGTGCTCCGGCGTGAGACGATCGCCGCCGCCCGCTCCGTGTCCGCCGACGGCGAGCTCGACCGCGTCATCGGTCACACCATGCGGTGGGGCACCGGCTTCCAGCTCGGCTTCCCCGGCCGGGTGCGCCCGATGGGAACGCATGCGCACCCGGGCATGTTCGGGCACAACGGCAGCGCCGTCTGCAACGCCTGGGCGGACCCGGAGACCGACGTCGTGTTCGTCTGGTTGAACAACGTGATCCTGCCGAAGAGGGCCGGACTCGAGCACATCTCGCGGCTCTCCGACGCCGTGATCGACACCGTCGCCGCGAGCCGCTGAGCGTCAGCGGTCGCGGGCCGTCGTCAGCGCAGGATCTCGAGGCTGACGTCCACCCGCGCGCCCGCGACGAGTCCGTTGCGGGCGCGCACCTCCTTCTTGATCGGCAGGACGAAGGTGTTCCGCTTGTCGTCGGGGAACACGGAGGTCCGCCAGGTCACGTGACCCACCGTGGCCTCCACCTTCACCGAGCCGAAGCCCGCCGGGATGAGGGGAAGCGCGGTGATCGCGTCGCTCACGACGAAGGGCAGGGCGACGAAGAACCAGTTGTCGCGCGCCGACCACTCGTAGAGCTCCGACGTGAACTCGAACGCCATGTCAGGAGCGTAGACGGGATGCCCCCGCGGCGGCGCCATCGACAGCCCCGGGGGCGGCTTCCCCGGGCGGCGAGGCGGAAGGTGGGGAACGCGTCGCCGCCCATGAGGAAGACGAATCGACCATAACCGGGTCCGTCGGCACCCGCCCCGGGACTTCCGTCCCGGGGCGGCACTAGCCTGGGACCGTGAGCTTCGCCGATGAGCCGATCGACCGGGAGTCCGCCGCACGTCTGCGCGAGCAGGGGCTGGAGCTGCGGCTCGTGGACGCAGCGGATCCGGATGCCTTCGTGGCCTGGCACCGGGCGAGCGAGCGCGGCTTCTACGAGCCGGCCGATCCCGAGCTGCGGCGGAAGACCCGCGAGGGCGCGGGACATCGCCGTACGACCGGGGTCTACGACGGCACCATCCCGGAGCCCGCAGTTCCCGTCGCCACGGTGCAGAGCTGGGTCGCTCCGCTCAGCGTCCCTGGCGGCGATGTGGAGCTGTGGGCGATCTCATCGGTGACGGTCTCGCCGACACATCGACGCCGCGGCGTCGCGCGCGCGATGCTCGAGTCCGAGCTGCGCACCGCGGCCCGTGCCGGCGCGCCGCTCGCGGGCCTCGTGGCGAGCGAGGCCACGATCTACGGGCGCTTCGGCTTCGCGATCGCGTCGCTCGCCGAGGAGCTCGTCGTGGAGACCCGTCGTGTGCGCTGGGCCGGCCCGCAGGCGCCGGGGCGCATCCGCTTCATCTCGCCGGAGGCGCTGCACGCGCACCGCCGCGACATCGTCGAGCGGGCGCGCGCCCGACAGCCGGGCGAGCTGAGCTACGACGACTTCGTGCTCGACCGGGTCACCGGCGCCGTCGCGACGGACGCCGAGCGCGCCAAGCTCCATCTGGTGCGCTATGACGACGCGGCGGGCGTTCCGCAGGGCTTCGCGGTCTATGAGGTCGACGAGCCCGTGCCGGGCGCCCGGTTCGACGAGCATCCGGCCACGCTGAAATATCTCGTCGCGGCGACGGAGGAGGCGGGTCTGGCGCTGTGGCGCCATGTGCTCGAGCTCGACCTCGTCTCCACCGTGCGCGCGTGGCTCCGCCCGCGGGACGAGCCGATGCTGGAGCTCCTCGGGGATCCGCGCGCCGCGCAGCGGCGTCTGCTCGACGATCTCTGGCTGCGTGTGCTCGACGTGCCCGCGGCGTTCGGTGCGCGTCGCTACAGCGCCCCGGGCCGCTTCGCGCTCGCGGTCGAGGACCCGTACGGCTTCGCGGCGGGGCACTGGCTGCTCGAGGTCGACTCGGCGGGTGCGGGTGCGGTCGTCCGTCTCGACGGCGAGGCACCGGCGGATGCCGCAGCGCTCGCCCTGACCGCGAACGAGCTCGCCGCGCTGTACCTCGGCGGGGTGTCGGCGGCGACCCTGGCCCGCGCGGGCAGAGTCGCCGAGCGCACCCCTGGGGCGGCGGCGCTGCTCGACGGCGCGCTGCGCGCCGCGCACCCCGCCTGGCTGAGCGTGTACTTCTGAGCCCGCCGGGCTCGTGAGCTACCTCGACCAGGGTGAGCATCGGGTCCTCCTGCACACGGAGGTGCGGCCCGAGTACAACGGCCGGGGGCTCGCGGGCCGGCTCGCCCGCCATGTGCTCGACGACATCCGGGCGCGGGGCCGTCGTGCCGTGAACCTCTGCCCGTACATCGCCTCGTTCGTGGCGAAGAACCACGACTGGGACGAACTGCTGGACGACCCCACCCCGGGGATCCTCGCCGCGGTGCGCGAGTTGTCCTGAGTTTTGTCGCAGGGGGCGAAAGAGGGGGTGAAATCCGCCGAATCGGTCCTGGAGTAGACAAGCCTGTCTATACCGTTGTCCTTCGGTAGCGGTCTTGCCCGGCGCCCACCCGAACCGATGAACCCGAAGCATCGGTGTGGTGCCGCGGAGAGGCATTACCACGACGATCGTCGTGGGCGGAACTCCTCAACCCCAACCCAACCGTCCGCCCACGGCGTCGTCGTCCCAGACCGCGGCTCCGACCTCTCTAGGCCTCCTCGTACCGGGCGTCGTCGAGCAGCCGGTGCTGATGCGCCAGCGCGACCGCGCGCTCGCGGGAGCTCGCCCCCAGCTTCATGTAGAGGCTGCGCAGCTGGCTCTTGATCGTGTTCTGGCTGAGGAAACTCGCATCCGCGATCTCGCGGATCGTCCGACCGTTCGCGAGCTCGTGCAGCACTGTGCGCTCTCGCGCTGTGAGCAGGATCACGTCGACCGAGCGCGGGAAGAACTCGGGCAGACCGTCCATGACGGCGGCGAGGCGCTCGCCCAGTCCGTGCTCGGCCGCGAGATCGAGAAGCTCGGTCCGCGGCGCCGCCGCGATGCCGAGCCGCGCCCCGGTGGCATCCGTGCTCGTGAGGGCGTCCGCCAGGATGCCGGCGGCGAGCCGGCGCTCGCCGAGCCGCGCCTGCGCGACAGCCTGGAGCGACTGGAGCTGCGTCTGGTCGCGAGCGGTGAGCCCGGCGTCGGTCAGGCCCGCCGTGGTGAGGCGGACGACCTCCTCGTCCTGCCCGGTCAGCACGGCGAGCCGCGCCCGCGGCACGAGGAGCCGGGCGTGCGTGGCCCCGGCCAGCAGTGTGCTCGCACGGGTGCCGAGGCCGAGCGCGATGAACAGCTCGGCCTCGGCCGCGTCCAGGAGCGGCCCGAGGGTCGAGCCGGGCGCGAACCAGCGCGCGAGCCGCTCGCGCTCGCGGGCGAGCTCCCGCAACCCCAGCCGCCGGTCCCCCCAGACGAGGTCGTAGCGGGACCGGGCGTACACGTACGCCGTCTCCCAGATGTACTCGCCGGGCGTGCGGTTCTCGAGCTGGCCCAGCAGGGCGCGGGCGGATGCCGCATCCCCCCGCTCGATCGCCGCGATCGCCGCGGCGATCATGCGCTGCATGCGGACGGTACCCGGCGGCCAGACCTCCACGCTGTCGTCGTCGCCGCGTGCGAGCCACTGCTCGGTCTGCACGGCATCCCCGACGAGCGCAGAGGCGAGCGCCGTTTTGACCGCCGCGTTCGGGGCGGAGGGGTCGCCGGGCGTTCGCGGGCTGAAGCGATAGGTCCGCCGAAGGGACTCGACCGCGCCGTCGTGGTCGTCGGCGAACATCCGGGTGACGCCGACCTGGAGCATCGCGTGCAGCGTGGCGGACGGCAGCGAGAGCCCGGGTTCCGCCGCCGCGCCGAGCCAGGAGTTCAACAGGGCGTCGGCGCTGTCGGCGAAACGGCGTGCGAGGGGCATCTCACCGCGGGTGCGCAGGGCGATCATCACGGCGGTCGCATCCGTGATCGTCTGCTCCCAGTCCTGGATCGGCAGCGACATCATCCAGGCCGGGTCGCTGAGTCGCGAGCCGCGTGCCGCGTCGAGCAGCAGCTCGTCGCCCACGCGCCAGCGCAGCAGGAAGATGTCGCGGATGGCGGCGGCCGCGATGCTCGTGGCGACGACCGAGGCGGGGGCGTCGCGCAGCGCCGTGCGCGTCTCCGCGAAGTTCTCGTACATCAGGGTCGACCAGTGCCGCTCGACCACGCGTACGACGCCGGGCCAGTCCTGAGCGGTATGGGCGTTCTCGAGCGCCTCGGCCGCGTGGCCGTGCGCGTCGAACCAGGCCGCGGCGCGCTCGTGGAGTCGCTGCAGCCGCGCCGGATCGCGCGACCGCAGGGTGTCGAGCAGGGCTGTGCGCATGATGCCCGGCCAGCGGTACGCGCGTTCGCCGCCCTCCGTCGAGACCGTGAGCATCACCTGCGCGGCGAGCTCGTCGAGCCGCGCGCCCGCGTGCGCATCATCGGTGATCGTCCGGGCCAGCGATGCGCTCACCCAGCTCGGCACGGCGCTGGCGAGCACGAAATCGATCCAGCTCGGGTCGGCGAGGGTCGCGAACGTCGGGACGACCTCCTCGCTCAGGAAGCGGCGGGCGATGCCGGCGAGCGCTCCGTCCAGCCGCTCGGCCTCGTCCGGTTCGGAGGCGAGCAGCATCGCGAGCTCGCTCATGGGCTTGGGCCAGCCCTGCGCCAGCCGGTCCAACTGTTCGAGCCGCTGCGGGTCGAGCGGCGCACCGGCGAGGCTGAAGAGCCGCTGCAGCTCGGCGCGCTGGAAGGCGAGGTCGCGCGACCGGATCGTCGTCATGCGGAGCTCGAGACGCAGCGCGTCGGGGAAGTGGGACGCGCTCCGCGCAGCCAGGATGAGCCGGAACGCGGGGTTCCGCCGCAGGGCGTCGAGCAGTTCGGCCTCCAGGGCGGCACCGTCCGCGATCGTGTCGAAGTGATCCCAGACCAGCACCGTCGGCTCGTCCGCCGCGGTCGCGACGCGGCGGCGGTCGCCGGGGTCGTCCCCGTCGATCCACACCAGGCGGTCGTCGCCGTGCCCGAGGCGGTGCGCCCACTGCCGCAGCAGCGTCGACTTACCGAAGCCGGTCGGTGCCCGCAGCACCGTCAGCCGGGCGTCGCCGTCCAGCAACTCCCAGAGCCGGGGGCGCGGCAGCGCACCGCGAGTCGGCGGCGGAACCGCATCGCCCACGTTCTCGGCGCGCGCCGCTCCGGGCTCGGGCTGCACAGACACGTCGTTCCTCACTCTTCGCTGCGAGAGAGGGGCGAAGCCCCGCGAAGGCGGGATGCGGCGCGGTCATCGGGAGGCGCGCACCCTACCTGAGGGAAACTACCGCTTAAACGGCGCTGGTGCTGCGCTGGGCCAGCGTTTCCGTCGCGTGCGAGCGCGGTTCGCGGCCGTCAGAGGCGTTCGCGGCCGGGGGTGCCCGGCTGCCTCAGCTGCCGCGTCGCTGCGCCTCGTTCGCCACGGGGGCCGCGCGCGCGGCGTCGTCCTCCGCGGAGGGCTCCTCGGCGGCGGGCGTCAGCACGTCGAGCAGGCGGTGTTCACGGGCGCGGGCGAGCGCCTGCTGCCGTGAGCGCACCCCCAGTTTCTGATAAAGGCTGCGCATGTGGCTTTTGACGGTGTTGTAGCTCAGATAGAACTCCGCGGCCATCTGCTGCATGTTCTTGCCCTCGGCGATGCGCTGTAGCACGAGCCGCTCCCGTTCGGTCAGCGCGATGACCTCGATCGTGCGGGGGTGGATCTCGGGCAGCCCCGTGACGGACGCGACGACGAATTCCTCGAACTCGCTGCCGGCGGCGAGCTGCAGGAGCTCGTCCCTGGGCACCGTCGCGAACGGCCGTCGTGCCTCCGCATTTCGGCCGGATGCCACGGCGAAGCCGAGGTAGGAGAGCGCGGCGGTGCGATCGTCGAGCCGGTTCTGGGCGATCGCGCAGACGAGATAGAGCTCGGCGAGGGTGCGGTGGGAGGATAAGGCGCTCCAGAGCCCGGTCATTGCGGTGCGCAGGGCGTCGGCGGTGCGACCGGAGAGCAGCTCGAGTCGGGCGAGCGGCACCAGAGTCTCAGGCGTGCGCGGTGCGGCACGCAGCAGCATCTCCGCCTCCGTTCCGAGCCCGAGCCCGATCAGCAGCTCGGCTTCGAGGGCGTCGATCCCGGGGCTCAGCGTCGCGTTCGGGCCGAGGAACGGTCGGAGCCGCTCGCGGCCCGCGCGCAACTCGGCGAGGGCGCGCCTCCGGTCGCCCCAGAGCAGGGCGAACTGCGCGTGGACATAGCAGGACACCGTCTCGAGGGCGGGTTCATCGATCGGCTCCCGCGTGAGCCAGGACGAGGAATCGCGCGCCGCACCGTGGTCGACGCGATCGATGGCGACCAGCGTCCGCGCGAGCGCGCGAAGGTGGTCGACGACCCCCTCCGGCCAGATGGCCACGGGGCCCGTGCCCGAGCGATACAGCCAGCGCTCGACCACCGCTGTGTCCCCCCGGATCGCGGAGACCAGCGCCAGGGCGGCGGCGGCCGCCGCATGCGCCGGGGCGCCGGGGCGCGGGTCGGGCTGCCTCATCGCCTGGGTCAGCGCCGTGATCGCCTCGAGGGGGCGGCCGCCCAGCGCGAGCGTGACGCCGGTCTGCAGCGCGGCCCTGGTCAGGTAGTGCTGGGGGACAGCCGGCCTCTCCTGGCCGCCTGCGCCGATCATGCCTGCGAGCACCTCGGCGGTCGAGGCGAAGCTGATGGCGCCGACGAAGTCGCCGCGGCGCCGCAGCGCGATCATTAGCGCGATCGCATGCCCGAACGCCGCGGGCCGCTCCGCGACGGCCAGTTGCGCGGCGACGCGCCGGTCGCGCAACAGGGATGCCTGTGCGACACGTTGGAGCAGCTCGTCCGTGTCGCTCCACTGGCGGGCCAGCACATCCCGCAGCGCCACGGCGGTCGGGCTCGCCACCACCTCCTCCAGCGGGATCGCGCGCAGCGCCTGGGTCATGGTGTCGCCGTGCTCATACAGCAGCTCCGGCCACGACACGTTCACGATCTCGCGAACGAGGCCCCAGCTCTCGGCGGAGACAGCGTGTTCCAGCGCCGCGGCGTCGACCCCGCGGGAGTGCAACCAGCGTGCGGTGCGGGCGTTCAGCACCGCGTAGCGGGCCGGCTCGCGTTCGCGCAGCTGCTCCCGCAGCGCGACCCGCGCCGCGGCGGGCCAGGAGTAGAGAATCCGGCCAGCCGTGGACCGCCGGATCAGCAGACCGGCGCGCTCCATCCGCGACAGCCGGTCGGCTGCGTCCGGCATCCCGCTCAGCTCGGTGGCCAGTTGATCCGAGACGGAGTCCGGCACGGCGATGGCGTAGCCGAAGTCGACCCATTCCGGATCGACGCCGTGGTCGGCGAGCGCGAGCAGCTCGCGGTACAGATAGCTGCGCGCGGCCCCTTCGCTGAGGCGTCTCTGCTCGCTGGCGGTGTGGGAGGTGTTCGCGGAACTGCCCAGCTCCGCCGCGACCTCGCGCACCATCCCCGGCCAGCCGCCCGTGATGGCGCGCACCGCCTCTGCCAAGCGGTCCCGGTCCTGTCGCGTCGCTCCGCCGCGGGCGAAGAGCTGCGCCGTCTCCGCCGCGGTGAAGAGCAGATCCTGCGGCAGCACCACGGACACGTCGTTGCTCAGGCGCAGCTCGTCGGGGAACCAGGCCACGCTGCGCACCGTGACCACGAGGTCGACGAGCGGATTCGTGAGCGCGAGGCGGGAGAGGGCGTCTTCGAGCTCGCGGGACGCGATGGCGTCGAAGCCGTCCACGACGAGCAGCAATCGCCGGGAGAGACGGGCGATGCGGGTATCGAAGTCCATGCGGGCCTCCGCCTCGCCGAGCGTGTGGTGCGCCGCTGCGGGGTTCAAGACGAAGGCCAGCTCGGTGTCGAGGACGCGCCAGAACGTTTCGGCGGGAGTGGTGGCCGCGGCGATCCAGATCACGTCCGCACGCGGCTCGGTGTCGTCGAGCCAGTGGACGACGGCAGTGGTCTTGCCGAAGCCGATCGGCGCGCGCACCACGGTCACCGCCGCGCCGGCGGCGAGCAGGTTCGACAGCCGCGGTCGGTGCAGCAGCTCGCGCGACAGCCGTGGGGCACCACGCACCCGGAAGGGTGGCTGGGTCGGGCGCCTTCGGGTTGAACTGCTGAGCTGTCGCGTCCTGCGGCGGCTCACCGGGGTTGCCCCTTCGTCGATGTCCCCCGTCGGCTCGAGACCATCGAAAACATGACTGGCTCACTCCGTAGCTCTGGAATCTGCCGGTGGTCCTCCGACAGCGCCCCGGGCGACCCCAGGGCGCGCTGAAGAAAACTCGCGACAGCCGAGCCGGTTCGGAGAGTCGGCCGTCGGGACCAAACACAACCCCCCAAAGGGACTGTATTCCCGGTTTTCCCCGATTCCACGGCCCGAGCCGGGCGCGCAGACCCGGAATCACCACCCGATTCACCAGGGGATGAGCCCGATCTGGATAACCGCTGCTGCCTGGTGAACCGGAGTGTGAAAGCGACGGCTGGCCATTGGGTGTGCTGTGAGAGCGCCGATAACGTCCGAAGCCTGTGGGCCGTTCCGATCGTGTGCCCACCGCTCAGCCGGTCGCCTTCCGGCGAGCACCGACATCCGAGGGGGGAACCACGTGCCTCGTGGCAGGTCCGTTACCGCACCACACATGACCTTGGCCGCCGTGCCCAGGCGTCGCGCCGCGCGCACCGTCGCGGCGATGATCGTCTTCGCCGTCCTGGCGGCCGTCGTGGCCTTCGTGCCCGCCGTCGGCGTCGCACCGGCCGCACACGCGGCGGCCGGCAGCCCCGGCACGCCCTCCGACCCCGTCAGCCTGTACCAGGAGGACTTCGAGAACGGGGTCGAGAGCGACCCCGTCTCGTTGAGCGACTATGCGTCCAGCTCCGGGGTCGGCTACAACGCGGATACCTACTGGCTCGATCGGGCCGAGTGCAATGGCTTCGTGGTGAGCCAGTCGACACCGCTCAACGACACGGACTGCTCGGACGCCGATCTGGGTGACCCCGTTCGCCAGCAGTCCTTCCAGCAGACGGTGCGCCAGATGGTCGGGGCCATCGCCGAGGTCAACGGCGGCGACGCGGCGACGAACTCGGGGCTCGCAGAACTCGCCAATGAGACCGCCCCCAGCGGCCAGGCCGTCTTCGAGACCACGACCCCGCTTCCGCTCAATGGCGCCAACGGCCGATACGTGGTGTTCTCCGTGGACGCGGCGGCGACCACCTGCAACGCCACCCACGCCAATCTGACCTTCTATGCCGCCTCGGGCGGCACGGAGACACCGCTCAACGCCACGCCGATCGACCCGTGCAATACGGCCGACTCGCGGGTGAGCGAACTCGCCCCCACCACGGCCATCAACACCGGCGCGGTATACGGCGGGCGTTTCTCGAGCGACGGCTCCGTGCTGGTGACCGGCGCCTCGCTGGGCCTGGTGCTGCGCAACGTGACCGCATCGGCCGATGGCAACGGCAACGACTTCGCGATCGATGACATCCAGGTCCTCGACGCGACCCCGCAGCTGGACAAGTCCTTCGACCCGGCGACGATCAAGCAGGGGCAGTCGGCAACGCTGACCTTCACGATCACCAACACGAGCGAGCTCGCGGCGAAGGACGGCTGGTCCTTCACGGACACGCTGCCCGATGGTCTGAGCGTGACCGGCCCCGCGGCGAGCACCACCTGCGCCGCAGGCAGCGTCACCGCACCGGCGGGCGCGGCGTCGATCGGCGTCACGGGCAATCTGAACGCCGGCCAGGCATCCTGCACGGTCACGGTCCACGTCACCTCGGACACCGTCGGCAGCTACACCAACGGCCCCGACAACGTGACAACGACCGGCCTCAACCCGCCGGCGGACGCGAACCTCAATGTGACCTCGAACGCCTGGACCTGCTCGACCTTCGGCTACCTGTTCCAGACGCCGAACGCGACCACCCACCAGATCTATCAGGTCGACCTCGTCACGGGTGCCTCTCAGCAGATCGGCACCACCGCGGACAGCGTGAACGCGGTCGGCTACAACACCCTGGACAACTTCGTCTACGGCTGGAATTCCGACAGCATGATGGTGCGGGTCGGAGCCGACGGCACCGAGACGAGCCTCGGCCACCCCGCAGGCATCCCGGCCGGCGTCAACTTCAACGTCGGCGACATCGACCACGACGGCCATTACTTCGTGACCAGCTCGCGCGCCGACCCCGACTGGTACGAGATCGACCTCGTCCCGGGCTCCGCCACCTACGGCCAGGTCATCGACTCCGGCAGCTTCACCACACCGCGCTCGGTGTCGGCGTTGCCCTCGGACTGGGCGTTCATCAACGGCAAGTTCTACGGCCTCGTCGACTCGCCCGCCCACCTGATCGAGTACGACCCGGCCAGCAACACCGCCAGCGACCTCGGCACCCTGGCCGGGACCGGCGCGGAAGGCGGTGGCTATGGCGCCGTCTATGCGGACGCCGCCGGCTACCTCTACGCCTCGGACAACTCGACCGGCTTCGTCGTCCGCGTCGATCTGAACACGCACCGGGCCGTCAAGATCGCGAACGGGCCGTCCTCGGGCGGCAACGACGGCACCCGATGCCCGACCGCGCCGATCCCGACGATCACCGTCGCCAAGCAGGTGGACGGCCGCGTCCTGCCGGACGACCAGTTCACGGTCGGCCTGCAGCAGGCCGACGGCACGGTCCTGACCAGCGTCACCACCGAGGGCACCGACACGAGCGCGTCGACGGACGACTGGCCCGTGCAGGCCAACACCGCCTACACGATCACCGACGCGATGGCGGACGGGTCGCCGGACGCGCTGACGGCCTACGATCCGACCATCTCCTGTGTGGACTCGACGAGCGGCGAACCGGTCGACACGAGTGGCGACGTCGGCGCCTGGCAGGTGACATCGACGGATGCCGACCCGATCGTCTGCACCGTGACCAACGCCCCGGGCACCCCGGCATTCTCGATCAGCAAGACCGCCTCGGCCGGCACCGCCGTTCCCGGCGGAACGATCGACTACGCGATCACCGTGACCAACACGAGCTCGGTTCCGTACACGGCCGCCGTCCCCGCCCACTTCGACGACGACCTCTCCGGCGTGCTCGACGACGCGAGCTACGACAACGACGCCACGGAGGGCGCGACGGTGTCGGGCACGACACTGAGCTGGACCGGCCCGCTCGCGGTCGGCGCGACCACGGTCGTCACCTATTCGGTGACGGTCGACGATCCGGACACGGGTGACAAGCTGCTGCACAACGCGATCGTGCCCCCCACCCGCGGCAGCGGTGGCAGCTGCGACCCGGCGGATGCCTGCACCACGGACACCCCCGTCCAGTCGTACCACGTGACCAAGACCGCCGACACCGACACCATCGCGCCCGGCAAGACCGTGACCTACACCATCGCGGTCGAGAACACGGGGCAGGTCGCCTACACCGCGGACGACCCGGCCTCCTTCACGGATGACCTGTCGGGGGTGCTCGATGACGCCACGTACAACGACGACGTCTCCGGCGGCGCCACGTACGCCGAGCCGAGCATCAGCTGGTCGGGCCCACTGGACGTCGGCCAGACGCTGACCTTCACCTACTCGGTGACGCTGAACAGCCCGGACATGGGCGACGGCGAGCTCGAGAACGGCGTCGTCACCGACGGCCCCGGCGGCGGCTGCCCCGCAGGCTCGCTCGACCCCGACTGCCGCACCGAAGTGCCGTCGAAGTCCTTCAGCCTCGTGAAGACAGCGTCGGCGAATGAGGCCGGTGTCGGTACGAAGGTCACGTACACCGTCACGGTGACCAACACGGGCAAGGCCGATTTCACGGCCGACGGGCCGGCATCCTTCACCGACGACTTGTCGGGGGTGCTCGACGATGCGGCGTACAACGGCGACGCGACGCAGGGCGCGACCGTCTCAGGGAAGACGCTCAGCTGGTCCGGCCCGCTCGCCGTCGGTGCGGTGGTGGCGGTGACGTACTCGGTGACGGTGGACACTCCGGACACAGGGGACCATTCGCTCAAGAACGCCGTCACGACGAGCGACGAGCATGGCAGCTGTGAGCCGGGCGACTGCGTCACCACCACACCGATCCGCGACTTCGCGGTGGTGAAGAAGGCTTCGGCGAGTTCGGTGAAGGCCGGCGACACGATCACCTACACCCTGACCGTGACGGCGACCGGCACGGCGCCCTACACCGCCGAGCGGCCAGCGAAGCTGCACGACGACCTGTCCGGGGTGCTCGACGACGCGGCGTACAACGGCGACGCGACGCAGGGCGCGACCGTCTCAGGGAAGACGCTCAGCTGGGCCGGTCCCCTCGCGCTCGGCGAGCGGTTGACCATCACCTATTCGGTGACGGTCGACGCCCCCGACACGGGTGACCAACTGCTGAAGAACGCCGTCGTGGCCGACAACGGCAGCGGCCCGGGCGACCCGAAGGACGGCTCGGTCGAGACACCCGTCGCGTCCTTCCACGTGACGAAGACCGCGAGCGGCAGCGACACGACGCCGGGTTCGGTCGTGAGCTACACCATCACGGTCGAGAACACCGGCAAGGCCGACTACACGAGCGCCGACCCCGCCGCATTCACCGACGACCTGTCGCAGGTGCTCGATGACGCGAGGTACAACGGCGACGCCACGAGCGGAGCGACGTACCGTGCGCCGACCCTGAGCTGGAGCGGACCTCTCGCCGTGGGCAAGGAGGCCATCATCACCTACTCGGTGACGGTGGCGGGCCAGGACGACGGAGACGGCAAGCTCGACAACGCCGTGGTCACCCCCCTCGACGGCAACTGCCCGAGCGGCTCCACCGGTGAGGACTGCGCCGTCGAGACCCTCGTCGGCCCGAGCGGCCCGCTCGCTTTCACCGGCACCGACCTTGTGCCGGCGGCGCTCATTGCGCTTCTCCTCGGAGGGGTTGGGGCGGCCATTCTGACCGTGGGAGCGCGGCTGCGCCGCCGCTTCCTCGGCTAGCTGATGGCCGCGCTCGTGGCCCCGGTGCGTGACGCCTCCCGTCCGCCCCGGGGCCACGAGTCGTTTCGGGCGAGAACGCCACAGCCTCCCGTCGCGTTCGCGGCCGCTTTCGGGCCGTCCCGGAGCGCGTCCGGCCCAGTACGATCGACACCGTGAGCAGCACAGCAACCGTCCCCCTCGCAGAGCACCTCGCCGAGTTCCAGCAGGCGTACGACGCGCTCAAGGCCGAGGGACTGAAGCTCGATCTCACGCGCGGCAAGCCCGCCGCCGACCAGCTCGACCTGTCCGAAGGGCTGCTCACCCTGCCCGGGGCGGGCGCATATCGGGATGCCGCGGGCACGGATCTGCGCAACTATGGCGGCGCGGCCGGGCTTCCGGAGCTGCGAGCCATCTTCGCGGAGGTGCTGCGCGTGCCCGTGCCGCAGCTGCTGGCGCTCGGGAACTCCTCGCTGTCGCTGATGCACGACACCGTCGCGTTCGCGCTGCTGCACGGCGTGCCGGGCTCCGCGCGGCCCTGGGGCAAAGAGGAGACGGTGTCGTTCCTCTGCCCCGTGCCGGGGTACGACCGGCACTTCGCGATCACCGAGGCGATGGGCATCCGTCTCATTCCGATCCCGATGACGGATGCCGGACCCGATGTCGCCGCCGCACAGGCGGCCATCGACGCCGACCCCACGGTCAAGGGCATGTGGTGCGTGCCGGTGTACTCCAACCCGACGGGCGCCGTGTACTCGGAGGAGGTCGCGCGCGGGCTCGTCTCGCTGGAGGCCGCCGAGGACTTCCGCATTTTCTGGGACAACGCCTACGTCGTGCACCACCTCACCGACTGGCGGCCGGAGCCACTCGACATCCTGTCCCTCGCGGCGGCGGCCGGGCATCCCGATCGGGTCTTCGTCTACGCCTCCACCTCGAAGGTGACCTATCCCGGCGCGGGCGTCGCCTTCTTCGGCTCCTCGGCCGACAACGTGAGCTGGTTCTCGCACTGGACCTCGTTCCAGTCGATCGGTCCGGACAAGCTCAACCAGCTGCGGCACCTCGAGCTGCTGAAGTCGGTCGCGGGCGTGGAGGAGCACATGGCGAAGCACCGTGTGCTCGTCGCCCCCAAGTTCGACGCCGTGCAGGAGGTCCTCGGGCGCCGGCTCGCGCCCTTCGGCGTCGGCAGCTGGTCCGACCCGAAGGGCGGTTACTTCGTCTCGCTGACGGTGACGCCGGGGGTGGCGAAGCGGGCGATCGCGCTCGCCGCAGAGGCAGGGGTCGCGATCACGCCGGCGGGCTCGACGCATCCGTACCGCGACGACCCGGACGACGCGGTGATCCGCATCGCCCCGAGCTTCCCGACGCTCGCGGAGCTCACGGCCGGGCTCGAGGGGCTCTGCACGGCGCTGCTGCTGGCCGAGGCGGAGCACGCGGCGGCGTAGCGCGTCCGCGTCGCTCGCTTCGTGCACGCCGGACGGACACGTGCGTGCGCGCCCGCGCACGCAACTGTCCATCCGACGCGCACGAGCGACACCGCTAGCGTAGAAGGATGACCACCCCCGTTCTGTCCGTCGTCGGCGTCGACTTCGTGCGGGAGGGGCGGGCGATCCTCGACCGCATCGACCTCAAGGTCGAGCGCGGCCAGCACTGGGCCCTCATCGGAGCGAACGGCGCGGGCAAATCGACGCTGCTGTCGCTGCTCGGTGCGCAACAGCACCCGACCCGTGGCACCGTCGAGGTGCTCGGCAAGCGCCTGGGGCGCGTCGACCTGCGCGAGCTGCGCACCCTCATCGGGCACGTCAACCCGCGGCATCCGCTCATGAACCCGCTCACCGTGCGGCAGGTCGTGCTCACCGGAGGAACGGGCGGCACCGAGCTGCCGATGCGGTGGGAGCCGAGCCCGGCCGAGCTCGCGCGGGCGGACTACCTGCTCGAGCTCCTGGGCATGTCCGGCCTGGCGGAGGCCCGCTGGCCGAACCTCTCGCAGGGGGAGCGCGGCCGCACCCTCATCGCCCGCGCACTGCAGCCCGACCCGCACGTCCTGCTGCTCGACGAGCCGTCGACCGGGCTCGACATCGCCGCCCGCGAGCAGCTGCTCGACCGCATCGACCAGTTGCGCGAGCAGCATCCCGACCTCGCCTCGGTGCTCGTGACACACCACCTCGAAGAGCTGCCCGCGTCGACGACGCACGCGATGCTCCTGCGCGCGGGTGCGGTCGTCGCCCAGGGCGCCGCCGACGAGGTGCTGACGACCGAGCTCGTCAGCGCAACCCTGGACTACCCCGTCGCGATCAGCAGGGTCGAGGGGCGCTGGGCGGTGCGCACGCGCCGCGAACGCGCGGGCCGGGCGGGGAGCGGCGCGCCGACGAGCACCGCCCCTCAGGCGTAGGCCATGGCCCCGAGCGCGACCTTCAACCGCGGGCTGGCGCTGCTCGTCGCGGCGACCGCGTTCATGGAGTTCCTGGACGGCACGGTCATCCAGACCGCCGCACCCGCGATGGCCCGCGACTTCGGCGTGACCGCCGCCGACCTCAACGTCGCGATCACGGTCTACCTGCTCGCGCTCGCCGTGTGCATCCCCGCCACGGGCTGGCTCGCCGACCGCTTCGGGACCCGGCGCGTGTACCTCGTCTCGATCGTGGCGTTCACTGCGGCATCCGTGCTCTGCGCCTTCGCCCCGTCCCTGATCTGGCTCTGCGTCTTCCGTGCGCTGCAGGGCATCGGCGGGGCGATGATGGTGCCGGTCGGGCGTCTCGCGGTGCTGCGCGCCGTGGACAAGCGGGATCTGCTCGACGCCATGGCGTACCTCACCTGGCCGGCGCTGCTCGCCCCCGTGATCGCTCCGGCCATCGGCGGGGTGCTCACCGACACGGTCGGCTGGCGCTGGATCTTCCTGATCAACGTGCCGATCGGCGTCGCGGCCCTGATCGCCGCGCTGTCGCTCGTGCCCCGTGCCGACGAGCTGCGGCCCGTGTCGCTGGACTGGGCCGGCCTCGGCTACATCGCCGTCGCGCTCGCGGCGCTCGTCATCGCGGGCGAGCTCGTCGGCGAGGCCCCGACCGACTGGACCGCCGTGATCGTCGCGCTGCTCGCGACCGCGGTGAGCGGATACCTCGCCGCCCTGCGCCTGCGGCGAGCCGCCTACCCCGTGCTCGACCTCCGGGCACTCCGCATCGACACATTCCGTGTCGGGAATGTAGGCGGCGGGGTGTACCGGCTCATGATCTCGGCAGTGCCGTTCCTCGTCACGCTGCTGTTCCAGGCCGGCTTCGGCTGGTCGGCGGCGAAGGCGGGCCTCATCGTGATCGCCCTCTTCATCGGCAACCTCGGCATCAAGCCCGCGACGACGCCGCTCATCAAGCGCTTCGGCTTCCGCACCGTGATCGTGTGGTCGAACGTGATCGGGGCGGTGATCCTGCTGCTGCTCGTGCTCGTCGGTCCGGCGACGCCGATCGTCGTCACGATCGTGCTGCTCGTGGCGAGCGGGGCGTTCCGCTCGATCGGCTTCAGCGCGTACAACACGATCCAGTTCGTCGACGTGCCGTCGGAGCTCACCAACGGGGCGAACACCCTGGCCTCGACGATGCAGCAGGTGGCGACGGGGCTCGGCATCGCCGTCGCGGCGCTGCTCGTGCGCCTCGGCACCGGGCTCGCGGCATCCGTCACCGACGGCGGCGGCTGGCTCGGCTACCGCTGGGCGTTCGTCGGCGCGGCGCTGCTGCTGCTCATCCCCCTGATCGAGGCGGTGCGGATGCCGGTGCACGCCGGCCTCGCGGCGACGGAGTAGTTCCCGTTCCGGACGGTTGCGGCCGACGCCCCGGGCGCAGCTGTCCGGAACGGGAACTAGTTGCCGCGGGGGCAGGTGGCGCGGGGGCACAGCGCGGGGCGCGTGCGCTCAGGCGAGGGAACCGAGGAAGACGCCGAGCACGGCGGCGCCGAGGCCGAGCAGCATCATGCCGATGCCGTTCGCCCCCGCGGCCATCCAGCGCCGCTGCTGCAGGAGCCGGACCGTCTCGACCATGGCGGTCGAGAAGGTCGTATACCCGCCGAGGAATCCGGTGCCGAGCACAACGCGGAGGTCCGCCGGGGCGGCATGCGCCGTGACGAGCCCGGTCAGGACGCCGAGCAGCAGCGAGCCCGAGACGTTGATGACGACGGTGCCGGCCGGCACGATCGTCGCGATGCGGGAGCGGATGACCCCGTCGAGCACAAAGCGGGAGACGGCGCCGAGTCCACCGCAGACGGCGACGAGCAGCGGGATCATGCTTCGTCCTCCGTCGGGCGCGCCGGCGCGGCCGCGGCCTGTGCGGCATCCGCGCCGCCTGCGGCCGCGTCGTGCCCCACGGCGTCCTGCCTCAGCGTGTCCTGTTCCACCGCGGTGTGCCCCAGCGGGTCGACGTCGTCGTGCGAGCCGGTGAGACGAAGCGACTCGGTCATCGTGATGACGGAGTGCGCGACGGCCGGGTGGCCGTCGGGCACGGCGAAGAGGTTCGAGGCGACCCATACCCCGGCCGCCGCGGCCGCGACGCCGCACAGCAGCGAGGCGATCGCGTACAGGCCGCCCGAGACGTAGTCCGCCGCTCCCGTGAGCAGCACGGTCTCGACGCACAGCGAGCTGTAGGTCGTGAAGCCGCCGAGGAACCCGGGCCCGAGCAGCAGGCGCACGCGCTGACGCCAGCCGACGTCCACGCCGCCGCGCAGCAGCCCTTCGAGCAGGACCCCGATCGCGAAGGCGCCGACGATGTTGACGAGGAAGGTCGGCAGGGGAAGGCCCGCCGGTTCCGGAACAGCGACGCCCACGAGGTAGCGCACGAGCGTGCCGACGGCACCGCCCAGGAACACGAGCAGGATCGGCCACGGCCGGAGGTGCAGCGGGCGCATCAGGCGTGCCCCTCACCGTAGAGGACGTCGGCCGGGTCGGGGATGGCGAACCCGGCATCCGTCCCGGTTCGTTCCAACTCATCGACGGATGCCGTCGCGACGGGCGCGCGGTCGTGCACCGGTACGGCCAGGACGGGCACCGGCTGCCGTCGGGCGAGCCGCGAGGCGACCGGCCCGGCCAGAAGCAGCTCGATCGAGGTGCGGATGCCGGGGCGGCGGGTGCCGACGACGATGAGGCGTGCGTCCTGGTCGACGGCGAAGCGGGAGAGCGCGGTGACCGGGTCCCCGGCCAGGGTGTGGAAGACGACGACCACCCCGGCCGCGATCGCGCGGGAGGTCACCCGGACGGACAGCCCGGACCCGGCGAGCTGGTCGACCGCCTCGGCCGAGCACGGGCCGCCGGCGGCCACGGGAGCGGAGATCACCGTGCCGTCGGGCGCTTCGCCGATCGGCACGCGGCTCTCATCGACGTAGACGCAGGCGAGCTGCACGGCCAAGTCGCGCGCCATCGCGACGGCCTCGTCGAGCACCCGATCGGGCGTGGTCGCGGTCAACCCGACGACGATAGGCCGGGACTGCGGTGTGGTCATGGTCTCACCTGCCTCGATGATCATTGTGAAAGGCAGGAACCATCAGCCGCTAGGCGCTTCGAGTCGTCAGACTCCGGCGGGATCCATCGCCGTCTCGATACTAGCCGGAAGACTACGCCGCCACGGCCTGGCCGAGAAGCAGGGAGCGCAGCTGGTCGACCGAGTGCACGACCGCGATCGTGCCCGTCGCCTCGGCGGGCGAGCCGTAGCCCCACTCGACCATGATCGTCGGCACGTCGTTGGCGTTCGCGCCCTCGACGTCGTAGAAGCGGTCCCCGACCATCACGGGGCGCGAGATGTCCACCCCGAGCTTTGCGAGCTCTGCGAGGGTGTACGCGACGACGTCGGCCTTCGCGCTGCGCGTCTCGTCATCGCTGGCGCCGCCGATGAAGGTGAAGAACCGGGTCAGGTCGAAGTGGTCGAGGATGCGTTGTGCACGCGTCGTCGGCTTACTGGTCGCAAGCCCGATCGGGATGCCGTCGTCCTGCAGCGACTCCAGCAGGCCCACGATGCCCGGGAACACCGCGTTGTCGATCAGATCGGATGCCTCGGCGAAACCGCGGTACAGCTCGAGGGCGTGCTCCGCCTGCTCCTGCGTGAAGTCCTCGCGCGAGCGGAGCGTCGTGGCGAGCGGAGGGCCGACGTAGGCCATCAGCTCCTCCTCACTGTGCACCGGGCGCCCGATCGCCTCGAACATCTGCTGGAGCGATCGCGTGATGCCGGGCGCGGAATCGGTCAGCGTCCCGTCGAGGTCGAACAGCACGCAGCTCCAGGTGCGCGCCACCTCATCTGCTTGGAATGACATAGCTCGACAAGTGTATGCGCGGGCTTTCACATCGCAGGTGTCCGCGATCTGAACGGCTCAACCCACCGCGTAGGACTGGAGCCGGCTCTGCACGGACGCCGAGATCGAGCTCGAGCCGCCGAGCACGATGATCGACTTCGGCTTGAGCGACTGCAGCACCTTCACTATGGCCGCGGGGATGGAGTCGCGCTGGGTGAGCAGCACCGGTGCGCCGCCGGTCAGCGCGCCGAGCGGGGCGCCGGAGAGCGCGTCAGGGAAGTCGATGCCGGAGGCGACGTAGGCCACCGGAACGCCCGGCTTGAACGCTCCCGTCGCGATCGCGGCGCTCGTCGCGAAGCGGTCGGCGCCGAACTGGCGGCTGACGCTCGTCGCGGTGCGGCTCGAGGTGTACTGCGTGAGCCGGGTCTGCACCGCGTTGCTGAGTACGGCCGTGCCGCCGAGCACCGTGATGTGCACCGGCTTGAGCCGACTGAGCGCCTGGGCGACGGTCGCCGGGATCGCGTTCGGCTCGACCAGCATCACCGGTCCGCGGCTCGTGGGGGATGCCGCGGCGGCGGCTCCGGACAGGGCATCCGGCCAGTCGCTGCTCGAGGTGATGTACACGTTGGCGACCCCGGTGGAGAAGTTCGCCGTCGCGACCGCGGTGCTCGTGGCATACCGGTCGGCTCCCGCGACGCGGGTGACCGAGCTCGCGCTCTTGCTCACGGTGTAGCCGACGAGCTGCGACTGCACGGAGCTGCTGATGACGGCCGTGCCGCCGAGCACCACGATCTTCTGGGGCTTCAGCGCGCGCAGCTGCGCGGCGACGATCGAAGGGATCCCGGCCGGCGCCACGAGCAGGATGGGCGCGGTGTCCGCGCCGGCGGCTGCGCCGGCGGAGAGCGCATCGGGGAAGGCGGTGCCGTTGGCGATGTAGACCGTCCCACCGGCCGTCGCGGCGGGCGCGGCCTGGTTCGTGCTCTGGCTCGTCCCCTGGTTGACGAAGGCCTGCGCCGCGCCCGTGCTCGTCGCGTAGCGATCGGTGCCGGCGATGCGCGGGTAGTTCGCGTAGCTGTTCTGGAGCGTGCTCAGGTTGCCGGAGGCGAACATATCGGCGTCGCCGCCGCCGGAGAAGTTCGGCGCGCCCCACTGCCAGAAGGTCCAGCCGCTCCAGGCGGAGGGGATGCGCGGCTGTGTGCTCGTTGGCGGCGTCGGGTCGGCGATCCACAGCGGGGAGGCCTTCGCGAGCGCCGCGTTGTTGCCGGTGCAGTTGGTCCACCAGGACTGGTAGGTGTAGATGATCGGCGCCCGACCCGTGAGGCTCTTCAAAGTCGACGTGAAGCTCGAGATCCACGAGACCATCGCGGCCTTCGACAGCCCGCCGCAGCTCGGGGTCTCGGCGTCGAGCACCGGGGGCAGCGTTCCGGGCTCATCGGTGGACATCGACGCGCCGTGTGCGTAGAAGTACTGGGCCTGCTCGGCCCCTGAGGACCGCGCCGGCTGCGCGAAGTGATAGGCGCCGCGCATGAGCCCGGCGGCGCCCGCGCTCACCCACTGCGTGTTGAAGTAGGAGTTCACATAGGTGGTGCTCTCCGTGGCCTTGATGAACACGAACTTGTAGTTCTGGCTCACCGCGCCCGCCCAGTTCGTCGTGGGCTGGTAGCCGCTGATGTCGAAGCCGAGCACGTGGCCGGCGGGCGCAGGCGTCGCGAACGCCGAGATGCCGCGCGTCTGGGGGCGCACGGCGCCCGGTGTGCTCGTGCCGTTCGGGGTCGGCGAGGCCGTCGGCGTCGGCGTCGGCGTCGTCGCGGACTGCGGCACCGCGGAACCCATGGCGTGGTCCCCGCAGGCGTCCTGCACGGCGAGCGAGGGGGTCGTGCCGTCCCCCGGTGCGCACGCGCTGGGATCCGCCGCCGCGCTGGGTGCGGCGGGCGCGGCCGGTGCCGCGGCATCCGCCATGGGGGCGGTGAACGACAGCGTCGCGATGGACACGGCAGCGGTGAGAGCTGTCAGGAGAATGGTTTTACGGGGTGAGCGCACGAGGGATCCCTCTCGTCGTAAGCAGCCGCGGTCGGGGTGCGGCGTGCCGCGTGAACCGTAACCCGATCCGGTTGGGATGTCTCGCTTTCGCTCGGCATGTGACCGGTTCGTTGTCTGGCCCACGCGGCCGGCGTGCCTATTTCCGGTAGCTCAGTACCTTCGCCTGGACCGCGGCGTTGATGGATGCCGAGCCGCCCATGAGAGCGATCGATGACGGGGCGAGGCGACTGAGCTCGGCGCTGATCTGGGTCGGCACGGTCGCGGTCTGCGTCAGCAGAACGGGGGACGAGGTCAGCGCGGCCAGCGGGCCGGCGACGAGGGCGTCGGGGAAGTTGATGCCGGAGGCGATGTAGGCCGAGCCGCCCCAGGACGAGCCCGCGACCGAACGCAGCTTCGCCGCGATCAGCGCGCTGGTGGCGAAGCGGTCGGCGCCGGCGATGCGCGAGACGCTCCCATACCTCGAGAGCGTCGTGAGCACGGACTGCTGGACGACCGCCGTGCCGCCGAGCACGGTGATGTGCTTCGGCTTCAGGGTCGCGAGAGCCTTCGTGATGGACGCGGGAACCGAGCCGCCCTGCACGAGCAGCATGGGGCCGGAGCCCGTGGCGGATGCCGCGAGGGCGGAGCCGGAGAGCGCATCCGGCCAGTCGGTCGCCATCGCCACGTAGGCGTTCGCGACGCCGGCCGGGAAGGACGTGGTCGCGATCGCGGCGCTGGTGGCGAAGCGGTCGGCACCCTGCAGCCGGGTGAACGTCGCCTTTGGCACGACCTTCTTCAGCGTGGTCGCCACGCTCGCCGATATGGCGGTCGTTCCGCCCGTGATGACGACTTTGGCCGGATTCAGATACTGGAGCGCGTGGGCGACGTCGGCCGGAACCGAGCTCGTGTTCACGAGTAGCACCGGGCCGGCGGCCTTGCCGGCCGCGGCGCCGGCGGAGAGCGCGTCAGGGAAGTTCGCGCCGCTCGCGATGTAGACCGTCTTGACACCGGACGCGAAGGCGAGTGACGCGGAGACGCCGGTCTCGAAACGATCGGCGCCCGCGTTGCGCGGCGAGCCGAGCGCCGTGAGCTGGGCGAGCGTGCCGTGGAACTCGTCGAGGTCGAAGTTGCCCTGATCGAGCTTGTACTGGCGGAACTTCCAGCTCGTCCAGCCGCCCTGCCCGAGGGTGGGCGCCTTCGCCGAGGAGGTGTCAACGACCCACAGCGGGTAGTTCTTCAGCATGGTGCTCTTGCCGACGCAGTTCTTCCAATACGTCATGTTGGTGTAGATCACCGGGGTCACGCCGCTGATCGACTTGAACGTCGAGACGTAGCTGGCGATCCAGTTCTGGGCCTGCGCGGTGGAGAGGCCCCAGCACCCGCCCTTCGCGTCGTACTCGATATCCAGCACGGGCGGAAGGGAGGACGGGTTCGCCGTGCTGAGCGCGCCGCCGTTGGCGTAGAAGAACCTCGCCTGCGTGGCGCCGTTCGATGCCGTCTTGTTCGGCTCGCCGAACGCGTAGGCACCACGAGGGATGCCGGCCCGGGTCGCCCCGGACCAGTTCGCGTAGAAGCTTCCGTTCCGCGTGGTGCTGATGGCCGCCTCGATGTAGGCGAACTGCGTGCCCGCGGGAGCGGTCGACCAGTTGACGGTCTTGCTCACGTCGACCCCTGCGATCCCGCCGCCGGGCGTTGCCGCCTCGGCTGGAGCTGCGACGGCGAGGGCGCCGCCCACGGCGAGCGCGGAGGCGACGATGAAAGACAGAACTGCACGGCGGCGGGCGATGGAACGCACGAACGAATCCCCCCTCGGGTTCGGGCAGCCGCGTCGGGAGGCACGGCCTCGCCCCCGACGCTATCCCGAAGAAAGGGGGAAACCCTTCAGATCGTTATTTCCCCTTAACTATTTTTTCCACGTGCTCGCGGGCGACGATGCCTCCGGGCATCCGCGGGTTGAACTGCACGGCGACGAAGTCCGCGGTCTCGAGGAACCCGAACGCCTGCCGCCCCGGGACGATGATCCCGTTCACCTTCGTGCCGCGGCCGCCGGCCGCATCGACCGTCGCCTGGAGCTCCTTCATCGAGGTGAAGAGCGGCAGCACCTGGCGTCCGTCGGTCGTCTGCAGGGTGCGCAGCCGCAGCTCCTTCGGACTCGGCGAGCCCGTCACGTCGACGGTGATCCCGCCGCGCAGCGCCGCGTCGAGCAGCTCGGCGAGGGTGTCCTCGCCGGGGGCGGCGATCAGCGCGTCGAGCGCCGCGACGAGTGCCGCGTTCTCATAGGACTGGGGGTACTGGGGTGTTGCCAAAACGGATGCCTCGGGCTTCGGTCTCTTCGTCAGAACAAGGTAGGAACGCCGCTGTCGACGCCCTTCATCGCCTCGTAGTCGAGGACGAGGCAGCGGATGCCGCGGTCCTCGGCGAGGGTGCGGGCCTGCGGCTTGATCTCCTGCGCGGCGAAGACGCCCGCCACGGGCGCCAGGTGCGGGTCGCGGTTCATGAGCTCGAGGTAGCGGGTGAGCTGCTCGACGCCGTCGATGTCGCCGCGGCGCTTGAGCTCGATCGCGACGCTGCGGCCTGCGGCATCCCGCGCCAGGATGTCGACCGGCCCGATCGCCGTCATGTATTCGCGCCGCACCAGGGTGTGCCCTTCCCCCAGCAGCTCGATCTGCTCGGCGAGCAGCTTCTGCAGGTGGGCCTCGACGCCGTCTTTCTGGAGGCCCGGGTCGATGCCGAGCTCGTGCGAGCTGTCATGCAGAATCTCGTGCACTTTCACGACGAGCCTGTCGTCCGACTTCGTCGCCGCGACGGTCCACACCTCGCTGATGCCCGCGGCAGCCTGCTCCTCGTCCGGGGCGCTGAAGCTCAGGGTGCAGGGCGGGCTCATCCAGTTCAGCGGCTTGTATGAGAGCGAGTCGCTGTGCACGAGCACGGAGCCGTCGGCCTTGAGCACGAGAAGCCGTGTCGCCACGGGCAGGTGGGCGTTCAGCTTCCCCGCGTAGTCAACGGAACAGCGGGCAACCACGAGTCTCACCGTTCCCACGGTAGCCCGTCCACACCCCGTCCGCGGGCACACCCGCGGGCCCGAGACGGGCACGCATCTGACAGGGGACGTTCACGGGGTCGAGCGGTCTCTCGTATGCCCGGCAGAAGGACACGTATCTGTGCGGGCGCCTCACATTCCGGTGGCGGACTTCGTCCTGATCGGTGTGAACCTCCTCGCTCGGCGCATCGTCCTGGCCATTACCGCTGCACTCGGTCTCTCTGTCGGTCTGTGGGCGGCGCTCTTCCCCCGCGTCTTCTTCACCTCGTTCCCCGGGTTCGGCCTCCACTGGATCGACGAGTCCGGCGCGTTCGACGAGCACCTGATTCGGGATGTCGGCGGGCTGTACCTCGCGCTTGTTGCGATCACGATCGCCGCGTTCTTCACGAGAGCACTCATCGCCGCGCGGCTCGCCGGTCTCGGGTGGACCGTGTTCAACGTGATCCACTTCGCTTTCCACGTGACCCACCTCCCGCCCGCGCTCGTCGACGTGGTCGGCAACATGGTCTCGTTGGGATTGAGCCTGATTCTCGGCGTACTTCTCCTGCTCCCCGAACGTACGACTTCCAACTCCAAGGGGAACCAGTAATGCGAATCGCCGTTGCCGGAGGAACCGGCACCGTTGGACGTCACGTTGTCGCCGCCGCCGAGGCCCGCGGACACCAGGTCGAGGTTCTGTCGCGCTCGAACGGCATCGACCTCATGACCGGACATCGACTCCGAGCGGCGATCGCGGACTGCGATGCGGTGATCGACGTGGCGAGCACTGGCACCCTTTCGACCAGGAAAGCCGTCGGGTTCTTCTCCACCGTGACCAGCAATCTCCTCACGGCGGAGAAGTCCGCGGGCGTCCCGCATCACATCGCCCTGTCGATCATCGGCGCCGCAGGCGTGGAAGCCGGCCACTACGCGGGCAAGTCCGTGCAGGAGCAGCTCATCACGGACGGCGGCCGGCCCTGGACGATCCTGCGGGCGACGCAGTTCCACGAGTTCGCTGTCCAGATGGCCACCCGGCCGCGTGTGCTCGGGATGGTGATGGCGCCCAAGATGCGTACTCAGCCGATCGCCGCTGCGGAGGTCGCCGCCGCGCTCGTGGAATCGGCGGAAGATGCGCCAGGCGGATTCATCGCGGAGCTCGCAGGCCCCCGGGAGGAGAACCTGGCTGACATGATCCGCCGCTACCTGAAGGCGAGCGGACAGCATGGCCGCGTCCTCGAGGTCGCCATGCCGGGGGCGATGGGCAAGGCCCTGACCGGTGGTGCGCTGCTCGCGACTCCCGGCGCTCGACTCGGCACGCAGACCTTCGAGCGGTGGCTCTCGTCGCAGGGCGCCCGGGTACGGTAAGACGGGGGTCGAGGAGACGGCCATGGACGATGCGATCGACCACGAGGTCATTGGTGAACGCCGTCACCTGATCGCCCTCGCCTTTCGTATGCTTGGCACCATCGCTGAGGCCGAGGACGCGGTGCAGGAGACCTACGCCCGCTGGTACCGGCTCGCCCCGAGCGAGCGGGACGCGATCGAGGTGCCTCGCGCCTGGCTCACGCGGGTGGCGAGCCGGGTGTGCCTCGACGTGCTCTGCTCGGCGCGAGCACGACGCGAGGAGTACGTCGGAGAGTGGCTTCCGGAACCCGTGCCTCTCGCGGCGTTCAGCGAGTCGTCCACCGACCCGCTCGATCGAGTCAGCCTCGATGACACGGTCTCGAGTGCCTTGCTCATGATGCTGGAGTCGATGACCCCGGCCGAGCGCGTGGCGTTCGTGCTCCACGATGTCTTCGCGGTGCCCTTCGACGAGATCGCCGAGGCCGTCGGCCGTACTCCGGCCGCCTGCCGCCAGCTCGCGAGCTCCGCGCGCAGACGCATCCAGCAGGCGCCGATCCGAACCGTGTCCCGCGCCGAACACGACCGCGTCGTCCAGGCCTTCGCCGCGGCCGCGCAGACCGGCCGGCTCGATCCGCTCGTGCAGGTGCTCGATGAGCACGCGATCCTGCGTTCCGACGGTGGCGGGTTCGTCTCCGCAGCGCGCAACCCGGTGTTCGGCTCGGACAAGGTCGCCCGCTTCGTCCTGGGTGTCATGCAGAAGCGGTCGGAGACCGAGATCGCCCCGCTGGAGACGCCGGACGGCCTCGGCTTCGCGATGTGGGACGAGGGGCGCATCATCGGCGTCGTCACCTTCGAGGTCTTCGGCGGGCTCATCACCGACGTGAAGATGATGCTCAACCCGAACAAGCTCACCCTCTGGAACTGACGCCTCACACTTCGCCGCCCTCCGTCGTCCTGATGAGTGAGCGCGCTCTGGCGCTCGCTCAGGAAAGGAACTGAAGCGTGCCCCACGTGAACATCGGCAAGGTCCAGCCCGCCAGCTACCAGGCGATGATGGAGCTCAGCAACGCGGCCTCGGATGGGGCGCAGGCGATCGGTCTGGACCCGTTGCTGGTCGAACTCGTGAAGATCCGCGCCTCTCAGCTCAACGGCTGCGCCTTCTGTCTCAAGTTCCACACCGGTGACGCGATCGCGCACGGCGAGACCTGGGACCGGCTCGCCATCGTCTCGGGCTGGTGGGAGTCGCAGTACTTCACCCCGGAAGAGCAGGCGGCGCTCCAGATCACGGAGCGAGTCACGCTGATCAGCGACTACGGCCACGTCCCGGACCGGGGCGCACACGAGGACGTCCTCACCGACGAGCAGGTCGCCGCCGTGACCTGGCTCGCCGTCGTCATCAACTCCTGGAACCGGATCGCCAGCAGCAGCCACTACCCCGTCGCTCCGTAGGAGCGCCGACGTGTCGCGCTGGGGCTGCCGCAGCGGGTACGGCAGCCAGGCGACGCCCAGCCCGTGATCGACCGTGCGGCGACGCCGCCGGCCGTCACGCCCCTGGCGGCAGTCAGCGGAGGTCGAGGATCGCTGTCGCCACGGTCTCCGGGTCCTCGTACGGTGTGTTGTGGCCCACGGGGGTCCTCCGGTAGCCGATCAGTCGCGTGAAGCGCGGTTTGTGCTCTTCGAGCGGCAGGGGCGGTGCGATCGGATCATCGGTCGGGTCGATGACGATGGTCGGCGTGGTGATCGGAGGCTGGGCCGCGACCAGTGCTTCCAGGTGGTCGTACTCCGGGTCCCCGGCCGCCAGACCGTACCGAACCCGGTACGAGTGGATGACCACCTCTACGAAGTCGGGGTTGTCGAAAGAGACGGCGGTCGCCTCGAAGGTCTGGTCGTCGAAGTCCCAGTGCGGCGACCACTCATGCCACAGCTGCCGGGCCAGTTCGCGCCGGTTGCGACGCAGGCCCTCGCGGCCGCGCTCGTTCTGGAAATACCACTGATACCAGTTCTTCGCCTCGGTCGAGGGGCGTTCCGGCACGGTCGCCATCGCCTTCACGTCGTGAACGTTGTAGCCGCCGATCGTGACAAGACCGCCCACCTTTTCGGGCCAGAGCATGGCGGCAAGGCAGGCCGCTCGACCGCCCCAGTCGAAGCCGGCGACGATCGGTCTTCCGAGCCCGAGCCCGTCGATCAGCTCGCGCAGATCCGAGGCGAGCGCGGCCTGCTGACCTGAGCGCGGGGTGCTCGCGGATCGGAAACGGGTCGGCCCGTAGCCGCGCAGGTAGGGCACAACGACATCGGCGCCGCTCTCCGCGAGCAGTGCCGCGACCTCGTCGAAACTGCGCGGGCTGTATGGGAAGCCGTGGAGCAGAACGACCGGAGGGCCGGAGGGGTCACCTCTTCGCTCGAAAGCGAGGTCGAGGGTGCGCGTCACGAGCTGATGAACCGCCTGCTCCATACCTCCACGCTATGCGGGGGCACCGACATCATCGCGGGGCCGGTCGGAGCTGAGCTTCAACCGACTACTGCCTTTCGCCCAGTTCAGCGGCGCGGATGAGCCGCCGCAGGAGCGCACGGGCCGTTCAGAGGCCCAAGGCATCCCGTTTGGCGAACGTGCGCTGCCGCACGGCCGGCGCGCACACGAAGGCGAGCACGATGAGGGCGAAGATCAGGTAGAGGGCGTTGAGGATGCCGAAATCGCCGGCGAGGAATCCGATCAGCGGCGGCCCGGCGAGGAAGGCGAGATAGCCGACCATGGCGACGGATGCCACCCGCACGGTCGCGTTCCGCTCGTCGTCGGCGGCCGCCGACATGCCGAGCGGGAAGCCGAGCGAGGCGCCGAGGCCCCACAGCCCGGCGCCGACGACGTACAGCCACGGGGCCGGCGCGAGGATGAACAGCAGCAGTCCGGCGATGCCGAGGCCCGCCGTGACGCGGATCGCCGTGACCCGGCCGATCCGGTCGACGAGGGGGCCGCCGGCGATGCGCCCGATCGTCATCGCGATGACGAACACGTCGAGGATCGCCGCACCCTGCGCCTGCGTGCGACCGTGCCCGTCGACGGCGGCGAGGGCGATCCAGTCGTTCGCGGAGCCCTCGGCGAAGGCCATGCCGAGCATCACGACGCCGATCAGCACGAGGGAGGCGTCCTTCCACACGGCCACGCGGGCGCGGAACCCGATGTGCTCGCCCGACCCGGTGGCGTCGTTCGTGGCCTCCGGCACGAGCCGAACGCTCGCGGCCACCCCCGCGACCATCACCACAGCCATCACAATCGTGTGCACGAACACGCTGAGGTGCAGAGCCGCCGCCGCCGCACCGGCGCCCGCGCCGATGATCGTGCCGATCGAGAAGAAGCCGTGCATCAGCGGCATGATCGTCTTGCCGATGTGCCGCTCGACGTCGGCGGCCGAGACGTTCATCTGCACGTCGATGCAGCCGTTGCCGAAGCCGAGGAACAGCAGTCCGAGCGAGACGACGGACAGGCTGTGGCCGACGGTCGAGCCGAGCCCGACGATGATCAGGCCGACGGCGGAGGCGAGCTGGGCCATGAGCATCCCGCGCCGCAGCCCCAGCCGGTGCGCGACGATCGGGGCGACGATGAGCCCGAGGATCGCGCCGAGCGACATGCCCGAGAGCATCAGGCCGATCACGTCGGTGGTCGCGTGCAGGTCCTGCCGGACGGCGGGGACCCGGCTCGCCCAGGTCGAGATCGACAGTCCGTTGAGGGCGAAGATCGCGAACACCGCGTTGCGCCAGCGACGCAGTTCGGCGGGGGTGCGGGCGGGGGCGGTGGTGCTCATGCGGGGGCGGATGTTCCTGGAAGGGTGTCTGGGGAAGCGGGCGTGCGAGCCTGTGAATCGGGCGATCGAATCGATTCGATGACAGCGTCCGGCTAACCTATCTGAAACCCTGGGCCAAGGGAAGCCACCCGAAGGAGAACCGTGACCGACGTCGACCAGACCGCGGAGCACCGGCCGACGCTCGCGGCCGTCGCCGCCCGCGCCGGGGTGAGCGCCTCCACGGCATCTCTCGCCTTCAGCGGCACCGGTCCGGTGTCGGACACCACGCGCGAACGTGTGCTGCAGGCCGCCCGTGAGCTCAACTACGCCGGCCCCGACCCCCGTGCGCGCTCTCTGCGGCGCGGCCGCAGCGGCATCGTCGGCGTCGTGCTGGAGGAGCGGGTGCGCGACGCCTTCCGCGATCCCATCAAGATCGCGACGCTGGACGGCGTCTCGGAGGAGATCGGCGCAGTGGACGCCGGGCTGCTCGTGCTGACGGATGTCGCGGCCGAGCGCGCCGCGGCCGAGGACAAGAACCCCGTGACCCTCATGGATGCGCCGCTCGACGCGGCCGTGCTGATGGGCTGCAGCCCTCGCCTGCAGGAGTCGGTGGCGATCCTGCGCGCCCGCGGCGTCCCCATCGTGGCGATCGAGGGCGACCCCGGCGACCCCGGGGTGCTGATGATCCAGCAGGACAACCGCGATGCGACCCGACGAGGCGCGGAGCACCTGAGGGCGCTCGGCCACATGCGGGTCGCGGTCGTCGCCCTGCCGCTCGACGTCGAGCACACCCGCGGGCCGATCACGTCCCTGCGCGTCGGCGCGGGCACCAACTCGACGACCGTGGAGCGGCTGCAGGGGGCGTGGGACGTGTTCCCCGGCGCGCCCGCCGTGACTGGCGGCGGCTCCTATGTGGAGGAGGGGCGGCTGGCCGCCCTCGAGCTGCTGCGGCTCCCGGCATCCGATCGCCCCACCGCGATCATCGCGCAGAGCGACCTGCTCGCCGCCGGGGTGATCCGCGCCGCGGAGGAGCTCGGCATCGCCGTGCCGGCCGAGCTCTCGGTGATCGGCTTCGACGGGGTCAAGGTCGACGGCCTGTGGCCGTACGACCTCACGACGCTCGTGCAGCCCGCGGTCGAGAAGGGCCGCGCCGCCGGCCGCGCGATCGTCGCGATGCTCGCGGGGGAGACGGCCGAGAGCCAGCTCTTCACGAGCGAGTTCCACGAGGGGAACACGACGGCACCGCCGGCCGTCTAAGCGGCTGCCGACCACAGCGACCTCCTGCCGCACGTGGGCGGCACCGCCTCCGGCGTCAGGCCCAGCCGCCGGGGCCGTCCGAGCCGGCCTCGTACTCCTCGAGCGGCACCTTCCCGGCCTTCCACGCCGCGCGCACCGGGTCGACGAGACGCCAGCAGTCTTCGGCCGTGTCGCCGCGCACGGCGAGCATCGGGTCGCCCTCGAGCACCCCGGCGAGCACCTCGCCGTAGGCGGGCAGCTGCCCGGGGTTGAGGTCGGCGGTGAGCGTCACGTGGTCGATCGTGTACGGGTCGCCGGGCCCGTTGACGTCGAGCTCGAGGCTCATCTCGAGCGTCTTAAGGTCGAGGCGCAGCCGGTTCGGGCGGTCAGAGCCCCTGATCCGGTCCGGGATGTGCGACGGCGGACGGAAGGTGAAGGACACCTCGTGCCGGTTCGTGCCGAGCGCCTTGCCGCTGCGCAACGTGAACGGCACCCCCGCCCAGCGGTTGTTGCGCACCTCGACCGTGAGCTCGGCGAGCGTCTCGGTCTCGAGCTTCGGGTCCACGCCGTCCTCGTCCACGTAGGACGGCAGCGGGCGGCCCTCGACCGTGCCCGCACGGTAGCGCGCCCGCCGCGAGGCCTGCGCCGGGTCGTTCGCCCACAGCTGCGTCGCGCGCAGCGTGAGCGCCTTGTGGTCGCGCACGTCGAGGGCGTCGAGCGCGGCCGGCGGCTCCATCGCCACGACCGACAGCACCTGCAGCAGGTGGCTCTGGATCATGTCGATCAGGGCGCCCGCGTGGTCGTAGTAGCGCGCGCGGCTCTCGAGGCCGAGCGTCTCGTCGTAGACGATCTCGACCGACTCGACGTGCACATTGTTCAGCAGCGGCTCGACGATGCGGTTCGCGAAGCGGGTGCCCAGGATGTTGAGCACGCCGCTCGTGCCGAGGAAGTGGTCGACGCGGAACACGTGGTCTTCGGGGGCGAGGACCGCGAGCTGCTGGTTGAGGGCGTGGGCGGATGCCTCGTCGACGCCGAAGGGCTTCTCCAGCGCCAGCCGGACGCCGTCGGGGAGCAGCCC